>NZ_JAYKLX010000001.1:195993-718999 GCF_035285365.1 Aquimarina gracilis | reverse complement strand
TATCATAATGGGTTCTTCAATGCTTCCATCGATATTTTGATCAATCGATAGCATGAATAACTCATTAGGTAATGATCCTTCTACCGATACCGGGAAGGTATAATTGGTATGTTGCCCCTTGATAGAAAGATGCTTTATTTTATCAATATAAATAGAGACCCCGTTATCTTTAATTTTGTTTATACTATGCACACTTTTTGTTGGCATTTTACTCTTCAAATTTGACATGATATCAGGAATCTCTTCTTTGGAAACAAAACCTTTTTTATGAAAAATCGAGTTTTGGGGGGTGACTGTTTCGGTTACTTGTTCGGTTTCTTCTAGTAACAATTCTTCTTCTTGACATCCTGTAAAAATTGTCAAAAATACCATAGTTAGTGTTGTTAGGGTATAGCCTTTAAAGTAATGTTTCATAATGATTTGTGATTTTTTCTTTATTACTTAATCTGTTTTACTAGTCCAACACAAACATAAAAACAACACTATGATACAATGTCCAGAATATTGTTCAAAACAAAATATTGGACAAACTTATTTATGGCTAGAGCGAAAGGCTGATGGTGTTTTTTGAGTTTCTTTTTTAAAGGCCATATAGAAGTTAGATTTAGAATTGAAGCCCGATTCGTAACCTATCGCTTCAATTGTATAGTTTTTATATTCCGGATTAAGAAGTATTGTTTTTGCATTTTCTACTCTTAACTGATTTATGAAATCTGTAAAGCTTTGATTGGCATTTTTATTAATAATTTTAGACAAATGACTTGTACTTACATCAACTTTTTTAGCCACAAAATCTAAATTCAAATTAGGATTGAGGTATAACTTATTATTTATAATTGAGTTTTTAACTTCAACAAAAAGATCATCTGGGACTTGAGATACTTTTAACTCGGAAGGAACTGTTTTAATAATATCATTTCTTATATCTAATCTTTGATTAAATATTTGTGTTTCAATAATTCCCTTATATACTATCCAGTATACCAAAAGAGAAATAATAATCCATAATGGATAATATGTACTTAGATCGTCTTCGAATCTAGCTATATCATCTTTGATTACAAATACCCATGAAACACATACTATTATACCTATAATCAAAGCTTGTTTTAACCATTTGGTTTTTGCTTTTATCTTTAATAAATCATAACTAGACTTTGATTTTTCATATTTATGGATTTCTAACAGAATAATAGCAATCATTACAATAGAAAAAACAAGGGATACATATTCTTCGACGGTAAGTAGAAGATGTATAGAGACATCGGTTAATGTAATTAAATTGAAAGTTATTATTGCTCTGAATAAAAAACTCAATATAAAAGGTAGAAAAATGAAACTAAGTATCTTCTTCGAAGATTCTAGTTGCAAATATTTATCTACAAAAATGTAAAACATTGGCATTATTAGAAATTCAAAAGGAACATGAAAGAATAGTTTTTCTACCAATTCAACATCAATCAACCAATATTGAAAGTTATTAAGTGAAAGTGCTAATGCCGTAAACACTAGAAAGAAGTTTGCCTTAAATCTAAAGTTTCGATTTAAAAATACAATGAGACCAAAAACCGGCCCTTGAAAAATCCCAATGAGAATAATGATATTAAATATATTGAAGTTTAAATCTTGGCTCGCCACGGAATAGGTTTTAAGTTATAAAAATATAAAAGACTAGTTAATAGCCAGATTAAGCTTTAGTTATTTTGACTGAAAACTTAATTGTTATATTTTGTTTTACAATAATACTAAGCCCCAGTTTCATTTTTTGAAACTCGGGTTGTTGATACTGTTATTGTTGTGTTAAATATATTATTAAAGCATAATGAACGGTGTTCCCAATACGAGATTAATAAATATTGTATTCCTATATCTCATTGCATTCCCCATACCATGGCGCCCCGTAACCAAATTACCTCTCCACAGCAATTGATCAAGCCTTCCCGTAACCTTACATACCCGTCCCGGGAGGTATAATACCTCCCTGGGAGGTTGCCAGGTAATTTCTGGGGCAGTACATAGGCTTCCCGGGCTCCGGGAACGACTTTGAATGCTCCGGGAAGGTGCTTGCAAGTGCTGTGGGGCACTTTTAAGATGCTGGGAGACCAAATAATTGATACGGGAAACGTATAGCGAGCTCCGGGAAAGCGGTTGTACCCTACGGGAAGGTACTCACATATGCTGTGGAGCCTACAGAAGGTTACAAAGACACTATTTTAAGGACCAAAATGAAGAAAAAAATCCCGGGACCTTTACATTAAGTCCTGGATTGTGATTGTAATATACAGGATGATGATTTCTATGCTCGGGAGGCATATTGTTTTCTAAAATATTGACTCATATAGCCCTTAAAACGTTCTGGATCGTTTTTTGAAACTAGCTCATTTTTTCTCAAAAATATTTGGCAACTATGGAAACCCGTAAAAATAATTGAGAAGAATTGTTGATTTTTGGGAAGAGAGAGGTGATTTAAGTATGTATTTATAAATGGAAAGTAAAGAATATATATCCTTTATACACTTGTTGGACACAATATGGAAAAAATGAAAATCAGAAATTCTAAAGATGCATTACTCTTTTTTTTAAGTGAGAAAAAAAAGACTCAATTCTTAGTGAATGAATTGGGAATAATAATGCTTATGCTGAGCTGTCTTCTTTGGCTCATATTCTTTTATCTTGGTTACCAGTTTTTATTTTTCACGATAGCAATCCAAATTTCTTTATTATTTATTGGCTTTAAAATGATTTCTACAGAAAAGGACAGACAGACAGAAGCGGAATATATGGTTCATAAAATATATAAAGAAAATGAAAAGAGAGGGATATATTACCAAAAAAGGTTTGAAAGACTTTTCAGAAAATACTTTTCTAAGGGAGAATATTTTGCAGATAACCCAAGAAGGCAGGTAGAAGTAATATTGGAAGAATTAAATAGTCAAAGACTTGACAAAAACGAAAAAGCAGAATTAATTGATATGTTGAACTATTTCTTATACGAATATTATGTTGAATAGTATCGTCGCATTTTTCAGTAGACGACCAAATTTGGGACGAATTAAAATAATATTATTTCCAGTATTGGTTGGAGGTATAAGTTTTGATTGGTTAGTAGGCTATAATTTTGCTAGCAAACAACTTGAAGTATCATCAGGTACGGATGAAATTTTGATTCCAATTTTAATGGTTAGTATTTTTATAATTATGCTTTTTGCAAATCTTTGGGATAGACATCGAGAAAGGAAAATTATCGAAAAAAAAATAGAATTACTTGACAAACCAAGTACAACTGAAGCAATGAAAATGGAAATATTACGTCAAATAGACCAATAAGTACTGTGCCCAACAAAGAACTGAGTTAAAAAACAAGTCTTTTTACGCTAATTTTGAAACAAAATTCTCATCATAAGACAATACCCCAACAAAAAGCGATAGGTCTTTTAATTTTTAAAAATACGTTTCAGAATCCTTAATACTCATCATCATCCCCGCCGGGGGATCCACAGTTGCGATCAAACAAACAGGAGATGGCGAATTGAATATCAATAGTGATGGGTTGGCAAAAGGAACGTATTTCTATACAATATATGTAGGGAGCAGAAGAATAAATACTAAGAAAATGGTGATCGAGTAATAAGGCTATCCATTTTGTTCGCGATTACAGAGGTTGGGAACCGAAATGTATACGATACCCGCTTAATTATTTGAGTGGGTATTGATTTTGATATAAGCGTTGTAAAAAAATCATTATGGTTGAAAAGATAATATGATGTATTTTTGGGAAAAGACCAGCTAATTCCCAAAAAATTATTTGTTGAAAATAACTTTCGTATATATAAGTGCCTTTTTACTATCCTTTTCGATGTATTCGCAATCTCACGATAGTATCGCAAATGTTTTGAAGGATAAAATCGAAAAAGCAACTACCGATTCTGCTCGAATTGGTTATCAAATCGAATTGGTAAAACAAATGCACCGATTTGATGTAGATACCTCGAGGATAATCCTTAACGAGGTATTTGCATTTTTAAAAGAACAAGATAAAAATGAGTATTATCAAAAAAGCGAAGCACAGGCATTAAATTATTTAGGCATATTAGACAGCAAACAAAGTAATCCAGAAAATGCGCTGACCAACTATTTAAAAGCACTTGGTATAAGTGAGATCATTCAGGACTCTGTTACCATTGGGTTGACGTTGCATAATTTGGGAATGTTCTACAGACGCCAGAAAGATTTCAAAAAATCTAAACAATATTTTAAAAGTGCGATTACAATTAAAAATAAGTTAGCCGATGTGGAAGAGCTTGCTTTATCACATCATATGTTAGCAGTTACTTACTATCTCAATAAACAAAATGATTCTAGTCTTATTCATATTTCAAAAGTAAAAGCCTTGCCTTGTTCTAAATCCAGAATAGCTAAGGCCAATGGTGGTTTAGCTGCCATTTATTATAGTAATAAAGAGTTTGATAAGGCTATTGCGATTTATAAAGAAAATGTAGGGATTTCAAAGAATATAAAGGATCAAAGTGAATTAAGTGTAAGTTACCTAAATGTTGCCGTATTGTATAATGCACTTAACGAATATGATAGAGCACTACCTTATTTGGATAGTGCTATAACAGTCGCTAAAAAGCTAAAAAATAAAGAGTTATTACTCAAGCAATATTATAGCAGAAGCAATCTTAATGAAACGCGGAAAGAGTATCAACAAGCATTAGAAGATTACAAAATTTACAAAGTGTATAATGATTCGATCAATGATACAGAAAAGGTTAAACGCATCACAGAATTGGAACTCAATTATAAATTTGAAAAAGAAAAACAAGCCGATCAATTACGTTTAGAAAGTGAAACTGCCAAAAAACGATTGTATCTTATCTTATTGGCTATAGCACTTGTTTTAGGAGGTATTATTTTTTGGTTAACTCGTAAAAATGCAAAGCATCGCATCGCCTTATCGAAAAATAAGCTAGAACAAGAACAGCTAGAGAAAGTGAAAGCCGAGCTTGCTCTGATAACTCAGGAAAAAGAACTTAAAAAAGTAGTGGTTGATAGTTCAATACGTCAAGAAGTACTCAACAAGACCTTGGGTGATATTCGCGAAATTATTCGGCTTGAGAATGAAAAAGAACGTGTTAAGGCATTACATTCACTATCTGCTTCGTTACTTTCAGAAAAAGCTACCAAAAAAATAACCACTGATTTGCAATCCTATCTCAATAAAGTAAGTCGAGATTTTAAAGTGATTTTGGATAAGCACTTCCCACAATTAAAAGAAAAAGAAAAAGAATTACTGAGTTTGATGACTTTGGGACTCAATTCTACCGAGATAAGCAAACTTCAAAGTACTACGGTTTCGGCCATAAAATCTTCCCGCTCACGTATCCGCAAAAAAATAGGGGTAGACTCCAAAGAAGATATTATAGCGTTTATTAAAAAAACCAAAATATAATATACGAACCTTGAGCCTGTCGAAGGGTGATATAGTATTATTTACTTCCATCAGTATAACAAGGTTTTTGTACGCTTATTAAACACTTTTAACGCTACGATGGGTAGATTGCAACCCTTTTGCAACCCCTTATAATCAATACTTTTCTTAAAATAATCTTAATTTTGCCCACGATTTTTATAAGAATCGAACAACTCAAGTTGCTCGTATTTGATCAAAAATCACGCTCAAAATCTAGTATAACAATAACATACCCCTTATGAAGCACTTTTACATTGCACTATTTTTTATGGTCAGTTTTGTGAACTTATCAAACGCGCAAAACGAATTTATTACCACCTGGCAAACCACTACTGCCAATGAAAGGATAACGATCCCTACTATCGGTTCTGGATATAACTATACGGTAGATTGGGGAGATGGCACAATCGAAACCAGTCGTACCGGAGATGCCACTCATGAATATACGACTGCAGGAACACAGACCATAAAGATTAGTGGTGATTTCCCTAGAATATATTTTAACAATAATGCAGATGCTGATAAAATACGTACTGTTGAACAGTGGGGAAACATTGCCTGGACAAGCATGGAGAATGCATTTAATGATTGTAATAACCTAAGAATACCAGCTACAGATGCTCCAGATCTTTCTAATGTAACTAGTTTAAGAAATGCCTTTAGAGTATGCAGGTCATTAAGTAACGAAGATTTTTCATATTGGGATGTTTCAAACATTACCAATATGGGTTTTGCCTTTTTTGCTACTAATTCTTTTAATGGAAATCTAGATACTTGGGATGTAGGTAGTGTTACCAGTTTTTTGGGCATGTTTTCTCAAAGTGCATTCAATCAGGATATTTCTAATTGGAATATTGGAGAACGTGTTACCGGAACTATAAGGATGGGAATTATGTTTCAGCTAAATAGACAGTTTGATCAAAACTTAGGCGATTGGGATCTGGGTAAGGTCACATCTATGAATAACATGTTTTCGAACACTTCACTTTCTACAGAAAATTATGATGCTACATTGATTGGTTGGGCAACAGATTCTAGTGGTGTCTCAAATGATGGAGTTGATGACATTCCTTCAAACATCGATTTTAATGCAGGTTCGAGTACCTTTTGTTTAGGAATAGAACCAAAAAACACGCTAACATCAGCACCCTACAATTGGACTATTACTGATGGAGGTACCACATGCGCGGCAACAGATTTCTTTATCACCACTTGGAGCATAGCTAGCAATAATGAAGAAATAGCACTTCCTATTGTAGATACGGGACTTGATTTTGCAGTAGACTGGGGTGATGGTATTATTACTAATGAAACGGAAGAAGCCTATCATACCTATGCAAACGCTGGTACATATACTATTCGCATTTCTGGTAATTTTAATCAGATTCGTTTTAATGGTAATGCAGATAGTAGAAAAATTCAAACGATCGAGCAATGGGGAAGTAACAAGTGGACCTCTATGGAAAGTGCATTTAAGGGTTGTGGATCCTTAGAAATAAATGCAACCGATGCTCCTGATCTTAGCGATGCAACCTCCATGGAGAGTATGTTCGAAGATGGTTCCTGTATTGATAATGGTGGAAATATAGGAAATTGGAATGTAAGTGCCATTAGCTCCATGAACAGTATGTTTCGTAATGCGTTTATGAATGAGAATATCAATACCTGGAATGTTAGAAGTGTAAAGAGTATTGATCATATGTTTCAGGCTTGTGAAGATTTTAATTATACTTTGGATCAATGGGTTACTACGAATCTAGAATCAGCAATAGAAACTTTTGCTGATGCGAAGTCTTTTGATCAATCATTAGGGGACTGGGATATTAGTAATGTATCAGATTTTACAGATATTTTTACTAATGGTACGGGCATGTCTGATCAAAATTATGATGCTACACTTATCGGTTGGGCGACGTTGGAAAGTGGAGAATCTCTTTCTTTAAATGTTTCCTTTGGAGCTGGAAATCTAAAATTTTGTTTGGGAGAATCAGCTAGAAATCTATTAACATCATCAACATATAACTGGTCAATTACTGATGGTGGTTTTGGATGTGATTTTACAAATGCCTTTATCACTACGTGGCAAACTACGACTGCAAATGAATCGATTACTATACCAACTACAGGTAGTGGATACAATTATGCAATAGATTGGGGAGATGGTATTATTGAAAGTGGATTTACAGGAAATGCGACGCATGAATATGTTAATGCCGGAACTTATACAGTAAGAATCATTGGTGATTTTCCTAGAGTTTTCTTCAATGATAGAGGAAATAAAAATAAAATTTTAACTGTAGAACAATGGGGTACTATAGCCTGGCAGTCTATGGCACAAGCCTTTAATGGTTGTGCTAATCTTAAATTAAATGCCACCGATACTCCTAATCTTAGCGCAGTAACAACTACCCGACGGATGTTTGCAAAAAACACCAATTTTGAAGATTTACAAAATGTGATAGGTGCCTGGGACACCGGAAATGTAGAAGATATGAATTCGATGTTTATCGAGTCCGGTTTTAATCACGATATCGGAAATTGGGATGTATCTAACGTACGAAGTTTTGATGGGATGTTTTATGTATGCCCTAATTTTGATCAGGATTTAGGGAGTTGGGATATTAGTGAAGCCGTATCCATGAGATCTTTTATCGGAACAAATAGTTTGGCTACTAATAATTTTTCTACAGAAAATTATGATAAAACATTAAAAGGATGGGCAACATTGGATGCGGGAGAAACCAGAATTCCTCGTGATGTATATGTATCTATTGATCTTACCCGATATTGTGATGCTTTTGTGGAGCGATTTCAGTTAATAAATGACTATAATTGGAGAATTTCTGATTTGGGAGTAGGGTGTCCTGAAGAGGAGAAATTTATTACCACTTGGCAAACTACTACGACTAATGAAACTATTACGATACCAACTTTTAGTGGAGAATCCTATCGTTATGTGATTGAATGGGGAGATAATACGGCAGAAGCAGTAACCACGGATACAGCACCATCACATACCTATAGGAATGCTAGGGCTTATACTATAAAAATTACTGGTGATTTTCCGAGAATTTATTTCAATAACTCGGGAGACAAAGAAAAAATCTTATCCGTTGAACAATGGGGAGTACAACCATGGACTTCTATGGCAAATGCTTTTAGGGGATGTACTAATCTGAAATTAAATGCTGATGACGCTCCGGATTTGACTCTTGTTACTTCTTTATATAGAACATTTTTGGATTGTACAAATCTTGAAGATTTAAAAAATAATATAGGTACTTGGAATCTAGAGAACGTAACTACGATATCCAGCCTATTTGAAGATACACCGTTTAACGAAAACATCAACGGTTGGAATGTAAGTAAGGTTGAGGACTTTTCTAGTATGTTTAAAAATAATACGGAATTTAATCAACCTTTAAATAACTGGAATACTGAGAAAGCGAATGATCTAACCAATATGTTTGATGGAGCAACAGCTTTCAATCAACCTATTGGAATGTGGAATGTAGCTCTGGCGCAATATTTTGATTTTATGTTCCTAAATGCAACTACTTTTGATCAAAATCTTGCAGCATGGGATATAAGTAATACAAGCAGGGATTCAATGGATGGTATGCTTATAGGTTCGGCAATGTCTCAAACAAATTACGACGCTACGCTGATAGGTTGGGCAACCTTAGAAACTGGAGAAACAAGAATTCCGACAGAGGTGAAATTAGATGCTAGTACTTTTTATTGTTTAGGAGAAACTGCAAGAAACACCCTAACTAGTGCTCCATATAATTGGACAATAAACGATGCAGGAAAAGGTTGCCCTGAAGATTTCTTTATCACTACCTGGCAAACTACTGCGGCTAATGAATCCATTACCATACCTACTACAGGGAGTGGATATGATTATACAGTAGATTGGGGAGATGGTACGGTGGAAACTGGATTTACAGGAGATGCAACCCACCAATATGTAACCGCTGGAATCTATACTGTAAAAATTATAGGAGATTTTCCCAGGATTAGTTTTAGATTTAATTTTGAAAACCAAGAGAAAATCTTATCCGTTGAACAATGGGGAGTACAACAATGGACTTCTATGGAAGGTGCTTTTTCACGTTGTAGTAATTTGGTAATCAATGCAATTGATGCCCCAGATCTTAGTTTGGTAACCAGTATGCGATGGATGTTTGAACAAACTACTGCTTTGGTAGATAATGGTGGTAACATGAGGAATTGGGATGTGAGCACTGTTGAAATGATGACTTCATTGTTCAGCCGCTCAAACTTTAACGAAAATATAGATTCATGGAATGTAGCCAACGTAAAGAATTTCTCATCTATGTTCTTTAGGAATGTTCGTTTTAATCAAAATCTTAATTCCTGGAATACAGCTATGGGAGAACGTTTCGGTTCTATGTTTGATGGAGCAACTGCGTTTAACGGTACTATCTCAAATTGGGATACAGGCGAAGCAACAAGTTTTGCAAATATGTTTAGAGATGCTATTGCATTTAACCAGGATATCAGCGGATGGGATACCAAGAATTTAGGTAATATCAATAATACTTTTGAGAGAGCCACAGCTTTTGACCAAGATTTGGGGGGTTGGGATATTAGTTCTTTGGTAGAAAATACGAATTCGATTCAGCATATGTTTAGTAATTCGGGTATGTCTACTGAGAACTATGATGCTACGTTAATAGGTTGGGCTAGATTAGATGGTGGAGAAACTAAAATTCCGGTGGGAGTAATTTTTCATGCAGAAGGAATACCGTATTGCGTAGGAGAAACTGCTAGAAATACCCTAACGAGCACCCCGTATAATTGGACAATTACAGATGCAGGAAAAGGTTGCCCTGAGGATTTCTTTATCACCACCTGGCAAACTACTACAGCTAATGAATCGATTACCATACCGACTAAAGATTCAGGATACAATTATAGGGTAGACTGGGGAGACGGAACTATTGAAAGTGGTTTTACTGGAGATGCTACCCATCAATATGCAACCGCAGGAACGTATACTGTAAAGATCGTTGGAGATTTTCCTAGAATCAACTTTGATAATACTGGAGATAAAGACAAAATAAGATCGATAGAACAATGGGGAAATATACAATGGTCTAGCTTTAGAGAAGCCTTTTATGGCTGTGAGAACTTGAAGTTAAATGCTGATGATATTCCAGATTTTACACAAGTTACTGAATTAACCAGTATGTTTGGAGAATGTACAAATTTTGAGGATCTTAAAGATACTATTGGTTCCTGGGATATGTCTACCATAGAGTATATTCATGGTATGTTCTATGAGTGTTCTATTTTTAACGAAGATATTAGTGGTTGGGTATTTACGAATCTTTTAAGAACTGATTCTGCTTTTGAAGAAGCATTAGCATTTAATCAGGATATTTCTAATTGGAATATGGCTACGGTTACAGATATGGCATATATGTTTTATAATGCTACTTCATTCAACCAACCTGTTGGTAATTGGGCCTTAGGAACTGTAGAATATATGTATGCTATGTTTTACGGAGCTACTTCATTTAACCAGGATTTAAGTAATTGGGATTTTAGTCAGGTTCAGGATATAGAAGAGTTATTTTGGGGAGCATCCTCCTTTGACCAGGATCTATCCAGTTGGGATATTTCAAGTGTAACAAACATGAGTGAAATGTTTACAGGTTCTGGAATGTCGCAAGAAAACTATGATAATACCTTAATTGGATGGGCAACCGTAGAAACAGGAGAAACCCAAATTCCTGCAAATTTAACGTTAGATGCCGATGCTACCTATTGCCTAGGTGAAGCAGCAAGAAATACATTAACGAGTGCTCCTTATAATTGGACCATCAACGACGGAGGACTAGGTTGTATACCACCTGTAATTATGCTACTAGGCGATAATCCACAAATTATAGAAAAAGGTACACCTTATATCGAGTTAGGAGCAGAGGTAACCTATGGTGCTACAGTAACCATTACGGCTACATCGGTAAATACTAATCAAGTGGGTAGCTATACTGTTACCTATGACGCAGTTAATCCCGTATCTGGTATTTCTGCAGACCAAGTAACAAGAACTGTTGAGGTTGTAGATACCACAGCACCTGTAATTACTTTAACCGGTGCCAACCCACAAATCATAGAGAGAGGAGCAACCTATACTGAGTTAGATGCTACTACCGATGACGGTAGTACTGTCATTATTGATGCTTCGACAGTGAATATGGATGTAGCAGGAAGCTATGAAGTGACCTATAACGCTACGGATGCATCAGGTAACAATGCCGTTGAGGTAATTAGGACCGTAAATGTAGTGGATACTACGGCTCCTATAATTACTTTAATGGGAGACAATCCACAGACTATTGAGTTAGGGTCAGGGTATACCGAGTTAGGTGCTACCATCGATGATGGAGTAACCAATGTAATCATCAATACTTCCGATTTTGTAGATGCTGTAGGTAGCTATACAATACGCTACAATGCTACGGATGCTTCAGGCAATGTAGCTACCGAAGTTGCCAGAACAGTCAATGTAGTAGACACTTGTCCGCTGGTAAGTTTACCTGCCAACAATTTTGGGATTACTACCGCTAGCGAGACTTGTTTGGATAAGAATAATGGTATGATCAACATCACTGCTGCTAACGAGTTAGATTACATAACGACCATTGATGGTATAGAGCATAACTTTACTTCCTCATTAGAAGTTAACAATTTGACGCCAGGTACCTACCCAGTATGTATCACAGTAGCTGGATTTAATAATTGCGAACAATGTTTTGAGGTAGTGATCGAGGCCGCCGAGAGTCTAGAAGGTAAAACGAGCCTACAAACCGATACCTCGACCAGCAAAATGTTGGTAGAAATCGCTACCGGAACTGTACCATATACGGTAATGATCAATAATGAAATGGTAGGAACGTATACCACCAAGAGTTTTATAGTGGATGTACAACATGGCGATGAACTTGAGGTTTCTTCAAGTTTGGCTTGTGAAGGGAAGCTATCTACCAAAGTGACTCTAATCAATGAAGTTAGTCTAGCTCCAAACCCAACGAGAGGTAATGTTACCCTTAGTCTTCCAGATAGTAAACTCCAAACGATCGATGTATCGATTTATAATGGACTGGGTGTTGAGGTTTCTTCAAAAGAGTATACGATTACTTCAGGACAAGTGATGTTACCTATGCAAACCTTACCACAAGGAGTGTATTTTGTAAGACTTGAAGCAGGAGCCACTTTTAAAATTGTAAAACAATAAAACGAGAACAATGACGAAAAGTATAAAGATATATATCGCTTTATTGAGCACAGCACTAGTACTATCTTGTAGTGGCGATGATGATGGTGGTCCGCAGATAGATCTTTCGAATGCCGATCCTACGATCCCAAGTTTGATATTTCCAACTAATAATTTAACGTGTACCAATATAGATTTAACATTTTCATGGAATGCTGCTACCGATAGTGATGGGGATACGATTAGTTATGTGATCGACATTTCGACAGATAGTAGTTTTGATACGATCGCCTTTACGGTAACCACGACGCAACGTAACAGGACATTCAACCTAGACAAGGGAGTAACCTATTTTTGGCGTGTAAAGGCCATGGACAATAAAGGGAACGAGAGTGATTATTCGGCCACCCAATCGTTTTTCACCGAGCCAGATGCAGCTGTAAATACACTGCCTAATGCTCCAGAAGTAGTAAGCCCAGAGATTGGATCTCGAGTATCGGAAACAACAATTACTTTAAATTGGAATGCGAGCGATGCTGATGGAGATACACTAGTGTATGATGTGTATTTTGGAGATACAGATTCCCCAGCATTGGTAGCCGAAGCTATTGACGTATCTACATTGGATGTATCGGTATCCTCGGGTACTACCTATTACTGGAGAGTAGTAGCAAAAGATCCAAACCAAAGTGCCACCATGGGACAGCTTTGGAACTTTAGAACAGAGTAAATAGTACCCAAATAGGGAAGGATTATGGAGGTAAGGGGCCATAATCTGCTTTTGTATAAACCACTCAATACTATTGGGTGGTTTATCTAAACCCCTCAGGGAAACCCGCAATTTCTATGTCCCATACCAATGGTAATATATAATAAATCAATACAGTAGCTACCAAAATAGAAACGATATTCATCCAGAATCCTGCTTTCATCATTTTTGGGATGGTAAGTAAGCCTGAGCCAAAAACAACGGCATTGGGTGGAGTGGCTACTGGTAGCATAAAAGCACAAGACGCTGCTATGGTTGCTGCGATCATCAGGAAATAGGGATGTACATCTATGGATAATGCAAGGGCAGCCAGTACAGGCATCAACATTGCTGCTGTAGCGACGTTAGAAGTGATCTCGGTCAAAAAGTTGACAACCGCAATAATTGCCAAAATCAATAATATCGCAGGAAGAACTTTGAACAGCGTTAATTGACTACCGATCCATTGCGCAAGGCCAGAAACTTTGAATCCTTCGGCTAGGGCGAGTCCTCCTCCAAACAATAATAAAATTCCCCAAGGGATGGTTTCTGCGGTTTGCCAATTGATAATGCCTATTTTTCGTTTTTCTCCCGAAGGAAGAATAAATAAAGAAATCGCTCCGGCAATGGCAATTAATGTATCATTAATTCCGGGAAGAATCTTTTTTAATACAAATGGGCTGGTGATCCAACATAAAGCTACGACAATGAACACGAATAATACCGATTTTTCTTGATAGGAGATTTTACCTAATGAGGTTAATTGCTCTTTGATGGCTTTTTTACCGCCCGGAATTCCTTCGATAGTAACTGGAAACACTACTTTTGTTAAGTAAAACCATCCAATGGTAAGCATCAAAATAGAAAACGGCAACCCCAACATCATCCATTCTGTAAACGAAATGGTTTGTCCATAAATCTCTTCAACAATACCAACAAAAATGACATTTGTTGGTGTTCCAATAATGGTGGCAACACCTCCTACAGAGCAACCATAAGCAATAGCCAACATCAATGATCGTCCCATACTTTTTTTTACCTCTCCTTCAGCTTTGATCTGAGAAATAACAGCAAGACCTATGGGAAGCATCATCACTGCCGTAGCGGTATTAGAGATCCACATACTTAAAAAGGCTGTTGCCATCATAAAACCTAGGATCACTTTGTTCCAATTACTACCAATTTGATAAATGATGGTAAGGGCTATTCGTTTATGAAGATTTGTCTTTTCTATAGCTACTGCCAGAATAAATCCGCCTAGAAATAAAAAGATCATTTGGTTGGCAAAAGCACTTGAGACCCCTTTTACGGTCATAACGCCTGTTAAAGGGAAAAGAACGAAGGGGAGAAGGGCGGTAGCCGAGATTGGAATAGCTTCGGTAATCCACCAAATGGCAATCCAGGTCCCAATGGCAAAAGTGGCAATACCTTCCTTTGATAATCCCTCAGCCCTAAAAAAGAGCAAAATAAGTATGAAAAGAATAGGGCCAGCAAAAAGTCCAACAGTCTTTGCCTTCATTTAGTATTGGTTTTAGATCTTTATTTTCAGAACAGATATTGTGAATTTACTGTAAATATTCGGATCTGTTTTAAAAAGATATGTTGAATTGTTCACTTTGTGCTATGTGGTTGTAAAAAAACGGCTCTTTGTTAGAAATGTAAGAACCGTTTTTCGACGTAATTAACTCAATTATAAAATAAGTCTTAGAAGGTATATGAAACTCCAAACGAGGACCTAAATCCATAATAACTTATATCCCATACCCTGGATTCATTGCCCAAGTATTCAATTTGGGGTGCATCGTTAATGTTCTGAATTTCAGCATATATTCTCCATTTTTTCTTTATAGTATATGAAGCATTGGCATCCAATTGAAGTCTTTCGGCTCGTATAACATCGCTATCACCTGGACTTAATCGATCTCCGCCAATTTGTTCAATACGCTCATCCTGATAGTTTGCCGTAAAACGGGCAGATAGCCCGCCTTTATCAAAGGTGAGTGCAGCATTGGCTGTATGAGGAGACTGCCCCGGTAACCTACGTCCATCAACTCCGTCAATAGTAGCGTCACTATCGGTATAGGTGTAGTTAAGATAGATTCCAAAGTTACTTAAGAAACCAGGTAAGAATTTAAAATTACTTTGGATATTAACTTCAGCTCCTAGCACTGTAGCACCATCGCCATTATCCGGTTGAAATACTAAAAATCGATCCCGCTCTTCCTGTGTAAATATATCTGCTCCTGGAAACTCATCTCCTGTTTGGATCTGAAATACGCGAACAAAACGGAAATCCTTGATATCTTTATAAAATACACCTCCCGATAAAATTCCTACAGTCCCCAAGTATCTTTCAAATAAAAGATCAAAATTGTTTGCCGAAGGTGGTTGAAAGTTAGCGTTTCCAACTTCAATTTCATCATTTTCGTCAAAAATCTGTAAAGAGGGGATAACATCATCAAAATTAGGACGCGAATACCCTTTGGTATATGCCAGTCGTAAATTAGTGAAATCATCAAGTTCATATTTTACTTGAAGATTTGGTAAAACAAAATCATAGGATGATCTATCTGAAACAGGGGTAACTGTTAAACCGCCATCTGCGTTTGGATCTTCATCTCTTACGATATTAGCGTCATAGTCAAGGTTTACTGATTCGTATCGCACCCCAGCTAGGATGTTAAATTTGCCTGTTCTAAGTTTACCCATGAAATAAACTGCGTCTGTATTTTCATTGGCAGCATATAAAAAGTTACTTGTTTCTTGGCGTCCTTGCTCTTCGTTTAACTCAAAATCCCCTATATTTGCAAAGTAAAAGTCTGAAAAAAGGCCAGGATCAACAGAGGCTCCGTAGTTATAGTTTCCATCTAATAGGCCGGTACGCACTAATCCTGGGGTGTTAAACTGTGCTATTGTTATGTCTTGATCTCCTTCATATTCGAAAACATTAGTGGCACCACTTCTGTTTAGTCTTGTAACCCGGTTTTTATAACCTGTTTTAAGGGTTAAAAGAGAGTTGTCTAAAGTGATAGGAAGTTCAAAGTTAATTTTTGCTGTACTGGCGGCATTTTTAACGATACGATTATAAAATTGAATATTCCTATAATCATCAAATAAATCATCATCAAATTGATCTCCTGGTTGCCCTCCAACAGGGAAAATTTGTGGAAAATCTGGATCTGCCAGACTTATTTGCATATCTACATCGGTTCCATCGGCACGAATTTCACCTCGTGTTCCATTTTCATCTCTTTGTCCAGTAGAAAATGCATACCCGGGTACGATTTCTAAATTACCAACTTTAAATTGGGCATCGGCATTTAAACTTATAGTATATCGATCTACGACACGATCTCTAAATCTTTTACGGGCTCTCGCTTCGGTACTAAGGTCTGGTGCCTCACGTTCGCCATTTCTAGGTCTAAATTGTGTTCTTTGTCTTAGTTCATCTTCTCGTAAAAAACTGTAGAACCCCTTAACTACGATAAAATTATCATTGTCGAATTGATAATCGCTCGTGAGTGTTACACCTATCCGAGACCGGTCGCTAGCAAGAGGTCGTAAATTAAGGTCACTTAGATAAAACTGTTCACCATTACCATCATCAAAATCCCGTGTTCTCCATCTTCCTTCAATACGGTCTTCACCACCTTCTCTTCTGTAAAAAGAGACATTACCCATTAAACCAAAAGCTCCGTTTGGATTCTTGTCATTTACTGCAAAACGCTGGTCAAGCTTGAATTTTCCTATAAAGTTTACTCCTTCAGTTAAATCTACATAACCACCACCCAATTCGGCTTTTACACCCAATTTTGTTCTTCTTGCTTTTGGAGAAGAAAGATTAACCGAACCTCCAATAGCATCACCATCCATATCGGGGGTGATTGTTTTGGTAACTTCAATTTGACTTAATTGATCAACAGGGAATTGGTATAATCCAGAAGTACGATTATTACTTGTACCCGTATTTTGAAGTTGCTCACCATTTATTGTTACTGTGGTATAATTTTGTGGAGTACCGCGAATTGAGATGGCGTCTCCTTCCCCTTGATCAAGGTCTATATTTACACCAGGAACTCTTTGCAAGGCATCAGAAACGTTTAGATCCGGAAAACGACTTATAAGATCTGTCGAAATAACATTTTTGATATTATCTGCTGCTCTTTGAATGTTTAAGGCCCTTCTTTGCCCTTCAAGGTTGGCCGAGATTACAACTTCGTCTAATCCAAAGGTTGATTCCTCAAGCATTATCGTAATATTGTTAGGGTCGCTGTAATCTGATACATTAACTTCTCTGGTTTCAAAACCTAAATATGTAATAACTAATACTGCAGATGAAGGGTTGTCATATACCAAATTGAATTTACCATCAAAATCTGTACTTGATCCTATTGAGGTGCCCTTTATCACAACTTCTGCTCCAGGAAGAGGCAGGTTATCGATATTTTCCCGAATTGTTCCCGAGATTGTTTGTGCCAAAACTCCAGAAGAACAAAGTAGGAGTAATGATAAAATCGGTAAAAAACGTTTTTTTGATTTCTGGATAGTTTTTTTCATACGTGTTTGGTTTTGATTATTTTTTGAGGGTAGTGTCTTTGTTGTTTTTTAGTCCTAATAAGGGTAATTTAGTTTCTTTTCAAAATAATTGATGCAATCGATTGCATAATGTTATTTAAGAATAATCCTTAGAATAGCAACCATTTTTATGATTAAAAAAGTTACACAAAAGAGAATTTGGATGTAATCGGGGTATTTTTTTGTTAAATATGAACAATCGATTGCACAACATAATAAATGGTTTAATTTATATGAACACTAATTCACTTGTCTAAATAACAAAAAAAACCTCAATTATTTGATATTATGATTATTTAAGTGTTAATTTTTACGAAAAAAATAATAAAAGTATATTTTACGATAAAAAATAATCAATAAAATAAAGATTTTAGTTAGAAAAACATAAAAAAAGAAAGGTTAATCCATAACGGAAATATATCATAAATGACTAAAAAACAGAAGTTTTACATGAAATCTATTATGAAACTCTATATTTTTTTATTAGAGCTGGATCCGGATCCATCCCTAAACCAATTTTTGAAGGCGCATCTATATATCCATTCTGTATAGGAAAAGCTTCTAAAGAAGGATTAAAATCACGAGCTTTTGCCGGATATGTTTCAAGTATTAAGGCGTTTGAAATGGAAGCTACTGCATGTACATTCATATGGGCGTATCCATGGGGTGCCACGGGAATATGATAGGCAGAGCACAATGCAGCTATTTTTCTCATTTCTGTTAAGCCACCTCCTTTAATGGTATCGATATTTACAATGTCGCATGAATGATTTTCTACCAAATCTCGGGCACCCCATCTTGTATATTCGTTCTCACCGGCTACAATGGGAATATCTAACTCTTCACGCACTTCGGCATTGCCTCTCCAGTCATCGGGGGCAACAGGTTCTTCGAACCAGTAAAGATCAAGATCTTCAACCAAGCGTCCAAATCGGATAGCTTCATAGGCCGATCTATAGCCATTATTGGCATCTACCATTACTCTTGCATCTGTTCCCAATGCTTTTACTACTGCTTTTACACGTTCTGCATCGGCTTTGGCATCAAGATAACCGATTTTCATTTTCACGATTTTGTATCCTTCTTTTACATATTCTTCCATTTCCTTTACAAGCTCGGGAATGCCTTTGTTGTCAGCATAATAACCGCCAGCAGCGTATACGGGTATCTTTTCTCTATACGTACCCAATACTTTATGTACGGGCAGATTAAGCGCTTTGCCCACAATGTCCCAAACACAAAGATCTACACTACCAATAGCATGTATTTCTTTTCCTTTTGCGACAGGTTTTCTGTTGTGATAGAACATATGATCCCAAATCTGCTCGGTATTCATAAGGTTCATTCCCTTAATTTTTTTTATAAAACTTAGCACATCTTTGCTAGCTCCTTTTATAATAGCGTATCCCGTTATATTCTGATGGGTAGTTATTTTTAAGAATGTGGTAGAAGGTGGTTTTCCTCCGGATTTTTTAATTGCGTTCCAGGATAGGGGAGTCGCTTTGTCGAATTTAAGTTTAATAATTTCAGCATCTTTAACCGTAATTTTGGTTAATGCCGTTTTAGCAGAACTTTTAAGAGGGGTATCTATTTGCGACAAATACCGTTCACCTGCAATCAAAGGGCTTGTAGCAAAAATTCCCAATCCTGCAGTTGTAGTCTTTAAAAAATCTCTCCTTTCTTTCATGATGTTTTGTTTTAAAATCATAACCAAATTCGAGATTTATGAATGAAGTCAAAACAGATTTCATTTGGTAGTTATCACTAATTATGATTATGATAGATGTTTATTTCCTTAATTATTTCATCCTTGAGTGTTGGGATCTCACTAAGATTTTTACCCCAAAGCATTTCGTTTTCTAATACTTTTTGAATAGTTATATCAAGGTCTTTGTGTTGCCAAACTTCAGAAAAGAAGCTTAGTATATTTTGATCATCCTGTAAAGGAATGTCCTGATTTTCAAAATTTTTGCCACGATAAAATAAGATTAAGTAGGCTAATGACCGTACCAGGTTTTTGGGGAGTTTTTGATTGAGTTCTATATATTTTAGAAGAGAGGGCAGTACCCGAACTTTGAATTTCGAAATTGAATTCAGAGCAATACTTATCAATTGGTGCTTTACAAATGGATTTTTAAATCGCTCGATCACAGAGTTGGCAAAAAGAATTAGTTCTTCTTCAGGGAGGTCCAGAGTAGGTATAATCTCATCAAATATAACTTCATTTACAAACGGTGCAGTTTTGAGGTGTTCTAAAGTTTCTTTTACAGTTTGCATGCCACTAAGATATCCAACAGGAACCATTGCTGTGTGTGCTCCATTAAGTATTCGTACTTTTCTGGTTCTATATGGTGTTAGATCTGAAACGAACTTTATACTTAATTCAGCCTCTTTGGCCGGGAATTGATTTTCTATTGATTTGGGAGACTCAATGACCCACAAATGAAAAGGCTCTGTTTTTACAACCAGATTGTCTTTGTACCCAATCTTTTTTTGGATTTGTTCAATAGTATCATGCGGAAACCCGGGAACAATCCTATCTACAAGGGTATTGCAAAATACTATACGATTTTCCAACCATATTGTAAAACCTTCAGGCAACTCCCAAAGTTCTATATATTTTAAAATGGCTGATTTAAGCTTGTCACCATTGCGATCAATTAATTCACAAGGAAGAATGGTTAACGGTTTACTTTGAACATCTTTAAAATGAAGGAACCTGTAGTATAAAAGAGCCGTTAATTTACCTGGAAAAGTAAGAGGTAAGGTTTCGAAGCTCTTATCGTTGGGGTCAAAAATAATTCCTGCCTCGGTAGTATTTGAAACTATAAATTCTAAATCCTTATTTTTTCCTAGTTTTAAAAAAGCTTTGTAATCTTCAAAAGGATTAATGGCTCCTCTCACACATGAGATTAATTTGGTGTATTGAACTTTTTCACCATTTTGTAACCCTTCAATAAGAACATGGTATAGTCCGTCTTGTTCATTAATAAGATCACCAAGCCCAGTTTGTATGGGTTGAACTATCTGTATATCTCCATTAAAATCTGTTTTTTCGTTAAAAATTTCGATAATCCAATCCACAAACCCGCGCAGAAAATTCCCTTCACCAAATTGCAGTACTTTAATGGGCCTTTGCGTTGTAGCTTTATATGTTGTTCTGTTCAGGATTTTCATAATACTTCATTAAAAACCAAAATATTCTTTTGCGTTATGATAACAAATGTCACTTGCAATTTTTCCCAGCCATTTTTCATCTGCAGGTAATTCTCCATTAGCAACATCGGCACCAATAAGGTTACAAAGAATACGTCTGAAATATTCGTGACGAGGAAATGATAAAAAGCTACGAGAATCGGTAAGCATACCAATGAAACAACTCAATAAACCAAGATTCGAAAGGCTGTTAATTTGTTTTTCCATACCATCTTTTTGGTCCAGGAACCACCAGGCAGAGCCAAACTGTATTTTGCCTTTTATACTGCCATCATTAAAATTTCCGATCATGGTAGCCATAACTTCATTATCTGCAGGGTTAAGATTGTATAATATGGTTTTGGTTAATTGGTCACGACTATCCAAAAGGTTTAGAAATTTACTTAGACTGACGGCCTGGGAAAAATCTCCTATAGAATCAAATCCGGTATCCGGGCCCAATTTTGTAAGCATTCGCTGATTCGTATTTCTAAGGGCACCAAGATGAAATTGTTGTACCCAACCTTGTGCATGATACATTTTGCATAAGTGCCATAAAGTCTCAAATTTGAAATAATTTATCTCTTCAGGGGTAAGTTCTTTTTTGCTCTTTAATTTTTGGAAAAGAGTTTCAATATCATAAGTACCAGGTTCAAAAAAGAATAGCTGTTCTAATCCATGGTCAGAAAGCCTACACCCATGTTTATGAAAATATACGATTCGGTCATTTAGTGCATCGATCAGATCTTGATATTGCAGGATTTCGATGCCACTTGCCTCGCTCAAGGTTTCAAGATATTTAAGATATTCTTCGGGATGGTGTATGGTATATGCTTTATCTGGCCTAAATGTGGGTAATAATGTCAATGCTATGTGGTTTTTATATGCTTCCTGATGATGAATTAGGGAATCTGTAGGGTCGTCTGTAGTACATACAACTTCTACATTCATTAAAGAAAGTATACCTTGGGTGCTATGACTTTTTTGTCGGAGCATCTCTGAAGATTTTTCGAAAACAGCTTTCGCATTTTCGGAAGATAAAAGGTCATTAATTTCAAAGTGTCTTTTTAGCTCAAGGTGCGTCCAATGGTACAAAGGATTTCTTAAAGTATAGGGAACAGTTTCTGCCCATTTTAGAAACTTTTCTTCGTTAGTGGCGCCACCGGTAATATACTTTTCATTAATTCCAAGTGTGCGCATTGCCCGCCATTTATAATGATCGCCTACCAACCATGCTTCAGTACAATCTTGAAATTGAATGTCATTTGCAATGTTTCTTGGAGATAGGTGACAATGGTAATCGATAATAGGCAAGTCCTTGACAATATCATGATAAAGCTTTTTTGCAAACTCATTCTGTAAGAGAAAATTTTCAGTAATGAAGCCTCTTTTTGAATAATGCAATCGATTGCTCAGTTTGTTGGAATCTATGTTCATATTTTCATTCATAGCAGTTTAATTTACTTCCCTGATTTTAAGGATGAATCCCGAATAATCAATTCGGGTTGCAATACCGTTTTTTGAGGAATAAATTTCTTTTTCTTAGCCTCTAGAATTTCAAAAAAGGATTCGGCTGCGGCTTGTCCCATTTCAATCGGAAACTGGCTTACCGTAGTAAGTGAGGGGTCAGTGAACGAAGTAAAAGGCTCATTACTAAACCCAACAAGAGCGACATCTTCTGGGACTTTGACTCCATTTTCTTTAAGTATTTGCAGGGCTCCAACAGCTGCATAATCACTCGCCGAGAAAATCGCATCAAACTTTTTATGACTTGCTAACAATTGTTCGGTGCAATTGCGACCATCGACTAATTGCATATCGCTTTGGTAGACTAGCGACTCGTCAAATGGAATATCGTTATCTCTCAAAGCTTCAAGGTATCCTCTATATCTTTCTTTGTAGATATTTACCTGTTTAAGATTCGTGAAATGAACTATTTTTTTACACCCTTGCTTGATTAGATGTTCAGTTGCTAGGTATCCTCCAAGATAATCGTCGATAACTACCTGACTTGTTCCTACTTCATTGGTAGTCCTGTCAAAAAGAACCAGAGGAATTCCTCTTTCCATCAAATCCTTATAATGTTCAAATCGATCGGTGTTTTTTCCTATAGACACCAAGACACCATCCACTCTGGCGTTTAATAGGGCATTAAGCGTAGCTATTTCATTGTCGACATCCTCATTAGATTGACTTACAATTACCCTGTAGTTTAGTTTATTGGCAACTTCTTCTACCCCCCTTATTACTGAGGAGAAGAAAGATCTATTTATGGTGGGTACAATAATTCCAATAAGTTGACTTTTTCCTTTTCTTAAAGCGGCGGCTAGGTTATTGGGTTGATAATTTAGGTCTTTGGCCATGCCCAAAACAGCTTTTTTTGTCGCTTCACTTATTCTGGGATTATTATTTAATGCACGTGAAACAGTAGAAGCCGTTATATTGAGCTCCTTTGCGATATCGTGTATTGTTGCTTTTTTAGATGCCATACTTTTATAGGATACAAATATCAGGTTTGAAATCCTAAAATGAAAATTATCGTTTGCATATTTGATTTAGCAGAACAAATATCGAAAAAAAGATGTAATCGATTGCACTAATATTTAGGTTTTTTATAAATTATTTAAAATAATGATTGCGTTTTATGCAAAAAAATGCGTAATTCGTAACAAATTATTAATGCAAACGATTGCACAAAATAATATTTATTTAGATACTTTTAGCAGTTCAATAATACTCAATAGTACCCTAAACAAATTATTTGCATGATTTTATTGTCTTAGAAATAGCATAACAAATAATATGAATTAAATAAAAGGGAAAAATGGGCTTAGAATATTTTTTTAAACGAATTTCACTAATTCTGATGAGTATTGGATTTTCGCAAACAATTTCTGCAATAGAAAATGTTTGGAGTATTAATACAATAGAAACAAGAATACAACAAGAATATGCAGTAATTAACGGAAGAATAATCGGGCCGGAAAATGATGTGCTCCCAGGAGCTTCAGTAATCATTAGATCTTTAGGAATAGGTTCTTCTTCAGATTGGGATGGATTATTTACTCTAAATAGAGTTCCTCTAGGAAGACACATAGTTGAGATCTCATATCTAGGGTTTGATACGTTTACTAAGGAAGTACAGATAACCGCAGGAGGAACATTAGAAGTTAATTTAGGAGATATAAAGTTAGCACCAACTACTAATCAACTTGGAGAAGTTATTGTAACGGGCAGTATTGAAGGGCAACAGAAAGCTTATAATTTACAGCGTTCCTCGGATAATATAAAAACGGTGGTTTCTGCGGATCTGATTAACAGATTTCCAGATATCAATGTCGCAGAGGCAATGCAGCGTGTCTCAGGGGTAAGTATCGAACGTGATGGAGGTGAAGGTTCCATCGTGAAAATTAGGGGGACCCCTCAAAATTTTACAACAATTTCGATTAATGGTGAACAAATACCCCCAACTGATGAAGAAGGTGCTCGATCTGAATCTTTAGATTTAGTATCCGCAGATCAGTTGGCATCCATGGAGGTTAGTAAGGCGATCACTCCAGAAATGGATGGGGATGCTATAGGAGGGGCTATTAATCTAATTACCCCAACAGCACGAGGAGAAAAGGCACAATTTAGGACTACCATAGGAGGGGGTTATAATAACTTATTTGATAAAGGAAGTACCACTCTCAAGTTCAGGTATGATCAACGTTTTGCTGACAATAAATTTGGTGTTTTATTTGGGACAAGTTATTATAATACAAATAACGGAGACGAGCGTTATCAAGCTACTTATCGGTTTAGAAGGATCGGTGATTCAGATGATCCGAATTCTTTCGAGGATTGGGTGATTGATGATTTTCGTTTGCGTCCGGTTCAAAGAGAAAGAGATCGCATAGGAGCAAACGCCACTGTAGACTATAAATTCAATAATAACTCTAAAGTATTTGCAAAATTGATCTACAGCAAGCTGGATGATCGAACCTTAAGAAGGCGAATTCGATTCAGACCCAGAAATAATTACGATGACCCTCTAAACCCAGGGGTCGCTAATAATATAGAAGTACGAAGAGATGTTAATGACAAGATAGTGGACCGAGAGAATATCACCTTTTCTTTTGGCGGTGATCATGCACTGGGTTCCCTTGCTAAATTAGATTATGGCATTACCTATACTACTTCGCAGAGAGAATTAGAAAGTTTTCGATATACATTTCGACAACGCGGATTAACAGTGAATTTTGATCGTAGCGATTCCGATTTTCCGGCAATTACTGCTTTAGAAGGTGATCTGCAAGACGATAGTGCATTTGATTTTTCTTTCCTACAACGGGATATTCCAATCATAAACAAAGGTAAGAATACCTCTGCTCAACTAAACCTGGCATTTCCTATTCAGGTTGGGAATAACCAAGGTGAAATAAAAGTAGGGGGTAAATATCGAGGAATTGAAAACATAAGAAGAAGAACTCTTGTTCAGTATGGTTTTGATGGAGATTATACTCTTGATGAGGTGTCAGATGGATTTAGTGGAACAATTTTTGACGATCGGTATGAAATGGGAAGCTTTCCCGAAGCAAACGCATCCAATCAGCATTTTGTCGATAATTTTCAAAATTATGAGATTAATGAAAGAATAACAAGAAGCAATAGTGATAGGTTCTTTTATAATGCCAATGAAGATGTTTTGGCGGCCTACGCGCAAGGGAAAATGCAATTCGATAAATTTCGTATTCTGGCCGGAGTGCGATATGAAAGTACAGAAGTAGAGTATGATGCTTTACAAATTATTGAAGACGGGCGTGAGCCTTCAAGACCTATCGATGGGGGGAATGATTTTGATTTTGTATTACCCATGGTACATCTAAAATATGCATTTACAGATAGGACTAATCTTCGTCTATCATATACCGAGTCCTTTGCACGCCCCGATCTACAGGATCTGGTACCCAGACAAAATTTAAGCTTTGAAAATTTGGTTATTTCTACAGGTAATCCAGAGCTAAACCCAGCCTCGGCCCAAAATGTAGATTTGTTGTTTGAACATTATTTTAGAAGCGACGGGATCATATCCGGAGGCTTGTTTTATAAAAAGGTAGAAGACTTTATATTTGATCAGGTAAGTGATATTGATGATCCTGGAAATCAATTTGATGGCTGGAGGCAAACCAAACCAGTTAATGGTGATGAGGCTAATCTGTACGGTGTTGAAGTAAATCTAGCAAAAAAGTTCACTTTTCTATCGGGATTCTTATCGGGCCTTGGAGTGAATCTTAATTATACCTATGTGCAATCTGATAGTAGTTTTGATTTTTTTAATGAAGATACCGGAGAAACTAATACCAGAGAGGATGTTCCATTTATAGGACAGGCAGATAATCTATGGAATGCCGCCTTGTATTATGATAAAGGAGGATTTACCAGTAGGCTATCCCTAAATTATAATGGAAAGTCATTACTGAGTTTTACAGATAACCCAGAGCTTGATTTTTATGTTGAAGAACGATATCAACTAGACGTTAATGTTTCTCAAAAAATAATGAAAGGGTTAACCGTATTTGCTGAATTTGTGAATTTATTGGATGAACCGTCAATAGAATATCAGGGGTTAAGAAGTAGAGTGACAAATTATGAATCTTATGGTTGGTTTTCTAGGTTTGGGATCAACTATAATTTTTAATACTCTTAAATTATAATAGGTTATTTAAGTTATACATAGAAATATCCTAAGATTAGATTTGTTAGTTTGTTTATTGTCTTATTCGGTCCATGTTGATTTCATGGACTGATTAGGACTAAGTTTTAAAGTAAATTAGGTGAAATTAATTAGTCCAAGATACCATATGGAGATAAGAATTTTAATACTTCTAATACCATCTGCAATAACTATGGGTTTTGCGCAAAACCCAAAATTAAGGCTAGATGAAAATTATAAATCCAAAATAGAAGTGTCTCTTAATCAGGCCATCCAACACACAAGTGAAGCTATGCTTGATGAAAACGGAATGGCCAAAGGTGACTATCATATCATTACCGGAGAATGGAAAGCATATGAAGCCGCTTGGCATACGGGACAAGCCATTTATGGTTTATTAGAGGCGTATCAGGTGACAGGTAATCAAAAAGCACATGATGAAGCTATTCGAGCGGGAAAATGGTGGGTAGGTTTACAGTTTCCCAAAGGGCATAACCTTGAAGGTTACTTAAATGCCAAACACGGAAACAAATTAGGAGATTTAATCAATACTACAACCATTGCAGATGGTACTCCGGGTTTATTTAACCTAAGCGATATTACAAAGGATAAAACATATGCCGATGTGGCTACCAATGCAGGCGCTTGGATTTTGGATCATCTCTATATTCCCGAAGAACGACTTAGCTATAATATCGTAGATGGAAAAACAGGAGAGATCTGGAAGGATCGTAGCCCGCATGAGCAACATCAAAACTTGCCTTTTAATATCAAACATGTAGCCCGCCCCAACGCCGAAGGATATCTATGGAAAGATATGTATGTTCATACTGGAGAGGAGCGATACAAAGATGCATTTCTTGAGATTTGTGATAAACTTATAGATGATCAATCTAAAAATGGTTGGTGGATGGATTTTGAACCTAATGATCCAACAACTGGTAAAGTGCATGGTCGTTTTAATACCTGGAATGCCGAAGCATTGATTGAGGCCTATACACTTACTAAAGAACAAAAATATTTGGATGCAGCTTTAAAAACTGCCAAAGCACTAGCCAAGGTTCAAGATAAAACCGGAGTGATATGGTACAGCAGTTATCTAAACGGAAACCACGACAAACGCAGTCCGTGTGGTAGCGCAGCCAGTTTTGCTGGTATTTTGTGGTTGCAGCTATACGAATTTGGAATCACTGATTTTGAAGAAAATATAAAGAGAGCATTAAACTTTACGCTAAAAAATCAATTTAGTAAAGACCATAAAGATCCAAACTTGGCTGGAGCGTATTATGAGATTAGACAAAAAGCCAAAAAAGACGGTACGTTTCAGTTGTATTATCGAGATATAGCTACAAGTTTTGGAATGCGATTTTTAAGTAAAGTATATCAAAGTGCATATAAATAAAACATTTGAATAATGAATAAACTATTTCCTATACTTATTCTCATAACTGCCATCGCTTGCAAAAAGAACCAGAGTGAGCAAAGTAGTTTTGATGAAAGTTATGCACGTGCCAAAATTGTTACCGCCTGGAATGAAACCATGCCTAATATTTTGAAACAAGTTATTTCTCCTTCATTTAAAGATACGACATACTCAATTTCTGATACGTTAAGCTTTAGAAGTACTCTTAACAAAGTAATCGAACAAATATCGGTAAATGGTGGAGGAACTATTAAAGTTGCACCGGGTAATTACTTCGTAAAAGGTTCAATTTTCATGAAATCTAATGTTAATCTTCACATTTCTGAAGGTGCAATTTTAAACTTTTCTCCAAACCCTTCGGATTATTTACCTATGGTAAAAATGCGTTGGGAAGGGACTTTTATTATGAATTATTCTCCGTTGATTTATGCTATTGATCAGGAAAATATAGCCATCACTGGTAAGGGAAAAATAGATGGGAATTGTGAAGAGGTTTGGGCGTCCTGGAAAAAAAAGCAAAGGCCTGGTAAGATGCGTGCCCGTCAAATGGGAAATGATCAAATACCTATAGAAGAGCGTGTTTTTGGAGAGGGATACTTTCTACGTCCTCCGGGAATTCAGTTTATCAAATGCAAAAATATTCTTCTTGAAGATTTTACTATCAAAAGTACCCCATTCTGGACGATCAATCCAATACTTTCTGAAAATATTACAGTTCGACGCCTTAGTATTCAAAAAGGAACTACCAATGACGATGGGATTGACCCCGAAAGTTGTAAAAATGTATTAATCGAAAACTGTACAATTAATACACATGATGATTGTATTGCAATCAAGGCGGGTCGCGATCAAGATGGGTGGAAATATCCTCCCTCAGAAAACATTGTGATCAGGAATAATGATTTTACCAATATTGTGGGTAGTGGATTTTGCATTGGCTCAGAAATGTCTGCCGGGGTTCGCAATGTATTTGCTGAAAATAATACCCTTCGCGGGAGTGATAAACATGCTTTTCAATTTAAAAGTAATCCTGATCGTGGAGGGTTTATCGAAGAAATATATATGCGAAATATGAAAGTACTGAACCCCGTAAAATATGGTTTCGAATTTACTACAGACTACAAAGGGTGGCGGGGTAATGCATATTTTGTAAAGTACAATAATTTTTACTTTCAGAATATAACGCTCGAAGAAGCTTCAGCAATTTCAATCAAAATCAATGGTCGTTCAGAAGAAAACATTCAGAAAGTATTTATGGAAAATATTACCGTAAAAAGATCTCCAGCTCCAGTAATTGCAAATTTTACCCAAGACCTATTATTGAAGAATATTTCCGTTAACGGGAAAATGATTTCAGATAAAGATATCACCACAACCACAGAAAAGAAATAAGTTATGTTGGATAGACGTAAATTCCTTAAAAAAACAGCAACCGTTGGAGCTGCAGCAGCTACACTTCCTATAATGGCTTGTGCAGAAAATCCAAAAGAAAAAGCTGCTACATCAGAACAAATAAAAACTAATGGATTGTATGTTCCCAAGAACATAGAAGAAGAAATTAGTTCAAGGGTGAAAAATAAATTGACTTCTCCGGTGATTATCGATAAAATCGAAGTGGTCGTGGCGCGTAAACGTTATTTTACCCGTATTACCGATAAAGAAGGTAATCAAGGAGTGGCTGCCATGAATTCAGGTCGTTTTAAAAGTACAGAAACGATTTTTAAAAAACTTGCCGCAGCCAATTTTATTGGTAAAGATGCTAGAGAAGTAGCGCATTTGCCGAATGATATTCTTAAAGTCGAGCGTAATTATAAATTTGTTGGATTACCTTATTGGAATGCTATCGGTACCATCGAAATTGCCATTTGGGACTTATTGGGTAAGCTTACGAATAAACCCGTTCACCATTATTTAGGAAAACAGATTAGAACAGAATATCCAGTATATATTTCTAGCCTTGAAAGAGAAAAACCTTTTGAAGGAGAAACTGAACGAATTCAAAAAACAGTTGAAATCACAGGGGCTACGGCAACAAAAATCAAGATCGGTGGTCGTATGAAAAATATTGAACCTTTTATCACCCGAACCAATCAATTTGTACCTCATGTGCGCAAAACCTTTGGAGATGATTTTACCATTTATGTAGATGGTAATAGCTCGTATACTGCAAATGAAGCGATCGAAGTACTAAAAATGTTGGAGAGTTATGATGTAAAGTTCTTTGAAGAACCCTGTTACTGGCAGGATTTGTGGTCTCATAAATTAGTCAAAGGAGCATCAACGACCTGTGCCATTGCAGGGGGAGAACAGGACAGCAGTTTTGATCAATTTAAACTTATGTGCGAGATTAAAGCCATGGATATCCTACAGCCAGATGTCTACTATCACGGTGGAATTGTAAGAACGCTTAAAATATCTCATATGGCTGCGCATTATGGTGTCGGTTTTACTCCGCATTCACCAAAGGCAGGTCCCATGGCCGCAGCACCAAACCAGGTGTTTGCCGTTTGTCCTGTCTTAACAGCACATCAGGAATATCGAGTTGGAGGTGAAGAAAAACAAAAAAGCTGGCACACTCCTGTACTGCCAAAAAATGGTAATATCTCAATTTTTACAGCTCCAGGATTAGGGATCGAGTATGCCAATGATCTTTGGAAAGAAGAAAAAATATACTGGACTTCAAATGATGCTTAAAATACAAATCAAATGAGAAAAAATTCGACTTTTTGTCCAACTAATAAAGGGCTGCTACTATTTTTGTTTTTGGCAGTTGCTTCTTCAGTTTTTGCCCAGACACCATTATTACAGAATGTATACAATCGTAAGAGCACTTCGCTTAATGGAAATTGGAAATATGTAATTGATCCTTATGAGACGGGATATCGAAATCATAGAAATTGGAAACCTTTTGATCAAATGGAATCTACGCGTAACTCGGCGAAACCCTATTATACTGATAAGGTTATTACCGAACGATGGGATCGAGTTGAATACAACTTTAATACTTCTGCAGAAATCAAAGTTCCGGGCGATTGGAATTCTCAAGATAGGATACTATTGTATTATGAAGGCTCACTTTGGTATCGAACCAAATTTGATTATACGATTGGGGATAATAATAGACTCTTTATTTACTTTGGAGCCGCAAATTATCAAACCGATGTATATGTAAACGGACAAAAAGTGGGGCAACACCTTGGAGGCTTCGATCCTTTTAATTTTGATATCACCGATGTTGTTAAACCTAAAGACAATTCTTTGATGGTACGTGTAGATAATCGAAGAGAAAAACACAGAGTACCCAATTATACTACAGATTGGTGGAATTACGGAGGAATCACCAGAGATGTGAAGCTGGTAGAAGTACCTTCAACGTATATTCAGGATTATTTAATTCAATTGGATAAGGATAATCCCAAAAATATAAAGGGATATGTGCAATTAGCCGGGAACTCTTTAAAAACCAATGTTTCTATTAACATTCCAGAAGCCAAAATCAACTTCTCTGCAACAACAGATCAAACAGGTCGGGTATATTTTGACATTCCAGCGAAAAAAATAAAGAAGTGGTATCCTAAACGACCAAAATTATATAATGTAAAGATTCAGGCAGATATTGATACACTTGATGATCAAATTGGTTTCAGAACTATTGAGGCTAAAGGACCAGATATTTTGCTTAATGGCAAATCTATTTTTCTTCGAGGGATCAGTCTTCATGAAGAAAATCCAATAAAAATTGGTCGAGCTAGATCTATAGAAGATGCTAAAATGCAAATGGGTTGGGCAAAAGAGCTAAACTGTAATTTCATTCGGCTGGCGCATTATCCGCATAACGAAAATATGCCAAGACTAGCTGATAAACTTGGCCTTTTGCTTTGGGAAGAAATTCCTGTGTATTGGGGTATTGATTATGAAAATCCAGAGGCTTTTAGCCAGGCTAAAAGTCAGTTAGAAACTATGGTGCATCGAGATAAAAATCGAGCGAGTGTGATTGTTTGGTCGGTAGCAAATGAAACTCCCGATACCGAATCAAGATTAGAATTTCTTCGTCAGCTTAAAAAAATAGCTACCAATATTGATAATACTCGTTTCATCAGTGCGGCCTTAGAGCGCAATGAAAAAGATGTGCAGGATGTCGTAAAAATCCCAGATCCTTTTGCCGAAGATGTAGATATGCTGGCATGTAATGAGTACATTGGTTGGTATTCTGGATTACCAGAAAAATGTGATAAAGTTACCTGGCAATTGCCAGTGGATAAACCTTTTTTTGTGAGTGAATTTGGCGGGGGAGCACTTTACAATCATCACGGAGATAAATTGACCAGATGGACCGAAGAGTATCAGGAATATTTGTATCAGGAACAGATTAAAATGCTCAAAAAAATATCAACACTTCGTGGAATGACTCCTTGGATATTGGCAGATTTTAGATCCCCTCGTAGAAATCTACCCATTATTCAAGATGGTTGGAATCGAAAAGGGTTAATTTCAGACGGAGGGTTTAAAAAGAAAGCGTTCTATGTGTTAAAAGCGTATTACGATGAGATGGAAAAGAAGTATGCCTATCAAATAAAAGATTAAGTTATTTATGATCCCACGATTGGTCATTCTGGTAATGGTTTTAGGTTTCTTTTCTTGCCAAAAGGAAAAGAAGCAAGAAATTACTTCTGGAAAGTCTCAGAAACCAAACATTATTCTCATTCTAGCTGATGATATGGGTTGGTCGGATTTAGGATGCTATGGTAGTGAAATTAGTACTCCAATTTTAGATAGCTTGGCCTATAATGGGCTTCGATTTACTCAGTTTTATAACACTTCAAAATGTTTTCCGTCCCGAGCTGCTTTGCTCACAGGTTTATATGCACAACAAGTAGGTGCGGGGCGTACCTGGAAAAATCCATGGGTCAATAATACTACAATTGCAGCCTCATTAAAAAAAGCGGGATACCTAACCTGGATGTCGGGTAAACATCATGGTATAGATGTGCCAACCGATATTGGATTTGATAAGTATTATGGCTTATTAAGTGGTGCAGCTAATCAATTTAATCCTGGAAACCAGCGTCCCGGAGAAGCTAAACCCGCAAGAAAACGTATTCGACCTTTTTATATTGATGGGAAACGACATGAACCCTATACACCAGATAGTACCTATTATTCTACTGATGCGTTTACAAATGCGGCTTTGAAATGGATAAATGCTTCGGCAAAAGAAACAAAACCATTCTTTTTATATCTTTCTTATACCGCTCCTCATGATCCTTTGATGGCATGGCCAGAGGATATTGCCAAATATCGTGGAAAATATATAGTCGGGTATGATGCAATAAGAAAACAACGTTTTACCAGGCAAAAAGAACTAGGTTTGATTCCCGAAAACTTCAAAATTTCTGCTCCTACTCACATGTTCTGGGAAGATCTCTCTGAAGAAAAAAAGGATGAGGAAGACCTGAAAATGGCAATTTATGCAGCTATGATAGATCGAATGGACTATAATATTGGTCTGGTGATGAATGCACTTAGAGAGCAAAAGAAACTTCAAAATACGATTGTGCTATTTCTTTCAGATAATGGTAGTAGCGCCGAAGTTGTTAAAATCGATGGTGACGGTAAAATAGGAACAGTAGGACAATGGACCTCTTTGGGTAGTGATTGGGCCAATGTGAGTAATACTCCTTTCAGAATGTATAAAAACAATAGTTACGAGGGAGGAATCAATACTCCGGCAATTGTGAGTTGGCCTAAAATTAATGAAAGAGGAAAAATAGATGATACATTCTATGGACACTTTATAGATATTTTTCCAACACTTTTGGATGCGACCGGACATAGTTACCCCAAAACTGATAGTATTTTGCCTTTAGAAGGGAAGTCATTTGTAGATCGATTAGAATTAGCTTCTGGTGACTCGAAAAAAAGACATAGTCGACCATTGTTTTTTCAGTGGAAAACCGGAGCCGCTATGCGTCATGGTGATTGGAAGATCGTTCGTGAAGGTACTGAACAATGGGAATTGTATAATCTGGCTGAAGATGCCGGAGAAACTCATAATTTGGCGCAACATATACCAGAAAAAGTGGCAGAAATGGACAATGCATTTAAGGCTTGGCAAAAACGGGTAACAACAGATGATTAATTTAAAATAGATTAAAAAATAGCTCGATAACTCCTATTTGTTTTGTAAAGTCTTTCTAATAACAGTCATACTTTTTTCTGGAAGTTCAACATTGGCAGGATAGTCAAAATAACAGAACATTTTCGGTTTTTTTCGGAAAAGATTTTCAATTTCCAAGGTTAAACTTTCTGTACTTTCTTTAGTATAATTTCGATGATCCAAAATTTGAATGTCATGTGTTATATATCTTAATCCTTTAATATTGTTTGTATTTAAAGAGGTTGAATCCGTATGGTACCAATCTATTGTTTTTTCAGAACCAAAATGATCTTTTATGTAAAAATGTAATCCAGAAAAAAACTGTTCATATTTTTCTTTTGAAATAAAACTTTGGTGTAGTTTACACTGATACCATAATATGCCATCAAACGCAAACCCTTCAAAACATTCTTTCAGTTTCTTTTTTAGGTATTCGATAGTTCTTTTTTCCAAAATAGAAGCTACAGGTCCCAAATTAGTAATCAGGTGTTTGCTTTCAGAGTTTTTCAAACAAGAATCCATATTCTTTACCGCAAAAACACTTGGAAACTGTGAAACACCTCCTAAAACATTACACCAACCATCAGGCAAAACGTATACCTTGAGACCATGTTTTTGAGCAACAGAAATTACTAATACAATATTTTCTTTGGCGGCTTTATAATCTTGTTCGATAACATTTAATGTAATACTATGTGCTCCTGTGCTTTTAATACGAAGTATATCTTCTTCAATTTGCCAGGGGACAAAGGTATATGCATACTTACCGAAGTAGAAGCAATTGATTTCCATGTTTTAAATAGTTATTTGTTTCTGGATGCTTCAGGCGAAGTTTGATCCTTTTTGATGCCTTTATGTCGATTTTTGTTAAGATTTGGATCTTCACCCATCCATGTCCAAAGTTTGATTAACCCATTTTGATGGGCACTTACCAAGAAACTTCCATCTTTATTGAAATCAATGTATTCTGCATGATCACCGGCCCATACCTGCGCGGCAATTCGAATTTGATCGACACTATACCCTTTTATATCTGAAACTCGATAAAGAAAAATATGCGGATCATGCCCTGTAAAAGCAATGTATTGCCCATTGGGATGCCAGGCTACGGTTTCAATTTTTTTACCCATGTGCGAAAAAGACTTTTTGATTTTACCTTTTTTCCAGTCGATAAGATGAATAGTGCCTTTTACCGGTTTATTTTGAGCGGCAATTATATATTCTCCATCTGGTGAAAAGCCTCCTGCGGTAAAGACGACATTTTCATTGGTGAAAAATTCTTTTTCCAACGACCAATCCGAAGTGTTATACACCTTTACCCCGGCATGTCCTAATGCTATGATATACTGATCATCTTCAGTAAAAAATAACTCATTGATTGTGCTTCCATAATCTATATTGGCCACCTCTTTACGGGTATTCATATCATATACGCGAAGAAAGCCTTGTTTTTTGCCATCTTTGTTATAACTGTATTCTTCACCAGTGGCCAGTAACATGCTGTTATTGGACCAAATAAGCCCATCAATACCTTGATTGTGTTCTAAGGTTTCTACTACTTTTCCTGTCTCAGCTTCATAAATAGTAGTCTTGAAATCTTCACTACAAGCAGCAACATATTTATTATCGCTAGACCAACCCACTCGCTCAATCTCTGCAGGGTGATAAGCTCTCCATAATTCGGCTCCATCGCTAGTTCGCCACATGACAACACTATAGTCATATTTGGTACCACTTACAATGAACTTTCCGTTGGGGGAGAACTCGGCACTTTCTACAGAACCAGGCTCACCTAGAGCATCTGCTACTCGCGACCACACAGGCTCAAGACGTAGTTGATAATCTAGATAAGGTTGTTGCGCAAAAGTGATTACTGAAGTCAATAAAAGAAGAAAAAAATTTGCTTTCATAAGGATAGTTTTACAGATGTTTTTTTAAATAACTTGTGATTAGTTGCATTGCCTTGTCGGGTTCGTTACAACTTCTGGGGTAATAGTAATAGGCAAATTGATCGGCCATGGCAATAATAGTGTTCAAATATTTTTCGAGAAGGGGGTATTCGTTTGGTGTGGTTTTAAAATTTTCAATAAGCACCATGCTTTTTAACCCTTTTTCATGTGCTTTGGTTACATATCGATGCCCCACATTGCCTTGGCCTAATATGAATTTTTTGCCTGTATATGTTTCGGGTCTTTCGGTATTTGGATAAGCTCGACCATCGGCTCCATAGTAGTCAAGATGCCTGATTTCTGAAGCTTTTTCGATGAAAGAATCTGTTAAATAGGGATAGGCAAAAAAGTTAATCGTTTTACCGCCATGTTCCTTGCGAATATGATCATTTAACTGTGAAATAAATTCGCAATAATTTGCTTCATGGGTTTCAATCACAGGATTTGTTCCCAGTGCTTCTGTGGCCTTTGGCGAATAGTCTAGCTGGTAGGCTTTAGGTTCATCCCAAACAATGCCATCAAGATCCCAGGTCGCGAAAGTTTTATTCAGATATTCAATGAAAAAATCGAATACCTCGGGATAGTAGATGCTACAAATTGGACCAGAACTATGGAAATATGGCCTTCCTTTCTTATTTAACGACCATGTATGAGGGTTTTTGGCTGCAAAAATACTGGGCATTTTTGGAGCCCCGGCAAATACTCCTGCCCATCTACTAGTAACAAAAAAAACTTTGATTCCTCTTTTGTGCGCTTGGGTAACTATAGCTTCTATATTTCGTTCTGAAGTGCCAAAATCTACTTCAGAAATTGCCATGGTTAGGGCATTGGTGCCGTGATCGGCCATCCATTGCATATCTGTCGCTATATGTGATGGATTATAATGGAACGTATTGGCCCGATAATAGAGGTTATTGATCAAACTAGGTTTCTTTCTCTTTTTTGAATCCATGCTACAGCCATAAGGAATCCCAAGAATTGAAGTTCCAATGGTTCCAAGGGTTGTTATTTTTGCAAAATCACGTCTTTTCATTAGTGTATTTTTCTAACAGATGAATAGCTAGCCTTGCGTCATAAGGCCGTTTAACCCCTTCAGTCTTATTGGCTAATTTTTTGAACTTATCAATGAAGATTTCTGGAATATCTTGCATAGTCTCCATGGCATTAAGTGCTTGAACCCGGATCATTAATTGTTCATGATCCAAGACATTCAATAAATACTCATACGCATACTTTTTTTCATTTAATCCATATAGAATTTCTGCAAGGACAATACCTACAGATGGTTTGGTTTTAAAAATGAGTTGTTTGATTTCTGGAACTGCTGGAATTGCAATATGCTTAAGGTTTTGTAGCCCAATAGCGGCCCAGTATTGCTTAATGGGGTGGCCACTTTTAAGAGTTTCTATAAAGTGATTCAGGTTGTCTTGTTCTAGTGACCCAGCTGCTTCAGCTAGCGCTATAATTTCTTTTATTGGATACGAGTACGAGGAGTGTGAATAGTTGTTAATAAGTGTGCTATCATTTATTTTCTGAAGGATAGCTTCTGGAATAAATCCCGTATCGCGATTTTCGATTTGCCAATTCGTTAGTGCATCAGATAATTTGGTTTTTGCTTCAAGAAGCGATGGTTCTTGCGCCAAGTTTTTTAACTGATATGGGTCATTTATAATGTCATATAATTCTTCAAAGGGTCGTTTTTTAAAAAATGAAGATTGGGTAGGGTTTGTTTTGTTATCCAAATAGGCCTTATACCAACTTTGCATCCCTTTGGATTTCCATAGGGTTCGAATATATGTGCCATAGGGTTTATGAGGTAAATAATTTCGAGTATATCGATAACGACCATTGGTAACAGTACGAACCATATTGATTCGCTCATCCATTCTTCCTGCAAATCCGAACGCCAAGTTTTTTTTACTTTCCGGATCCAAAAAAGAGTTACCTTGGAATTGCTCGGGAATGTCTTTACCAATGAGTTTCATCAAAGTAGGGGGAAAGTCGATAAAACTTACAGGCCTGCTAACTTTATCGCCCGCTTGATACTGAGTTAGATGATTAAATTTTTTGGGAACTTTAACGATTAAAGGAACTTGTAATCCTTGTTGAGTAGCAAAACGTTTTGTTCCGGCTACAGGACCACCATGATCGCTATAATAAAAAACAATAGTATTTTCTAAAAGCCCTTCATTATCAAGTTCATTCAAAATCATTCCAACTTGGGTATCCATATCTTGTAATCGATCATAGTATACGGCATAATCCGATCGCATTTCCGGAGTATCAGGATGATATGGATATAATTTTACATTATTAGGTTGATGGTTTCTGGGGATACTATCTCGGTGTAAACGACTTTCATGTGAATCATGAAGATTAAAGATCGCAAAAAATGGTTGCCCCTTTTTTCTGTTTTTATACGTTGCTCTTTTACTACTCTCATCCCAAGCTTCAGTTTGATCGTTGGTATTGTAATCTTTTTTTGCATTGTTTGAAGTGTAATACCCTGCTTTTTTCAGAAATTGAGGATAAAACTTTATACCATCGGGAATCTTATAAGTGGATCGCATATGTTGAGTTCCTAGACCTGAGGAATACATTCCGGTAATAAGAGTGTTTCTCGATGGGGCACAAACCGGAGCATTGCTATAGGCATTTGTAAAAAGAATTCCTTCAGAAGCCAGCTTGTCAAGATTGGGTGTAGTTGCAATATTATCTCCATAACAACCTAACCATGGGCTATTGTCTTCAGAAACTATCCATAAAATATTAGGTAGTTCTTTGGACAGATGGGATATGCTTTTATCTCGTTTGCATGAGCTTAAGAAAATGAAACAAAAACTGATATATACGCAAGTTTTTTTCATAGGTTATCTTTTTTATCGACCAATACCGCAAAGCTTACATGAATATTACCGGTCATGGGATCTACAATCAATTCACGTTTTCTGTTGGTACCATCACAAGTGTTTTTATTACATAAATAAGAGCCTCCAGCCAGCCTTATCTGTTGCGAGTTTTCAGGGGTTGTTATCTCCCATACATTTCCTATCAGATTTACTGTTTTGGCAGGTAAAATACTATCGAAAAAAACATTGATACGTCGATGATCTTTTGAAACAATTTTCCAATACTCATTATATGTTGGTAAACGAGTTCCCGACCATTGGCAATAGGCTACTGCATCATTATAACTTACTTGGGTAACAGGATTTTCTATCTTTGCGGGGTGAGTGCCATCTGGTAGTCGCCAAGTAGCCTTAGGAACAGTTTTAAAATCATATACAGTTTGTTGAACAATTGACCAACCAAATTTTTCAGCATCGGTTATATATCCTGTTGCTTCAACAAATTTGGAAAAATCTTGTACCGTAACGGGGTATAATATTTGTTCGTTTTCACACGAAATTTGGAAAAGCCCAAAGAAGATAAACAGTATTTTAAGAGTAACTTTCATCTTTTTATATCATTTCATTCCGCCAGCAATCCCTAGTTCCAAACCACGCAGTTCGGCAAGGCCTTTTAATCTTCCTATTGCGGTATAGCCTGGGTTACTTTTTTTGTTAAGATCATCAAGTATTTGGTGCCCATGATCAGGACGCATAGGAAGGGATCTTTTGATTTTTTGTTGCATTAGTAAGAGTTCCCTCATTACTTCATACATAGGTACATCACCTTCTAAATGATTTGCTTCATAAAAGTTACCTTCTGGATCTCGTTGGGTACTTCTTAAATGCACAAAGTGAATATGGCTTCCGAAATCTCGAATCATTTGAGGAAGATCATTATCCATGCGCACACCAAAAGACCCAGTACAAAAGGTGATTCCGTTATAGATACTAGGGTTTTGGCTAATAATTCTCCGTACATTTGATGAGGACCCTACAACTCTGGGTAATCCAAATATGGAAAAAGGAGGGTCATCAGGATGAATAGCCATATAGACTTTGTGCTCTTCGGCAATTGGAATAATTTCATCATGAAATAATTTCAGATTTTCAGAAAGAACATAATCATCAATTTCTTTGTATGTGTCCAGAGTTTGTTGAAACTGTTCTAAGGAATACCCTTCTTCAGCTCCTGGAAGCCCGGCAATAATGGTTTTGGTTAACACGTCTATTTCTTCATTTGAAAGTGTTTCATAATAGGCTTTTCCTTTTTCTAGTTGCTCTTTGGTGTATTGAGATGTTGCTTTGGGACGTTTTAAAATAAAACAGTCAAAAGCAACCAAAGCTTGCATTTCAAAACGTAAAGTCCAGGCACCATTGGGTAATTGATAATTAAGATCTGTTCGCGTCCAATCTAATACGGGCATAAAATTGTAGCAGACAATGCGAATTCCTTCAGAGGATAAGTTTTTTATGGTGTCTTTGTAGTTTTCAATATAACTTTTGAAGTTCCCTCTTCTTGTTTTAATGGCTTCATGAACAGGAACACTTTCCACAACAGACCATGACAGACCTGCATCTTCGATGATCTTCTTGTATTTACGAATTTCTTCAATACTCCAGACTTCTCCGTTAGGAATATGGTGCAATGCTGAAACAACACCAGTAGCTCCCGCTTGTCGAATATTGGATAAGGAAACTGGATCCTTTGGGCCGTACCATCGCATGGTTTGTTCTAGATGTATCATTCTTTCATATGTTATTGTTCGTTAAACTCCCGAATAGGCGTTAAACCCGCCATCAACTGGTATGATCGTTCCGGTCACAAATTTTGAAGCCTCACTGCTTAACCAATGCAGGGTTCCTAATAATTCTTCAGGTTTTCCGAATCTTCCTATGGGGGTGTTATCTACAATTTGTTGTCCTCTTTCTGTTAAGTTTCCATTCTCTTGGGTTAATAAAGTTCTGTTTTGCTCTGTTAAGAAAAAACCTGGAGCGATTGCGTTAACGCGAATGCCTTCTCCATATTTTTGACAAAATTCGACAGCTAACCATTGCGTTAAATTGTCAATGGCAGCTTTGGCTGATGAATATCCCATTACTCGGGTAAGGGGTCGTTGAGCAGACATTGAAGAAAAATTAACGATGATTCCTTTATTTTCATTTAGAAACAAGGGTAATAGTACTTTAACAGGTAAGAAAGTTCCTAAATAATTAAGCTCTATGACTTTTTTCAGGGATGTTGTATCGCTATCTAAAAGCGTTTGATCTGGTGTTATAATAGCACCAGACATATTACCTCCGGCAGCATTGATAAGTACATCAATTTTTCCAAACTGTTTTTTGAGTTGCTGTTGTACTACATTAAGTTGGTCCTCGTTGGTGACATCTGTAAGCATAGGAATTGCAATTCCTCCTTCTTCTTTTATTTCATTGACCAAACTATCCACTTTAAGTTGGTTTCTTCCCAAAGGGATAATTTTGGCACCTTGTCTTGCCAAATATTTTGCGATTACTGAGCCCAATATGCCTGTTGCTCCGGTAATAACAATAATTTTGTTTTGTATTGAGAATAAGTCTGACATGTATTTATTTTAAAGAGATATACCTCGTTTCCAAGGGATAAAATCATCTTGATCTAGCTTTTGTGCTTTTGTTTTAATAGTTCCACTTGCTACCTGGATAACAAAATTCAGTAATTCTTCGCCCATTTGTTTAATCGTTTTGGTACCATTTATAACTCCACCTGTATCTACATCAATAATGTCAGGCATTCGTTCTGCAAGTGAAGAATTCGAAGATATCTTTATTACAGGTGCAATTGGGTTTCCTGTAGGTGTTCCTAATCCAGTAGTGAATACTATTAAGTTTGCTCCTGATCCTGCCAGTGCTGTAGTGCTCTCAACATCATTACCAGGTGTACATAGTAAGTTTAGTCCTGATTTTTGAGCATATTCTGCGTAGTCAAGTACATCTACTACCGGAGAGGTTCCTCCTTTTTTGGCTGCTCCCGCACTTTTCATGGCATCGGTAATAAGACCATCCTTAATGTTACCGGGACTTGGGTTCATATCAAAACCAGATCCTACAGCTTCTGCAGAAGCTGCATAAGACTGCATGAGTTGAATAAATTTATCGGCAATCTTTTGATGGGTACATCTATTAATTAGCTCTTGTTCAACTCCACAAAGTTCAGGAAACTCAGCGAGCATGGTTTTTCCTCCTAATGCAACCAGCAGATCTGAAACTTGACCTACAGCCGGATTAGCCGATATCCCCGAAAAACCATCAGAACCGCCACATTCTAATCCAATGGTAAGTTTTGAAAGTGGAGCAGAGGTTCTTTCAATTTTATTGACTTCTATGAGGCCCATAAATGTTTGTTGTATGGCTTTGGTAAGCATTTGTTGCTCTGTTCCTTCTTGTTGTTGTTCTAAGATGAACAATGGTTTTTCAAGATTTGGATTTATACTTTCAAGCTTATCTCGAAGGATAGAAATTTGTGCATTTTGACAACCCAAACTCAAGATTGTAGCTCCAGCTACATTGGGGTTATTAATATATCCTGCTATTAGTGCGCATAACATATCAGAATCTTGCCGAATACCACCACACCCTCCTTGATGCGTTAAAAACTTGATTCCATCAATATTTTTAAGAAGAGGTTCAGGCTCTGGAATTTTGTTAGCAAGATTCAAATTTTTAATATCATGGGGTTGACCATTTTTATAGAGTGAAGCCATCTGGCGAACATAACTCTTGTATGGATTTGGTTTTGAAAAGCCTAATTCTTCAAGAAAAGCTTGTTTCATAGTTTCTACATTTCGATTTTCGCAGAAGACTAATGGAATTACAATCCAATAATTAGCAGTTCCTACTTGACCATCTTTACGGTGATATCCTAAGAAGTTTTGATCTTTCCATTTATCAATATTTGGTGGTGCCCATGATTCAGTTTTTAATTTGCCGGAATAAGTATTAGCATGATGTGATACATTTTGAATGGTTAATGCAGTTCCTTTTTTTATTTGAGTAGTAGCCTTGCCAACCAGGTTGCCGTACATAATAATTTCTGTTTCTGCGGCAATAGTATTTTGAGCAAACTTGTGTTTTGCTTTAATGCTCTCTTGTAGTATTACTTCATCACCATCATGTTGTATTTTATCTCCTTTTTTGAGATCGGTTAATGCTACAAGAACATTATCATGTGCGTGTATTTTTAGAATTTTATGATTCATTATAAATTAAAATTACTATATTGCGCAATCGATTGCACAATTTACATAAAAAAGTACAATTGAGAGCAAGAAAAAGTTAAATTTTCTAAAACTGTACCTTTATAAGAAACTCTCTTACAATGAAAAAGAGGATAATTACTATAGGAGAAGTATTGATGCGTTTGGCTACTACTGGTCATAACCGCTTTTTTCAGGCGGATGATTTTAAGGTGCATTTTGGGGGAGCAGAAGCAAATGTTGCGATTTCATTGTCATGTTTTGGACAGCAAACTTCACATATAACCGTTTTTCCTGATCATGATATTGGCAAAACAGCTTCAAATTATCTTAAGAAGAATGATGTTGATACCTCGAATGTAAAGTTTTTGGATAAAGGAAGAATGGGATTGTACTTTCATGAAAAAGGAGCTATGCAACGTTCTTCTAAAATTATCTACGATCGCTTTAATTCTTCTTTTTCTTTTATTGAAGCTATGGATTTTGACTGGGATGCTATATTTAGAGATTCAGATTGGTTGCATTGGACAGGGATTACTCCCGCAATTTCTGCTACAGCAGCCAAATTTTGTAGTACAGCAATAATGAAAGCAAAGGAACACGGTTTAACCATAAGCGGCGATATAAATTATCGAAGAAACCTTTGGCAATATGGCAAAACACCAAAAGATATAATGCCAGAACTTATTGCTAATACTCATATTATTATAGCAGGTTTAATAGATTTTGAAAATTGTTTGGGGATTAAAAAAAACAGTTTCGAAGAGGCTTGTTATGTAACCTGCGAGAAGTTTGCCAATATTCAGAAGATTGCGACAACCCGACGTAAATCGGTTTCGGCATCGGCCAATAGGTTATCTGGGGTTCTCTATGATAACGGAGATGTGTATTTATCTAAGGAGTATGAAATGTTACAAATAGTAGATCGCATTGGAGGAGGAGATGCTTTTATGGCCGGATTGATATATGGTTTGTTGTATAAAGGAAATCAAGACGCTTTAGAGTTTGCTATTGCGGCTTCGGTATTAAAACATTCGATATCTGGTGATGCAAATATGGCAAGTGTAGAAGAGGTAGAAAAATTAGTTCGAGGAGAAAACATAGGTAGATTATTAAGATGATAAGAGTAACAAAAAAAGAAGATATTATTTTAATAATGGAAAGTACGGGAATGATACCTGTATTTAATCATGATGATATTGAAATCGTAAAACGGGTTTTAGACATATCATATCATGCTGGTGTGCGCATTTTTGAGTTTACAAATAGAGGAGATAATGCCCTTGAAGTTTTTACTGTATTGTCAAGGTATGCCCATAAATATGATGATCTTATTCTAGGTATTGGAACTATTTTTGATTCGAAAACCGCACTAAAGTTTTTAAACGTGGGGGCCCAATTCATTATTTCTCCAGCCTTGGTATCAGAGTTGGCGGATTTTTCGAAGGGAAATAATGTCTTGTGGATACCTGGTTGTAGCACCGTGTCAGAAGTATATCGGGCTACAAAATTAGGGGCTCCATTGATTAAAGCTTTTCCAGGTAATATTTTGGGACCTGCTTTTGTTAAAGCAATTAAATCTGTATTGCCAAATGTGAAAATTATGCCTACCGGAGGGGTTGTTCCTTCTAGAGAGAACCTCGAAGCCTGGTTTACTGCTGGAGCTAATTGTGTAGGGATGGGATCACAACTTTTTAAGAAAGAGTATTTAGAAAAAGAGAATATGGATCAACTTTCATCGATGATACGAGATACCTTTCTAATGATAAACGAGATTCGAAAGTAATATGAGATTTAAACGATTGATAGGGGCTTTTGGTTTGCTATTCCTTTTTTCTTGTCAACAAGACAATGATGTAAAAGTATTGCGTTTGGCACATGGGTTGGATACAAATCACCCTGTACATAACGCTATGATAAATCTAGGTGAAAATGTAGCAGTAAAATCTGGCGGAAAGCTCATTGTAAAAATATATCCAAGTGGGCAACTAGGAGCAGAACGAGAATGCCTGGAGTTATTACAGATAGGAAGTCTTGATATTACCAAAGTTTCTGCCGCTGTGTTAGAAAATTTTGTAACAGATTATAAGATATTTAGTATTCCTTACATTTTTAGAGATAAATCACATTCTCACAAGGTATATGATAGTGCGGTTGGGAGAGAGTTTTTGCTGAAAGGAGAACCGTATAGGCTTCGAGGATTATGTTTTTATGATGCAGGAAGTAGAAGCTTTTATACCAAAGAAAAAATGATCCATACACCAGATGATCTCAAAGGCCTTAAAATTAGGGTACAAAAAAGCAATATGGCAGTATCTATGGTCGAGCAGTTAGGAGGCTCCCCTACACCTATATCCTGGGGAGAGCTATATACAGCATTACAACAAGGAGTAGTCGACGGAGCAGAAAACAACCTACCCAGTTTTCATTCTTCAAAACATTATGAAGTTTGTAAATTTTATAGTTTGGATGAACATACGGCTGTTCCTGATATTTTATTAATAGGTACCGAAAGTTGGAATCGTTTAAGCCAACAAGAACAAAAATGGCTTCAGGAAGCAGCTAATCAATCGGCTATTTATCAAAGAAAAGTTTGGGAAGAAGCAGAACAGAGAGCTTTAAAGGTAATTAGAGATGCAGGGGTAGAGGTGGCATATCCCAATAAAACTCCTTTTGTAAGAAAAACCAGGAGTATCAAAGATATTTTTAAGGAGAATCATGAAGCAATGCGATTAATTGAAGCGATAAAATCTATTAAATAATGAGAGGGATAATAGACAGAACTTTAGAACGGTTATTAATTTTAATTATTTCGGTTATGTTAATTGCTGTAATTTGGCAAGTGATTTCAAGATATTTAATAGGAACTCCTAGTACATTAACCGATGAAATTGCGAGCTTTTCCTTGATATGGTTAGGTCTTTTTGGAGCGGCTTATGCAACGGGTAAAGAACTTCATTTGGCTATTGATCTAATTTCGGTCAAGACAATTCAAAAGTACCCAACACTATTTTCTGCTATTGTAACCTTTTCGGTATCCATATTTGCATTGTTTGTGATGGTTATAGGCGGACTTCGGTTATGCTGGATTACATATACTTTGGACCAACGGTCTGCGGCTTTAGAAATTCCGCTAGCGTACATTTATTTAGTGGTACCGGTAAGTGGATTGTTAATCGTGTATTACAGTCTGGATATTTTTGTTAAGAAACGCAATCTGGCGAAATCCTAAAAATATGGAATATACAGAAGCTTTATTATTGGTTATAAGTTTTTTAGTTTTTCTGTCATTGAGGGTGCCTATAGCATATAGCATTGGTCTTTCGGCATTGTTGACTTTAATAATTTCAATGCCATTTTTACCTTCGGTAACTACCCTGGCACAACGTATGGCAACTTCATTAGATAGCTTTGCTTTATTGGCCATTCCTTTTTTTATCTTGGCAGGGCAGGTTATGAATCGAGGAGGTATAGCACATCGTTTAATAGAGTTTGCAAAGGCAATTGTGGGACCTCTACCAGGCGGATTGGCTTTTGTAAATATTATAGCCTGTATGCTATTTGGAGCAATATCGGGTTCTGCCGTGGCTGCAGCTTCAGCAATAGGAGGGTTTATGAATCCTATGATGGAAAAAGAAGGATATGACAAGTCTTTTAGTGCGGCGGTAAATATTACAAGTGCTACCACCGGCTTAATTATTCCGCCGAGTAATATTTTGATTATTTATTCACTCGCAAGCGGAGGTGTATCTATTGCCGCCTTATTTTTAGCAGGTTATATCCCTGGAATTTTAATTGGTTTGGCTTTAATGATAGTAGCGGGGATTTATGCTTTTATCAAAAAGTACCCTACAGAAAAAGCGGTGGGATTTAAGATATTTATAAAAAGATTTCTTGATGCATTACCAAGCTTATTACTGCTTGTTGTTGTCATTGGTGGAATAGTCGCCGGAATATTCACGGCTACCGAAGCTTCGGCAGTAGCAGTGGTCTACACATTTGTATTGGCATTTGTTTATAAAGAAATAACAATAAAAGATGTACGACCAATTTTATTGGAAACTACCAAAACTACCGCTATTGTAATGTTACTTATTGCTACTTCAGTAGCCATGTCCTGGGTGATGTCTTATGAAAACATTCCACAAGAGATTAGTGCGGCGCTACTAGCAGTAAGCGATAATCCTATAATTATTTTAATCATCATTAATCTTATTTTATTGTTTGTTGGAATATTTATGGATATGACTCCGGCGGTATTAATTTTTACCCCTATTTTTCTACCAATTGTAACCGATATAGGAATTGATCCAATACATTTTGGGATTATTATGATTATGAACTTATGTATAGGATTATGTACACCACCCGTTGGTTCTGTTCTTTTTGTGGGCTGTGGCGTTGCAAATTTGAGTATTCAAAAAGTAATACGTCCTTTACTTCCTTTATTTATTGTAATGATAGTAGTGTTGGTGGTAGTTACGTATGTGCCAGAATTAAGTTTGTGGGTACCTAAATGGTTTGGTTTCTAGTATTACAGCTTAATTTCTGTATCTGTTTTTGCGGCTTTATAGATAGCTTCTACAATTCTGATATCTTTCATTCCTTCTTCTCCTGGGACCATAACAGGGGTATTATTTAAAATCGATAACGCATCATCATCCATTTGTAGAGCCTGCTGATTTCTTACCGGAATATTAAGTAAGGTACCATCGCTGGCTTTTCCCTGCACTCCTGCATACATCGAAAAAGGAGCCAGTGTATACCACCCATTTTCACAATCAACATAGAGCTCGTGCATAGATTTTCCCACACTGGTTTTACCAAAGGCAATAGCTCCTGAAGGAAATGTAAGCGTAAAATGAGTGGTCTCATCAGTTTCAGTAAAAATATCAGGTCTGGTAGTCATTTGTTTTGCCGAAACCGAAATGGGTTCCTCCCCGGTAGTGTATCTTGAGGCATTAAGGGCATACACACCCAAATCATACATGGTACCGCCTCCTAATTCTGAATCAAGCCGCCAGGTGCGTGCTGGATTGCCAACATTATACCCAATTTCTGCTCTAAGGGTTTTTATATTTCCATAGGGTTTTGTCTTAGCCCAGCCTATAATAGTTTTTGTGTTGAGCTCATGCTGCATACGATACCCAATGGTAAGTTTGACCTTGTTTTTTTTACAAGCTTCAATAATAGACAGACATTCGACTTCGGTTTTTGCCATTGGTTTTTCGCACCATACATGTTTTCCGGCATTGGCGGCTCTAATGGCATATTTGGCGTGTAATCCTGTTGGAACCACAATATAGATTACATCAATCTCAGGATTATTTGCAATCTCATGCATAGTGTCATAACTATATACATTTTGATCAGGAATACTATATCGTTTTTGCCATTTGGGAATTTTCCAGGGACTTCCGGTTACAATTCCAGTAAGTTTACAATGTTTGGTGATTTGTAAGGCTGGAGCAAGAACGGTAGAACTGTAATTTCCTAAACCAACTAAGCAAACACCAATCTGTTTTTGCCCTGAGTTCGAATATAAATTTGAAAGGGGTAACAAGCTATAACCTAAAGCCAAGCCTGTACTTTTTATAAAGCTTCTTCTGGTAATACTCATAACGGTTGAGTTTTATTGATAATTTTCTTAACCTTCCTTTGGTGACTATACTATTGAAGTTAATATCTAAATGTCAATATATTGAGAAACAGTTCGTTCACTTTTTATCTCGCCTGTATGTTTTGTGCTTGCTTTTTCGAATAACAATACATGCACTTCTTCTCCATCTTTGGTAGAAGGGCAATGCTCTACTCCTTTGGGAACAACGATAAGCTCTCCAGCTTCAATTTTTACAGTTTTATCCCTAAATTTCATATACAACGTTCCCTTTACTACCTGGAATAATTCATCTTCATCATCATGTTTATGCCAGACAAAGTCTCCTGATAATTTGGCAAGGTATATTTGGTTATCATCTACCATGGCAATGCGATGTGGATGCCATTGTTTGTCAAACTTTGAGAATTTCTCTTTGATGTTGATCGCTTCCATAAAAATTGAAAATTTTAAAAGAAACAAGTTACTTATTTCCTTTGTGATGCGGATACTCGTTAACGTTTCTTTAAACCGTAAAGCAGGATTAAAGGGGATTAAAAAATAAAATTATAAGTCTCATTTTCAGTATTTTAGTGTAAACTTAAAACCTGATATTATGAAATCTTATACAAGTATGTTCATCAAAAGACTACATTTTGTTTTATGTGGTTCATTCATTTTTTGCACAGTAACGGCACAGACCGTTTTTGAAAATGTTTCTGATCAAATTCCGCAGTCGGTTGTAACTGGAACCGATACTGTAGATGCCGATCTAATGGATATAGATGGTGATGGAGATCTCGATATTTTTATTGTCGAAGGAACCACAGGCTTTGAAGGCCGTTATAACCGACTCCTATTGAATGATGGGAATGGAGTTTTTACAGACGTATCAATCAGTAATTTGCCTTTTTTGCCTAGACCGGCGAATAGCTTAAGTTCTGATTTTACCGATATTGATGCCGATGGAGATGTAGACATTGTTGTGGCAAATTTGGGACCAACACAATTATTGCTCAATGATGGTAATGGCAGGTTTGTCGATGCAAGTAGCAGTAGACTTCCTGCCCCGCCACCTAATATTCTTAACGACATTTCTACCGAAATTGGTTTTAATGATGTAAACCAAGATGGAAGATTAGATGTTTTTGTAACCAATGAAATACCTCCAATTCCTGATATAGGACCAGGGGGAGCTCAAAACTTTCTATACCTTCAGAATGAAGATGGGACCTTCATGGATGCCTCATTAGATCGTTTGCCTAATGTAAAAAACCAAAGTGCAAGCTTTGCTTTTGGAGATATTGATGGGGATTTGGATGAGGATTTGGTAATTGCCAATGTGGGGCAGAACCAAATTTTGATTAATGACGGCAACGGCTTTTTTACTAGTGAAACCGACTCCAGAATTACTCAACAAAACACAACCAGTAGAGCGTTAATTTTAGTAGATATAGATGGCGATAATGACCTGGATCTTGTTGTGGCCAATAGCAACCTTGAGCAAAATCAAGTTTTCATTAATGATTCAAAAGGCGTTTTTGAAGAAACCACTCAAATAGCATTACCTATTAAAAATGATACTAGCAGTGATGTAAAAGCTTTTGATATCAACTTTGATGGTCATTTAGATCTTGTTTTTGCAAATTCTGTTCCGAATCCGAGTGGCCCTGCAACTGGAGGCCATCCATTGGCCCCAGCACCAAATATTGTTTATCTAAATAATGGGCGAGGTGTTTTTAACGATGCCTCTTCAGAATTTTTACCCATGAATAATGATATTAGTTTTGATATTGAAATTGGAGATGTAAATGGCGATCGGTTGGACGATATTCTAGTGTCGAATGCCAACGATGGTGAAGAGCAGTTGTATGTGCGAGGTTTACTGCCTCCAACAAGTTTTAATAGGATTATACCTTTTCTAACATGTGTTACCCAAAAGGGAAACGGTGTGTTTACGGCAACTTTTGGATATGCTAATTTTAATGAGGAAGCAATATACATTCCAGATGGCCCTAGAAATATGATAGTAACAGATATGGATCAAATATCAGAGTTACCTCCAGTCGTATTTTTACGGGGTATTATAAAAGAAGCTTTTGAAGTAACCTTTAAAAATGGAATTACCTGGAATTTAAACACCAAAAGAGCGACTGCAAGTCCATTTTCTTACCCCTGTAATAATGATGGAAACGATACTTATAATGGCCGTAGAGAAGTGGTTAAAGATGTAAAAAGTTATCCTAATCCGTTTTCTAACCAAACCAGTATTCAATTCAATTTAAGTCAAAAAGGTAATATAAAAATTGTGCTATATAACCAATTTGGAAGAGTTGTTAAAACCATAGCAAATACTAGTTTTAATAAAGGAAAGCATATTTTAGGATTGGATGCCAAAACGTTAGGACTTACTCCAGGAGTTTATTTTTACAAGATAACAGCGGGATCATATGATACAATAAAATCTCTTGTTGTTATGTAAGCTAGTACGATAAATACCGATAGGTTATACTAACATCTATCGGTATTTAATAAAATTATTTCTCGGCCTGGAATAGAGCACTTATTTCTTCTGTAATACGTATGGGTCTTAAAGTTTCTTTGTGTAGTAAGCACCATGTGGTTTTTGCAGAAACGAGCGTTTTATTGGATTTGGAATTAATGATTTTGGTGTGTCGTTCACTTTTTACCCCTTTGTGATGGTCAATCCAGGTTTGTAAAGTGATGATATCGTCTTCAAAAGCTGGATTGTGATACTCTATAAAATGATTAAGTACGACCCAGACATATGTGTTTCTAATAACATCATTGGCTTTGGATTCCCAATGTTTTTTTGCAACATTTTGTACCCATTGTAAATAGACAACATTATTTACATGGTTCATATCGTCTATTGCAGATTTGGTAACTGTAAATTGATATTCGAAGATATTGGATTTCATAAATAAGGAGTACTTTAAAATTAAAGATACTTGATATAAAATTTAGGATTCTAAATAAATCCTTAAAAAGGTTAAAGTTGTTCTTTACAAGTAAAATTAATTATAAATTTATATTTCATTAACCATCAAATATATTATATGAAAAACAATCTTCTAAACATCGTTGGTGTAACCATTTTGTCTAAAGATAGACAACGTATGGTTACAGGAAAAGCAGGAATTGATTTATCGTTATGCGGTTGTTCCTGTAGTGGATCTGTAACTGGTCCAAAGTATTGCGAGGACTTCATTGCGTGTCCGCAAGTACATACTTGTTAAGGCAAGTTAGCTGTAAAGAAACTTTTATACCTTAAATTAATAAAGCCTGTTTAACTTTATAAATGGGCTTTTGGTATTTTTAAAGTTAGAACCCTAAAATAAGCTTAGCGATATAAAAGAATAAGAATATTCCAAATATATCGTTACTGGTAGTAATAAATGGACCTGTGGCAATGGCTGGGTCAATACCTCTTTTGTCTAGTATAATGGGTACAAAAGTTCCTATAAGGGCTGCAACAATAATTACGCATAGCATTGATATGGCAATGGTAAAACTAAACAGTAAATCCATCCCGTCGAGCAACCCAAAAAGAATTACCAAAACACCTAATGTTACTCCGCTAATTAAACTAAGTCCAATTTCTTTAATTAACCTGTTAAGCAAACTACCTTTTACATTATCATTGGCCAAACCTTGTACAATAATTGCGCTAGACTGCACACCTACATTTCCTGCCATAGCTGCAATAAGAGGTGTGAAAAAGAATAGTTCTTTATACTTGGCCAAAGCTACATCAAAACTTTCCATGATAAAAACACTACCCAGACCACCAAAAAGACCCAAAACCAACCATGGTAATCTTGCACGAGTTAATTCCCATACACTATCATCGGCTTCGACATCCTGCGAAATACCCGCTGCTAATTGATAGTCCTTTTCGGCTTCATCTTTAATAAAGTCTACGATATCATCAATGGTAACTCTTCCTACCAATACACCTTCATGATCAACTACAGGAATCGCTTCGAGGTCATATTTTTGCATTACACGAGCTACTTCTTCACCTTCAGTATCTACATTTACATAGTCTACTTTGGGAATATATACATCACTAATATGAGCTTTCGCTGGAGCAGTAAGCAAATCCTTCAAAGATAATCTTCCCTTCAATTTATCTTCTTTATCTACCACGTAGATAGAATGAACTCGGGTAACATTTTTTGCTTGTCGTCGCATTTCTCGAACACACCCGGCAATGGTCCATGTTTCTTTTACACGTACCAATTCTTTTGCCATTAATCCTCCAGCAGTATCCTCACCATAAGAAAGGAGTTCTTTGATATCCTCAGCATGTTTTTCATCTTCTATTTCTGCAATTACTTCTTCTGCAAGTTGATCTGGAAGCTCTGCTACAACATCGGCAGCATCATCGGTATCCATTTCTTCCAGCTCTTCGGCAATCTCTTTGGCAGAAAGATTCTCTAAAATTCGTTCTCGAAAATCTTCTTCAAGCTCCATTAAAGCTTCAGAAGTTTTTTCACTTTCCAGTAATTTAACCAGATAAGTGGCTTCGGTAAGATTAAGTTCTGAAAGTACTTCTGCAACGTCGGCAAAGTGAATTTCGCTCAGCATTTCACGCAGTTCTTTATCACCTTCAGTCTTGATAAGGTGCCTCACCTGTTCTATAAGATCATTAGAAACCTGAAATTGCATAGCGTGATTGTTTGGTGAACCGTTGTACAAACGCCCACAAAGATAACCAAAGAATTTAATTGGGCTTTACGATCCCGTTAAATCAATTTATCTTCTTGATTTTTCTATTATAGTTGACAATTCGATAAATGAATTAACCGATAATTGCTCAGGGCGTTTATTGAAGATATCCATTGATTTTATTTCTTCAGAAAGATTCAGCGTTTTTAAGCTATTTCTTAGCGTCTTGCGCCTTTGCCCGAAAGCTGTTTTTACGACTGTAAAGAATAATTTTTCGTTACATGATAATGTGTATTCCTCTTTTCTAATTAGCCTTAAGACACCACTATCTACTTTTGGAGGTGGATTAAAAACGCCTGGCGGAACAGTAAACAAGTACTCTGCATCATAAAATGCTTGAGTAAGTACTGATAGAATACCATAAGCTTTACTGCCTTCTTTTTCGCAAATTCTTTGCGCTACTTCTTTCTGAAACATACCGGTAAACTCAGGAATACGATCTCTATGTTCGAGAGTTTTAAAAACAATCTGAGAGGAAATATTGTAAGGGAAATTACCGGTAATGGCAAATTGTTCATTAACAAACAAGGTATCAAGATCAAATTTTAAAAAATCGGCCTCCAGGACTTTGAAGGAGTTGTCTCCTTTGATAATTTTGCTATACTCAAGACGGAAGTTAGTGTTGAGGTATTCGATGGATTCTGTATCAAGATCCATGGCAATAAGATTTACCTCTTTTTGAAGTACATATTTGGTAAGGACTCCCATTCCTGGTCCTATCTCTATAACGTTTTGATATCCATTCAAAGTAAGAGTGTCTCCAATTTTTTTGGCAATGTTTTCGTCTTTCAAAAAATGCTGACCGAGATGCTTTTTGGCTTTTACGGCAGTTTTTTCTGAATTTTTATGAGTGTTAGATGGATATGTTTTATTCTTTTTGTGTTTAGTCATGTTGTTCACTCACAATTTCTAATTCAGTTCTGAACGCCACAAATTTACCCTCAAAGCGTTTTGATTTTGACCTTAACGACTCGGCATCTTCATCATAATACTTCTGTAAAGTCTCTTTATTTTTTGTAGTGTATTGAATAGAGTAGGTTATACCACCCATTTCTTCTTCAACCAAAACTTTGGTCATTAAGGCCTTACTGAATTTTCCGGTAGAAAGCATTTCTGGGATATGCTCATTTTTCATCCAATTGAGCCATTCGCCGTGCACGGTTTCTTCTATATTAATGGTTACGTTGTATATGTACATATCAGTTATTAGTCTGTAGTAGTTAGTTTGTAGTTTTTCTTTTTAATTAGTTATGATGTTATTTCGGTATGAATTTTACTCACTATTTGTTGGACTTGTTTCTTGTATTTATCTTCATTTAATTCATTGGGATTTGGGTAGTTAAAGCAACTGTATCTGCAAGACTTGAGGAATACTCATAAACATCTGTTACAGATACTCCATACCAAATTGGTAAAACTATTCTTTCCTTTATTAACATTTCATGAGTGACGATTGAATTAAATTCTTTAGCTGTCCAACCTGGATTATTCAAAAATTTGGTGCTAAAATAAGAATGCATTTTTTCATGTTCGTTAAGATACTTTCATGACAATTAACACACGGCTAACAACTATAGACTAATAGCTAACAACTAATTAATGGCGTCTCCACGCAATGTTCGGTATTTTTTTCGTGAATCCACAAAATAAATACTATCGGCATGATTAAAAATTACTTTTTCATAAAGCTCTTTAGCTTTTTCAGGCTCTCCGAGCTCATTTACATATAATTCGGCCAACCAATAATAAGCATCATCAACCAAGATGTCATCACCATAAAATTCTATGATTTTTAGGTAGTTTACCTTGGCTTTTTCATATTGTTTTTCTTTTTCGAATAGCTTTGCCTGTCGCAAAAAAGCTTCATCTTCTATTTTCTCGCCTCGGTGCTCATTTAGAATCTTTTGATAAGTCGCTATAGCTTCTTCATTTTTATTTTGGAAAGAAAGAAGATCGGCTTTAGCGAAAACCTTAAGTGCAGTTTGGGTCGAGTCCTCCAGAGAATTGTCACTTATAATCAGGCTCAGTTCCATGGCATCATTGGCAATAAGTTGAGATGTAGAGGATTTTAAGACATCGAGTTGTGTTTGTGCCCATTCGAAATCACCTTTATAATAACTGGTTTTTGCAACTTTGAATCGAGCATCCTGCGCCAAGAAATTGTTTTTTAATGCATTTTGAACCTGGGTGTAATAGATTAATGCCTGATTAAACTTTTGATCGAGAACAAGAATATCGGCAATTTTCATTTTGACTCTTGACGATTGAAACCTGGAAAGTCGTTCTCTTTTAATAAGATCTTTTAGAAACCGAATTGCTTCCTGTTTTCGATCCATATTAAATGCCAAAAAATGGGCATAATCTACTTGTAAACCTATAGTTTGTCGAGATTTTCCGTATTCTTCAAAGACAGAATTATATTTTTCTACGATAGCTTTATATTCTTTTTTATTTGCATTATCAACTTTGGCTTTTAGAATTATTTTGTGAGCGGTGAGCTTCATATCTTTGGATACCGGGGTTTCAAGAATATAATCAAGAATCTCTGTTGCCGATTTGGTATCCTTTTCTGAAATTGCAATTCTCGCCAAATCAATAATCCCTTGTGGTCCTACATCATTACGCTTGTAAATGGCTTTTTCATGAATGAAAGCTTTTTTAAACTGCTTTTGTTGTATGAATAACCAACTTAGCATTTCATTATATAAAATATCGGGGTTTTGTTGTAACCTTTTAATCAATAATTTTCTGAATATAATATTAGCCTCGTTGGAAGGATCTTCTTGTATATAGTCACTAAAATTGCGTTGTACAATATTAACATAATTGGGCTGCATTTGTAAAAGTGAAAGGTAGCTATCAAACATTTTTTCTAGCTTTCCTTGTTCGCCATAAATTTTGGCGAGCTGTACATTAAAATTTGCTCTGGGGTTATTTTGCATGCCCAATTCATAAATCTGAGCAGCCTGATCCAACAGGCTATATTTTTCAAAAGCCTGTGCCAAAGAATAGGCATGATTTGCATCATTGTTTTTATAGGCTGTAACGGCTTTATCATAATACGTTTTTGCCAATTCGGATTTTCCTTGTAGATCAAAATGATGCCCTAATTCTACCAAAAGTTGAGCATTATTGGGGATTTGCTCGATTCGTTTTTTTAAAACACTTTCGGCCTCTTCAAACTGTTCAAGTTGTTGATAAGATTCCACTAACCCAAGTAAATAACTAGTCCGACCGGGGTTTTTATCATATAATTTTTGATAAATAGATAACGCTTTTTCATATTGCCCCTGTTGTGCATAGTTTTTTGCAAGTTGCTCGGATTGTCCCACAACCGAAAAAGTCACAAACAAAGTGATATAAAAAAGGATAAGACGCATTTTGCAAGTTTTTATGTAAAGATAGCAAATAGTCTTTAGTAGTTGGTTTATAGCGGTTAGTAATTCATAAAACTAACTATTATTACGATTAGTCTATCCATTCGAACCCGCAATATGGAACCAATACGTCTGGTATTTTAATGCCCTTGGGAGTTTGATAATTTTCTAAAATACCGGCTAGTACTCTTGGTAGTGCCAGAGAACTTCCGTTAAGGGTATGTGTTAATTGTTTTTTTCCATCATTATCCTTGAAACGTAATTTTAAGCGATTGGCCTGGAAAGATTCAAAATTAGAAACAGAGCTAATTTCTAACCATCTATCCTGGGCCGTAGAAAACACCTCAAAATCAAAGGTAAGAGCCGACGTAAATCCAATATCACCACCACATAAACGTAAAATTCGATACGGTAACTTTAGTTCCCTCAAGATGCCTTTTACATGTTCTACCATGCCATCAAGAGCTTGGTAAGAATTTTCTGGTTTTTCGATACGCACAATTTCTACCTTATCAAATTGATGCAGACGGTTTAATCCACGAACATGAGCGCCATATGAACCGGCTTCTCTTCTAAAACATGGAGTATAACCTGTACAGCAGATAGGAAGGTCCTTTTCTGTTAATAGATCACCTCTAAACATATTAGTTACTGGGACTTCGGCAGTTGGTATTAGATATAGGTCATCTCCCGTAACATGATACATTTGCCCTTCTTTATCGGGCAATTGTCCTGTGCCAAACCCTGATGCTTCATTCACCAAATGAGGTACCTGATATTCTCTATACCCCGCCTCGGTATTTTTATCCAAAAAATAGCTGATTAGTGCTCTTTGTAATCGCGCTCCTTTTCCTTTGTAAATAGGAAAACCAGCTCCGGTAACTTTTACTCCCAACTCAAAATCAATGATGTCATATTTTTTTGCAAGTTCCCAGTGGGGTAGTGCTCCGTCTTCAAGTTTAGGGATATCTCCTTCTATGAAAACTTCTTCATTGTCCTCATCACTTTGGCCATCAGGCACAGTATGATGTGGAATGTTAGGGATTGTATATAAAAGTTCAGAAAGCTCATTTTGTATCTCTACAAGTTGTGTAGAAAGCTCTTTTGAAGTTTCTTTTAGTTGCGCAGTTTTCTCTTTTAAAAGATTTGCTTTTTGCTGTTCTCCATTTTTAAACAACATTCCAATTTCTTTGGAAAACCTATTAGAATCTGCTAGTACATTATCCAATTTTGCTTGGGTTGCCCGTCGATTTTCATCCAATTCGATTGCTTTGTCCAAAACCGGAGCAGCATCAAAATTACGTTTTTTTAAGGCTTTGATATAAGCTTCTTTATTTGCTATGATTTGTGATACTACTAACATGATTTCTTTTTTTTGTAGGTTTTATCGCAATGAAGGAGCAAATTTAAATAAAAGTGTGGGTTTAGCGTAATTAAAAAAAATGAATTTAAAAGAATTTGATTTATTCTGAATCATACTTCAATATCCAGGGATTGGTTTTAAAATAATTCCAAGGTACATTGGCAAGATCCACTTCGGGGTCAATGAATTTTTTACGTTTTTTCCCATTTACAGATACGCTACTTTTTACATATACCGATATGTCTTTTCCCTCTTCGGCATATTTTTTCTTAAGATACTGGGCAAATTGCCACATAAAATCAGGTTTTGTGTTTACCGAGCGAATTTGCTTTTTTGAAAGGTATTGTTGCTTGTTGATGTATTCTTTTTTTGCTTTAGGGTCTTTATTGTCAATTAAATAAAAGTTGGTAATGCCAGATCTGCCGCGAAGCATCATACGCCAGCTTAAACGATGCCCTTCTTCAGTCCAAAGTACATCTCCCGGAATTGTCCAATGACGCAACGGCAAAGCAATTTGAATAACAAACCAAACAATAGATAATGGGATTAATACTTTTTTATATGACGGGACTATAATTTCGTTTTTATCATAAAACACTTTCTTTTTCATAAAAACCCTATGTATTTTCTCTTTTGAAAAGAAAAATACGGTAAATGCCAATGACAGATAAGGAAATATGCCTATTTGAAAAACAATTGAATTGAACAAGTGAAAGAAAATACTGAAACAAAATGCTGCGAACCGGGTCCTTTTCCAAAGTAATAAAGGGATGATTAATAAATCAAACAAAATACCAAAGTAAGCGACACTTACATGGGCCCAGTGACCTTGCAATATTGGACCAACTATAGGGTAATATGCTCTCCCGGCCATCAAATTTTTCGCTACTGTAAAATCAAGCCAATCTGGATATAGTTTTGCGACAGAGGCATAGGTATAAACAATCCATAGCTGTGCAATGATTGCCAAGACAATCCACCGTGGCATTGAAATTTTTTTCAGTTTTGAATTTTGTTTTACGTCTATAGAAAAATAGTTCCCCGCGGGCAAGATACTCATGATAATACAGAGCAGTAGTAATAAGTAATAATGATTGTTGTATGATGATTTCTGCATAAAATATACACCTGCCCACATTAAGGTATATCCTATCATGCTCCAACGGTATTTGTACCCTGCCATAACCAATAGACCGAAGATTCCCATGATAGCAAAATAGAAGTACATACCATTTCCCGGTAAAGGTTGTAAAAAATCAAACCCTATAAAATTGAAGGTAAATTCAGGTTCTATAAGCGTACGTTTTACCCAGCCTGTAAAGATCGCTCCAATAGCCTCTGCGGCAATTAGAAAGCCAAAAAAGACTCTAAATATGATTAAGGAACTGTTATCTATGTGAGTGAACAACCAACGATTGATCATACCAAAGAGTTTATGTATTCGCGAGAAAAATCTTCATCTTGTTGCATGGCTTCCTGTAATTGATCTACAGAATCAAATTTTTTCTCATCTCTAATTCGTTTTAATAGCTCAATTTGAATTTTCTTTTCATATAGATTAAATGAAGCATCAAAAAAGTGAGTTTCGATACTTTGTTGTGTGCCATCTACGGTAGGATTTGTACCAATGTTCATCATTCCAAAATATAATTTGTTATCGATTTTAGATTGTACAATATATACTCCATTTTTTGGAATAAGCTTATAATCTTCTTTGATATGTAAATTGGCTGTAGGATAATTTAGTTTGCGACCTAACTCTTTTCCTTTCACCACTTTTCCGGTAAGCATAAAGTTGTATCCTAAATAAGTGTTGGCTTTGGTAATGTCTCCTTCTAATAGAGCTTCCCTTATTTTTGTAGAACTTATAGCTACGTCATCGATATCTTGCTTGGATATTTCTTCGACAGTAAAGTTATTTTGAATACCGTATGAAGCAAGGTCTGTGATATTCGAGTTACGATTGCGCCCAAATCGGTGATCATATCCAATAATAACATGTCTAACATTAAGGTGCTCTACAAGCATTTGATCTACATATTCTCCTGCCGTAAGTCTAGAAAATGGCTTGGTAAAAGGATGGATTACCAAATTATTTAAACCTGTTTTTTCAAGAATCTGGGTGCGTTCTTCTATAGTGTTAATAAGTTTAATCCCAGAGTCTTGTTGAAGTACCATTCTGGGATGAGGAAAAAATGTAAGAATTACAGATTCCAAACCGTGGTTTGAGGCGCTCTCAACCAAACGTTCAATAATTTTTTTATGACCTATGTGTACACCATCAAAAGTACCTATGGTAACAACCGATGGCACTTCATTATCGTATGTGTCTGCACTATGATATAGTTTCAAGAAGTGTTTTTTTTGAATTATAAAATTACGGAAATGTTGGGATACATTTCTTTATTTTCCGTTAAAGATATTCATAGTATTCGCAAGACCAGCTGTAGTAAAGGACTTTATAAGCTCAATTCCTTTCTCTATTCTTTCTGGCATAGCGCTTTCTTCATCGTCATTCCATTCACCAAGCACATAATCTACTTGTCTGCCTTTGTTGAATTCAGCGCCTACACCGAATCGAAATCTGCTATATTTTGATGTGTTTAGCTGCGCTTCGATATCCTTAAGACCGTTATGACCGCCTGCACTACCTTTTGCTTTTAATCGTATGGTGCCGAAAGGAATATTAATATCATCTGTAACCACTAACAAATTTTCTAAAGGCACTTTTTCTTTTTCTAACCAATATCGAACTGCTTTCCCACTTAGATTCATATAAGTATTGGGTTTTAGCAGAATAATAGTGCGTCCTTTAAACTTATAAGTGGTAATATCTCCAAGTTTTTTTGTTTCGAATTTTAGATCTTCTGATTTTGCTAAGGCATCAAGAATTCTAAAGCCAATATTATGACGGGTATTGTGATATTTGGGACCTATATTTCCCAAACCTGCAACAAGAAATTTTTTCATAGAATCTTCCTGGGTTTCCTTTTTTTCTTTTGAGAATAATTTTCTGAAAACAGAAAGCATATTGTTTATGTTTTGCGTGAGGGATAGCAGCGGCATACTTTTTTGCTTCCTGAGGTTTCACATTGAGTTTATCGAAGTGCTCTCGAAGGATGCAAAAAAGATACAGCGTATAGCCCGACCGCAGTGTAACGAAGGGCACGCCCTCAAAAATCTTTGTAAAAATAAAAAAAGCATTCTGAATTGAGGTCAGAATGCTTTTGTATTATACTAGAGATGTAAGATTAAGCTTCAGCTGGAGCTTCTGCTGCTGGAGTTTCTCCTTCTGCAGCTGCTTCATCTTCATCTTCATCGTCTGCAACAGCAGTACGAGATGTTTTAACCATACAAATTACAGTGTTATCTGGGTGTAGGATAGTGAACTTGTCACTTGCTACATCGGTAACATATAATTTGTTTCCTATCTTAAGTTGTGTAATATCTCCTTCGATTACATCTGGTAAATCTTTAGCAAAACCTTTTACTTTAATACGTCTAAGGTTGAAGCGTAGTACACCACCATTTCGAACACCACGAGAGTTTCCTACCGTTCTGAATGGAAGTTCAACGGTGATTGGTTTATCATCGAAGATTTCAACAAAATCGATATGTAAGATTTTGTCTGTTACAGGATGAAATTGGATATCCTGAAGGATTGCGTTTATTTTTGTGCCATTATCTAACGCTATTACCACGGTATGAACGTCTGGAGTGTACACTAAGTTTTTGAAAGCAATTTCTGGAGCTGCAAAGTGTACAATAGTGTCTCCACCATAAATAACACAAGGTACCTGTCCAGCATTACGTAGGGCTTTAGTTGCTTTCTTGCCCACGCTTTCTCTTTGAGATGCGTTGATAGTTAATGATTTCATTTTAAAATTTATTAATTATTAATTTACATTATAAATTTAGAGCTAATAGACTCATTGTGATGCACTCGGTGCATTACATCTGCAAATAAATTTGCACAGCTTACCACTCTAATTTTATCACTTTTTTGTTTTAGAGGAATGGAGTCGGTAACAATCAATTCTTCTAATTTTGACTGCTCTAATTTTTCATAAGCGTTTCCAGAAAGAATAGGATGGGTACATATAGCACGTACACTTTTTGCTCCTCTTTCTATCATTAGATCTGCAGCCTTGGTTAAGGTCCCGGCAGTATCTACCATGTCATCTACCAATACTACATTTTTACCGGTGACATCCCCAATTAATTCCATATGCGAAATCACATTGGCCTTGGCACGTTGCTTATAACAAATTACAACGTCGCTTTTCAATGCTTTAGAATATGCATATGCTCTTTTAGACCCACCCATATCTGGTGATGCAATAGTTAGGTCTTCGAGGCCTAAAGATTGCAGATAAGGTAGAAAAATAGTTGATGCAAATAAATGATCTACCGGCTTTTCAAAGAACCCCTGGATCTGATCGGCATGTAAATCCATTGTAATAATTCTCGTTGCTCCTGCTGTTTCCAGCATTTTTGCAATCATTTTTGCCGCAATTGGCACCCTAGGTTTGTCTTTACGATCTTGGCGAGCCCATCCATAATAAGGCAATACCGCCGTAATATGTCTTGCCGAAGCTCTTTTTGCCGCATCCAACATGAGCAACATTTCCATAAGGTGATCAGAATTAGGGTGGGTAGACCCAATAATAAAAACTCTAGATCCTCTTACAGATTCTTCAAAAGAAGGTTGAAACTCACCATCACTATATGTTGATGTAATTACATTGCCCAGTTTGGCGCCGTAGGCAGCTACGATTTTTTCTGCTAGTTCGGTACTTTGACTACATGCAAAAAATTTTGCTTCGGTAACTCCAGTTGGCATAAGGTAAAATGTTGTATTGTAATGAGTTAAAACTTATTTTTTGAAAACAAGATGCAAATTTAAAAATTTATTTCAACTCTAGCTTGTATTTTATTACTTATTTGATGGTTTGGAATAAATATTTTTTTTATTTTGCCGTCCAATTCAATAAGAAATGCTCAAGTGGCGGAATTGGTAGACGCGCTGGATTCAAAAGTTTACGTGTTTTTAATTGGAAATATTGTTTATATATTTGTATTTCAAATCGTTAAAGTAGGTGTTTTGCAACTTGATTTTTTTGAGGTTAAATATAGGTTAAACAATGGATATTATGCTCGAGTGGCGGAATTGGTAGACGCGCCGGATTCAAAATCCGGTTCTTTCGGGAGTGTGGGTTCGATTCCCACCTCGAGTACTAGAAACCTCTAAAATCGTTTGATTTTAGAGGTTTTGTTGTTTTTTAGGGCAACGAATGGGGCAACTTTTGAATTGGATAATTTATCTTGATGTTAATTAAAAGCAGAAAAAAAGAGTTAAATGTAAGTCATAAGACTTATATTTGATACATGAATGCAAAAGTAGTTTTTAATAAGCTAATTGAGAAAATAACAGGAGGTAACAAGCGGCAATTTGCAAATATTGTCGGTAGAAATAAGCAGCAAATATATGATTGGAGTAGTGGTAAAAGAAACCCTACTTTAAATAATTTTATTGACATGCTGCTTATTTTAAGAGAAAAAAAATATGATTTGGATTTAAAAACAATTTTTGAACATAATAATATAAAGATGGATAAAGGAAACCTTAGAAAAGTAGAATTCCCAAAGGAAATAAAAGGTGTTATAGACTGTGGAGGAAAAGGATATTTTCATATGTGGGTTATTAGGAACGAAGAACCAATCGCCTTAGTAGAGGCGGAAGATGGTACTTTGAGAGAAATACATGCAAGAAATATAACTTTTGTTGACTACTTTACAGAGTGGAAAGAAAAACAAGCTAAAGCATTAGGTGTTGATGTGGAAAAGTTTAATTCTATGTATGGAAATTAAAAAAATAGTTTTTAACTCCATAAAGGCTCATTCCGCCAATTAGGTTTCATTCCAAGAGCATCTGGATCTACGTTAGGATGTTTTTTTAACAGGGCATCTAATTTTGATGCAAAGGTATTGCCAGGCTGTACTGTATTTAACAAATACTTCATTAAACACAGATGTACATATAGTTTATTAAATTGTCTTGGTACATTTTCTATTTCAAGTATCCAGGGATTAGGTGGTTTTGGCAACAATTTTGGAGCTCCAGGTAAATTCCTGTTCCAAAGTCTGGAATGATGTGCACAGTAGTTACGTATTTGTGCTATGGATTGTAACCAACTAGGCAAGAAGGTGTGATTTACAGTGCCATATTCTTTTGCAATTTTATCTTTGGCTTTTACGGTATTTTTTAAATTTCCATAAAGCTTAGATAAAGCACCAAAACTAGTTTGTTCTAGGGATTTCCAAGCAGGAGGGAAGCGTAAATCATCCCTATGTTTTTTCCTATGATTTTTGATGGTTGGATCTTTAGAACGTGATAATTCTTCCTCAAGATTGGATAGCGTTTTCACAAGTGCCATACTATCGGTAAATAAGTCAAAGTTTTGAAACCACCAGGGATCTACCTCGTGCGATAAATGATAAATTAGTTTAGTCCTTAAGCTTATTTCTATTTTTTCGATAACATCAAAAAGAAGAATTCGTAATTCTCTATCGAAATTATAGAGTGCAATAACATCAGAAAAACGACTATTTTCCTTAAAAAGATGTTGCTCTTTGTCATATTGCATAGAATGCCAATATTCGCCTAATCTATAATAACTTATATGAGAAAGGTAGTGTTCAGCGTTATCTTCGGGAGTAATATTTAGACCTCTGTCCTTAAGCTTTTGTATCTGTTCTTCTATTGTGGTTGGGTCTTTTTTAAACATACTGATGATAAATGGGAAAGGTCTATAAAGCAAAAGACACACCCTGGGACGCTGTTCTTATGATGTAGCGTGGTGTGTACTGTTATTGCAAATATATACTTTTTATATCTTTTTTTGTCGTTTTTAACAATATTTTTTCTTTGCCTACTTATGTAAATCTAACAGATAGTCTCTGCAAATTCAATTTACCTACGCTTTTCCTAGCTTTCTTTCTTGTTTTAATTTTTTGTTCTTCTTTCAACAGATCTTTTGCATAATCTACAGACATACAACAAATATTACCAAAAGAACCCTCTCCATTAGCTTGTAATTTATAGGCATTAATGAAATTATGATAAGCTTTAATCGCTTTTCGACTGTTCTTTGCTTCTAACAGAGTTCTGTACGAAGATACTCGATATTCTTCAACAAAGATATCATTCACAGATTCTTCCAGCATTTTGTCTGATATAGAAACTCCTTTGTTAAGTTTTGAATTAAATTCTTTTCTTCTTTTTCTAGAGTTCGTTCTATCAATAACATTTCTTAAATCTCCTTTTTTGTATGCAATATAATCTTGTTGATTTTTTGCAGGACTAGCACCTAGTGAATCTCCATTTTCATCTGGATGGTATAACCAAAAACCTTTTTTAAGTCTTTTCTTTGTTTTTCTTGGTAACCTGAATTTTTTAGTCATAAACTTTTAATATTTGTGCTTGAATTGTCAAGCGTACCAAAATACACGTATTTTTTCAGCAAGCGCAGCCCCAAATCTACCAAAACTAATACTATGAAATGAATGGAAACTTTTAGAATGGAGGGAACATATGATCTTCTGGATCTTGATCTGCTTCATCGAAAGGATTCATCTTTTGAGTGAAATTAATGAAATGGAACATGGCTTCTTGACAATCAAAAATGCCTCAAAAATGCCTTCGGGTTGTTCAAAAAAGTTTTTGTTATAGAGTAATGTTCGGTATCTTCCAAAGCTGTCTGTTGCATCCCTACTTCTGTAATTTCATAAATACATGCATCTGGATAGGCCATTAGCATTGGAGAATGCGTAGCTATTATAAATTGAGACATGTGTTGCTCTAAATGATTTTGTAAAAAATAGATAAAGGCCAATTGCTTTGCTGGCGATAAGGATGCTTCAGGTTCATCGAGTAAATAAATTCCTGGAGTAGTTACCATTTCTTGCATAATATGCATATACGCTTCGCCATGTGAAAAAGCATCTAGTTCTTGTCCATAATTCTTTCTTACCCGACGTAACTGATAATTAGCATTATCTTTCATTTCTTGAATTATGTTTTGAGGCACTTCGTCTTGCAACTCTAACATCTGATTATGCAAGTTAACATCTTGCCTATGAACACTATTAAGGTAATCCCCAAAGTCTTCTGCTCTAAAGAAAAATCCATTAGCTCGTTGAATAGTCCAATTTATTCCTAAAAAGGGTGTTAACTTTCTTGCTGCATCAAAGCATTTCTTATCATAAGTATATCCATCCATATGAGGTAGTTGCAATCTATATGCAATAGTCTCCAGTAAAGTTGATTTACCTGAGCCATTTTCTCCAATTAAAAATGTTATAGGATTCGTAAAGTCAATAGCCTTGGCATGCTTTACTGCGGGAATGTCAAAAGGATAAGGATATGTCCTTTCTGTATTGAGCTTTATGGATGATAGGTATGGCAACGGATTACGATATTTTTATGGTAAAGTTAATATTTAAAACGAGACTAAACCAAGTTAGCGAAATGAAACAAGCAAAGATTTGAGATAAGGTAGCGTAGCGGACTTAGTGAGAATTTTGCGCAGTTGAATGAGATAAGCTTGGTTTTATTGACCTAGAGCAATGAATGTACTTACTTGTATTAAAAAAACCGTTTCAAAAGAGCTTTAAACTTGTTTTAATTCTCTTTTGAAATGAAATAAACGAAGTGCGTTAGATTTATAAAGAGTTTAGATTTTTCAATTAAAGGGGGTGTTTACGGCAAGCATAGCGTATTCGCAACAGTACTTAAAACTAATCAGAAGCTAATTCTTGAAGTCTCCTTAAAATATAACCTTTATCCAACCCATTTTGTTTTGCCCAAGTAATAATCATATTAATGCGAGGTGCGTTAATCGAATCGTTGACAAAATCAAATATGCCTGTTTTCTCTAATTCATTAACCCAAATGTTGTAATCTTCATATAATTTATGGAACATATGTATATATCCTCTATTTAAATGACTTCTTGATTTACTCTTTATCTTTCTGTCACTGCCAAAATAGCGACCTCCCCTGACATTCGAATAACCATAATTTTTAATATATCTTAAAGTAACCAAATCTTCAACAATTAGGGCTTCCTTCATTCTTTTAGTATTAGTTTCGACCTCTTCAATTACCTTGATAGGCTTGTATTTTTTACACCAATTTGCACCTTGATAATCTTGCCCTTGATGTTCTTCAAATCTTCTTCCTATTTCGGTGGTTATTCCTATATAATATTTATCATTTTCTAATAACAAAACATAAACAAACCATACAGCTTTAGCTATTCTGTTTATTATTTTTCCAGAATTTAATTGATTAATTGATTTTTCCATTCTAAATCAATTTATCTACGCTTTTTCCTAGCTTTCTTTCTCTTTTTGAGCAGTTTTTCTTCTTTCAACAAATCTTTAGCATAATCTACAGACATACAACAAATATTACTAAAAGAACTCTCTCCATTAGCTTGTAATTCATATGCATTGATGAAATTATGATAAGCTATAATTGCTTTTCTACTATTCTTCGCCTCTAATAAAATTCTGTACGAAGATACTCGATATTCTTCAGCGAAGATATCGTTCACATATTCTTTTAACACTTGATCTGATATCAAGATTTCCTTATTTAGCTTACTCCAAAATTCCTTACTCTTTTTTCTAGAATTTCTTTTGTCAAACAAATTTCTTAATTCTCCTCTTTTATATGCATTGTGATCCTGTTGATTTGTTGCTGGTCTAGCATTTAGAGAATTTCCTTTTTGATCAGATGGATATAACCATAAACCTTTTTTTAATTTCTTTTTGGTCTTTCTTGATAGCCTGAATTTTTTAATCATATTTTTAAGGTTTTAATATATTACCCTTATGTCAGTTACATTTTTTGCTTATCCTTTACAAACATTGAAGGTTGCTTATACCATTTTATTTTTTCCTGATATACCAGACAAGTTAAATTCTTGATAGAAGCTTTATATTTTTCTTTAATGTCCCAAATAATTTCCCAATCTATGGCAGTTGAGTTTTCGAATAATTCTAATATTTCTCTCCTAAGATTCTGATTAACTTTCATATTTCTTAAATCACGAATCTCATGCTTCCCATCGGTTATCAAAAACCCCATTCCATTTTTCTTACAGTAATGTTTCATTGCCTTCCATTTTGACCAATTTAAAAAAAGTCCCATTTTATTTAACTTTTTCACCTCTCCTAGTACACATGAACCGTTTTTTAACTGATAATAAAAATCAGGGTAATAAGGATAAAAATAATCATTGAACTTATACTCTATCTTTAATGGCTGGAAACCAAAATCTATAACATCACTTGATAGTTCTAAAGAAGTAAAAAAATCAAACTCTAATTTTGATTCATAAAATATACGTTTATTACATTTTGGGCTAAAATAAGATCCCGATGTTCCATGTCTTTCTTCTGAAGATTTATTTAAAATTATCCTTCTAGTTGGATTCTGAAAATCTGTTGGATCAATCTTAGTATTGGGAATTGATAACCAAATAGCCTTTTCCAATATTTTGGTAGAAACTTTATTTATAGTTTTTCTCATCTTCAGAAATTAAGAGTTGGTATTGAAAAATTAATAAATTCCCCTAAAAAAATCAAATTTCAGTACAACATGTCGAATTGTACTGAAGTTCGCTAGGGTTCATTCCTATTTTTTTATGATAGTTCTTACTTCCTCATAAGATATAGGATAAAAATCATGACAATCTACACCAACATCTAGTGATTTCTTTCTATTAAACCCTTTCAATGTTCCGTGAGAGTGACCGAACAAATGAAAGGAGCCACTATATTTTCCTTTCCAGGACATTAAAGGATAATGCATCATAACAATAAGCTGATTATTTGCTGGATCTGGATCAGGTAATTTTAATTCATAATAATCTTTTATCCACTCAAATCAATCTTTACAATTTCGATTTAGATCATCATGATTTCCTTTGATTAAATGAATTTTACCATTTAGGCGTTCCAAAATTTCTAATAGTTTCCCTGATGCCATTAATCCGATATCGCCTAGATGATAAACAATATCATTCTTTTTAACCTTTTCATTCCGTCTTAGGATCATAGTTTCGTTCATTTCTTCAACTGATCGAAAAGGGCGTTTGGCATGTTTGATTATTCCTTTATGTCCAAAATGATGATCAGAAGTAAAGAATATAGTACTCATAGTAATCAAGATTCTTTTGTAATTGATATTGATTTAATCTTTCCGTTTAACTTGTTCTTAGGGTTCTCCTTGCAGTTTCCTATATGATTTCGATAAGCACTAACTGATTTCTGCAATTGTCCGCAATGAGGACAGGTAAGTTTTTCGTTGGCTTCTTCAAGACTACTTATAGTCCTTTGTAGGCTTTCTTTAGTCTTGGATAGTTCTTCTTTAGACTGTTGGAGGACTAAGTCGGACTTATCCAGGTCTTTGAGTATACTTTCATTTTCATCTTTTAGTTTTTCGTAGTCTTGTTGCTGCAGTTCTAGGTTATAGATTTGATTATACTTTTTTACAAATAGATCTGCATATAAATAATCAATTAGTCCTAAAAGCAGGCACATAAACACTGTGGTCAGATACCAATTGAGTGGTTTTATCTCTGCAGAAAAAACATCAAAGAATAGCAAAGTCATAAAGAAGCTACAGAAACCAAAGATTTCTGGGAAACCTACTTTGTATTTGTGTTTTAATAAATTGGAATTTACACTCGTTAATAAAAGCGGAAAGGCCACAGCAATCCCTAGCATTATAGAAGCAAATAACTTTAGGTTTTCATTCATATACTCTGGTAATACTCGATAAAACAGAACTCCTGCGTCTACAATGAATGCAATAAGTAATATGAGCATTGGTATCAATATAGCTTCTAATGAGTTCAAGAATTTTGCAATCATTTTTCTAAATTTTTATTCTGCTTGAGTAAAGTCTGCAGATAATTAATAATGGCATCGTTGAAGTTTATATTTTCTATAGGATAATGATGTTCTTCGTAATCTCCGATAAGCTTAGCTAATTTCTCTAGCTTTTCAGTTTCTTTTTCATCTTCGGTGTCAAATATCACCTCTAGTCTTTGAATACATTTAACATATTCTTCTTTGGTTATTATTCTTTTCATCTCTATTATTTTTGTAATTGATTTTTCTCCCTTTTCACGCAATGCTGTGTTAGTGTTTTCGGAAGTATGGAGAAAAGCACTAACGCTGCACATCTTTCGATCAGCTCTTTGGATTCATCGAGGTACGAGTGAATACAATGTGCTGATTGAAAACATGTATACTCTATATTTTGCTTAACGAAGTGAAGCAAACAAAGATTCCTGGTAAGTGCCTGTATAGGCCTTAACAGGAATTTTGTGCAGTGGATCGAGGTAAGTGAAATATAGATTCCGTTTTTACAGTTTACCAAATAGCACCAAACTAGACCGATCTTGGTGCTTGAAATTGGAGTTTCTACCTGATGTTTTGTTAAATTTCAGATGAGTTATTTGATACTGGTCTAAAACTTTATCCAGTTTTGCGGTCATAGTTGCTGATCCCATAAAGTCATTCTTATCCTTATGATATAGAAAATCAAAAGAGAATACTATTTCATAGGCGTTACCTTGTTCCTCCCAATCTTTAACTGACAAGACCTCATGTATTCGTATATCTAAGATCTTTTTGAATTTTAATTTTCTACAGTAGTTTGGATATTGATCACATCGTTGATAGAACATATCTTTTAAATTATCCGAAGCATTAAATCGTTCAGGAAAAGATTTTATGATTGATTTATGAATTAGACTTTGTACATTATCGTACTTTAAATCTTGAGCTCTTAATATCTGTGATATACTTATTAAGATGTAGGTAATTACTATTATTTTTTTCATTTTTTAATACTTTAGTTTATTACTTATTTGTGATAATCAACATTGATAGATTTTTCATATGTAGCTCCGTTAGAATCTCTAAAATGAAAGGTTACTATACCACTTCTAGGCGAAACAACACCTAGTTGTTTAAGAATGCCTTTATTAGAAATTCTATTGCCAATAGACCATTCAAATCCTTGAGCGATGTTGTCCGCACTACCACTCATATTATACATTAAGTCTCCTAAATCCATTGATGTGATGTACAAATAATATTCGATTTCTTGTTCTAGATTTTCTGGACGTTGAACGAAGTAGGTGAAATTTAAGTCCCATAAATAAAAACCAGCCATTGGATCTGGTGTCATTACTACTTCAAAATCTGTGAGTAACGTTTTAAAATTGATTGTTTGAGATCTAACGATTCCGTTAGAAGCTTCAACCACAAACTCTATATCATCTTCTTGAACAAGAGTTCCTTTAAATTCTCCAAATGTTATTCCTTCCTGTACTTCAAATTTTCTATTTTGTAGAATCAATTCATCTTGATTATTAAGTTTTATTTCGCCTTCTACATTTTTGAAATAAGCTTTGTAGGTTAGGCTATCTAACCCTTTTTTCTCTATTTCGATATTAAAAGAAGTAGTTTCATTAATATAGTTTTCAGTTTTATCAAATAAGATTTTGAGATCAAAACCTACTTTTTCAACAACTATGGGAATAGAAACATTCTTTGAAACACCATTTGAAGCTTTGACTTCAATAGTTATAGCTCCGGATCCTATTTGATGTCCTTTGTATTTGATAGTAGTAAAACCTTCTTGTATATTGTCTAGAATCTCCCCTTCTGAATATACATTTCCATTAACGGAAAGCTCGCCTTCAATTCCGTTTTCAAATAACTTTAGCGTATAAGTAAGTTGTTCAGTAATTGGTTTAATGGTTTCTATCAACAGGTTAAACTCTATTGTTTCATTTATGATTGATGATTCCTGGCTTGAGTAGATAGTAACCTTAAAGTCTGTGGGTTCTAATTTTCGTATTTCAATTTCTGTTTCTTCGCACGATAAAATTGATATCGCTAAACAAATTAAGATGAATATTTTTTTCATGATTTTAAAGTTTAATGATTAGACCTGCTCCTAGTAAAAATTTGGTTTTTCCTATTTCGCTATTTGGATGATAGAAATGTGTATATCGCACAATGACTGATAAATGCTTGAAAAGTTTTATATCTGCTTCCATTGCTCCATATAACCCATATACAGTTCCATCTTTTGTAGAAATCGATTCTAACGGTTGTAATTGAATTTTGGATTCATCGATAGATTCTTGCCCTATAATTCCACCAGCACCAATAGAAAATTGAAATGCGTTTGTTTCGCTGCTTAAGTATGGAACACTAATGAAGTAACCAAGGTTTAAGGAAAAGACTTCAATAGGAATATCGTATCCCGTCTTATTCTCTTCTATAAAACCTGCATAACCACTTATCTCATAGTGTCGATCTAGATTTTTGTTTGGAAAATATTTGAAGCCAGTAAGTAATCCATACCCATTTTCTGCATATCCTCCCAAAGCAAAGAATCCATTTTTTTGTGATGCTTTTTGATCGCTTTTATCAAGATTTACAGAAGAATTATTGGTGCTTTGTGCCAAAACTATGGAACAGCAAAATATGAATGCCATAGATATTAAAATCGTGAGTTTTCTCATTTTTTCTTTTTTTTAAGTATTAGTAATTTTCGTTTTATTTAGGATATAGTATCCCCTCTGTAGGCTCCCTATCTAATAGGTTTCCTACCATGTTATTTTCTTTATTTCATGGATTTTTAGATAATTATAGAGTTATTGAAGTCTATTTTCCGCTAGTAAAATTTTTATAACTGTTTCCCAATTTTTACATTGTTTTGAGCCATAATGCAAAATTCTTCCTTCAAAATTTTCTTGCCCTTTACCAGACTTATGATCATCTACTAAATAGTCACCCTTTAGGAGAGATTTATTGGAACAAATGATAAGTTTTGAAACAAAATCAAATCCTAGATATTCTTCAATCCAGATTCGCTTTTCAGTATAGGATAGTGGATTGTTTTCTGAAGGAGCTGTAAGGATATAAATTTGATAATTATTTTGGTCCAGAACCTGTATGCCTTCCAAAGCCCCATAAATAGGTTTTAGTTTTCTGAAAAAATCAAATTGAGATTGTGGATAATGATTTTCGGGATTACGGCTCAGAGCTCTTCTATGAGCTTCTGTGTAATTACAAATAACATCATCCATATCAATGTATACTATTGGTTTCATTTTAGTACTGGATTAAATTGGTATTCTCCCCTGAATTCTGGATTTTCAAAATGCTTCGGCTTTCAGCAATGATGTTGTGATAGTTTTCCTTGTTTAATCTCTCAGTAGTTCTTAATTGAAATTGATAGTCAACATCAGTATTATGGTCACCTGCAAATTTTGCCTTCAAAATTTCTTTCTTGTTACCTTCTGCAATTACCCCATAGAATTCACCTGGCTGTAGATTCATAACATCAGTGACTTTCACTCGATCTCTCTCCTGAAAGCTTTCGCTAATATTATTACTAGATGAATTACCGTGATCCATTAATAAGCCAGATTTGTAACTATTACCTCTGCTTACGGTTGCGTATTTTTTGTCTGCTTTTCCGAATAATTCTGATACTACTTTCGCAGAATTTTTATTGACAACACGTCCGTAAAACTGATTCCCTAAGTTTGATATCATTACTTGTGCTTTCTCGTGGCCGTATTTATCATAAAGCTGATGTATGTCTTGAGCGCTATAAACGGTAGCAACCTTATTTGAACGAGCTGTAGCCGGAATTTCTTCAAAACCCTTGATGTAGAGCGTAGGAGCTTCATCGAGTATTATTATAGATTTATGTTTATTGGGCTGGTTCATCTGTTTGGATGCTACTGAAATGATTAGTGAAATTACCGGAGCATAGGTTTGAGATAAGGTGCTTTCATTTACAATAGAAATAAATTTAGGATCCTCCGGATCATTAATATCCAGATCAATATCATTTCCCGAGAGGATCCAAAATAAGTCAGGGGTATTTAATTTTGATAAATTTGCTTGTAGTGTGCTGATTACACCTGCTACTTGTTTTGCAGCATCATTTTTTAAAGCTTGGCGCACACTAGCTACCATTCCTGCAGTTTCATCATTTTGTGCAACTACATCCAATATTGGAGTAATATCATTATTTAGAATAAGGCTTACTATATGAGGTAAGGTGCAGAATTTAGGATGTTCTAATTTTAAATACCAGATTAAACCCGTTAAAACACTTTTGGCATCCATCATGAAGTAACTTTCATTTTTAATACTTGCAGGAGATAAATTGTACATTAAAGTTTGCGCATATTCATGTGCATATGCGGATTTTTTCATTAAGTCAGGGTTTAATGGATTAACTCTGATACTCCTAGTTGCATCTTTGAAATTAATTAAATAAGGAGTAATATTCTCGCATGATTGGTAATGATGAAACGCATAGCCCCAAAGATCATCTTTTAAATCATATAATATTCCTGCATAACGTTTTTGGGCACATTGCGCGATCATTGGAAACATGAAAGATTTACTCTTGCCGGCACCGCTCCCCCCTTGGATGTAAATTCCCCTGAAAGGGTTGGAAAGAATAAGATCTCCTTTATTAGTATTGAAAACAAATGCATTAGACATATCCTTATTTACCGTATCATTTTTCTTTTTTTCGGACTCTTGCGATTTTCTCTTTTTATAGATTTTGACTCCCCAGGTAATCCCATATATTAATCCTACGATTATGGGAGAAATCAATAAGGTAAGTATAAGACTTAGAAAAAATCTAATATTGAATTTCCTGCTCAAGTATATGGCGGAAAATAAACAACCGAGTCCATATGCTATTATGTGTATTCTGTCATATGATATTTCCATTTTAGTATGATATTTGATTAATATTATCTCTCTGATTTTCTTTTTCTATCAATGATTTCATTGCAATTTGCTCTTCGATACACCCGTTTTTTAAAATTCTATGGGTTTCAAACTTTTCTTCCAGACTTCTTGAATAGCCAAACATCTTGTCAAAAGAATCTTCATTGAGCTGTTTCCAGTTTGATCGATCAAACCCTCCGGAACGTTTTATTCCGTTTAATGTCAGCTTGTCACTTTTTCTAGCGTTAGTTCGAGGACTTAGGTTGATTCTTTGATATTTATGCATTCTGCTCACTGTGATATGCACATGAGTTTGTAAACCGGGTTTAATAGCACCACTTTTTTCTTTTCCTTTTATTACTTCATCTTCATAGCCTTTGTATCTTCTTTGATGTTCAACCTTTGCAAACCAAGAAATATCTTTGTAGGTTATATTTTTATTGAAATTCTTAGCATAATTCATCATACATTTTCGAGAATAGGATCGTATTGCTTGATTATATTTTTTATACTCTTCTTGGTTTAGATCTTTTACATCCCTGATTTCTTTGCCAGATACCAATTTGGCGATATGCTTTAATTCTTTTTCGCTTAGATTGATCGTTAAGGTGAAATACCTATCTACATTTTTCCGTAACCCTTTACCTTTTGCATTTGTGTCTATCATATCTATGGCTTTTATGGTTGATATTTTGTCGTTGTCTTGGTTAAAGAAGAACTGTTGTCTTTCATGTTGGTTCTGCTTTATATATTCTTGGTTTTCCTTGTTCAAGTAGAAACCATACTTTGTGCAACTGCCTTTATTATCACCTGATGTTTTATGTACAATACTAACCGGCATCTAATACATTTTGAATTGATCGTGCTAATCCACTTCGATCTTTGTCCAGATATTCAGCCAAGACCAAAAGAGCATGTTGTTGTATTTCATCTTTCTTTTTAATCTTTGAAAAAATGGTGTTTAGATCATTAACTAATTTGCTTAATAGTTCTTCAGATTTTTTTCCATTTTCAAGAACTTTTGTTTGTAGCGGATATAAAATTTCTGATTCTTGTGTTTTAAAAAATGAAACAATTCTCCTATCAACCACCTTTATCATTTCTGAAGCGCTCTTACCTTTTATGGCTTGGGGATCTGTTCCCGTTTTTTTGAAAAACAGAATCATATCAGCCGTAAAACTTCCAATACTTCTATTGTGTTCATCTGCCAGTTTTTTAAGATCTCTATGACTTGTGCTATCTATGATTATGCTTTTCTTTTTCATGTTAGAATGATATGTTTTATGATAATTGATTTTGATTATCAGTGATTTACGGGGTGTCTTATAGTTTTTTTATAAACCGTTATAATTCAGAAAATATCCACAATCGCAGGCTCTGCCTGCTTTTAGCCTGCTGCAGGCACGAGCGGAATCATGCGTTAGCGTGATTCCTGCTCGCTATTCTGAAAAAGAACACGCTTCGCCTTCGCGTGGTCTTTTTTGGAATCTTGTGGCGAGGGAGAAAAAATTAAAATCTCTTACTTTCTCCACCAAGTTCAAGTACATTGAACATCTGATAGAAACGATCATACAGTCTGGTTCCGTACCGGTTTTTTATATCCTCAAAATTGAGGTTTGATGTTACAAACGTTTTGGTTCCTTTCTGCAAAAATTGATTATATCTCAGTTCCATTATTCTTCCAAAAATGTCTTCCTTTCCAAAATTCGAAGCTTCTTTTTCCGCTCCTAAATCATCAAACATAAATTTGCCTTTTGAAAAATATTGGATTACATAATCCGTTTTGCCACTTTCTGCCAGATTAAATTGCTCTACTACTTTTTGCGTATAAACTATTGGAGTCCAAACTTGTTTTAAACTATATTCTTTGGAGACGTTTTGCATGATTTTGAAAGAGGATGTTTTCCCTGTTCCTTGAGAACCAAATACAAATAATCCTTTCCGTAATTCACCTTTATGGCTAGTTTCAAAATCTGGGTCTTGAGAAAAATATTTACAAAAAATGTTAAGGAAACTCTTATTATCTTCATTTACAATAAAATTTCTATTCTCCAGTAAATAGTATTTCTTTGCTTCGGTATTGAATAATTCTTTTAATTGTGCTGTCATAATAAATCTTTCTTTTTTTGGCGGAACTTTTTTTCTTTTTTGAAAGGTCAAAGTTGAATTATTAATTATCTGATATATTGATTTTGGCTCCATTTTCTCTCCCTTAAAATCACTTGATAATATTCCCTCTTTTGTTGTTTTTTTTCTTTAAAGAATTAAAGTCTTTCTTTTTCTTATGTATAGTATTAGTAAACTCTTTATTACTAAGTGTCGGGTTTTTTCCGTCACCATTTTTTACCGTACCCGTATTTTTCCGACACGGTAAAACTATTTGCGGTTTTGAATACAGTATGTAAGTATTTGCTGTGAATTTTCCTGATATTCTTTTTTGTTTTTCCTTTACAACCCATCCTGTTTCTACAAGCTCTTTTATGTATTTCCTTAAAGTGTCTACTGAATACCCTAAGGCTTTCGATAACTGATAATTGTAAAAAGTCCAGTCTGATGGCTTAGAGGACATATACACAAATAGAAATCTCGCCCGATCTGAAATATTATTATTGTTTATCAGTTTATTAGGAGATATTGTAAAGTCCTTTTTTATATTATTTAAAATACCATTCATCTTACAGGATTTGACTCAGTTTTTCTATTGCCTATCTGCGACTTGATTGAATTAATCCAGGATTTTTTCTAGCCAGCTTCAATAACTCTGACTTTGAAAAAAAGATTGATCTACCTATTTGATAGTATGGGACTTTGCCTTTTTTCTTCCAGCTTATAAGACTAGTAACAGAGATGCCAAGGAACTTGGCAGCTTCTTTTTGAGTTAAACGATCCTCTTCTGGACTAATCGATAAATCATCTATAGTTTCAGTTTTACGAATTTCGTTAAGGATAAGACGAACAGCTTTTACCAAGTCATCTTTGCTGTGGGTATAAAAAAGTACATTGCCCATAGTTATATTTATTTAAGTTTAACTAGGGCTAAATTCTGATTAAATACCTTCAAAACTTATTTACCCAAACGTTTGGGTAAATAGCGGTCAATATTTAAAAAGGATATAGTAAGTAAAATTTTAGGCTTTAGGTTTTCTTGAAGTAGTTGAGGGAAGCTTGAATTTCTTTTGCCAACTCAACCTGACTATTAGAAGACAATTGCTTTCTGATGGTTTGGTAACTTATTTGCGTTTCGAATGAGAAGTAATCAAGAATAACTCTAGTGATTTTTCTATCACTATTTATTTTTCGAGAATTGATCAATATATCATTGTTCTTTAAATATTTGAATAGTCCTATTAAATCCTGAACTTCTTCTTTTGAGAGAGTGTGATCTATTTTTTTATTGCTAAGTTTATTTTGCAGATAATGGTCGTCAGGCATTTCTTTTTGATAAATAACATTTGTGGTTACAAAATGACTCATATTAATGTTTGGAAACCATTTTTTCTGATAAGACGATAACAATTTTAACAAATCTCGCTGCTTATAAATAGAATTTAAAATGAGTTTAGTTTTATTCATTTTCTGAACATTATATTCCTGCTCAATATTGTCAATACGCTCAATGCTATTAGCTTTTCTGTATTCATTCAATTTTGAAGTGTCCATGCTCTCAATAAAATTCTCATATTCCTGAAGTGGAACTGAAAAATCTAAAGAAGATATCAAAAATTCATTATTAGAAATACTTATTCCCCTTCCTGTGCTTTCATTTACATAAAACCTCATATGAGTATTACCATTTTCATCCGTTTCAAAACCTGCAAAAGGATCCTCCAGAAAATCAAAATCTGGGAAATCGGAAAAATCAATTGTATTTTTCTCTAAAATCACTAATGGAAGTTGTCTGATACATTCTAAGTAATAGTTAATTTTAAACTCTATCTCTGAATCCTCGGATAAGGATAATTCATGTAAAATGATTTCCTCCCAAAGTTGTTTTTCAATGAAAAGTAGGCTAATTTCTATCAGATTATACTTGTCTAGAATAGGAATTCTACTATTTATTAGACTCTTATATGAATAAATAGAATATTTTTTTCTTAAACGATGAATACACATTGAGAACGATCTACTTACAGTTAATTGCAATTCCAGATCATTATCAATTTCCATCCAAAATTTATTTATGTATTTGACTATGAAAATCAGTTTATCTTTGCCATTGTAATTTCTTAAATCAGATATAAAAATATCTGCTACACTTTCTTCTGTCATAGCTATTTGGTATTATTAACTTTATCCCAAGTATTATCCATTTCCTGTCGTTTCAGATCCTCAGCAATTTTTACATATCGCCTGAACGATTCTTCTTTCTTATGACCAGTAATATTACGTACCACCATTTCCTTCATACCAAGTGCAAGGCTATTGGTTACAAAGGTCTTACGAGCCGTATGGCTCGTGATTAGATCATGCTTTGGAACCGTTTTGTCAATTCGTTTTTGCCCAACATATCTTGTAATTGTAATAGGAGTATTGATTTCAGCCTTCTCACAACACTCTTTTATGTACTTATTGAATTTCTGTTGTGAAATAATGGGCAACGGCTCACAAATTGTATCTTTATACTTTTCAAGAATAGCTTTAGAAAATCTATTTAAAGGAATTCGGGTATTATTAGCCCTAGTTTTTTGAATAGTTAGTGTAATTGCATTTTCAGAGATATTAGAAGGTTTAAGTGAGCTAGTATCACTTATTCGTAATCCTGTAAAGCAATTGAAACAATATACATCTCTTACCTGGCTTAATCTGTTTGATTCGAACTCATGATTGTAGAGTGCCATTAGCTCATCCATTGTTAGGTAGATGATCTCTGTTTCATCAATCCTAACTTTAAACTTTTTGAATTTGAGATTGTCATGATATTCTTTGTCATATGACCATCTCATAAAAGTGTTCAACACTTTTATGATAAAAGCTAAATAACTGTTCTTGTTTTTTCGGTCTAGAAAGGTGTAATCCTGTATTTTTTCAAAGAAATTATTATCAATAGATTCAAAGGTTAACTTATATCCGGTTGACGTTTCAAAATCCTGTAAAAAATTGCGAGTAGTAATGTAAGATTTAATAGTCCTAGGGACTTTTACTGATTTACTTGTTTCTATAAATTCTTCAAAAGAAGGGAAGAAAAAGTGCGCGAGTTCAACCTTTTCAATTCCGGAAGCAAGTTTTTCCAAAATATATTCTTTAGTAGGAACAATGTTATTCAGAAGAACATATCTACCAAGCTTCTTTACATTAGCTTCAAGCTCATCAATAATCTTGTTGTATTCTATGTAGTTATTGTATTCTTCTTTTTTCTTTTGGGCTTTAATTCTTTCTTTTCTGGCATCCCAGTTGCTTTCAGAACATTTTACGCCTTTTACAGCTTTAAAAATTTTAAACCCATTAGTGGCAATGACCATCCTAATAGGGGCAAGTCCTGCTTTACCGATTTTGTCTTTCCTTAAATGAAATGAAACTTGCATTCGTATTTAGTTTGATATAAATATACTAAATAGGGCAACAAAAAGGGCAACTTTTTTGAGTAAAAATTGATTTTATTTCGTTTCAATTTATTTCAAATATATTATATATATTGGTATTTAAGGGTTTAAAATGATTTAAGTGTGATTAAAAATAAAGGTACTCCCACCTTGAGTACACAAACCTCTTGAATTTTCAAGGGGTTTATTTTTTATAGTTCAATTGCAGAAGTGAATCTTAAAGAGATATTTAATTATATAGCGACTTTTATTCCTTAAGAAGTTGATGAAATAAATCTGCTAATCTTATCTCTATAAACTTGACAATGTGTTTGTTAGGTTTTTGATTTTGATACATTGAGAAAACTTTTGAAGCACTTTGTTTTTTTAGATTCTTCATTTCTCCTTTAGGATTTTCAACATCTTCTAGCTTTAAGTTCCACTTTAATAAGGATTGCAAAAGTTTATTATGTGATTCGTATCGCTTTTCAAGTATTTTTTGCCGTTCTAAATCTTCTATATTTTTTTCTTCTGCACTATTAATTTTACCACTCACGATAGTATACTCATCACGAATCTGTCGATCTATTTCTCTTGCTTCTTGGATTAATTTAAGATACGCTTCATATATTTTTTCATTATAGAATGTTGCAAAATCAAAATACTCATTTAAAGCTTTAAGGTAGTTTAGAGCTATTTCTTTATATACTTTCTTGTCTTTTTCCTGTGTTTCGATCAACTGGTCTGCCAATTCTGTAAGCTTGCCCTTATTATCCTTAACAAGATGAGCAAAACCTTCATTTTCTGGCAATATCAATAATTTTGGGGTAATTGCCTTTGGTACATTCTCATATTTATACTTTCTGTATTGAATTCTAATTGTATCGTTTTCTTCTTTTGGTTTTTTGGTTCTCTTTTTGAAATTAAGTTTAGGCTTTTTTAACCCAAAAGCATAATTGTAGGCAAAAGTTGCCGTGAGTTCACTCAAATTACTGGTAGTATTACTCTGTCTAAATAATTGAATAGCATTGAGACTAAAGTTATGTTTTTCTTTAAGAATATAACTAACCGTGCCTCGAAGATTTATAATACTTACGTTTGAAGCTTTACTTGTTGTATTATTATAGCTTGCAGAAAATCTTGTATTCAGTGTTTTTTTAAGGTAACGTTTGCCAATACCTATGGTTGGTCCCCATGTGGTAGACTCTTCTCTACCAATAGTGTTATAAGTTCCGTTAACTGAAGTATTAATAGTCAGGTTTCTTTCTGAAAAATTTATGGTATGCCCAATATTCATGTTATGAAATGTAGATGCGTCCCCTAATCGTACAATGCCTCCTTGCTCATTAAAAACATCATTTAAAGAATAGTTTGTTACTAGATTTTGACGAGCCGTTTTTTTTGTGGAAAGAAGGTAATTGACTGTTACTGTTGCGGTTTGTGATAATTGTCGGTAATCCAAATCTTCGATTTGCTCATCAAAAATATCACTATCGTTAATTTCGTCAAATTGATTGGGTTTGATATTCGTAAATGTACTGAAATTAGAGTACGAGCCTGTTATATTTAATCTTTTTGATAATGACAATGTTGCATTTAATGATCCGACGGTGCGATTGGTATTATTCGCCTTTAGATTATCGAGATCATCTCTTTGGTATCCAATATTAAGAGCCAAAGCCAGTTTGTTGTTAAAAAACGTATTGGTCGCATCAATAGTGATATTTTCAAAGTCATTATTGAAAAAATAGGCACCCAGAGTTTCATATCCCGGATCGATACGTTCATATCCAATACCAAGGTTTACCTTCCCCAATACATAGCCCAACCTAGTTTTGAGAGCGCTGTAATATTCTGTTGAAGCACGGTTATTAAAGAAAAGGGCAATAGGGGAGAAGGCTGAGGCGTCAATTTTTTCGGCTCTTGTGTCTTTTGTAATTGCGGTATTTGCATATTCTGCCTGTAGATCAAAGTGTTTTCCGAGTTTTGCCTTACCTTCTATACTTATTACCAAGTTTTCTTTGGGCAGCACTCCTTTTTCTTCTGGAATCACAGATAAAGAATTGATGTCGTCTTTTGCATAAAAACCTGTAAGCCCAAGCGTATATTCATTTTTTTGAAATTGAGTTTTAATACCATATCCCATACGATTAAATGCCGGTACTGTTCGTGTATCTTCATCGTCTTCGGTAGCTTTAAGTAACCGACCAGACATAGCACTTATTTTGAGTGTTCCGGAAGGAGTAAGATCAATACCTGCACCTGTAAACTGATGCCCATTAAGTGTATAAGGCGAAAATGTCATGTTCACATTACCAATATGCCCGGTAATCCATTTGTATTTTGGATGCAGACTAAGTCGATTAAAGTTAAAAGGCAATTGATATCCTAAATTTTCTCCTTGATTAGAAAAACTATATGAAATAGGTATCGAAAAGCTATAAATGTTTACGTTCAAAACTCCTTGCAAAAAGTAAGTGTAGGGCTCTCTACTTTGGTTAAGGTTGGAATTATAATACACTCCACTGGCAGACAATTGACCACTTAACTTAAAAGGTTTGGCACCAGTAATTGCATCATAATCTAGGGATTGCGTATGGGCAATAGAAGAGATAAGCAACAGTATGTATGCTAGCTTTTGCAAGAGAATAATAATTTTCTGTGTTTGTTAATTTAGATACTTCAAGTTCAAAACATTCTCTATTTTGCCAAGTCTTTAGGATAATATTGGTGGTCTCTAAAATTACTATCATTCAATGCCATGATTTTGGTAACTGCTGCTGATTCGAAGCTCCAATAGCCGTAATATAAGTCAACCTTGCTCTTATGGGCATCATAAAACCCTGTGTGTTTGTGGTAAAAGTCTTTTTCTAAAAACTGACCTACATACTTTGTTGCCTTTGATAGATCACTTTGTACAACTGCTTCGTGTAAGTTTTTATACACTTTAAAGACTACCGATTTTGGGGCATACCCAGCATCTTTTTTTTGTATGCGATTTGGAAGGCGCACCTTGATGATAAACTCATAGAGGTTATCTCTAATATTATCTCGATCAATAATACCAACTACTGTTTCAAAATCGGTGTCTGAAACATCTAAAAGGTATGCAAGGGATAAAATACGAAGCATTCTTTCATATGGCTCTAACATATATTGATCTAAATAGACTATTTCTTTACCAACCTTTTCTTTGACTTTTGTATTTGTTGGGCCCCACTCGGCTGGTAAATGTTTAATAATTTCACTAATTGACTCTTTCAAATTGACTATGGGGTCACCTTTGGAATATTTAGCTACCAAAGTTTCAAGCCTAAAACCAAAGTTTCTGAATTTTGCTCTTTCAACCTTATTTTCTGTAACTTTTCCTGATAAAAGAGCTTGCTCATTAAGTGCTATAAGATCATTTTTCTCTATTATGAATTTTTCAAAGTAGTTTATATCTTTCACTATATCTCTCATAAAACCTCTATGGATTAAAATTTCCTATTCCTCCCATAATTACATAACCCTCTTCGTCTATCAGCCTATAAGTAACCGTACCGTCAGGTGCTACTCTTGCCAGAACCCTCTTATAATCACTATTGAGAATAGTTTGGGCTAGTTGTTGATTACCGATAGCATTTGCTAACTCGCCTGGACGTTCAATCCAATCATCACTCATCTGTCTGGGTAACCCTGTACTTGGGTTGGCACTTTCTAACTTTGCAGAACCGTACTTTGCCTCTACAATGATATAGCTACCATCTGGAGCGCGGTAAACACCATCAATACCATTATGACCTGGAGCATTTATATTATTAATTCTAATTTGTAATGATTCATAGCCTTTTATATTCAGGTCTAAATCTGCTCCGACCTCTCCAAAATTTCCTTTTCTAGATTGTGATGCCGAAGCAATATTATGCGCATATTTATTTATAATGGAGCTTTGAACTATGTTTTCAAGGTTTCTTCTCGCTACATCATCAACGCCTAAATCATCTAACCTTTTCCATCCATCTACAAAATCGGCATCAAGATTTCTACTTTGTGAAGGTAAAAGATTTCCGAAATCCCTTGTAAATCGAACGGCTTGACCACCAGCAAAGTCCGACATTTTATCTTTAACCGCATCAGGAACTCTCGCATAAAGATTCAAAATATCGCTGTTGTTTCTTATAGTATTTGCGCCTACCGAATCATAGAGTTCCTTAAATTTTATGAAACCATTGTCGTCATTTGTGATAAAAGATCGGAAGGGTTCATGGCTAGATCCCTGCATGATGCCAGCTAAATCATCTAGCCAGCATTCCTCTTGTGCATAACTTTGCCCAATGCCTAAGAGCATTAGCAAAATCAGTCCGTATTTTTTTAGTTGATTTTTCATAATTCTTTATAATTATCTACAACGAGTAACTCTATTATTGGCAGGATTACTTCTAAATTTTATATATCCTTCTATAAATTCATCATTGACATTATCCAATATGTTTGGGTTAGGAAAGTCAAGCCTAAAAATCTCATGAAGTTCCTCTGGAATTTTATCAATAATGTTAGGATTTCTGATAACTGTAGTTGTTGCCCGGCCATATGAAGTTTGTAATAACCTTAGATCATTTTCACTTATTCGACCACCATTATATAGCGCAGTTAAGTCTTCATCAATGCTGCTTCTCAATGTTGCTAATGCTTCAGGGCTTGGGGTTTTTACAAAAAATGCTGGGAATGAAGTGAGCATAGAGGTTATCTGTATTCTAGAGCGTAACACAGGATCAATTGCGTCACTATTTAAGGCTGTCACTAATGCACTAGCACTTGAGGCAGCAATCTCACTGGCCAGTATAGTTTTAGCAGCATAATGACCTGATAAACGGAATACCCTAACAGCACCGTTTACAAATGGAAAAACTACTGATACTACATCGAGAGTAAGAAAAGCACTATTCCAAATTACGGTACGTTGATTACTTTCACTCATCGCATAGGCTTGTATGGCAGGAATCATTAAAATTTCACCCTGCCTTTGGCGTTGCCCTAAAAAGTCAAAACTACCGCTTACATGTACCAATACAATATCATTATAATTGTATACATCATTTCTAAAAGTTGCTCTACCTCTTCTATTTGTGCTTACAACATTCTTTATTACAATTTTGTTTTGATCAAGTTGAGCGCTAAAATTTTCAAATTCAAAAATATTAGCCTCCAATTGAAGCATTTGAGATGGATCAATAAAAGGGATTTCTTGCTCTACGGTAATAACTCCTTCTGGTAATTTGACCGGTTTTCCTTCACCTGTTGCCATGATTTGCATTCCCAACCAAATTGAAAAATCATTAAAAACTTTTGGTTTAAGTCTATCTTTTATAGTGGCAAGACCAATATCTTCTAGAACTCTGAAAATAGAGGTGTCGGTAGCGTCAAAACTGCCCAACATTTTCATTAAACTATTATCGACATCAACGATACTTTGTGAAGTACTATCTGTTCCTTGTGTATCTGAATAATTACAATCTTGATTGAAATAAGCTGATATAAAAGAGAATCTAACCTCTTTATTAATATTCTTTAATGTTTCAGTATTTTCATTTTGGTTGATATGTTGAATAACTTCAGCAACGTTACTACAATTAACTGAACCAATTCGATTCCAAAATTCGGAATTGTTTTCGCCACTAATGTTGATGTAATAAAGAAATTGCTCGTAAAATATCTTTAAGAAATCATCAATATTAGATCTTAAATAGATTTTATCCAGATCATTCGTTAAGGCATATCTATGCCAAGTACTTCTATTGTATAAATAGTTATCTTCGATAATAAATTCTCCATTTTTGAACAAGATGTAGTTTTTATTAATATGATCTTCAAAGTCTAGTGAGGGTAATATCCATGATATTGTGTTATTTGGTAGTGATATATTCTGTGAGTTATGATCGGAGTTGACAGGTGTCGTACTTATATAATTTGGATTCCTAATAAGAGTTAGGTAGTCAGCTACAGTAAATAGTGCAAATTGCTCTCTATATTGGTTTCTAACAGTAGCGATCTCATAAACAATTTTAAAATCATTGATGCCTGCTGTCATGTCTGGATCCCTCAGCATATCTATAAATAAATTTAAAATGCTAGGTATTTGCACCTTTTGATTATCAGTGATCCCATCTATAGAAATCGAGACATGTTGTAAGGCTTCCAAAACAACTCCTTCTAGTCGATTGAATTTATTTTTAACGATCAGGTTAAAAACTTTCCATTTTTCATCATTGGATAACTGAAAAACCATTTGTGATAAACGATAGATAAAAACACTATCCTTACTTTCTGAAATTTCAGGAAAACCTTCATTAGTAGTTTTTGCAATGGTATTGCCAATAGGTAGTCCCTGATTGATACTGAAGAGTTGCTTCATTAAAGCCTCTTCTTGATCGGTGGGAACTAACCGCAGCAATTTCACTATTGCCCTTTCTGTTTGCTGAGGTGTGCCAAAATCACGCTGTAACATGGCAGTTGTAAGTAGTTTTGATATTTCTTCATAGGCTAATTCCTTTAGGGCACATTGATTAAGGTTATTTATATATGCAATGAGATCAGGAGTTGAAACCAGTTGCATATCATTAGAAATGGTGATCTCTTTAGCCAGGTTTTGCAACAAAAACACCTCTGGAATAGCAATGTTGCCACAGTCGTCATCTGTACAACCTGCTTTGCCAACATAAGAGATCCCTTGTGGTAAGTCATCTTTTGATACATTAAGATTTAATTGAATTTGATTATTGATTAAATAGTTCTGCCTTATGTTTGCGAATGTTGTTTGATAAATTTCATTATTCTCACAACTACCTTTATGCCAATATAATTGTATCGCTGCGCCAGTTGATGCTTCACGTACATTAGGGTTTCTATTGCCTTCGAAAAAGTAGTCTCCTTTAGTGGCATCCCATTCGTATAACCTATCATTTTCAAAAATGGCAAATGCAGCTCCATTACTGTAAGCTGGGATTTCTTCGGTAAAAACAATACCTCCTTCACCTTCATAAGTGATAGGATATCCGTTTGGTGCTAACATTGAAACCGTCAAAGCAGCGTCCTCTTCATCCTGAAATAAATACAACCGAAACTCTGGGTTATGAATTTGCGACCAATCTATATGTGATAGGCGCATTCCATTTCCATAATCCATCAACCAATCTGTGCCCGATTGGGTTGTGTTGAGCTTTTTAAAGGGGTGTTGTAAAGCAAAGGCTCCGTGCCCTAATTCGTGTGCTAAAGTTCCTGCCAAGGATGATTTCCCTTCTTCTTTTTGAGAGAGATTACCAGAAAACACAAAACCAAATTGACGTTTCAACGGCATAAATCCGGCAACGCTAGCTCGGCTAGGGCGTATGTCATTACCAAAAACAAATACATAATACGATTTACGGTCTACAAGGCGACTTGCCTTAAATTGGTTGATCAGCGCTTTTTGATCGCTTGTATAATTGGAAAGATTTCCTGTTTCACCAACGCCAATTATAGTTTTATCGATATTTATACTTCCGGCAATATTGACGTTAAGCGTAACTGAAGCTTGTTTGAATATTTTGTTTATCTGTGATCCTAGCACGTCAGCTCCAGGTAATGCAGCTCCATTAACCGGTATAAATGTTACATTCACGTTCTTGTTTGCCAAATGCCACTGTGAAAATACCCCTGCAATTTTCTGTTTTTCACTATTGTTTTTGGGTTGAAGAGTCGCATAAATATTTTCATGCTCAAAAGTGTAGTATCCTTTTAGCCTAAGCGTGATTATATTGTCATCATAAATTTCATAATCTACTTTTTCTCCATGAATGGTTTTTATGACCAGATCATTGATAGCAAGATTTGGGTCGGTTATAGTAACCTTGGCGCGTACAATGTCGGTATCCCCATTTCCAACCGATTTATTGATAATGGTATATGGGTTGCCTTGTGCATCTTTAATTTGCTTATAATATTTACCAAGTTTAGCTACTTGACCATTTGGGATTCTATCAAAACCATAGGCATAATCATCGTACTCTAAAAATTCAACTTTGATGCCTTGGGCGGTAAGTTCAATTACTTCACCAGTACTATTTACACCAGCAGTATTTTGTGCACTTATTGGGCCTCCGGGGGCCATTTGTCCTCCTTCTCTAATATTACCATCGGCATCCACATGAAAAATGTCTCTTGAACCGTCGGGATTAGTATCCATGATGGTCACATCATCACCTCCTGGATATTCTATCGTGGCACCACTAGTAGGGTTAGTAATTACAATACTGCCATCGTCTGCTATGCTTATATGTTCTATGGTGATATCATAATCCAGATTAATGTTGCGGAGATCATTATCTCCTTCAAAAACATCAAGTATTTCGTTTACCGAAGCTAATCCACCCCATTTTTTATCATAATCGGTCTCTACAATACCATCGATTAATTGATAGTCGGTATTAATTTTGATATTTTCGAAACTCACTTTAATTCGAGTATCATTGAGATAGGGTACCACAATATACCCCCAACCAGAGAATGTTTTTTCTTGATTTCCTGATGTGCCAAATTCCTCTTCGGGGGTATTTTCTTCATCTTCATTTTCTTTTGGTGCTTTTGGTATTGTACTATTGTAAGTGGCGTTTCCTTGTGTTATTTCTTTGACTGTTACGGGGAAATCTCCTGCAGTAAAGGTTTCATTAATGACCAATTGCTGAATGCATTCTTGATTTGCAATTTCGATTTCAGGGGTGATTCCACAATTGTAAACCGTATCACTATCCGAATTGGGAAGCGTAGTAGTAAACTCATAAATTTGGGAGTAGGTGTAGGGGCCGTTTTCTATACACTGACCACCAACTCTAAATTCGTAGGTGGTACCAGGTTCTAGATTGTAAATTGTTGTGCTTTCATTTTGTGTTCCGGCATTAAACCAATTTCCACTTCCTGCATCTTTTTTTCGGTATTGTATATCGTACAATCTGTGACCTACACCTTGCCAATAAATCTTTTCGGTAGTATTGTTTTTAGACTCTGCTATAATGAGTTCGGGTTCTGCACAACTTCCTGTATATGTAAAATGATGAATTTCACTATATCCGTCATTTTTAAAAACTGAAGTTTCACTGATTCCATCGCTTACCATGGCTCTTACTCTCCAACCATAGTTTTTATCGGGTAGCAAAGCAGGCTCTGCAGGACCATACAACAGCGTAGTGGCAAAAGTAGTAGTCTGGTATAAGGGTCGCCCGGCCAGAAAAGCTGCTTGTGGATCCATTTGGGTGTCCCATAATTCGGTAAGTGTAAACTCATAAGAAACATTGGTTGCATTAAGATGACGAGGAGTCCATTGAAAAATGATATTTTGTGGTTCTTTAAATAAAACTTGTTCTCCTCGACTTGGTAGATTTAAAAATGGGGGATCATTAAGAACTAAATACACCGGAACACAACTTTTGCGAGATATTCGTCTTCCTGAAAAAACATCGTATACTTCAAAACAAAACTGATACAAACCTTCAGGCAAAGGAGTATTGTATTGCTGAGGAGATATCCCAATTAAATTTTGTAACAAAAAATTAGCTTGTAAATCTATATTTGATAAGCGTAGAGGCACCCCACCATCTAGAAAAATAGGATTACTTCCTACTACGACATCATTATTTTGGACGGCCAGTCCTGCATTGTTTTCCAGGAAGAATTTGAGCCGGACTTGTACATTAGACTCATTAATATCGGTAAGTAATAAATTAACGATTAGTTTTTCGGTGCTTGATGTTGCGTATTCTGAAAGTTTCAAGCTATATGGGGGTAAAACCTGTGGGCTTACCTGAACAGGAAATACCTGTGCATTAATCCATATCGGAATAAAAAGTAAGAGAATTAGAGTTTTATATGAGTATGGTTTCATATGATTGCGCTTTTCTTCTATAGATTTGTGGATTCCTTTTGTACTTTTATATCAACAATGATATATGAGTTTTGCCCATCGCGGACAAACTGCTTTATCTTAATGGCACCTTTCTTACCTTCTTGTGTTTGAAAAAGCACTACTCTGGGTGCTTCAACATTATCAAAACTTTGCAACCCACCGGGAGTTTCTTCAATAGTAAGGTCCCGTAACCTAGCATCGTTCTGCAAGGCATCAAACTCTTGTGCCGATAGTGAAGCTATACAATTACATAATTCTTGAGAGTTAATGAATACCGTATTCTTTGGATTTTGTAAAGGTTCAAAAGTAGTTTCAGATAGCCGATCCGGACTAACAAACCTATTTCTGGTGAACTCCTCATTTAACCCAAAAAATACAAGGTCAATAGTTTTTCCAATTTCATTATTGATTTCATTGTTTGTATAGGTCTCACGGTCTGCAATGCTAAAAAAACTTCCTATTGTGTTAGATGTATGTGCGGTGTTGATACCAAGCCTAACATCTGTAAAGGTTCTAAGATTTGTATTGGCAAAAACCTCTATTGTTTTTTCGGTAGTTTTACTATCTTTTCCATTCGAAGAAGTTAATGTTATCGTTTGTATCCCAGGATCTGTGAAGATAATCTCTGGATTTTCATCATTAGTAGTTGATGTTGCTGCACCTGTAAAGCTCCATTGAAAAGAAGTAGCACTAATCGAATTATTCTCGAATTGAATACGCACCGGAACTTGGTAATCGTCATCTTCAAAAGCTGGTTGATATCCGAAGTCTGACAGTAATAATGGTGCAACTGTAACTGTTTTTTGAAGGTCATACGTTTCCCTTCCGTTGCTTACTTCTAACATAACTTGATGCTCTCCCGGATTAACGAAAACGACTTCTCCAGGATCTCTTTCTGAAGAGGTGGGTGGAGTACCCTCATCAAATGTCCATGAATATGTTGTTGCTCCAGTAGAAGTATTAGTAAACGTATAAACAGCCGGAGAAAAATTATCTACCAGGTTATTGATTTCAAAGTCTATGACAACAGGTTCATCTATTCGTATTTCTATCAATTTACTATCTCTTGAGCCGTCCTGATTGCTTCCTATAAGTTCGATTTCGTATGTGCCTTGTGATTCATATTGTATTACTCCTGGATTTCGATTTACCGATCTTGATGGTGATCCCCCTTCAAATCTCCATTCGTAATCTTCAGCGCCTTGGGTTCTATTAAAAAACACAATTTGCACAGGGACAGAAAAATCATCGTTGAACACCTCAAATTCAAAATCTACAACAACAGGTATGGCTTCCTCTTTTACGCATCCACAAATACATCCAAGGATTAAAAAGCTCATTATTTTTTTCATAATAGTTTATAATACACTAATCTATTTGGTTACAATCTTTTAAAAATCAGTATTACTTATCTGAATATTAATTTTCGTGTTTCTGACCCATTAGGAGTTTCTAATAACATGAGGTAGACCCCTGTGGATAATGAAAGCGAATAATCCAGCAAGAATTCTTTATCATCACTTTCTTTCCGCTCGTGCATGGTGGCTCCAGATACCAGGTCAATAATTTTGACATTGATGTTGGAGTTATCTTTTAAACTAATTTTAGTTTTGAAAGCACCTGTATTAGGGTTTGGATATAAGATGAACTCTTCGATAAAGTTTCTTCTAATACTTTCTGAAGATTGAGGTGCTTCAAGACCAGGTTGAACCAAAATGTTCTTTTCAAAATCCTGATAACACTCTCCTTGGTACGATCTCATGTTAATAGTATATGCTCCCTCATTTTCAAATCTTAGGACTAATTCTTCGTCTTTTTTTGAAATGATTTCTGTTCCTTCAGGAACACTCCATTCTACAATTTCTCCTATGGGATTACTTACATTAACAAGAATGACATCTTCATCGGTATAGGCCTGAGTCGTGATATAAAAGTTTGAGTCTATAGGTCTATCAAAAGCCTCTACGATTACTTCTCCAATTCCTGTGCAGCCAGATCCCGTAGTAACTGTGGCTGTATATGTTCCTGTTTCGGTTAATGAAACAATGTTGTCCGAACTAGTGAAACCATTGGTACTGGTCCAGGAGTACAAGGCCTCGGGATCATCGATGCTAATATCAAGTACTAATGATTGATCTCCACATAACGCACGATTTCCTCCTAGATTCACTTTTACAGGTTCTGGATTGCTTAATGTTTCTTCGTAAAACGTCCTGCATCCGGCAGCATCTATAATTTCGACTCTATATGTTCCTGCAGATAACCCTTGTAAATTGTTAGAAGTAACACCCGTATTCCACAAATATGTGTAAGGAGGCATACCTCCCGTAACATTTATACCGATTTGTCCGTCATTACCTTCAAAACATGATGGAGGAACTACTATTGTAGGTTCTATTACAATATCATTGGGTTGTTCAATTACAGCAGTACCTTCTATTTGACAACCGTTGGCATCAGTAACAAAAACGAGATAGGTTCCTGCAATCAGGTTGTTTATGGTTTTAGTCGTTTTTCCATTACTCCATTCATAAACATAAGGAGCAACACCTCCAGTTACTATAGCTTCTAATGTTGCATTGTCCCCACTAGAACACGTAACATTACTTTTCATAAACTCAATCTCCAAGACTTCTGGTTGTGGAAGATATTCTACTACATCGATGGTTTCTGATATAGTGTAGCTTTGCGAACCATCTGCATTAATAATAGGAAGATAAGTCCCTAACCTGATACCATTCTTATCTGTAACATTTAAGGAATAGTTGGTTGCTGTATCTAAAAAGTCTATATAAGCATCATTGTTCGAAATTTCTTGCCAGGTCCCATCAGGCAATTGTATTTTCCAATCATAAAAATAGGGCACCAGTTCTCCTTCGGCATTTGTAGGTACAGGAACACTATAATCTGGATTTTCTATATCGAAAGGAACTCCTCCTGTTACAGTCGCTACAAGGACCCCATCTTGAAATTGATCTGCAACTCCATCATAATTGGTGTCTATGTTATCACTATATGTATTGGTGGCATTACAGGATATCGGAACGACTCGAATGCTTATTTCTATTGGTGGTGGTTGCAGTAACGTGATAGATTTGCTGGTCATGGTACACCCTTCTTTATTAGTTGCAGCGCTATAGTTTGCATCGCGCGCAACTATGGTATATTGACCGTCTCCTACACTATGTAAAGTGACCAAATATCCTTGCCCTTCGTTATAGATAGCATTTGTGGTGGTAATGACATTGTTATTTTCATCCCTCCATTCAAACTCATAACGATCTCCATTAATTGCGGTACCACCGGTTATTGTCGCTAGAATTCTACCATCTTCAAAACCATGTGCGGTTGGCGCATTTAAAATCTCTGTAGTCACAAATAGTGGTGCTTCTGGCTGAGAAATCACTACACGTTTAATGATTTCTTCTCCTAGAGTTATTTCTCCATTTAGGGTAGTTTGTCTTTTTGCCACACACTCATTGCCATCTCTAATTTTGATATAATATGTGCCCGGAAAAAGGTTTTCTACAATATGTTGCGCGGATTCAGCAAAAGAAGTCCACTCATTTTCGTCCCAGGCTTCATCTTCTTTTCTTAACAAGTATTCATAATCACCAATTCCTCCAACGGCATTGATTGTTATTGAACCATCTTGCCCCCCAAAGCAGAATACATTTGTAGTATGATCGGCCGGTTCATCAACAAAAGCAACAGGATCTGGTCTATTAATTACAAAAGTCGCCGAGTGGTTTGGCGCTCCGGTAAAATAGGTTTCTCCGTAATAAGTCCCTAAAGCTTCAATTAAAAAGTTTGTAGTACTAGGCGGGAGATTGTCTATTGTAAGTTTATTTTCACTATCGAAAGCACTAATATTGTTTGCATTGGCAATTATATCTCCATCTGGATCGGATTGGTCGGATATACTAAACCCAAACAAATCTCCCTCACGAAGCGGTCTATTAAAAGTTAAGGTTACCTCTCCGTCTTGGGCATCATAACAACTTACCGGTTTAGTAGCCACATCGATAATGTGTGGTGCTGATCTGCGAATTTGATAACCTACTATATTCTGTGTACCTTCATTATCACAAGCAGAGGTTCTAAAGAAGATTTCTTTTCCGATTACTGATTCGTCGAATATGTCTGCTAAAATAATTTCGAGAGTCGGGCTGGGTACTCCTGGTAAATCAATCCATTCAAACGGTGGTGTTCCTTCTAAAAAGCTGTATTGCCAATTATAAACATTATCATTAAAACCTTCTTGTGCACTTAGCGAGGTAACGTCTTCATATCCTATAATATTAGATGCCGTAGGTCGTATCACTTTGGGCATTGGTGTAACCTTATAATCAAAAGAAAGTGTTAATCTTGTGTCGCCATTTCTACTTTCAATACTTTCGTAAAAGGTGCCGCTATTGCATGGTATTTGTTCATCTGGATATATATTAAAAGTTCTTCGGGCTCGGTTTCGACTTCGCCCAAATCTACATCCTAATCTGCTCGCATCCCTTCCAAACATACGGACTTCAATTCGTTCTAAATCACCTTCTAAATAAAAAACCCTGCTTTCGAACCTCTTTGCTCTTCTTGCGCTATTTCTCTCTAATGTTTTTCTTGAACCGTCTTTCATGATTGCAGTTACTCTTATACTACCAGCACATCTACCATCTCTGTATCTGGGATTTCTGAAGAAATAATCACTTATATTAATCTTGGTCATTTGATTGTAGTCTCGAATACGTTTGCTAATTACATTTGACGTGTCGCTAGCGTCACAAGGCGCTACCCTAAAAAAAACTTCTCTACCAATTACAGATGCATCCAGAAAATCTATCATTCTAATATTTAATGTATGATTGGGCGCTCTAGGTATGTTTATCCAATCATCAAAACCGTTAAAACCATATTGCCACTGATATATGTTTTCATTAAAGTCTTCGTCTGCAGATAATACAAAAGACTCTTCATAACCAATGACATTGTCCTCGATATTAAAGGTGCCATCAATATCTATTTGAGGATCTGGAATCACTTGATAATTAAAAGAAAAGGATTGCGTTACTTGATCAGTGTAGTTATTGGCATGGGCAATAGAGCTCATAAGGCAAGCATTTGGGTCGACAGGTATTTGGTATGTTTCTCTTATGATCTCATTACCATTTCTACATCTAGTAAAAAAATTACCCGGTACTTGATCTCTTGCATATACAGAAACATCTAACCTATTAACTACTCCTTGCAAAAGGTATTCTCGGTCTTCAACATTGGTAGTGCCAGAGTAATCTATAAAAGTCCTGGAAGGTTCTCCGCTACTAAAATGTGCTGTTACTCGTAAGTATTCATCACATCTACCGTTATTAAATGTAGAATTATATTGATAATCACTAATTTTTATCCTTGTTTGCTGTGCGAAAAGAGTGCAAGAGAATATGATAAAAAGAAATCTTAATGAATTTTTGCTAATTGTTTTCATAATTTAAAATTCTATTTCTTTGGTTTTTATTTCAGAATGATCACCATTGGCTGTAATTGCTTTAATGTGATACACGTATACATTGTTTGGAGAGACCGATTTGTCCTGTATTTTATTGATCGATCCCGAAATTTGTTTCCACAAAACTGGCTGTTCTTCTTTTTTGGATTTGTAGATTAGTATCTCAACTATGTTTCGTGATGTATTTCTCCAATTTAGGTCTATTGCATTATTGGTTCGATCGGCTATTGCAGAGAATCCTTTTATTATGTTAACATTTGGAGATGTGTTTTTATATACTACGGTAACTGGTGTAGAGGGTTCAGACATAAGCTTACTAGTATCTTGTGCAAAAATGGCGTACCTGTATTTTGTGTTTGATTCAACGTTGTTGTCTACAAAAGTTGTTTCGTTTTTGGTTTCAAATAATAATTCCCAACCTTTTTCTGATTCTTGTACGTTTTGCCTGTACAACTGATGATATAAGACATCACTGCTACTACTTTTTATCCACTCAAGAAAAACTCCATCCCCATTTAATTTGTAATCTTTAAAAACAGGAGATGAAGGAGGTACAACATCGGGTTTTTTAAGCTTTATCTTTTCCGAATACTCAGAGGTATTAAACCTTTTATCTACAGCAACCACTTGATAAAAAATGTTACTATTTAAAGACTTAATTTGTACGGTATCTCGAAAAGTATTTTGAGGTATTGGAGAAATTGTGATTTGCGAAACTTCTTCGTTTTCCAAATTGCTTCTGAAAACCCGATAACCTAATAAATCCTGTTCAATGTTGGCTTGCCATTTTAAGATTACAACGCCCAGAGAATCAATTACTCCTGCCAAACCGGTCGGAGGCTTAGGGGGAGTTTCGTCTATGGTTTGTACAAAAGTTGATAGTGATTCTTTTTTTTGATTATTTTTTCCAATGGCAGTAACGGTAAAGTAATTAGAGGAGGTTAGGTTTAGGTATCTTGTTTTTCTATCTCCGGGTAAAAGCTTTTTTACAACTTGAAAGGGTGCGTTTTTGCTTTTAGACCAGTTTAGTTCAAACCCTACGATCTCTTTTTCTGCTTCTTTTGGGAATTCCCATTCTAAAACCACTGAATCAGAACCCTCTAATTCATATTTCAAAATTTGTGGTGTAGCGGTCAATTTTTTGATACCTTTTGCTGAAACCACTTGTGATGGCTGGCTTTCTTCTCCAAAAGGGGAGATACCTTTTACTCGATAGTAATACGCTTTGTTATTTTGAGAAAGTGTGTCAATATATTGCATACGCAGTCTATCACTTTGTGGTGTTTTATTAAGGTTTACCAAGGGTACATCTGCGAGTCGCTTAAAATCAATTCCGTTCTCTGATCGTTCGATATAATATGTGGTAAATAAGGATTTAAACATCTCATAATCCCAGGTTAATAAAATGATTTTATCATCTGGAACTGCAATAAGGTCCAATGGGGCAGGTAGTGGTTCTGGTGTTATGGATTTTATTACAACAGAACCTGGGTTGATATTTTGCAACTCTTGTGGCACTGCCGCTTTAACTTTATAAAGATATTCTTCACCTGGAACGATAGATGTATCTTCATAAGCCAGGGCCGCCATTTTTGCTGCTTCAAAATTCATGTCTGCAGCAAAAAGTGCAAACGAAAATCGTTGTTCTACTTCTTTTGATTTGTTTACAATTTGGGCTAAGGCTCCTTCATCTTCCATTCCGTCGACTTCGAAACTTTCTCCGTATAAAGCCTGAGCTAAAATTGCGGCATAATCGTTATTTTCTGCTAAATCCTGCCATGATTCTAGTGGTTTTGGAACCAAAGGTTCCTGTGTAAGTACTTTTTTTTCTGGAGGTGAAAGCAATGCCCCATTTCTGGAAATAGTAAACCGTTCTATCTGGTATCCATAAGTATTAGCTTTTATCCATGAAGAGGGTGTTGTAGTGGCCCATCGCAATAAAGCTTTATTATTTTGAACCCTGGCAATTGCCTGTACACTGTGGTTCAGAGTAACACCCTGAGTAAATACAGTTGAAGATAATAGAGAGGTAACCAAAAGGCAAAGACATTGAAGTCTTTGTAGTTTGTTTAATGTTACTTTCAATATTTTGTTTTTACACCACATTTTATGAGTCTTTTGTACGTGTTAATTACCTTAAAGACAAAGGGTTCTTAAATCTATAATTAGCAAAAGAACCTCTTATTCCTCCTGGTAATACGTATTGTAATTTCACTGTATACTTGCCAAAAGGCATCAGTTTATAATCTTCATTTATTATACTAAGCTCTGGGGCATCACTATTTAGTATTCCGTTTGCATAATCATTTATTACTCTGTCTCGAATACTTATGTAGTCATTATAGTAAGCATTCGGGAGGTTGTATCGATATGGAAATCTTGTCGTTCGCCAGGAAAGATTTGTGTTATTTTCAAGGCTTGTTACATAATTACTTAAAATTGGTAAAGCTCTTTTAGGTCGAAACCCTAGAACATCAGGATTTCGATTTATACTGTAAGTGCTTCCGATAGGGAATTTTTGATATAGTATTGGATCAATATCTTCTTTAAAATATACATCATTAAGATCAGACTCTATGGTTACCAAGGCCTTGTTTTCGGTGTAATTTGTCCCTTTTAACTCAACTAAATCAAACCCTTCATGAGTATTGATCTTGGAGGATAAAAAAATCACCTCTGATGAAATTTTCCCCCAATTATCTTCTTTAACATCTATACTTTTTATTTTATCGGCAAACGTTTTATAAGCGCTGGCGTAAAAGGCGTAAGTAAGTCGTTCGATTTCTCCTTTTTTAGTTACATCTTGAGCGGTATTTCGTTTAATTTTGATAGTATTTCCCTCTTCAAAATCTTGTTGTTCTACTGTTGTTTGATCAGTATTTTGACTATTGTCAACTCTTGAAGAACTTACTACTACCAGTTCATAAAGTTCATCTCTATTAATAGCTGGTAAATCGTAATGTATTGTATTATCTGCTTTATTATAATCAAGTTCAACTTTTTGTGTATCTCCGTTTTGACCATTAAATTTTACTGTGCTTTTCCATTTTTCATTTTCAAAGAGGTAATCCTGCCCTTGTTTTAGTTTGATATAAGCTTTATTGTATTCATTGCTATAAAAATGTTGCTGATCAACCACTGGATAAGAATATTGTATATTGTGTAGCGGAATATGATTGGGGGCTGTTCCTGTTGTAAAATTGCGCTCTTCCGTTTCTAAAGCTTTGTTTCCATTATCTAGTATCGTTTTAAAAACGCCACCAATTTTTTCTTGGAAACTAACTTCTACTATTGCTTTTAACTTTGTGTTTGGCGGTAAAATATCTTGAGGAACAAAAGTTACGCGATCACTTCCTGATCCCCAATTTAATGTTCCTTCAATTTTTTCTTGTGCCTCATTGGTTACTATAAATTTCTCGAGAATTACTTTGTAAGTTTTGTCACCATCATCTTCGGGAATTATTATTGGTCGATTTACTTTTAGGGCAAATGTAGCTTGAGGTGACGTAAATACATCTACCTCTTGTTCATCTTTGATAGGTGAAACATCTGTGATCATTTTAATACCATCGATAGGAGATTCATCTTCGAAATCACATTTTTTACCAATGGTTACCCTAAATCTGAAACGTCCACTTACCAATCCGCCCAAAACATCAAAGTCACCCGACATGTATCCGCGCATCCAGAATGGATTAGGGAGCTTGGCTTGCATCAAAACGGCTGTTCCTCCTTTAAATATTCGTATTTTCTTTTTCTTGAAAAATAATTTGACACGAATACCCACTTCTCCCTGTAAATAGGCATAGGCCTGCCCATTGGTATACCATCCGTTGATCCCAACTTTTCTTCCTGTATTTGAACAACGTGCTTCTCCATAGTTTTTCATCATTAGATCAAACCCTATTCCAGCACGGAAACGTGCATAAAACATTAAAAACTTAATGTCGCCAGTATCTACATGAAGATCTGAACCAAAAGCAAAACCACGACCTTTGCCCAAAGCGTTTTCATCCCGCATATAGTCTAATGAACTGGCTTCAACCCCTAGTATTTCTGCAACTACGGCAGGTGGTGGTGGGCTGCCTAGTATCTTAGACCCGGTCATGAAATATCCTCCCACACTTGCAGAAATAGGACCAATTCCCATTTTGAGGCCGATGCGGTCTTTGGGAGTTCCCAAATACATATACCAATCGTTTTTGTCTACATAAATTTCAGCCCATCCCGCTCTTCCATCACTTCCTCTACCTCGAAGAACACTTCCAATGTTCACATATGCATCGGCGATTGCATGAAAAGCATCATTTGCAAAATCAAATTCGATTCCTATATATCCACTAATGGCTCCGTCATCAACATTGGTGCTTCTAGGATATTCTTGAGTAGCTTTGTCAAAGAACGTCTTCGTAACCTTATGATCCTCTATTTGATTAATAGCTTCATAATCAACAACTTTAGCTAATTTCCCTTGCATCCATGTCATTGGATTATCATATTTAAAAGCTTTCATCATTTGAGCTTCTCCATAAAACCCAAGCTTGTTTACTCCTCCATTTTTATTAAACTCAATTTCGAAACCCGCGCCTATTGATATTGTATTTGGATTGGCGATCGCGCCAAAAGTCATTGCTTTGACTCCCAATCCCGAGTTTTTATTTGGGATATACGATAATCCAGAAGGAGCGAATACTTTTTCGGTGCCCGGTGCTCTGGTCATTCTATAAAATGCACCTCCTGCAAATCCATTAATTTCAAAAGGAGCTACAACAGGAATTTTAAAACCGTGTACGGCTCCATCTACATACCAATATCTAAATTCTTTTTTTCCGAAAACGGCAGTAGATTCAACGGGACCAATTCCACCAAATTTGGCTTTTACAGTACCACTAAAGCCATTACCATATGTATCGTCATTATCTCTTATATATAAATCACCTTTAAAGGCAACTCCCCCTAGATTTACATCTAACTCGATTCTAGAATATTCTATACCATCGTATTTCCAGTTTTGTCTACCTGTTGATGTTTCATTCTTGGCAACGATTCCCAAACGTGTTGTTGAACTAAACCCTTTATCCGATTCTCCCATCAAATTGATCATTAGATCAAAATCCAATTGCGCATTACTGTCGTTTGCAGTTAGCTCGATATCATTAATAGAAACTGGAAAACCAGCTAATTCTACTTTGTCTTTATATCCAAAATATTCGACTGAAATAAGTGGTGTTTCGGTTTGTAGCATCAAACCTCTAAACTCGATGCCTTTAAACTTTACTACACCGTCACTTCCTTCTATTTCTTTACCTTCATCTATTAAGGATTTTTTCTGGCTTGCAGAGATGGCCATTCTTCCGTTCAGAATTGCTCTCGGTCTAAACTCATCATCAACAACAGCAAGCTCTATTCTAGAATCTTCTAATAGTTGCGCTTTGGCACTAAACACATCAAAGTCAATTGTTTTTCCAGTAGCTACCGACATCATAAATTCTTCCTCAGAGATAAGCCCCCGATATTTCAATCCTATTTTGGCATTTTGTACACTATCTTGTTTTTGAATTTGTTTTATTTCTTTGTCTGAAATAGGTAAAACTAATTGTCCTTCAAAGCCAGCCCCGGCCAGGTGATTCGAAACCAGTTCTATTGTCATCTTGTCAACAGAGTAGGCCCAACCATTTTGATCAGAGGTTACTCCCTCATCCAAAGGAATTAGGTTGTTGATAGAGAACTCTCCAGACACACCATGGCTATCCAAGATTAAGTGAGCGGCCTCAAATGATACTCTCTGATCACGTTCATTTCTGTTTTTAAATGCTTTTGGGAGTCCAATTTCAAGAGATTCTATATACACACCTCGCCAAGTATTAGGATTAGGTAATAGCCATCCTTTATCATGATATACCTGAGGAAAACTCACATTTTCTGTTCTCAAATCACTAAAATCGAAAATGGCTTTGTTGGCAGAAAAGGTGAACTTATCTTTTTGATTGGCAATAACAAATGGGGTAAGGTTAATTTCAACTAGAAAATCATTCCAACCTGATGCAACTGCCTTAAACTTACCTCTAACTCTATTTGGTATTTGTATGGGTTCTTTAAGTGCTCCTTCATACTTTATGGTTTCTTGAGTGTCCAACTCACCATTTTTTAAGGGCAATACTATATTTCTTGAAAACTGCACTTCTCCTTGGATTTGCATTTCTTCAACTCCATTACAATTAATTTTGATGTAAGTTTGGTTTTCAACATTGGCTGTTTCATAATCGAATCCTCCTTTGAGCATCATCAACCAATTTCCCCCACTGAAAGGGATAAAAATATCTCCTAATAACACTAAACTACCACCTTCATAAATACCTCCTTCATGGGATAATTTTACATTATTTGCACCAAAAAACAACTCTACTGGCAATCCATCTTTATCCGTTTGTGGTAGAATAACTTTAGCAAAAACTAATAACTCAGTATAATCTTTCGTAAAAGAGGCTTTCATAAAACCAATTTGATATTCTATCTCATTAATTTTATGCTTAATTCCGACAGGTAGAACTTGGATATCGTCATTTGAAAATGATGAGATCCACTTTCCTGTACTGTCGATTTCTTTAAATCCTTCAGCCGCTTCTGACCTTGCATCATTTACACTCGCAGACATTTCATAAAACCCTGGTTCTATGTTGTCATGACTATTTTTTTGGATAGTATGTCTGTTCAGGTTTTTCTTTACAGGAAATTTTTTATCTAATTCGGGGAATTGAAATAATGTTGGGATAGATTTTTTGCCTTTCGTAACTGTAATTGGCTTGATTGTTTTTATCGATAAGGAGTCTCCTGTCGATCCACAACAAAGTATGGGTAATAGAAATATGAAGATTTTAAACAATTTTGTTTTCATGGGTTTGTTTCGATTTGTGAAGAATAGGATTTGGACGAAAGAAAATCTATGATCAATCAAAAAAGAAAATCACTGATCTATGAACAATAGAAAAGACATGGGTTTTTTGGTTTTAGAGTTTTGTGCCTGAAAATTAGCCAGGAATTTCAATAAAAAAGGTTCAAATTATAATTTGGCACATGTAATTCTCAGGAAATAGAAGCAATAAATATAGTTTCTACACATTATCCAGAAGTAATAAAGCGGTCAAAGACTTTGTAAACGCAAAGAATAACAGAGAGAGAGATTGATTAATATTTACTAGAAATAAGTTCAAATCAATATTTTTGGTTTCAAATTATTGACTTGTTGAAAGAGAATTTTTTTTCTGAAATTCTGACGGAGTAAGTCCAACCAGATTTTTAAATACCCTGTTAAATGATGTTTTGCTAGGAAATCCGGCTTCATATCCAATAGCCAGGATTTTGTAGTTTTCGTATTTTGGATTTTTTATCATTTTTTTTGCCGTATCAACTCGATATAGATTGATAAAGTTGTTGAAATTCTTTTGAAAGCAAACATTTAAAATTTCTGAAAAAAGATGTACGCTCATGTTTAAGTTATCTGCAATATCAGATTGTTTAATCTCATGATTCAAAAAGGGCTTTTCTTTTTCCATATAATTTAAGATAAGCTCCATATATCGTTGTTGATCTTTTTGAGGAATTGAAGATTTTTTGGGCTGTGTAGTTGTTTCTTTTTCTGGTGTTTGCTGTTTTTGAATCTTTACAGCCAGAGCATTTAGTTTATCTTTTAGTGCTTCGTTTTCGTTTTGCAATAATAATTTATCTCCTTGTAATTGTAAAGACTCTTGAGCAAGTTTTTGGCGTCTTTTATAATAAACAACCGAGGATACAATTAATACAATGATTAAAACTACTCCTGCAAAAATGGATGCCCTTTTTTCCTTGCTTAGAAATAGTATAGATTCTTTTTGTTGAGATATTATGTCAGATTTTATTTCAGATTCTTTTTCTAGTTTTAATCGCTGGGCTTTGGAAAGCGTTTTTAGGTACTTCCCTCGGGTTTCAGTATAGGCTTTCTGTTCTTTTAATGAGTTTTTCAAATCATTTAATGACTCATATACTTTAGATAGGTGATCATGCGAGTCCATTTTTATTTTTAGAAAATTTCCTGCAATAGCAATTTCTTTGGCTTCCTTTAAGGGGGCCAATGCTCGAGAAGGTTTTTTTAAGCCGATAAATGCATTGGCAATGGTCAATTGGGTTAGGGCTTTACTTTCTATTGATTCTTTGGCAGTAATAAGTCCTAAAGTTTGGGTACTATTCTCAATTGCATCCTCGTATCGATTTAATTTTATATAACACTCTGAGATGTTAATCATTGCCCGTATCAAATTGTCATTACGATCCATTTTGATTGCCAAATCTTTTGACAGTTCCATATACTTTAAAGCATTTTGAAACTTTTTTTGATGTAGATATGCGGTCCCCAATACACTATAAGCAACATTATAAAACGGAACCGGATCATCTTGATTTTTGGCCAACTCGATCACATTTTTCATGGTTCTTATAGCCATTTCATCATTGCCTATCGCTATATGCAGGTTCCCTAAATTAACCGCTATTAGAATTTTCACATAAGAATCTTCCGGTAGTGTTAGGGCTAGCTCTTCGGCTTGAAGATAGGTGTCTAAGGACTGCTCATATTGATCCGTTTGTTGATAATAAATTGCGATATTGACCAGCGTACGAATTCTTGTCTCTTCTAGATGATTTGCTTCAGCTATAACCAAAACAATGTCACTATAATCTTTAAAAGCTTTTAAATCCCCGGCTCTATAAGCTTTTCTGGATAAAGATTTATACTTCGCAACACTATCTTCTACAGCAATAATTTTTTGATTATATAAAGAGCGATCATTGTTAATTCGATCCTGAGCAGAAGTTATAGAAAGTGGAACTAGTATATAAATTATTAGAAACAGGAGCTTTTTCATTTAATTTGAACCTTGTTAAGACGACATTGTTTTATGCAAAATAGATTAAAGATACTATTTTAAAATAGTTCTTAAGGGGTTTTCATCGTTGTTCTAAAAGGTTTTAAGTTAACGAGTAAATTAACATAAAACCTAAACGTTTAAACCATAGCTGTAAACAAAGTGTTGTATGGGTAATACTAAAAATATAGGGATATACACCATGTTTATGCAAGATTTTTTAGCTTTAAACTAGTGTGTAAACAGTTACTTGTTTACAGGATTATTTTAATAGGTAATCAGCGATATCCGGTCCTTTTTTTCGCAGTTTATAGCTCGTAAAGCGATAGGGTGTTTTGCATCGTATCTTTTCTTGCTTCGGTAGAAGATTACTTTTGCAGATACCATATTCTCTATATTTTCGACAATAACTAATTCAAGTTAAACATAGGTGTAAAAAATATGATCTTATACATACTTTATTATATATTACTAAAAACGCTCATGTGTTATAAATAAGGTATTTATAGAAGTTAAGGATTACTATGGTTTAATAAAGTTTATAATACGCTGGATTCAAAATCAAGTTCCTTCGGGAGTGTGGGTTCGATTCCTGCCTTGAGTACAAAAACCTTCTAAATTAATTTAGAAGGTTTTTTTATTAAGCGTTTCTACTGAATTAATTTGATGCAATAAGGTTACTTTTGATAACTGATCTTGCCTTGGTCAAAAAAAATCATTGATCAATAAAAACCTTAAATACGTTCTCCTTTTTATCCATATTGGTGCTAATTTTAAGAAAGTATACTTCTTTTTTTGCGAGAATTGGTAATTCTAAAGCGATATTACCATTGGTTACATTTTGGGCTTTTGAATCATAAATTCTTGCACCGGTTATAGCATAAAATCTTACGCGTGTTTTAGCAATCTGATTGTTGTTGAAATTTATAAAAAGTGTAGAGTTTTCAATGCGGTATTCCAAATTAAGAGATGTTACATCAATAAGTTCTGGTTCTTCTATAATATCAGGAGTACCGGTAGGTGGAGGGAGTGTGCCTAATTCATACCATGTAGGGCCATCATTGGTTACATCTATGGCTTGAGGCTTCTCGGGTAAAGAGGTTAATTGTTTTGGGGACTCTATAGGGTCGTATCCTATTCTTCCTTTGGTCGAAGCGATACCTTTTTCGAACTCTATTACCGCACTTCCTTTTGTTTCATGTTTAATGGAAATCAAAAATGTAGTATCAGTTTCTTGTAAATTGGTTGAAATTTGGTGTTGATCTTTTGTGGCTTTGGTTTGAATAACATTTAAAAAGTAAACGATCCCTTCATTACTATTTTCGATTTGAATTCTATGGGCATCATCCTCTCTATCACGACAATGTCCACATCCTTCTACCTGAGTTTCATTAATTATGGATATTTCGCGATTTGTGGGTAATAAAATATCAATAATTGCTTCGTGATCATTATTAATTACCGAATATCTTCTCTGTGTTAATTGAACAGGAGCTCCCTGAGTGTGTAATAGTGATGTTTTTATTTGATTTTCATTTTCAACAGATTCGGTTCTATCAAAGACTACAAAAGTTTCTAGAGGCTTAATGAAAATGGTTTCGCGCTCAAACTTTTTAACGTTTACATTACTACTGAAAGTAGGATTGTCATAGTTTTTGTAAGCTGGAGTTAAATCATTTGCAGCATAGAAAAAATAATCATGACTCATTAATCGATCAACATTTTCAGTAGTATGACCTGCTGCGGTTGAGCCTTTTTTACCAAATAAAATTGTGTTTTTGGCAAGTGTGTTTTGAACATCAATACCTTGAGTCCTATCTCCGTCATAATTAGGTATCTTCCAACTACTGCCGTAACCTCTACCGCTAGGAGGGATAATTAAATAACGATTACCTCTTGCAATTGTAAATGAACCGGCATCCATATGCTCATGCCCTCCTAAAGGTGGTTTTCCCAATTGGATATGAATCGCCGTAGCATCTTTTTCCCAGGAATTTCTCGTATATCCATAAGGTGTATGTCCTCCATATGGAGCAAAATAGTCAAGAGGAAGTTCTGACAAACTAGCCTTTGGAAGATCACTTGTAACAGCTTCTACGAATTTATACGGAGGATAATTATAATTAAAAAATTCCAGTTTATCTACCCAGGCTTTGGCATATTGCGATAATTTACCATCATCCTTTCGAATTAAGGCTTGTAATAACATAAAATGGGCATAGCCGTTTCGATAGGTTTGGCTCCATTCGTTGACATTCATAAAGACTGCTGCATCTCCGTATGGAAAAGGTAACCAAAATGAATCCTCTTGTGACGCATTAGGGGTAACATATGCCCTATCGGGAGCTACATTATATAAATTAAAACCAATAGTTCTTCTAAAATAATCGGTTTCTCCAATATAATCATACCCGGCATTAATCAATGAAACACCTGTATATAAGTGGTAACGTTGAATTGCAACATTATAAGATGTACCTTCCGATTGAATTCCGCTAATTCCTCCTTGGTTAGCATAATTTTTGAAAACATTCCATCTGTCAATTAATCCGTGATTAAGCATGTCTATAGCAAAACTTCTATTCTCATGATATAGCAGAATCCCGGCATATATAGAGTTTCTGGTATAGCCATGAAAGAAATTGCTTCGGGGTTGATCAATCCCTCCCCAGTCTGCAGTATTCCAAAGAGGAATGAAATCTATTATTGACCTATAAAACTGATTCCACTCTTCGTTTGTTAATTCTGCAAAACACCAATCTAGAACCAGAAACAAGCCATCACCATACCATCTACAGCGATTACATGTGCCTGCTCCATTTTCAAAATTTTCAGACTCAATTTCCTGAAGCGCCAATTTTGCCCATTCAATAGCTCTTCTGGCATAGTCTCTTCGTTCGGCATCAGATTTCATGTTTTCAGATACCAAGTATGCAAATGCTAATTCTATGGCTTGCGATCCATCATATATCGAAAGAACTTCTTTTCGGGTAGGTTCAAAAGGGTTTTGCAGATACCAGTTTTTTGCTTTTTCTAATAACTCAACATTCCAAAATATTCGTGGATGTGTGATTGAGATATCCAGATCATCTATGGGTTTATTTTGTGCTTTTAAACTATTTGATAGTATTAAAAAAAGAATAAGTAAAATAAATTGCCCTGTGGGTTTTAAAAAATAGAATTGAGGTTTCATAGTATAACATATAAAGTTAAGTGACTTAAAAAACTAAGAACATACCTTTTGTATGGTATTTTCGATAGTACATAAATGTAAAACCCCTTTGGAAAGCATTAGTCCTAAAACTTCATAATACTAAAAATTAATACTCTCCTAACACTTACCTATATCCAATTAAAAATGAGGTTATGTTTTTTTAGATCTAAAAAAATCACTCAATAACTCTTTTAATGGTTTACATCATTTGGATAACAGTTCCAAAATTTTTGCATGTAAACTGTAATTAATCTTGTTTACTATATTTTTGTTTTAATGTTTTGATATTCAGCACTTAATGAATTTATTGTTTACATAATTCAAATTTTTAAGCTTCGATTGTCTACCTAAATAGTACATCTGGTTCACTTTTAATTTAAGAGCTGTTCACGTAGAGTGTACTGTGTTTTCTACTCCCCTGGTTATACCTCTTATTAATTTTGTCGAGTCACCAAATCGGAACGCTTAATTTTTTAATACCTGAAAAGTTGGAATTTGTTTTAAACATAATCATATACACTTTGCACCTAATAAAAATGGTAGCTCTTATTATAGTTCTTTCTGTAGCGGGATATGTGTTTTTTATTATTCTCGAGAATAATAAAAAACAAGGTGTGCCCATTGGAAGAGCTTATTTTAGTTTTCATCCTAAAACTATATTGACTCTTTTATTTGTATTGCAGCTAAGCATTGTGTTTTCAGGTATGTACTTCGTTATAGATACGGAGGTAATACATTTGAGTTGTTTTTCATATCTGTTGGGAGCAACCTTAGTTTCAGGTTTAAATTTTATCTATTCTAGAAGACTTTTCTATAAAAATCAATCGGAATTGGAGATCCTGAAATATAGAAAACAGGTCGATAAGGAAGCGACCAAAGAAATTGGAATACAAAATCCAAAGATATTCCCATATAAAGAAAATGCCGTTTTCAAAAAGTTTATGACCCTGATAACTGAAGAAAAAATATATACCGATGCGTTGTTAAGCCTTGACAAAACAGCAAAAATGCTCGGTATAACAGCGGGGTACTTATCAAATATCCTCAGTGAAAACTCCAGTAAAAATTTCTCAGAAATCATCGGTTATTACAGGACAGAAGAAGCAAAAAGGATGTTAAAGGATGAACGATTTGATAGCTATACTATACTATCCATAGGCTACGAATCAGGATTTAATTCTAAATCTTCTTTTTATAAGACTTTCAAGAAAAATACAGGAATGACACCTAACCTGTACCGAAAGAAAAGGAAGTTTAGGAATCTTGTATTAACGCTGTTTTCACTTGGATAAATCTTAAAATATATAACAAAACCAATTTTAATATTAATGATATGGATTTTAAAAAAAATCTTGAAATGAAGCTGGAACATTTAAAGAACGAATATTCCTTAGGAGAAAAAAGATTAATCGAGCTCGACAAAGAAACTATGAACCTTAAAAGTACTATGCTTCGAATCAGTGGAGCGATTCATGTTATTGAAGAAGCTTTTAATACACAAAAAGAAGAAGGTTCAAGCAAAAAGTCAACATCCAAAAATCAAAAATCAACAAAATAAAATGCAGTCAATTTTCTGCATAAGTATTGATACTAATAACTATGAGTAATTCACCTATTTCAAAAATACCAATTCTTTTACTTCCTTTAAAACTAGAGACCAGGTTTATAAACATTGGAAATAATAGAGTCCAATTGTGGATACGAGTTTTTCCAGATCAAATTTTCTTAGAAAGTCATGAGAAATTACTCAATCCTCAAGAAAAAACAGATGTATTGCATTTCAAAACTCTCGAAGACGATGCTTCAAAAAGACTGTTTTGGGAAGAACTGGTTGCCAAATATGGAGTATATCGGGCGTCTTGGTTAGTCCAAATTACAAATGAGGAGTTAAATAGCCAAGAACCTTTAGAAAATCAGGAAACTATTTTTAAGTTTAATTGGTTACCCCGTAAATTTAATTTCTATTTATATAAAAAGGGGGATACAACCAATTTACCAACATATACAGATAATGGATCATTGATAGATCAAAATGGATTAACAGCGCTTGGACAGGGGGATGAATGGATACAAGATTTTGATCTTGCAGTTGAACAGGGAATGGGAATCAGAATATTGTTAGACCAAGGAGATGATTTGGAATTTGAAAGGATTATCGTGACTGGATTTAGGTCAAATGATAATACATCAGTTCAGGGTCAAGGACTTTCTAATCTATTAGATAATCACAGATATACTGAAGGGTTCTCTTTCTTAGAATTTGGCACGCCAACCAATAACTCTGAAGATGTAAGTAGTGGGCATTCTATACGTGAGGAGTTTGAAGTAAGAGATAGTTATGAGTATGCCGTAGAAGGATTGGAGTTAGAACCAGATAATTCGCAACATATCGAACACATTCAAATAGCATCTGCAGGGAAAAATTTGGCTACAGCTTTAGGTTTTGATACCAGTAGTATGGAGCATGTAAAAAATGCAAACTCATCCCCGGATACTCTCGAAGAATTATATCAAAAAGCTACGTGGTTTGCTATGGGAGCGCAACCCTTGTTCATGCTATTTGGAGAGCAGATTTCGAATGAAACACATGAATCTGTCTGGAAACACTATTCTAAATACGTAAAATCAAAAGGAATATATCGACCTATAAAAATTGGGAATCAACCTTACGGTATTCTTCCGATAATGAATGTTAGTGAGATTGACATCCCCGTGCCGGATAATCTTTTTGATAAGATGACCAAAATATTTGCGCAACTTTTGATAAAATGGATAGATATGGTACATCATGAAGAGCATAAAGTACCACGGTTAACAGGAGATGATACCCAGGAAACTGTTCTTGAGATTTTAAGTATGCAAGAACATTCTCATCAATTTCAAATAAGAGCGCTTAAATACAATGCTTTTAGGGGTAGAGCCTATGAATTACTAACAGAGAGACCAGATAATCAATCGATTACAGAGTATTTGGAAAACCTTGGCGAAGAGTATAGTATAGTACAGGATAATGTGAGTTCTTTTTCAGAGCTGATAGGCCTTAATAGCGAGGAGCTAACTACAGAAGTGGATAAGATATTAAGAGCACCTATAGTTAGTTTTACAGAGTTAGATGCCAAAGTAATAAAATTTAATGAGGGTGAAGCTATGGTATCTACAATCGAGGGATTAGAACAAGAAACTCAAGATACTTTCTCTTTGGTAGATCAGGATCTTTCAGGTTTCCAAGAATTAATAAATGATTTGATTGCCGAAAATCACCAAGGTTTGGTTCAATACAAAGGAGAATTAAACTTGTTTGTGGATCTTTTTCTAAGAAGTTATAGCAATGCTATGCAGCTTTATCATAGAGATGTGGTGTTTGATCTTCCTTTTTCTGAAACAGCTCAAGATGCAATATATACTTTAGGGGATATAAAAGAATCCGTAGGGCAGGAAGTAAGTAAAGGTGATGTAGTTCTTGAGATACTTGATAATGAAGGAAGTAAAGTTGCCGATATTAGGGCTCCATTTGACGGGGTTATTAAAAAGCATTATTTCAATCAAGGTACAAATGAAGAAATTAAACCGGGGACTATTCTGTTTACTGTACTAAACGAGGAAAAGCGTAATGAAATTAAGGCTTTATTTATAGAATTAGGCCAAAAAATAATAGAGGTTAGTAATCAAATTCCGGAAGGTGAAGAGAGGTTCGAAGCACAGGTAAATGCAATTCGCAATGTTATCGATTTAAATAGTTATCGCGTTGACGCATGGATAACTTCATTAGCAGCTTCAAAAATTGAATCCTTGCGAAAAACTGCTAATCATGATAGAGGAATATATTTTGGAGCCTATGGATTATTAGAAAATTTAAAAGTAAATGGTAATGTCACATCTTTAGAATCAATGACCGATGTAGATAATAAATTGGGAGGTATAATTCATACGCCCACTACTGCCCAAAATATCACTTCCTCGATTTTTAAAAACCTATTTTTATCTCATGAACATGAGGAAGTAAGTAACCCCTTTACTACCAATTTAACTTCCGACAGAATACAAAAGGGAGAAAAATTACTCGAGGGTATTCGACAAGATCAACAATTGGAAGCACTTTTGGGGTATCAATTAGAAAGACATCTACAGGATGAAAACCTACATAGTGAAATATATAACCTTAGGGAAGAGTTTCCATTGTTTCAAAATGTAACAGATGGCGATAAAGGATTTGTAAACCTAAGTGTGATCGATGGGTTAAAAGCAATCAGAAATAAGGAAAGTCTTCCAAATTCAATATCAGATCAAAACAAAACTAGGGTTATAGCACTTATAGAAAGACTTGAAGATACCTTGGATGCTAGTTTAGATATGTTATTCTATGAGGCAGGTTATCAAGTAACACAAGGTAATTTAAGTCAAGCAGCTGCGGCTATCGATGCAACCAAAGGAGAACTAGAACCCCCAGAGATTGAGTCTATAAAAACCCGTATACCTGGTACAGCAATTAATCATAAGTTAATTATGGTGCTTCCAGAAATTAGTGATGAATATACTATTGATCATCCTCGGGCACTTTTAGAACCTTCTATAGAGAAGTGGTTAGAACAATCTATAGGAGATATGAGTAGTATTCATTGTTTGGTAGAGTTGTTCGACACTGTCGAAGAGACCAATACTCCAATACAAACTATAGAAGTGGCTTTATCGGATCTTGAAATAAGTTATTTAGATTTACTTTCGGTAAGTGATGAACCTATCTCAAATGGAACAAGTGAGTTAGAACTTAGAATCCATAGGTACGTTAAAGAACAACTTCCAGATCTACCCGAAAGTATTCAATTTGTAATTACCAATAATGAACAGGATTTCAGGTCTTTGAAGAATGCCCTGCAAGTTATCCACCATTCCAAAAAGCTATTACAAAACAGTAGATATTTAGATATAAATGATCTAACTACTGAAGATGAACATATTTTAATTAACAGAGAAGCGCTTGATCATATAAAAACAAACAGATTAGGGGTACTATTACAATCCCTGCAAGAAATAGTAGCTGCAGATAATATTGATGCAACCCAGTTGATGTTTCTTTCAAAATTTGATATTGAAGAAGCAAAAACGGTTCTTGTCGATGTAGATAAGGTTAATCTAGTGCAATTAAAAGCGGTTATACAAGAAAAGATAGATTCTATAAATTCATTACTTGATAAGTATGAAACCGAGGAGGATTTCTTAACTGCTTTCAATTATTTAAAACAGTTGTCAAAACTTCTTTTCGGAAATGATTTCAAATTGCTCCCACCGGTAGTAGCTTCAGATCATTATAAAACTGGAGTTAATTCGGAAAATCAAAAATTTCTAATAGGAAGAAAGGAAAATAATACTACTAGTCAAGTATGGGGATATGAGCGTATCTTTAATTGGATACAAGGTTTGGCTCAAGTAAAAGAAAACGTTGAGTCTTTTGAAGAGTGGTTGATGGTTCATTCAACATGGTCAGGTGTTTCAAATCATACCTACAAAATCCTTCAAAATCCTTCACAAGTCAATTATCCCTGGGTTGGACTTTCAAAAAAAGAAATAGATGGACTTCTTGATCAGGAGTATGAATCTTTACCAACGTTTGTAGATCCGTTAACTGGAGAATCTTACCCGCTAGCCAATGGTGATTATTATCCCGATAATACAGATAGTAGCATTCTTTATATGTCAGAGGGAGAAACATTACAAGCATCTGTTTTCGGGTTAGTAATAGAAGAATTTGCCGAGCATATTCCAAATGAGCAGGCAAATACTGGATTAAGTTTCAATTATGACACCCCTAATAATGAACCTCCACAAGGGTTATTATTGGCGGTACATCCAAGAGCAACCGAAAATGATGTGTTTGACTGGGAAGAGTCCCACTTAAGAGATATTCTATACGATACAATGGATTTATACAAAATACGAATGGTAGATATAGAAGGGATAAAAGAGTATGGGTATGTATTACCTATGACATATTGGTTTAACATATCGTCAAAAAAATAAAATAATGAGTTTATATCACAAGATAAAAAGAAACCTGTTTCCTGTAAATGAAGGTCCGGTAAAATTTCCTCCGCAATTCAGAATCGAGGGTAGATCTCGGGATGCAAATAATAAATCCGGATTAGAAATGAGAGTGGCAGACCCACTTTGGATGCTAGGCAGACAGTGGCAATTCGGAGAGTTTAATGCCGAGGATAATGGCTCGCCAATAAGTGCACAGGCAAATTTCAGAAAGCAACAAATTGATGCGTATTCCTTTACCGGATTCCAAAATCCAAAAAGTTTAGAAGGGGCACCTTTAGAGCCCAAAGTTGAAGCAGTCAAGATCAACCCTAATGATTTAAGAAGTAAAGTAAGAATTGGTCAAAAAATAGCGTCGTTGATTAAGGATATGATACCTTTTGATGAGGCCAATGATTTAATCGCTGGCCTACAAGTAGAGTTTCCCTTACAACCATTAGGAGAAATGGATCAGAGATCTTCAAAATTCTTTGATCTTATGTCAGTAAAGGTTATTGATGGCGGTCAGTTATTAAGTGCTATTGAAAATGAAACTCTACCATCTGATTATGCAGCACAACTTTCTGAAGTTATTGATCGATTGAAGAATTGGTATAAAGAGTTGCATGTAGAGCCCGACGAACATTCTTCTTGGAACCCAAAACATCTTGCTCATGAGTTTAAGGTACATGGGCCCGATAACACTTCGATAAAAGCACCAGATTATCAAAACGGTCACTTAGACTGGTACTCTTTCGATAGTGCAGGCGTAGATATAGACCCTGATGAGCAGACACAAAATACCGAAAATTTTATGCCAACAAGGGTTTCGTTTGCTGCATCTCCAGATAGGCGATTGTTTTCTTTTGAAGATAACATTCTTCAACTCGATGAAATGGATATGGATGAATCCGATTTTGTAAAACTTCTCATATCCGATTTTACACTTACTTCAGATAATGACTGGTTTACTATTCCATTGCAAATGAAATTAGGAGAAATGTGTTGGGTAAATCACATTGATGTAAAAGATGTCTTTGGGATAACCACCAGAATTAAGAATAACGAGCAAACTGTACGATTAAATGGTAATGGACTTAAGGTGTGGGATGCCTTTAAAATACGTAAATATGATGCTTTAAATGGCCGTTTACCAGGAGAACCGCTTTTTAATAAAAAAGAACACTTTTTGTACTTACCCCAGGTAACTACTTTCAAACAAGAATCAAGACCACTTGAAGAACTTCTGTTTTTGAGAGACGAATATGCCAATATGGTATGGGCTGTAGAGAAAACAGTTTCTAATGGCATGGGTAAACCTACAAACGGATATGATTTGCACCTTGAATTAAACGGTCCTTTTGTGGGTTCAGGGATAGAAGAACAAAATAATAGTAGTATTCCAAGATTTAGATTAGGATCACCGGTTCCTTCCAATTGGATTCCATATTTACCTTTTCATATAGAAGATAATGTAAAACACATTGAGCTCAGAAGGGCTGTAATGGTTCGTAATGATATAGATACCGAATTGGCTGATATCAACCCTATTTCTAGTCTGGCCCAAAATGATATTACTACTATTCGTGAAGAGGCAATACCGCGAGAAGGAGTACGAGTACAACTCACCAAGCAAAGAGCAAGAGCCGCAAATGGAAAAACATTTGTTTGGCTCGGCAGAAAAATATCTGTAGGAAAAGGAGAAGGAAGTAGTGGTTTGCAGTTCGATAAGATTGAGAACCGATAATGACGCTTTAATTTTTTAAAAAAGTAAACAATGGCAAAAAAAATAAACTATTTCAGGTCGCATGTACGACAGGGAATGACTACCATAGCAGACCATGATAACACTGGTAAAAGAAGCAAAATAAACATTAACCTTAAAGTAAAAGAGACCAACCTGAAAGATAATACTTCTGCCAATTTACAGATAGATAAAGAAGTATCTATATTAGGCCCTGGAGATGTAACCGGGTTAAATACCAAGATTATTTCAAAGGCTTTTCCAAATAAAAACACTAGTAATTTTGAACCCTCTCAGGTGCCTTTTATAGAGTTTTCTGAACCTGATTTTGTCTGGAGGTACAGTTGCAAAACAGTGAATGAAGGTCAAAACTGGATTCCCTGGTTGTCTTTGATCGTATTGCAATCTGGAAACAATGAAGATGCAGAATTTACAGAAGAAAGAAGTACATCAAAGGATCTTCCACCGAGAATAAGAATAAAAAGCAATGCTGTGTTACCCGATTTAAACCAGTCCTGGAGGTGGTCTCATGTCAATACAATTCAAACAGAAGGATTAAGTCCGAAGGAGCTTGAAAATAAAATCAAAAACGCCCCGGATCAAGTAATCTGTAGACAAATATGTGCCAGAAGATTGAAACCCAATACTGCATACAGAGCTTTTTTAATTCCAACATACAAAATAGGAGCAGAAACAGCCCTTGGCAACTCAAATGAAGACATCGATAGAAGAGCTCTTCTTTGGGACGAACCTTCTGAAGCAATAGGATCAGTAATGCCATATTTCTATGATTGGAAATTTAGAACAGGTGATGAAGGAAATTTTGACACTTTGGTTAAAAAAATAGTGCCAAGAGAAATTCAAAATCTGGGCTCAAAAACTATCGATTTTAGTAATCCAGGGTATGGAATAGATGAACCAGATTTCATTTTATCCATCGAATCGGCGCTTACAGGAATAAATGGACAAGAGGGTAACGACCCTATGCCAGTTGAGAAAAAACAACAGTTGGCAGAGCTTTTTAATCGAGGTATTGAACATAATAATGAAGAAACCATCCTACGAGTTACCCCACCAGTTTATGGAGAATGGTATGCAGGCAAGCAAAACAGTTCAGAAAAAGTTAATGTAGACCGTAATGAGTGGTTGGAAGAGGTAAATCTTGATTTTAGATACAGAACGATTGCCGGATTGGGTGTAGAGTTTGTTAAGAAAAATCAGGAAGGCCTAATGAAATCTGCCTGGCAGCAATATAATAAAGTTAAAAAAGTAAATCGGGAACTCAATCTAGGAAGGTTTGGTAGAGAACTTTCTGGATGTATGAATAAAAGGTTAAAAGAATTACAACCTCATAATTATTTTAAATTGTCGCTACCTCTACAAAACAAAGTCTTGATCGAGGGAGAAGGTAATGAACCAAATACTACGATAGCACCATACCTCAAAGCCAGCCATATAACAGATCATTTAACTCATAAAAAGGTTAGAAAATATCTCAATAAAAGGAAAGGGATTCGTACAGGGGACGCCTTGGTTCAAGTAAAAGATAGTCATTTAGTGAGTAAAAGTTTTAGGGTCGAAGGGGTGAAGCGATACACCCATCAAGGAACTCCTAGTAATTTCTATCAAAAAAGTGAGGATTTTCTTGAAACAGAATGGGTAGATAACATTGTTGAAAAAACCAAAGGAGCAATGGATCCCAATAAACATATTGTGGATAGAATCAAACAAAGAACAAAGTCGTTTAGAGGGCGCGAGAAATTACTGAATCAGTTGTCTGATAAAGAGGACGAGCTTAGACCAGTAAAATGGTATCCAGAATTTCATCAACCCATGTATCATTATCTTAAGGGGTTGTCTGAAGAATATATCCTTTCGGGATTAGAGAATATACCTATGAATACGGTAGGATTGCTACAATCTAATCGAAAATTTGTCGAAGCTTTTATGCTAGGGTTAAATCATGAAATGGCGTCAGAGCTGCGGTGGAGAGAATTTCCAACCGACATGAGGGGGAGTTATTTTAGAAGTTTTTGGGATACCACAATATATTCTTTGGATCCTGAAGAAAAACAAAATTTTAGGAACACCAATTATGGCCAACAACTTTTACAACAGCTTACGATTCAATTTGGGAATGCTTACAACACTTTTGAAGAAATAGAAGCTGCATATGTCGAGCCAAATCCTGATAGTACTCAAAAACAAGTAGCAACTCTATATGAAGAAGCTGTAGAAAAATGGTTGTTAACGCGTGATGAAGATAAAGATATCGCGCAGATTTCAGAGTGGAGTACGGCTTCAAATTTAGGAAACCACCCTGTTGATGGTAAACCCAATGCCAATCAAGAAAATCAAAATCAGACGGTCATTTTATTACGAGCAGAATTGTTGCAAAAGTTCAATAATGTACTCATATACCTTGTTCCTAAAAACGCAAATGGAAAACCAGATTTCACAAATTCTGAAAACCGAAAGTTTCCCATTTTTGAGGGAGAAATAGGAGCAGATATTGTATTTCTTGGATTTGACTTAGTAAGTGCTGATGCCGAAGACTATTTCTTAATTTTTGAAGAACGTATCACAGAGTTGCAATACGGTTTGGATGTAACAGGTGATGCCGAAAATATTGGATGGGAAGATTTTGCTGGCCATGAAGAAGGGGAATATTTAGACGGTAAATTACCTGGTGGTGATAGTAACTGGAATAATCCCGCTTTTATAGGGAATGTAATGACTAGAAAACAGACCCGAGTAGCGGTAAAGCTATCTACACTAATATAGTAATACCAACTAAATCACCCAAAACAAGAAACCTTTTTAAATAGAAGATAAGTTAAGTGGAGATAAGCTGCTTAATGCTTCAAAATATATTGAAAATGAGCGTTATACCAATAAATATTATTAGAGGCGAAAGAATTTTTAATAATATACAAGAATACCCTTTACCATTAAAAGATGGAGTAAAGGATTATTTAATAAATCTTACGTCACCCTCCGATGGTTATGGAATAGCCGGAGAAGCTTTTTTTGATTTATTCTACCCAAACCATGTGGTGCATCGAGTGGCAAATCTCGAAGATATGATTGATTTTTTGTTTGATGAGATTCAATCAAAAAATATTAATCAAATTCGTGAACTTGTAATACTTGCACATGGAAATCGAACTACATTAGCGTTACCCCTTATCAACAATTTAGGTGGAAAAAACAAAAAATTTAAGTATTTCTCAGCGGGGTCAATAAAAAATCTTCAAGTAGCTTTTTGGGAGGGTGCACCAGAGTTTAATGATTTCAAAAATAAAAGAAACGAAGTAATCAAGAAGTTTTTAGATGATTCTTGGATTACTATCAGATGTTGTCGATTTGGATATGCCTTTGATGCAATGCATGGATTGTATTCTTTTTTTGGAGGAAGGGCAAATGTATATGCGCCAATGGAATATCAGTACTTCAGTTCTCACGAAAGAATTGGACAAGATAAAAAATTTACTTCGAGGTTTGATTTTTTTGATCATTTGCAATTGCAAGGATTGATACCTAGAAATGAGAATTATTCCTTTACAAGAACTCAAAAAGTATTAAATGAATTAATAACACCCGGTAAAGCAGGAGAGCCCTTCATTTTATCAAATTATACGTTGCAAGGAAATAATGTTACCGAAGGTAATAAGGTTGAATATGATTCTTTGATAAATTCGTTTAATGATCATGTTTTACCTGACAATGTTAGGAAAAAATTTCAACTAAAGGACTTATCATTATCAGAAGATATTGAAATTAGAGTACATCGTAATCATTGGTTGATTTTTGACGGGATTACCTTAGAAGTTGAGCTTGAAGGTGAAGTTTTTGAAGAGCATATTTATAATGTATTATATAGAATTGAAGATGAATATCACAATTTTATAAATGATGAAAACTATACTAGAATTCTAAAGGTATATTACAAACTTATTGATAACGCCACATTACCATCTGTACCGTATCAGTTTTTTGCGAATGAGCATCAGGATGAAAAGTTGAGAGGTAAGCTTTTTGAATTAGGTTCCTATTTTATTGACCTTGAAGAAGGGGAATTAGAAGACGTAAATGAGTTTGAACGATATCAAAGATTTGTGGAACTTCTTGATGGGCTTCCCTCGCTGGAAATAGAAGGAGAAGAGCCTATTAGTCTACTTGATGAATTTCAAAATGAAGGTTACCCTTTAACAAACCCTATAATACGACGAATTCAAGAAAACCCTCCAGTCTGGAAAATTACTCATGATAAAAATGAAAATAACAATATAAGTGAGTTCTTTGTTGAAGAAAAAGTAGAAAACTTTCTTTCATCTGCAACTAGACTGATTGTTCGGGTTTCGTTAACTGAAAAACAGATAGATTCTCTTTTAACTTATTATTCTACAGATTGTAACACGCCAGGAACAGAGTTATTGGCATATTTAGATAGGCATAGTAAAGAAGAACTCCTTGACTTTATATATTATTTGCGATCATCCTATAAAAAAGGAAATGCATTTTATTTACGCAAAGCTCAAGAAGCTTTAATGAGAAAGTTAGATTTTTTTCATTTTTTTCAAGAAACAGGAGAGTTTGAAAAAACAAAATACGATTTGCATCATCCGTGGGTTTCATTGACTCCTTTAGAAGTAAAACATAGTACAGAGAATGCATATCCTCCTCATAACGTTTGGAAAGAAGTAAAATCTTCGACAAAGCATGATAAAGATTTTGAAACAGATCTTTTTATGGAGAAGGAACTTCCATTTGGAGAAGTAATACAAATAGAACTTAAAGCAGGGCCAGAGGATTCTAGATTTATAGATCAAAATAGTCCTCGAGATAAACCAATTCCAACATTTAAATTTTTAGAAAAAGAAGATCTGAATTTTGTAGAACTAAGCGATGAAGGAATGCTGAGAGAAATAAATTGCGAAACGTTCCAACAATTTATAGATGTTTTGGTAGAAAATCAAGATAAGACCAGGGAGGAGCTTATGGAGATATTAAAGACGGTTTATATAGAAGATAACAGCACAATATACGATTATTGGTCTTCTAACTATTATTTTGCCACGTTCGAGTTCGCTTTTCAGATCATTGATATGACAGTTTCTTTTGGTAGAGCAACCGGTGTTGGTTCGTCAATTACAGTAACAGTTTCCAGAGCGACCGGAATAATGTTTGGACTCGGACTTGCGTTTAATTTTGTTGGTGGTTTTTTGATGTTTAAAGATTTGGCTACTGCTATTCAAGATGGTCAGGAGAGATATGAGAAAGTTGGCGTTGTAACAGGGGTTCGAGAATCTGCCAGAATCATAAATGCGATTGGTTTTGATATGTTAACCAAAGGAGAATCTTTCCCTGACGATTTTAACATGCGAGTTTTAGCATATGAACCTGAAAATGCACATGATTATCATTTAAAAATTAAGATTAGAACACCATTTCCTTCTTGGATTTCTTATTTCATATACGGATATGCAGCAGGCTTGGATTTGGGACAGAAAATTGTGCTCGAAGAATTGAAAAACTACAAGGCGATATTCTCAAAACTTCTTGCAAAAAAAGGTCTAGGACATTGTCAATCAAAAATTTTGATTGATTCTGGTTTGGTAGATGATAATAAAATGAAAGCTGTTGTTTTATTGGCGTTAGGTAAAGCTATGATGGATCAAGCCACTTATAGCAGTATTGACATTTTAGCTATTCCAGAATAAACTGAACTATAAAAAAGAACAAAATGAAAAAGCAATTAGAATATTTATATATATCCCTTGAAAAAATATTAACGCCTTTACAAGAAGATATAGGTTCTCTAGAAGGTCTAGAACATCTGTTTTATTCTTATGGATGGGATATAGAATTAAATGACGAAATTCATAATAGGATTGACCAAGTATTGGTGTTTAAAGAACCACTCAATGAGTTTATAGAAAAGGCCAGGGAACTAAAAACAAAAAAAGAAGAAGATACTTTAGAGCTTTCGGATATAAAATCGTTGGCAGAACAAGGCAAAGATATCTTACAGTTAATTTCTAAATTTGAAATTGGCGATTTTACGGAATTTGAAGGACCTTTGGCGGAAAGTGATTTTTGGGGTAGTATTGCCGATCATTTGCTGGATGATCTTATGGTAAGTTACCTAAAGCAGTATGTGCCTATAGCTTATGCATTATTCCAGTTTTTTAGAATTATTCGTTTTGAAGAAAGAGACCCTCAAGAAGAGTTTAGAATTCCTTACACCAAAACAATACTTGATTGGGGTCAATTGGTAAAACTGGTGACCAACCCATTGCAAGCTTTTAAACAGTATTATCAATGGGGGCAACAGCCCGTTGGTTTAAAACATTTAGAATTACTGCAAAATTTACAGCAAACACTAGAGTTTTTTAAAGTATCTTCAGATGTAATAATACCTTCAGACGAGTTTTTAAATAATCCAGAACATAATCCTACAGAAGGCTATAATAGGGTGCATGGTGTCATGGAATTGTTTGTTAATGTATTTCACGGGATCAGAACAGAGTTTTCCTCAGAAATTCCAATAGAACTGCCTCCTAATATTCCTGAAGAGGTTTCAGTAATTACAGAATTAGGTTTGGTCATAACACCGATTCCAGAAATAGGATCTAATGAGGCACCTTCTGGATTTTTAATTAAACCTATATCAAAAGGAGAGGTAGGGCAAGAAATTATATTGAATGAAGATTACAAATTAAACTGGCGTTTAGGAGCGGATACATCTGATCTTCTTACCTTCAAGGTTTTTCCTAACCAAGCTGGATTGGAAACAGGTGAGTTGGATGTAAATGCCGGTTTTGAGATTAAAAGTACATTTTCAGAACCTAAAATTATTATCGGTCAGAAGGATTCTACCAGGTTAGAAGTTAGGAATATAAACCTGGATTTTAATGTAGAAGGATCTCCGGATGATCTGGAAACCAAATTAGAGGTAAGCTTTGAGGGTAATCCAGGGTTAAATGCAGTTATAGATTTTGAAGAATTAGATGGATTTTTAGGTAGTTTCATAAAAAGTAGTCCTATCGAAGGCGGTTTTTCTCCTGAAATTATATGGTCAAATAAAAAGGGAATACGATTTAATGGAAATCCTTCTTTCGATACAAAAACAATTTTGAATAAGAAAATTGGCCCTGTAGATGTAGATGATTTTAACTTTTCATTGGACCAGAAAGAAGGCAATAATCAGGTAAGCCAGGCAAATATGGGCTTCGGGCTTTCAGGAAGTCTTGGTCCAGTTAATTTCACAATTGAAGATATTGGAGTGTCTTTAAATGGTATTCCATACAACAGACAAGAGCTCATCGATCAGTCATTTACAAATCCTTCAGTAATTTTCGGAAACCTAGGGTTAGACTTAGACTTCAAACCCCCTCATGGCATTGGGATAAACTTAGACTCGTCAATTATAAGTGGCGGTGGTTTTTTAGAATACGATCAAGATAGTGGTGATTATTCTGGAGCGATTAGTGCGAGATTAGGTTTAGATAGTTTAGAAATCGATGTTGCAGCAGTAGGCTTAATTAGCACAAAGCTTGCCAATGGTCAGGATGGTTTTTCGATGTTAGTGAGCTTAAGCGCTTTATTTACACCTGGGATTCAATTGGCTTTCGGTTTTGTACTCAACGGAGTTGGCGGTTTACTAGGGATACATCGCACTATGAAGGTAGATGTACTGCGAGATAAAGTTAAAAGCGGTAACATAGATAATATTGTGTTTCCGAAAGATGTATTAAAAAATGCATCCAAGATTATAAGTGATCTACGGGGGGTATTTCCAGAGCAAAAGAATCATTATGTAGCAGCTCCTTTTTTTAAGATTGGGTATGGTACACCCACAGCTTTAGAGTTGGATCTGGGTATTTTGGTAGAATTACCATTTAAAGATCGTGTTATTTTATTAGGAAGCTTGGCAGTATACTTGCCCAATAAACAGGCAAATAAACAACTAGGTGAGTTACATGCCGATATTTTTGGAGATTTTAATTTTGGTGCCTCTTATGTATTGATAGAAGGAGTTTTACGAGATTCTCAGATTGTAGGTATTCCATTATCGGGTGGTTTTGCTTTTATGTTAGATTGGAGTGATACTCCGCAATTTTTAGTATCGCTAGGAGGGTATCATCCTCGATATAAACGACCAGATCGTTTTCCAGATGTTAAACGTTTATCAGCTTTGATTAAGCGTGGCGATATATTTAGGCTAAGTTGCGAATATTACCAGGCAATTACTTCAAATTCGTATCAGGTTGGATTAACGGCAGATGCGCTGTTAAAGAAATCCGGAGCCAAAGCTGTAGCTTATTTAGGCTTTAATGCATTATTTCAGTTTGATCCATTTTATTTTGAGAGTGATATTCGCCTTTCGGCCGAGTTGAGCTACAAAAGAAGAACATTTGCAGGAGTCGACCTAAACTTTTTGCTAAGTGGTCCCCGCCCTTGGAAAGCACAAGGTTATGCCAAAGTTAAAGTGCTATGGTTCTCCTACAAATTTAAGTTCAATGAGAGCTGGGGAGGTAGCCAGGATCCTGTTCCGGCACTCATGAGTCCAGAAGATCTGGGAGAAAAGCTAGGCCATGAGTTACAACAGCCTAGTAACTGGAGTAGTAAATTACCAAAAGATGTATCGACTTCAGAAAGTTTACGCAGTTTTGAGGAACTAGAATCCGAAGGTGATGTATTCTTATACCCTTCAGGTCATTTAGAACTACGCCAAAAGTTGCTTCCGTTCAATAAGGATATTAGCAAGTTTGGTAGTAGTTATATGACGGCTAGAACGAAATATGTAATTGAGAGTTATTCGTTTGCAGGAGGTGATGATATAGCGGTAAGAGACCAAAATAATTTAAAAGAATATTTCTCAAGAGGTCATTTTGAGGATTTAAATGATCAGGAAAAGATTGCTCATCCAGATTTCGATTTAATGCCGGCAGGGGTACAATTGTTTATCAAGGAGGCATCATATGACATTTCTAACCAGGGATCTGAAGGTAATTTTAACATCGAAGTTATAGAGTTGAAAGAAGGAGCAGGTGTCGCCTTAGAAGACGAGTCGATTCATTGGCAACAAGAAGGTGTGCAGAATATGGCTTTATATAGTAAAAAGAAGCGCAGGAAATCATGGGATACTTTTGAGATGATCGAAGAGCTACCCACATTAAAAGATAGAACGTACAGAATCCTATCAAAAGATGAATTACTCCCTCCAGAGAGTATAAGTGATAGATATTTTGATAGCTATACAGAGGCGAATGATTACTTAAAGAACAATTGGTCAAAGACCGATCAATACTCATGGCAGATATTAGAACGAGTACCAGAAGATGGCCAACAGGCCACAACATAGTAATAGAAAATTAAAATAATAATAAAAAATAGAAAAGATGATAAATTTTGATGAATTAGAAATTAGTGGTGAAGGCGATGATACGTTCTTGACATCAGAAAAATGGAATGGCTTATTGAGAGATGTAAGAAGTTTTTTTGATGCAGAAAATGATATTAATCTCGGGGATCATAAGCTATCCTTAGGATCTGGTCTTGCCGATACAAAACTTGCTCTTTATAAAGGGGGTACCGTTTATGGATTGGGGATACAATCAAATCGATTTACCTTTAATTTAGGACATAATGGGGCAAAATATGCCTTTTATAATAAAGATTCGGATCCTAAGACTGAGATTTTTACTATTGAAGGCGAAGGTAACATTGGTATAGGAGATTCAAATCCAAACCATAAATTGTCATTGGGTACAGATTCTGCAGATGTTAAAATTGCTCTTTATGAAAACGGAGGAAATGTATATGGGCTTGGATATAATAGCAGTAAGCTTACTTTTAATATAGGATCTAGTGGGGGGCGTTATGCTTTTTATAATGATAATAATGGTACTTCAAGAAAAGAAATTTTTACAATCAAAGGAAATGGTCATGTTGGTATTAATCATACAAACCCAGGTGTACCTTTGGAAGTTAAAGGAAGAATCTTCGGGGACAACATAGGTGCATTAGATTTTATGGATACTCCCCATATAAAAACAAAAAAAGTACAGTCGCACAATAATATTCTTCAGATTAATCCTGAAGGAAATCCAGTTCAAATAGGTAGGAATAGAGAGGAACTAGCTCTGGATATTAGAGGGCATGTAAGAGTATTGGGGGAAACTCCAATACAAATTCATAGAATTACTGGAGTCCAATCAGGGGTAGATAAATTGATAAAACATGGTACAAAATCATTTAATGATAGTGAATATAATGCCTGTGTTGTAGGTTATAAATCCAGTATTCATAATGGAGAAATTAGTGTTCTTAGAATAAAAAGAAAAAGTGGCAAGTATTATATAGAGTCAGTTTATGGTGGTAACCATACTATAGATGTCGATGTAATGATAACAAGATTTGGGATAAGTTTTGCCACGGGAAACTAACAAATTTAAAGAATTAAATAGTTCAGTTTTTGTTTGATTAAGTTGATCAAAAAGGAATCGGCTGGGTGACGGGGTTAATATTTTATAATTAAGTTGATTAATGTGAATCTTGTTTACATAGTCCCCGGCTGGTAACCTTTTTGTAATCCAATTTCAAGAAGCATATCCAAAAGGAATGTTTAGAAAATATTGATTACCCCTTTTTTTCCTACTTATCTTTCAGAAAACAAGAAAAGAGGAATAGAGTTTCCCCAAGTTTTATCCCCTGGCCTCTGAATATCTTTAAGATAGTACTCCCATAACATTATCCAATAAGATACCACGGGCCAGAAGGGAAAAATTTGTATAAGGATTAATTCTAAATCAAAAATTAAAAAAGGAAAAAATGAGATATCGGATACATCTTCAAGTTTTAAAAACTAAAATGCACATAATTTTTATAATAATTTCTTTACTGCTGGCAAGATGCTATAAATCTAACAATAACTCCATAAAATTGGCAACGTATCAATATGCGACAAATGATCGAGTTAATAATTTAGAGCCATTATCTGTTGAGATGGAAAATACTTTAAATAGAAAAGTTACAATACATAGTTATCCCACTGTTGATTCTTTGATCAAAGGTATTACTGCAAATGAAGTAGATGTTGCCTTTATCAATACCCTAGGATACTTAACACTTTTTCAGGAAAAACAAATTATGAAACCTGTAGCTTCTTTTAAAATAAAAGAAGATGCTATAAATAACTATAAATCAGTTTTATTAAGTAATAACGATAGTATTACTAGACTAGTTGATATTATTGATAACGCAAAAAACCTTTCAATCTCTTTAGTAAAGAAAGGGTCAACATCTGGAAATTTTATTCCTAGAGTTCTATTTAAATCACTTCATCTAAAATCACTGGAAGAAGAGTTTAAGTCTGTTTCTTATGCAGGTAATCATACTGCAAATTTTGAAAAATTGCTCGAAAAGAAGGTGGATCTATGCACCATTGGAAGTAATGAATATTTCAAGCAAATTGAAAATGATTCAACTTTGAAGCACCAAGTAAAACTTGTTTGGATTTCAGGGGAAATTCCTTTAGGTCCAGTTTTGGTAAATAATAATCTTGAAGAAATTGAAAAGGAAAAAATAACCAGAACTTTATTACAGCTTCATTATAATAATGTAAAGGCATTTGAAAGAATAAAATCTGGTTGGTCTGAAGCAAAGCAGGCAGATCGTTTTCATCATGTTTCTCAAGAATACTATAATGCTTTTTTTGCCCAATTTAATATAGGTAATGATCAAGAAGTTTTTTGATATTATAATACACCAGTATATTCGTTTTGCGATACGTGTTTTTACATTATTATTAGTAAAATAACTCGTAAGCTTAAAAAGCTATCCTCAACATACTTGTTCTTTGTATCACAATAAAAATCATTCTAATTGACACCTTTTTACATGCTTAGTTTCTAAAAAGCATAACAGATTGGTTATAATTTTTAGTTAACATATAAATCTAATTTTTATGAAAGCAGTTTTTCAAACATTAATACTTCTATCAATATTAATAGTAAATGCTCAAAAAAGTGATGATTCAAATATCGTCTACAAAAATAAAAATGGTGAAATTATGACCAAAGAAGCTGTAGAAAAACTTTTTAAGAGCGGCCCTGTTAATATGAAAACCATCTCTAAAGAAAATGGTGAAAAGGAAGTTACACTTTCAAGAACAGATATAGAAGAGCAAAAAAAACTACTTAAATCAAGGAATGAGACTATAAAAAAGCTTTACTATACAGTTTTTCCAGATTTTGATTTGGTTACTACCGCAGGATTGAGATTAAATCAAAGAAATCTAAAAGGTAAGATTACGGTAGTAAATTTTTGGTTTACTACCTGCGGCCCGTGTGTTAAAGAAATACCTTCTTTAAATTACTTGATGCAAAAATATAAAGATGAACCAATAGAGTTTTTGGCATTTACATTTAATAAAAATAACGAAGTACGGAAGTTTTTAAAAGAGAATGACTTTAGTTATAAACAACTGCCAGATGCAAGAAAAATCATTAAAGAATTAAAAATTACTATTTATCCAACCCATATGGTTCTAGACAAAAATGGAATAATTCAAGAAGTCATACTGGGATGGAAAGAAGATGTTGACAAAAAAAATACGGCGACAATAGAACATATAAAGAAGGAACACTAAAATTAATCGATTTTGTCCTTTAACTAAACAAAGCCAAACATTTTAGCTTTGTTTTGATAATAAAATATTTAGATACATACAGGAATAGCAAATTTCAAGCGATTTTTGGTCTTAAGTTACCACCTGGATAAAGCCCAACATAGATCAAGTCATTTTTTAGTATTGTTATTGTACCAAAACACATTTGTCTTTCTAAAATAATTTATGAAACATATTTACTTGGTTTTATTTTTCAACTATTTGGGATTTTTTTAGACAAGCAAGCAATTAATCTATCAATAATTTAATTTTAATTATCATGAAAATTACGAGAATCATTTTTTTAATCATCATTACATTATTCATTTTAGCTTGTAATAATGATAACGACTATTCCGATCTATCAGAGTCAGAAACTATACTTTTGAAAGTCATCGGACGTGGCACGGTATTAGGTCAACCTAAAACTATTGTACACCCAAAGACAGAAGAAGAATTAGAGGCCAATTGCTTTTTAATGGATTTGGTAGACCCCGATACCGAAGAGATAATAGGGACTCTTCAAGATTGTGTGCTAAGCATGCTGGTGCCCAGTGATGGGACCATAACATCAGAAGTCATTACTTCCATAAACATTAACCAACGAGGAACTATTCAAGCAGAGAATTTAGTATTTCATGAAGTACGATCTCCAATATTAGAATTTAATTTTGATACCTCATTTACGCCAACCGAAAATAATGTTATGAGCACAACTTTGGAATTTGAAGGTATGAAAGGAAAAGTTTCTTTGGAAGGAGAGGCAAATCTTTCACAATTACAAGAGGGTATAATTACTTTTAATAATCTTTTCACAATTGAACTCGAGAAATAATAAATAACGAGACTGGGTTATCCAGTCTCGTTAATTTGTAATTTAAAGATTTCTCCCTTAGAAGAAAAGACACCCCCCGTTACCTCCAACTCCAGTACATCTACCAATAGCACAAAATTCGCCTCCAGGATTTTGATTACAACACTTACGACCTCTTTGAATACATCCATAACCAGCAGCTCCTGCAATGTTTTGTTGTTCTTTTTTACTCAGGTTTTTCACACCTTTTAAATCTAAAATACTTTTCATTTGTAAATATTTATAGTTAATAAATTGTGTAAAGGGTTTTCCTTTACAATCGTGAAGTTATATCATCAGGTTTCATCAAGGTCTCAAAAATGGATGTTTCTTATAAATTAATACCATTATCTTATAATATGATACTAATGTTACACTTACTCTTTGCAAATGCTTTTTTTAAAGGGACACTGGATATTAAAATCTCCATTTTTTATTGAATATGTATAATCAATTAATCTTATAGTGCTATGTTAATTTTTGTTTAATGAATTAAATAAATAGTTAAACAATTTTGTAGCTTTGAATTGAAAGAAATTAAAATTGCTATGGAAATTGAAAATGAAACGCAAATAATGATTAACGGAAATACCCCCGAATTAAATGGATTTACTTATGATGAGATAGGAGACGATCATATGTCTACAGGCGTCGATACACCTATGAAACAAAATGCTTTCGATATGTCTGATGACGATAAAAAGATTCGCATCGCCGAATTATTTGCAGAAATTATGGACGTTATGGGGCTGGATTTAACAGATGATTCCTTAAGAGGTACTCCGAATCGTGTTGCAAAAATGTATATCGATGAAATCTTTTCTGGGTTAAATCCAAAAAATAAACCCAAAGTCGCATTGTTTGATAATAAGTATCAATACAATCAAATGCTTGTTGAGAAAAATATCACGTTCTATTCTAATTGTGAACATCATTTTGTTCCTATTATTGGTAAAGCTCATGTAGCCTACATTTCTTCGGGAAAAGTAATAGGACTATCCAAGCTTAACAGAATAGTACAATACTTCGCAAAACGCCCGCAGGTGCAAGAGCGATTAACGAATCAAATAGCTTTAGAATTGAAGAAAATCTTAAATACCGATGACATTGCTGTAATTATTGATGCCAAACATTTATGTGTATCATCAAGAGGGATAAAAGATGACACCTCTGCAACAGTTACTACATATTATGGAGGTGCTTTTAATAGCCCAGATAAAATAGCCGAATTACAAAACTATATTACTCAGTAAACTGTCTTTAATTTTTTAATTAGAAAATTATGTTTGGATTATTCAAAAAGAAAAGTGAAGTAGAAGTGCTTCAAAAAAAATATGAAAAAGTAATGGGTCAGTGGCATAAACTATCCACTGTCAATAGGGCAGAAAGTGATAAAAAATATGCCGAAGCCGAAGAAATTCTAAGAAAAATAGAAGCTATTAAAGCGAAATAATTCAGAACTTTAGGTTCCTATAAATTAATAGTTTTATGAACTTCAAGTATTTTCTCGGGGCCTTAATTTCGGTTCCTCTATTACCAGTCATGTATTTTCAAGGGGTGCAAATTCGGAAAAATGTCCCCATTCTGCCCGAAGCGAAAGGAACTGAAGGCTTAAATCTGCAGAGTTCTCAAAAAAAACTTAGAATACTTTTTATTGGCGAAAGTACTATTGCAGGAGTAGGTGTCAAGACGCACCAAGAGGGGTTTGCAGGCACATTGGCAAACGAGTTGGAAACAAAACTTGATGTAAAAATTGAGTGGAAGGTTTATGCAAAAAGTGGGTATACTGCCAAAAATGTTACCAGAAAAATCATTCCGAAGATAAAAGAAAATGAAGTCGATGTCATAATAATTGGTTTGGGAGGTAATGATACTTTTACGTTGAACACACCATGGAAATGGAAAAATGACATTCGTGATTTGATTAAAACGTTGCAATCCAGATTTAAAAACGTAAGTATTATCTTTACCAATATGCCTCCTATTAAAGAGTTTCCGGCTTTTACAAAGCTAACAAAATTTGTACTCGGAAATTTGGTAGAGATTTTAGGAGAAGAACTTGAAGGAGTAGTTTCTAATTTTGAAAATGTTTTCTATTACTCTCAGACAATTACTATAGAAAATTGGATCAAAAAAATGAACATTGATGCAAAACCCCAGGATTTTTTCAGTGATGGTGTCCATCCTTCGAAGCTTACCTATCAAACCTGGGCAAAAGACTTTTCTAACTTTATATTGCATGATATAGCGATTAAAGGGAATCTTGAACAACGAATAAAGATATGAAATGAGTATCCAGCTGGCCAGTTTAGTTTTTGATTTTGGAATGGTTGTACTAATTTGGATTGTGCAATTGGTTGTTTATCCTGGTCTTAAGTTTTATCAAAAGAATGATTTAATACAATGGCATAAAAGATATATTATCAAGATTGCATATGTGGTAATGCCTTTAATGATAGGGCAGTTAAGCTTGGCAATTGTTAAAGTGTTTACAATGTTTAGTCCGGATCATCTGATTATTTTGGCTTTAATTACATTCGTTTGGATTTCGACATTTTTCCAGTTTTTGCCAATGCATAATCAAATTTCATTTGGGGATTCAGATGATTTAATTTTAGATCAATTAATCCGAAAAAACTGGTTTAGAACTGTTTTACTAATCTTGGTTTTTTTAGGAAATCTTTATGGCTTTATAGGTTGACCTACTTAATTAATTTCTTTAAAATTAAAAATGAAAACTCCACTTCTTGTATTTAATACAAAGGGTATATACTGTCAAGCGGCAGATGTATACATTGATCCATGGAAAAGAGTGAATAATGCCATTATTACCCATGGGCATGCAGACCATAGCCGATGGGGGCATAAAAAATACATTACTCATCATACCAACATTCCAATAATCAAACATAGGTTGGGAGACATCAATGTAACCGGAAAAGAATATGGAGAAACTTTTATGATCAATAATGTAAAATTCTCATTGCACCCCGCGGGTCATATTGTAGGAAGTTCGCAAGTTAGAGTAGAACATAAAGGCGAAGTATGGGTGTTTACTGGGGATTACAAAATTGAGAATGATGGTATTTCGATTCCCTATGAGTCAGTTAAGTGCCATACTTTTATTACCGAATGTACATTTGGATTACCTGCATTTCGATGGGTACCTCAAGATGAGGTTTTCTATGATATCAATTCCTGGTGGGCCTCAAATCAGGTCGAGGGTAAAACGTCAATTTTGTTTGGTTATTCGCTGGGTAAAGCACAACGATTAATAAAACACCTTGATACTTCAATTGGTAAAATATATACACATGGAGCGGTAGAAAATATGAACAATGTAATTCGGTCAATAATAAATCTACCCAAAACAACATTGATTACAAAGGATACATCAAAAGAAGAACTCAAGGGTAATATTGTTGTGGCGCCCCCAAGTGCTCATGGTACTACTTGGATACGTAAAATGGTTCCTTTCGAAACTGCTTCAGCCAGTGGTTGGATGACTTTTCGCGGTGCTCGTCGTAGAAGAGCCATAGATAAAGGTTTTGTATTGTCTGATCATTGTGATTGGCAAGGGTTACTTTCGGCCATAAAAGATACCGGGGCCGAAAAGATTATAAGCACACACGGTTATACTGAAATATTTTCAAGATACTTAAGAGAAATAGGTTATGATGCCCGAACCGAAAAGACGCAATATGAAGGAGAATTAAACGAATTGGATACTAGTAAGGAAAGCGAGGTGAGTACTTGAAGCGATTCGCAGATTTGATCAAGAAATTAGATAGCACCAACAAAACCAACGTTAAGGTCGATGCATTGGCTTCTTATTTTCAAGAAGCTCCCGATACCGATAAAGTTTGGACCATTGCAATACTCTCACATCGTCGTCCACCAAGGCCAGTAAATACAACATTACTTCGTACATGGGCTTCCGAGCTGTCGAATATTCCCCTCTGGCTGTTCGAAGAATCATATCATATTGTTGGGGATTTGGCAGAAACTATTGCTTTGGTAGTGCCAACTTCAGAAAAAAAGACAGAAAAAAGTCTAACACAATTCTTACAAGAAATAATAACCCTTAAAAAGAAAGCCGAAACAGAAAAAAAAGAATATTTACTTGAAAATCTTAAAGAGCTTAATTACTATGAAAGATTTGTATTTACCAAGTTGATTACCGGTGGTTTCAGGATTGGGGTAAGTCAAAAGTTGATGACCAGGGCTTTATCCAAAGCTACTCAAATAGATGAAGATGTTTTGGCTTATAAATTAATGGGGAATTGGGATCCCAATACGATTTCTTTTCATGACTTGATAATTGAAGAAAAAGCTTCCGATTTTTTATCCAAACCCTATCCTTTTTACCTTGCTTATGCTGTAGAAAATGAAATTTCAGCATTGGGAAATGTAAATGATTGGAGTGTAGAACATAAATGGGATGGTATAAGAGCCCAGGTGATCGTTCGGGAAGGTAATTTGTTTGTTTGGAGCCGTGGAGAAGAGCTGGTGACCGATAAATATCCAGAATTTTATCAATTTGTAGATCAAATAGCGAATGGTACCGTGATCGATGGCGAAATTTTACCCTTTCCCAATGGAGAAATAGGTACTTTTAATGATTTGCAAACCCGAATAGGAAGAAAAACAATCTCAAAAGCATTACTTACCAAAACTCCCGTAATTTTAAAAGCATATGATGTATTAGAATGGGATGGAAGGGACGTTAGAAATTTGCCCTACGATAAAAGACGAGAATTACTTGAGAAGTTATATGAAAATTATCTTTTAAATCGGATAGCATCCGACAATACTACGCTTCAGTTATCAGAAAAATTCTATTTCAATTCCTGGACAGAAGCAGAAAATGAAAGAGCCAAGTCTAGAGAGCATCGCAGTGAAGGCTTGATGCTGAAACGAAAGGATTCAGCGTATCAAGTTGGACGTAAAAAAGGAGATTGGTGGAAATGGAAAGTAGATCCCTTAACTATAGATGCTGTCCTTACCTATGCCATGCGAGGACATGGGCGCCGATCAAATTTATTTACAGATTACACCTTTGCACTTTGGGATCAGGGACAAAAAGAATTGGTGACTTTTGCCAAGGCATATTCTGGATTAACCGATGAAGAATTTCGGCAAGTAGACGCTTGGATCAAAAAAAATACAATAGAACGTTTTGGTCCCGTGCGTAGTGTTACTCCAGAATTGGTTTTTGAAATTGCTTTTGAAGGCATTGCCCTTTCCAAAAGGCATAAAAGTGGTATTGCTACGCGATTTCCAAGGATTTTGAGATGGCGACAAGATAAAAAAATACAAGACGCAAATACTTTAGAAGATTTAAAAGCAATGATTCCTTCAAAAGATAAAGGGAATGAATAGAAAAGAACTTCAACAAATAGCAATGGGTTGGTTTGAACAGCAAGGCTGGGCTCCTTTTCCGTTTCAGAAACAAACATGGATCGCTTTTTTACAAGGAAAACATGGATTGCTTAATGCTCCAACAGGAAGCGGAAAAACCTATGCCCTTTGGGTGGCTATTGTTCTAGAATACATCAAAAGAAATCCTGAATATTCTACCAAACATAAAAAAGGATTAAAAGCTGTTTGGATAACCCCTCTTAAAGCGCTTTCTGTAGAGATTAAACAAGCTGCCGAGCGTTTTGTAGAGGGCATTGGAGTACCACTTACCGTGGGAATACGAACTGGTGATACAGATCAAAAAGAACGAGCGACCCAAAAACGAAAAATGCCCGATTTGTTGATTACCACACCAGAGAGTCTTCACCTTCTGTTATCTTCAAAAGGATATGATGAGGTATTCCAAGATGTTTTTGCTATTGTAGTTGATGAATGGCATGAACTTTTGGGTAGTAAGCGAGGTGTCCAGATGGAACTTGCGCTATCCAGATTAAAAACAGTGTCGCCAAGATTACGAATTTGGGGAATTTCGGCAACCATCGGTAATTTGGATCAGGCTCGAGAAGTGCTTTTAGGACCAAATTCGAATACTTTGCAAAATTCGGTATTGATAAAAGCCAATATCAATAAAAAGATCAAGGTAAAATCAATTCTGCCCGAGGCTATGGAAACCTTCCCGTGGCGCGGTCATTTGGGCCTGCATTTGTTGGATGAGGCGATTCCGATAATCAAAAATAGTCGATCCACCTTGCTTTTTACTAATACCAGAGCACAATGCGAAATTTGGTTTCAGAAAATCTTAGAAAAATACCCCGAATTTGCAGGTGAAATTGCTATGCATCATGGTAGTATAAATAAAGAAACTCGACTTTGGGTAGAACACGCTATTCGTGATGAAACGCTAAAAGCAGTCGTATGCACTTCGAGCCTTGATCTGGGAGTCGATTTTGCACCTGTAGAAACAATTATTCAGATTGGAGGCCCTAAAGGGGTTGCCCGTTTTATGCAACGTGCAGGGCGCAGTGGCCACCAACCAGGTAAAGAAAGTGTAATCTATTTTCTACCTACGCATGCCATCGAACTTATAGAAGCTTCAGCACTGCAAAAGGCAGTTCTAAAAAATGAGATCGAAGACAGAATACCTTATCTTAATTGCTTTGATGTTTTGGTGCAATATCTTACCACTTTGGCGGTGTCCAATGGCTTTTATCCAGAAGAAATACTTCCCGAAGTGCAAAGTACTTTTTGTTTTCAAACATTGACCCGCGAACAATCTCAATGGGTGCTTAATTTTATCACTATTGGGGCGCAAAGTTTGCAGTCGTATGATGAATATAAAAAGGTAGAAATTGAGGCCGATGGAAGATTTAAAGTGAATAGCAGGGCCGTAGCTATGAGGCATCGACTTCAAATAGGGACCATTGTAAGTGATGCAATTATGACGGTAAAATACCTCAAAGGGGGATATTTGGGATCTATTGAAGAATGGTTTATCTCAAAATTAAAACCTGGAGACGTATTTACATTTGCTGGGCGAAATCTTGAGCTTTTTAAAGTAAAGAACATGCAGGTTTTGGTTAGAAAATCAAATAAAAAAACCGCAAAAGTACCAAGTTGGATGGGTGGCCGAATGAGCTTCTCTTCAGAAATGAGTGAGTTACTGCGTGAAGAATTATATATGGCCAATGCAAAGACAGGGAAATCAAAAGAATTAAAGGCCTTATCACCTATTTTTGATCGTCAACAAGCAGAAAGTATCATCCCCGGGCCCAAGGAATTTTTGATTGAAACATTTAAAACTCGAGAAGGGTATCATGCCATTTTTTATCCTTTTGAAGGACGATTTGTGCATGAAGCGCTAGGAAGTTTATTGGCGTATCGTATAAGCTTGCTATCGCCGATTACTTTTTCACTGGCTTTTAATGATTATGGATTTGAACTGCTATCCGATCAGGAAATTGATATGCAACAAGTTTTGGATAATGATCTTTTTACCACGCAATTTTTGCATAGCGATCTGCGTAAAAGTCTTAACGCTACAGAAATGGCCAAAAGAAAATTTCGCGATGTTGCAGTTATTTCTGGACTTGTATTTACTGGATATCCCGACAAAATGCTTAAAAGCAAACACCTGCAGTCGAGTTCGCAGTTGTTCTTTAATGTTTTTAGGGATTATGAACCCGATAACTTACTGTTTCAACAAGCTTTTACCGAAACTTTTGAACATCAGTTAGAGGAGGGAAGATTGCAAAAAGCCTTGCAACGCATTGAAAATCAAAACATAATTTGGAAACCCTGCAAGAAACCCACTCCCTTTTCTTTTCCGATTATAACCGATCGATTACGAGAAAAACTTTCATCAGAAAAATTGGCAGATCGTATAAAAAAAATGACCACACAATTAGAAAAACCTTAGTTTTAAGTATATTGCAAGGACAGATTTACATCTGAGGGGGGTGAAAACAAAAATAATTAAAAATCATAGACAGACCTTTGAGCTGCATCCGAGTGGTGCTGCATATTGGCATGAATTTAACATGCTTTTAATTGCAGATGTACACCTGGGTAAGGTGACGCATTTCAGAAAACACGGAAGTGCTGTACCTCAATCTGCAATACAACACAATTTTGACCAATTAAATACAGTACTTCAACATTTTCAACCTGAAGTATTGTGTTTTTTGGGAGATTTGTTTCATAGTTACTTGAATAGTGAATGGATTATATTTGCAGAATGGGCCAACAAGATAGAGTCCAAAATTATATTGGTGAGTGGTAACCACGATATCATTTCACCCATTAAATATGAAGAATTAGATATTCATGTTACCGATGCGTGGAAATTAGGATCCATATACCTTACGCATGAGCCCAAAACCGAAGAAAACTTCTTTAATGTTTCGGGGCATGTACATCCCGGGGTTCGATTACGCGGGACTGCAAAACAATCACTTAGTATTCCCTGTTTTCTTAAAAAACCCAACCAAATGATTTTGCCTTCTTTCGGTACATTTACAGGTAAACATATTGTTACTCCCACCGAAAATGATCAGATTTTTGCAATTGCCCATGATGAAGTAATTGAAATAATATAATGTCGTAACTTTATTGAAAAAGACAATTTGATGAAAAAGAAAAAACCAGATCATATTGTGTACGATGAAGATAACGAAAGGTACGATGCGGGTTTAAAACCTTATGCTACAGATTTGGGCGCTCCTGCAATTACGACAAATGATACTGCCGCGTGGAAAAATGCTAATATTAATAAAGTAAATAAACAGATTAAGGCAAAGTATGAAGAATTAAAGGCAGAATACGATGCTTTGATCACCAAATTTGAATACAACAATCTGGTGTATAGTGCCAAATTTAATTTTGAGCCTGTAGTGGGAGAGGTTTATCATCTATATAAGAATAAAGAAGAAAGACCTTTTCTATCAATAATTGCACCTACCGAATGCTCCTTTGAACATTTGGGAAGTTTTCGGCTTAATGCAGAAAAAATGTGGGAGAGTTTATGATAAGATTTTCAAACTCCTAAATTATTCTCATTAATTTAATGCGGTCAAACCAAAATCAAGACACATGGCAAAAATAGTTACTGAAATTAGTGATGAGTTAAAAACATTTATTGCCGAACAAAAAATTTTCTTTGTGGGCACCGCAGCCGAAGAGGGTAGAGTGAATGTTTCACCAAAAGGAATGGACACGTTGCGTGTTTTGAGTTCTAATAAAGTGATATGGCTCAATCTTACTGGAAGCGGAAACGAAACCGCAGCGCATTTACTAAAAAAGAACAGAATCACCATCATGTTTTGTGCTTTTGAAGGAAAGCCAATGATTTTACGTCTTTACGGAACTGCAAATATATACCATGATAGAGATAAAAAATATCATGAATATATTGATCTCTTTCCTAAAATTGTTGGAGCAAGGCAAATCATAGAATTTGAGGTAGATACAGTACAGACTTCTTGTGGATATGCCGTGCCTTTAATGGAGTTTAAAGAAGAGCGCGGTGTTCTTAAGTCTTGGGCCGAAAAACAAGGCGAAGAACGACTTAAAGAATATCGTAAAGAAAAAAATAGTCTCAGTATCGATAATTTTGAAACGGGAATTTAAAAAACCAGGGTTGTTTTATTCTAGTTTTACAAAGAAACGCCAACCAAAACTCCAATTCCAACACCACCTAAAGCAAAAAGTACTTTTTCAAATGCACTTTTCCTGCGTTGACGCTTGGTGTTTTTTTCGATTAATTCTAAGCTATTATTCGCTTTTTCAAGACTATTTATTGTATAGTCTAAGGCGCGTTGCGTGTTTGATAATGTGGCTTGAGTTCTCTTGTAGATCTCCAAATCGAGACTGTCTGAAGCTTTAAAATTAATTTTCAATTTGCGCTCGAGATCAATGTTTCGACTTAATGTTTTGGTATATTTTTCAATTAAATCTTTGGTCATTTTATCCTGATTAAGCGTGCTAAGGTAGACCTCTCTAATTGCCGAAAAAGATTTCTTATTAATAAGATAAATATCTGGGGTTCGAAATATATATAAACTGTCCTTTTTTACTGTAGGAGCCTCTCCTTCATAATCTGCAAATGATGCCGGGATTTCAATAATTTTTAATGAATCAAGATCCTGGCTATATGTGTACGAAATAATAAAGGTTAAAAAAAAGAAAAAATATTTTTTCATAATGTTTCAATTGAGATTGAATTATAATTTACTAATTGAGAATTTAAAGATTTTGAAACCTATTTATTTACCCCCAAAGCCTTACCCGCTATTAATCGATCTTCGATCAATTGCTTCTTATTTAATCGTATAGAATCTTTGATGCGTTGTAGCTCATCCCAGTCTTTGGCATTTTTTCTTCTGAAATCCAGGATTAGCGAATCGCGTTCATGAATGAGGATGTCTTTTCTGATTTTCATTTTTTCGAATTCCTCCTTAGATTTTTTTAACTCGGCTTGCGTGTTTTTTAAGGTCTCTTCAGATTCATTTAATTTTTCCTTGGTTTCATTTATTTGTTGTTGAACCACTTTCCAATTGGACCCGGAACTAAAGCTCATATATCCAATTATAACCAAAAATAAAAGAGCCACAATCTGTAAGATTGTATTGGTGTTGATGTTTTTCATTGGTCGTTTTTTGCGTTAAGACTTTGTTTAAAAGCTGGTCAATGCTAGATGATGAGTAAAAGTAAGTATTTTATTTTTTTTCTGGGCAGGGAATAAACCCCTAATCCATGTAATTTCAGTATTTATTGGTCTAGAGTTCGAATCAAATGTTATAATTTATTAAACTTGTGATAAGATTTTTCATCAATTTTATTGTTGTAGGATTTAATTGTACATTAGACCCAACCTCAAAAACCCTAAAATATGTCAGAATTTTGGCTTTATGTAAAGCTTGGCTTTGGTCATGTGTTGGATTGGACCGCCTATGATCACATCTTATTTTTAATTGTCCTCACAGTAGGATATACTTTCGATAATTGGAAACGAATATTGATACTGGTAACCTTGTTCACATTGGGACATACCATCTCATTGTTTCTTGCCGCCTATAATATCGTTTCGGTAAATTCAAGGTTGATCGAATTTTTAATACCTCTTACCATTCTTGCCACAGCAGTTTTTAACCTGTTAACATCTAAAGGTAGTTCTAGAAGCGGCCGAATTGGAGTTTTATATGGCACAACAATCTTTTTTGGATTAATCCATGGATTGGGGTTTTCAAGTTATTTTAATGCTATTAGCAGTAATGTTAGTTCCAAAATTTTACCATTAATAGAATTTGCTTTGGGTATCGAACTTGCACAGATTATCGTAGTTGTTATTGTGGTGCTTTTAAGTTTTGTGGTACAAACATTTTTCAGGTTTTCAAAACGAGATTGGATACTTGTAGTTTCTTCGATTGTTATCGGAATGGTGATCCCTATGTTAATAGCAAATAAAATTTGGTAATTATCTGGTATTTTCAGTTGTATTTGCCACATGGTAATAATATATTCGTACTTTGATTGTTAAGATAATATTAGTCATTCTACCCTATGTCCAAAAAGAAACAACTTAAGTATGATAAGGCCTATTTAAGAATTGCAAGAGAATGGGGGAAACTATCGCATTGTAATCGAAAAAAAGTTGGTGCGGTTATTGTTAAGGATAGAATGATAATCTCTGATGGGTTTAATGGAACTCCAACAGGTTTTGAAAACCCATGCGAGGATGAAGAAGGATATACAAAGTGGTACGTATTGCATGCCGAGGCTAATGCAATTTCTAAGGTGGCGTCGTCTACGCAATCCTGTAGAGGAGCAACCTTATATATAACGTTATCACCATGTAAGGAGTGTAGTAAATTGATTCATCAGGCCGGTATAAAACGGATTGTGTATCAAACAGCATATAAGGATAACTCTGGACTGGAATTTCTTGCCAAAGCCGGAGTTGAAATAGAACAGATTACGGATTTAGAAGATTAATGGGATATTCAAAAAAATACTTACCGTTGTTTTTGGGATTGGCAGTAGGAGTTGGAGTGTTTTTAGGTAGTAAATTAGACTTCAGTAACCCTTCGGCCAAGTTGTTCTCTTCGAATGCCAAAAAAGAAAAGCTGAATCGGCTTATCGATTATATCGACTATGAATATGTAGATGATATCAATACCGATAGTATTGTTGAGGTCACCGTAAATAGAATTTTAGAAAATCTGGACCCACATTCGGTTTATATTCCGCCAGAAGAGCTAGAAGGGATTACAGAAAGTATGCAAGGCGATTTTATTGGTATTGGGGTAACTTACTATCCCTATAGAGATACTATATCGGTTATAAATACTATTAAAGGCGGTCCCAGTGAAAAATCTGGAATCAAAGCCGGAGACCGAATTTTAATGGCCGATAACGACACACTGTATGGAGAAAGTTTGCTGAGGGATAGATTGGCCGATAAACTTAAAGGAGAATTAAATAGCCAGGTACAACTCAAAGTATTTAGAAAAGGTAAAGGGATATTTGATGTTCTGGTTAAAAGAGGAAGGGTTCCCCTGCAAAGTGTCGATGCCAGCTATATGTTGGATGAGAATCTGGGCTATATAAAAGTCAATCGGTTTGCAGAAACCACCTATAAAGAATTTAAAAGATCGTTGGATTCTCTTAAAAGTGAGGGAGCACAAACAATGGTTATAGATCTTAGAGATAATGGAGGTGGATTTATTGCTCCTGCCCTAAAAATGGCAGACGAATTTCTTGAGGACGATGTCTTGATTATGTTTACTAAAAACAAAAAAGGTTCCATAGAAAATAACTTTGCAACGCATAGGGGAAACTTTGAAGAAGGTAAAATTTATGTATTAATAAATGAAAACTCTGCTTCGGCAAGCGAGATTTTTGCTGGTGCTATTCAGGATAATGATCGGGGAGTTATTATAGGAAGAAGGTCTTATGGTAAAGGTCTTGTACAAAGAGAAATGGCTTTGGGTGATGGCAGTGCAATACGATTAACCATATCTAGATATTATACCCCAACGGGTCGCTCTATACAAAAACCATATACCAATGGTAATAAAGAGTACTTTAATGAGTATATGGAGCGCTATAAAAATGGAGAATTGCAAAATGCAGATAGTATTCAGGTTGCCGATTCTTTAAAATTTAAAACCCCCGGAGGCAAAACCGTATATGGTGGTGGTGGAATTATTCCGGATATTTTTGTAAGTAAAGATACTACCAGAGTAGGAGAGACCTTGAACTATCTTTTACGTTCTGGTAGAATGAGCCGATACGTTTTTGAAGAATTAGATAAAAGACGAAGCTTTTATAATGCACTTACCGAAGAAGAATTTAAAGAAAAAGTAGTCATCGATAATGAGTTTGCAGAAGGCTTTATAACGTATGCCCGAAGATTGGGAATGGAGATTTATTTGCATAATTATCAAGAACAACTAAAAAAGTATCTTAGAGCTACTATGGCTCAGCAACTTTTTGGAACAAATGCTTTTGAAAAAATTATAAACAAAGATGACCCCATGATAAGCAGGGTTATAAAAATGTCTAAAGAAAAGTAATAATTACCCCACATATGTCAGAAATACAAGAATACTTGGTTGCTATTGCAATTTGTTCACCTCTTTTTTTCTTTATTATTGCAGTCGCATTTAGATTACTTGATAATAGTGCTGCAATTTTTTTAAAACACGATATTCTCGTAGAGACTTCTTATGTGTCGGCAGATGTAATAAGAGAACATATCAATAGTTCTGAAGATCTTAAACTCAAAAAAGCATTAAAACGAGCATTGGTATTTAGAAAATTACATAACCTATTTATGATCTTAATGGTTATATCTATTCCTCCAGTAATTATAGCGTGTTTTTTTCTCTTTTAAGAAAAAAACACTTTAGTAGCTTTATTTTCCTTTTTTCTTCTGCTGAATTTTCTTGGAAATCAACAAAATTGATAATAGCATAATAACACAAGCCGGAGCAAGAACTCCTATAAGTGCCGTTTTGCTCTCTTCGGCTAGTATGTCATCAAAATTAAGATGTGTCGCGTTATAAATCATTAATCCCGTTGCGATAACCATCAATGTGTAAATGAAATATTTCAAAATAATCTACTATTTATAAAGTTCAGAAGGTTAAAATAAACCTTTAATATTGGTTGCAAATAATTTTACTGCTATTGCCAACAAAATTACTCCAAAAATCTTTCTAATGACATTGATCCCTTGCTTCCCCAGGAATCGTTCAATTTTTCCGGATGATTTTAGAACAATATATACAAAGATGATATTAATAACAATAGCTACTACTATATTTTCGGGATGATATTCTGCTCTTAACGATAATATTGAGGTCATTGTTCCCGCGCCGGCGATCAAAGGAAATGCTAATGGTACAACAGCAGCCGTTTCAGGTTCGTCATCCCGATATAGCTGGATACCCAGAATCATTTCTAGTGCCAAAAAGAAAATGATAAATGCACCGGCTACAGCAAAAGAATTTACATCGATTCCGATAAGATTAAGTATGTTTTTACCAACAAAAAGAAAGACAATCATCAATATGGCTGCTACAATTGAGGCTTTCTCGCTTTGTATGTGTCCAACCTTTTTTCGTAGATCAATAATAATAGGAATGCTGCCTACAATATCAATTACGGCAAAAAGAATCATACTGGCGGTAAGGATTTGAGTAACGTCAAAGTTCATGAGTTGATGGTTTCAAATTTGTGCAAATGTAAGCGACTTTATGTAATAAAGGTATTATAAAAAGCTGAATAAATTGTAAAAATATATTTGTTAAGAATTATCTTTGCCTAATGTTTCAACTTGGAAAGACTATAATTTCTGAAGAGATTATTCAAAAGGATTTTGTGTGTAATCTCTCGGCTTGTAAAGGAGCTTGCTGTATCGATGGTGAAGCAGGAGCGCCTCTTGAAGAATCTGAAATTCAAAAACTCGAACGGGTGTATCCTATGGTGAAGCCGTATTTGCGCAAAGAGGGGATAGCCGCAATCGAGAAACAAGGTGTTTACATAAAAACCGATACTGGTGAGCTCGAAACTCCTTTAATCGATGGGGCAGATTGTGCTTATGTGATATTCGATGATAGCGGAACTGCAATGTGTGCTATTGAAGAGGCTTATAACCAAGGCGAAATAGATTGGAAAAAACCCATTTCTTGTCATTTGTATCCTGTTCGAGTACAAAATTATACCGAGTTTTCGGCTGTAAATTACCATCGTTGGGATATTTGTGATGATGCATGTACATTGGGAAAAGAACTTCAGGTTCCTGTTTATAAATTTGTAAAAGAAGCACTTATTAGAAAGTTTGGTGAAAATTGGTATGCCGAACTAGAAAAAGTGGCCCAAAATCTGAAAAAATAGATTGCTCTATTAGTTAAAAGCACATTTTTTTTACCTTTTTTTTGTTAAAATTTATGTCAAAAACGAATTACGGTTTAGCCGTAATTTGCTCGTTAATGACCACCGCGTTTTGATATTGAAAAAACGTGTGAATAAGTGTGAAATAAGGTGCTGCGAGGGTTGCTAACATAGATGTTGATATCTTTTGTAAACTTGATTAATGATTTGATAATCAGGTGGTTAAATTGTTATTGTGGTTTTGTAAAATTGACCTGCCAATTTTCTTCGTGTTGAAAACTTTGTTGAAAACGTTTACTAACTTTCAGTAGAACTTCTTTTGTATTTTTTGATCTTTGTAAGACCCTTTAGAAAGAAAAAATTCTTAAAAAAAACAGCTAAAAAAATTGAGATGAGTGCCGTAGAACCTATTTTGCAAGAAAATAAAGACCGATTTGTAATTTTTCCAATTCAACATCACGATATTTGGGAGTGGTATAAAAAATCGGAAGCAAGTTTTTGGACTGCGGAAGAAATCGACTTACACCAGGATATCACAGACTGGTCTACAAAACTTACCGATGATGAGAGGTATTTTATCAAACACATCTTAGCTTTTTTTGCAGCATCTGATGGAATTGTAAATGAAAACCTTGCCGAAAATTTTGTTAATGAAGTGCAATATAGTGAGGCAAAATTCTTTTATGGTTTCCAAATTATGATGGAGAACATTCATTCTGAAACATATTCGTTATTAATCGATACCTATGTTAAAGATGAAAAAGAAAAAGATAAACTTTTTAAAGCAATCGAGAATTTTCCGGCAATCAAGAAAAAAGCAGATTGGGCACTAAAATGGATCGAATCGGATTCTTTTGCAGAACGATTAATTGCTTTTGCAGCGGTTGAGGGAATCTTCTTTTCTGGTGCATTTTGTTCTATTTTCTGGTTAAAGAAAAGAGGATTAATGCCAGGGTTAACATTTTCAAACGAATTAATCTCAAGAGACGAAGGAGTTCACTGTGATTTTGCAGTACATCTTCATAACAATCACTTGGTAAATAAAGTGCCAAAAGAAAGGATTCGCGGGATTTTGGTGGATGCACTTAATATTGAAAGAGAATTTATTACAGAATCACTTCCCGTAAGTTTGATTGGTATGAATGCAAACTTGATGACGCAATACCTAGAGTTTGTTACCGATCGCTTATTAGTTGAATTAGGTTGTGAAAAAGAATACGGTACTGCAAATCCGTTTGACTTTATGGATATGATCTCGCTGCAAGGAAAAACCAATTTCTTTGAAAAACGAGTTTCAGAATACCAAAAGGCAGGAGTGCTTAACAAAGATACCGAAGACAATAAAATAAGTTTTGATGCAGATTTTTAATTGACTTGTCATTCCGGCGAAGGCCGGAATCTCAAATTAGTGCACAAAATTTATGATATATTCATTCTGAGCTAGTCGAAAACATTTCTTCTGTTTAATTCAGGTTAGCTCAGTTTGATAAAGCTTTGAAAAAAGCAATACAGAGTAAGGGATACGAAAGTCAAGTTGTTGTATTTTACTTGTAGAATCGACCTAGCTTTAAAGTTAGGGGGTTTCTTTTTAGTATGTATTTTTTAGGGAAATAAAATGCAAATGACTGATTTTCAGAATACAAAAAATTAGTAACACGAATTAACATCAACTTCTTCGTAAGAAGAAAATTTTAAAACCAAAAAGACGTATGTATGTAGTAAAAAGAGATGGGCGCAAAGAACCAATAATGTTCGACAAGATTACCGCAAGGGTAAGAAAATTATGTTATGGGCTTAACTCACTGGTCGATCCTGTAAAGGTAGCAATGAGGGTGATAGAAGGACTATATGATGGAGTAACGACTAGCGAATTGGATAATCTGGCTGCAGAGATAGCTGCAACAATGACTATTACACATCCTGATTACGCAAAACTAGCCGCTCGTATATCTGTTTCTAACTTACATAAAAATACCAAAAAGACATTTTCTGAAGTAGTTACTGATCTTTATGAATATGTGAACCCACGAACTGGGAAAAAAGCACCTTTAATTTCAGACGAAGTATATGAAGTAATCCAGGCCAATAAAGAGAAACTGGATTCTACCATCATCTACAATCGCGATTTTGGGTATGATTATTTTGGTTTTAAAACATTAGAGCGTTCTTATTTACTTAAAATTAATGGGAAAATTGCCGAGCGTCCACAGCATATGTTGATGCGAGTTTCTATTGGTATCCATCCTAATGATTTGGATGCAGCTATAGAAACCTATGAGTTGATGTCTAAAAAATATTTTACACACGCTACGCCAACACTATTTAATTCGGGTACACCAAAACCACAAATGTCATCTTGTTTCTTGTTAACAATGAAAGATGACAGTATAGATGGTATCTACGATACGTTAAAGCAGACTGCCAAGATTTCACAATCCGCAGGAGGAATAGGTTTGTCTATTCATAACATACGTGCAACTGGGTCTTATATCGCTGGCACAAATGGAACTTCAAACGGAATTGTACCAATGCTTCGTGTATTTAATGATACAGCGCGTTATGTAGATCAGGGTGGAGGAAAACGTAAAGGGTCTTTTGCGATCTATGTAGAGCCATGGCATGCTGATATTTTTGATTTCTTAGACCTTAAAAAGAATCACGGTAAAGAAGAAATGCGAGCACGTGACCTGTTTTATGCAATGTGGGTGCCAGATTTATTTATGAAACGGGTGCAGGATGATGCCGAGTGGACGTTGATGTGTCCTAACGAATGCCCTGGACTGTTTGATATGCATAGTGATGAGTTTGAAGAAACCTACACACGATATGAAGCTGAAGGAAAAGGACGCAGAACCATAAAAGCACGTGAGCTTTGGGAAAAGATCTTAGAATCTCAGATCGAAACAGGAACACCATATATGCTGTATAAAGATGCTGCAAACCGCAAGTCGAATCAGCAAAACCTGGGTACGATCAGATCGTCAAACTTATGTACAGAGATCTTGGAGTATACAAGTGAAGATGAGGTTGCAGTATGTAACTTGGCTTCGATTGCGCTACCGATGTTTGTAAAAAACGGAGAGTTTGATCATAAAGAACTTTTCAGAATCACAAAACGTGTGACCAAAAACCTGAATAGAGTTATAGATCGTAATTACTACCCAGTAAAAGAAGCAGAAAATTCAAACATGCGACACCGCCCCGTTGGATTAGGTGTGCAAGGATTGGCAGATACATTCATCCAATTGCGCTTACCATTTACAAGTGATGAAGCAAAGAAACTGAATCAAGAGATTTTTGAAACATTGTATTTTGCTGCCGTAACTGCTTCTATGGAAGAGGCCAAAGCAGATGGGCCATACGAAAGTTACAAAGGTTCTCCAATATCAAAAGGAGAGTTTCAATATAACCTTTGGGGAATTAAAGATGAAGAATTAAGTGGTCGCTGGGATTGGGCAAAGCTGCGTAAACAAGTGATTAAAAACGGAGTACGTAACTCGTTATTGGTAGCGCCAATGCCGACAGCATCTACATCTCAGATTTTAGGAAATAATGAAGCGTTTGAGCCATATACAAGTAACATCTACACCAGACGTGTACTATCTGGAGAGTTTATCGTAGTAAACAAACACCTTCTTGAAGATCTTGTGAAGTTGGGGCTATGGAACGACGAACTTAAAGATGCGATAATGCGTGCCAATGGATCGATCCAAAACATTGATATCATTCCGCAAGACCTAAAAGATCTTTACAAAACCGTTTGGGAAATGAGTATGAAAGATATTATCGACATGTCTCGTCATAGAGGATACTTTATCGATCAGTCGCAGTCGCTTAACTTGTTTATGGAGGGCGCTACGATGGCAAAATTAACCTCGATGCATTTCTATGCATGGAAGAGTGGATTAAAAACAGGGATGTACTACTTAAGAACAAAATCTGCGGTAGATGCAATCAAGTTTACACTTAAAAGTGAAAAGAAAGAAGCACCACAAGCAGAAAAGGTAGCGGTAGCTGCGGCACAAGTAATGGAGGCACAAGCAGCCAAAGAACAGCCAAAGCAAGCACCTGTTTCTCCAGAAGGAACTTCATTAAGCCCCGAAGAGCTTAGAGCATTAATCGCTCAATCAAAAGAAGCCGAGGGAGACGATTGTTTAATGTGTGGGTCATAAGACCTAGATTTATATAGGGTAAAAGGGAAGCATCGTTAAGAGCTTCCCTTTTTGTATATTCGAATTTTGACAAAAAATGCTAAGAATATAAAAACTAAAATGCTAAAAGTTGAATTTGGATGAAAGTAAATGATTTGTGATGTTCAATGTTGCATAATATTATATTTATCAACATGTTTGTTAAGAACTATGCTAAATAACTATATTTGTTTTTGCTAAGTATTGTGAAATTTGGAAACTAAAAAATTTAAACGATTTGATTTAAAATTACCTCAGCCAAAATTTGGTGGTGAATTGACTTCGTTAGTGCTAGAACTTGAACACTTAAGACGGTTACAATTAGAGGGAACTACTAATCCTTACATTTTTTTTCAACTAAAAAAACTTTTTCACACCTTAGAAAGTATTGGTTCTGCTCGTATTGAAGGTAATAATACTACGATATCTCAATTTATTGAAACTCAATTGGAAGATAGACCATTTGTTAATGAAAAGGTTGAAGAAATAAGGAATATCGAAAGAGCGATGCGTTGGGTTGATGAAATAGTTAATGAACAAGAAATAAATAGAGGTTTTATAAGTGAATTGCATAAAATAATTGTTAGCAATTTGACCCCACCTCCTGATGGAGAGGGAGACTACAATCCAGGAAATTATAGAAAACACCAAGTAGAGATTAATGGAACCGATCACATACCTCCACCGGGTTATCTAGTTGAAGAATTGATGGATGAACTTCTTGAGTTTATTAATAAAGATGTACCTGCACAATATGATTTATTGAAAATAGCAACCGCTCATCATAGATTTATGTGGATTCACCCTTTTGGAAATGGTAACGGAAGAACTGGTCGTTTGTTTACATATGCTATGCTTGTTAAAACCGGATTTCAAGTAAATATTGGACAAATATTAAACCCTACGGCAGTATTTTGTATCGATAGAGACAAGTATTATGAACTATTATCAAAAGCTGATACGGGAAATGATTCTGATATTGAGAATTGGTCGATTTATGTTTTGAGTGGTTTGAAAAACGAAATAGAAAAAATAGAAAAACTAACTGATGAACAGTTTGTTTTAAATAACCTGTTATTACCATCATTAAGTTATTCATTGAAAATGAAATATATAGATGAAGAAGAATTTTCAATATTAAAAACAACAGCACAAAAGAAAGTAATTCAGGCAGGAGATTTGAAATCAATACTAAAAGGAATACATCAGACAACGATTTCCAGAAAAATAAGAAGTTTGCGAGACAAAAAAATGCTTGAAGCAGAGTCTAAAAATGGAAATAAGTATCATTTGAACTTTGTTAATAATTTTCTGATAAGAGGAATGATAAATGCACTTGGGAATGAAGGCTATATTCCTCTTAATGAGTAAATAAGTGCTTATTTTATAATATAATATGATGAACTGGGAACAACTCCTATCGCTAAAAAGATATGGAGATAAGAATAAAAGATTACGTATAGAGCAAGATGAAACACGGCTTGGTTTTGAAGTAGATTATGACCGAATTATCTTCTCGTCGGCATTTAGAAGCCTGCAAGATAAAACCCAGGTGATCCCACTGTCCAAAACCAGTTTTGTACACACAAGATTGACCCATAGTTTAGAAGTATCGGTTGTGGGGCGTTCTTTGGGTAGAGCAGTAGGGAAACAAATTCTAGAAAAACACCCACATCTTTCTACCATACATGGATATCGTTTTAATGACTTTGGAGCCATCGTTGCGGCCGCGGCATTGGCACATGATATTGGTAATCCTCCTTTTGGGCATTCTGGAGAAAAAGCGATAGGAGAGTACTTTAAAACCGGAAGCGGAATTCGATATAAAGACCAACTAACCCCAAAGCAATATCGAGATCTAGTCGATTTTGAAGGGAATGCCAATGGTTTTAAAATTCTTACCGAATCCAGAGAAGGGATCGAAGGAGGTCTAAGGCTATCATATGCTACTCTGGGAGCTTTTATGAAGTATCCGAAAGAATCCCTGCCTAAAAAACCAACAAAACATATTGCTCACAAGAAATTTGGATATTTTCAGAACGAAAAAGATTTTTTTGAACAAGTAGCCAAAGAGGTAGGATTATTAACTCATAAAGTAGGTAACGAAGTTACCTACAGCAGGCACCCTTTAACTTTTCTGGTCGAAGCAGCAGATGATATTTGTTATACAATCATAGATTTTGAGGACGGTATCAACCTGGGATTGATAGAAGAAGAATATGCTTTGGAATACCTAATCAAGCTGGTAAAGGACACTATTAACACATCAAAATACAACAATCTGGTTACTACTGCAGATCGTTTAAGTTACTTACGATCATTGGCCATTAATACGTTGATACAAGAAGCGGCGGGGATTTTTATCGAAAACGAAGAAAAAATACTGTCTGGCCAGTTTGATACAGCTTTGATTGATAAAAGTAAATATGATGCTCAGATTAATGATATTATCAAGATTAGTATCGATAAGATCTATCAAAGCCAAGAGGTGATTGAAAAAGAAATTGCAGGATATGAGATTTTGGCTACTTTATTGGATCGATACTGTATAGCAACAGATAATTATAGTCTTGATAAGGCTTCAAATTATGATAAACTTATTTTAAAAGCCGAAGGCGATAATTTTGATTATACCAATGAAGATTTGTATACAAGATTGATTGGTGTGTGTAAATATGTGGCCAGTTTAACCGATGGCAATGCCCTTTTGAAGTTTCAAAAAATACGTGGATTACAGGTATAAAAAAACTACCTAAGAGCTTTCTTAGGTAGTTTTTTAATTTTCTTAAAAGCTATTTAATTATAACTTTCTATATGTTTCTGTATATACGGTTATTTCACCAGGAGTTTCTTCATCTCTATATTCGATCATTAATGTATCTCCATTTAAAGTAGTGATTGTAGCAGTTTCTGTTTCTGTAACAGTTCCTCCGTCAAAAGTAAAAGTAAGTGTTTCTCCAGATAAAGACCACTTAAATTCATCTGTATTAGGACCGTTACAAATTGTTTGACCATTTGTTACTGTAGAATTGTAAAATATGCTTACTAATGTACCGTCTGTTCTAAATTCATAAGTGTCTTGTAAGTCACACTCATCAAGCGTTTCTGGGGTTCCATTTTCTGCAGCGGCAGTCCATTGCCATGTTCCGATAAGATTGGCTTCAGAGATCCCTGGGGCATCATCATCGCTGCTACAAGAAGTAAAAGTCGCCGCAATAAGTAAAATAAATACACTTAATTTTTTCATAATAAATAGATTATAAGGGTTAAAACGACTGCGAAATAACAATTTTTAAATTTGAATGCCAAAAAATTACAGCGCTTTGTCCTGACTTTCCGGAATATCGGCCTTTTTAACCCTGATATAAGCTTATGAAATAGGTATTTAAATGCAACTCACAACAGTTTTTTAACGGTCTTTGCAATTTTCTCTGAAGAAATACCGCAAATATCCTGTAATTCTTCTACGGTTCCATGTTGAATAAAATAATCTGGCACCCCAAGGGTAACGATTTTATTTTTGAAATCATTTTGGTTTGCAAAGTCTATTATGGAGCTGCCAAATCCTCCATTTATAACTCCGTCTTCGATTGTGATAATGGTTGAATATGTTTTAAGAATTTCTGTTAGCATTTGTGTGTCCAGAGGTTTAATAAAACAAAAATGATAGTGTCCTATTCTTTTTTCTGAGGCTATAGATGCCAAGGCTACAACAACATTATGAGCTACGGTTCCGGTAGACATAATGGCAATTTCGTCTCCTTTTTTAAATTGTTTTGCTTTTCCAATTTCAATAGATTTAAAAGGAGTTTTCCAGTTTGGGATATGGCCTCGTCCCCTGGGGTATCTAATTGCTATTGGATGTTCTAGCTTCAAAGAAGCGGTATACAAAAGATTACGCAACTCAATTTCATCAGATGGAGCGGCTACAATCATATTGGGTATGCAGTTAAGATATGCAATGTCGAAAACACCATGATGGGTTGCCCCATCGGCACCTACAATTCCTGCTCGATCAATACAAAATATCACCGGTAGGTTTTGTAGGGCTACATCATGAATCACCTGGTCATAAGCTCTTTGCAAAAAGGTTGAATAAATGGTGCAAAAAGGCACCAAACCTTGTGTCGCCATGCCTGCGGCAAGGGTTACGGCATGTTGTTCTGCAATACCAACATCAAATGCCCGGTCAGGCATTTCCTCCATCATATACTTTAATGAACTACCCGTGGGCATGGCAGGAGTAATACCAACAATGTTTTCATTGGATCGTGCAAGTTCTAAAATGGTATGTCCAAATACATCCTGAAATTTAGGAGGCAGTCCATTATTGTTTTTAGGGATTAAATCTCCTGTTGAGGCGTCAAATTTGCCGGGAGCATGATATTTTATCTGGTTTTCCTCGGCCTGTTTTAGTCCTTTTCCTTTGGTTGTGATTATGTGTAAAAGTTTTGGGCCCGAGGTGTTTTTTAATTTTTCTAAGGTGTCTAATAAGGATGGTAAGTCATGTCCATCAATGGGACCGAAATAATTAAAATTTAAGGATTCAATGATGTTATTTGTTCTGGGTTTGACTCCCACTTGAGCTTTGGTGAGGTATTCTTTAAGAGCTCCAACGCTAGGGTCGATCCCTATAGCATTGTCATTAAGAATAACAAGGATGTTGGTGTCAGTGACTCCGGCATGATTAAGCCCTTCAAAAGCCATTCCGCTGGCGATAGAGGCGTCTCCGATTACGGCGATATGTTGTTTTTTGCTATTTCCTTTAAGTTTTGAGGCAATGGCCATACCCAATATTGCCGAGATAGAGGTGGAAGAGTGCCCCACACCAAAAGTATCGTACTCGCTTTCATTTCGCTTTGGGAAACCACTAATGCCATTCAATTGTCTGTTGGTGTGAAAAACATCTTTTCGGCCTGTAAGTATTTTGTGCGGGTATGCCTGGTGTCCAACGTCCCAAACCAAAAGATCACTAGGCGTGTCAAAAATATAATGTAATGCTATGGTCAGTTCTATTACGCCCAGACTTGCTCCCAGGTGTCCTTCTTTGGTGGCAACGATGTTGATCACAAAATCTCGCAATTCTTTGGCCAGTTGGGGTAACTGGTCTCGAGATAGTTTTTTAAGATCTGATGGATATTGAATATTTGAAAGTAAGGATTGCGCCATACCACAAAAATACTATTTTGGTTGGGTTCTTAGTAAACTTTTATTTACTAGCTTTACTGGATAATCGAGATTTAAATACATAGGGCAAGCCCTGAGTATAATTTACCTTAAAATCACTTTTATGCTGAACCCTCTAGATGACACCTATTACATGAGAAAAGCCTTGCAAGAAGCAGAGTTGGCGTATGAAAAGGATGAGGTGCCTGTCGGTGCTGTAATTGTAGTTGCCGATAGGATCATTGCCAGAGCACATAATTTAACAGAACTGTTAAATGACGTTACTGCTCATGCCGAAATGCAGGCAATTACGGCAGCTTCAAATTTTTTGGGCGGCAAATATCTTAACGAGTGTACACTTTATGTTACGCTAGAACCCTGCCAAATGTGTGCAGGTGCACTGTATTGGAGTCAAATAAAGAAGATTGTATATGGAGCAGTTGATGAAAAAAGGGGGTGCACTGCGATGGGAACAAAACTTCACCCCAAGACCGAAATGATCGGAGGAGTATTAGAAAAGGAATGTAGTGAGATTATAAAGCGTTTTTTTATTGAAAAACGGAACCTTAATTAAAAGTCTTTTCTAGAAGTATGAGGAATACTATTGCAGAACGAATACAAGATTTTCTTAAGCAATTTCCACCTTTTGATATGCTTACAAAAAAGGAGTTATTGTCTGTTTCTGCTCAGATTCGAGTCCTGTATGTCGAAAAAGGAGATTATATTTTTAAGCAAGATACCTCATGTCACGATGAGTTTTATATTGTAAGAGAAGGAGCTGTTGGGCTTTATCGAGAAGTGAATACCGAAGAGAATCTTGTTGATGTTTGCGATACTGGAGATTTGTTTGGACTTCGAATAGTTATTGTAAAAAAGAATTATCGCATGTCTGCAAAGGCCGATGAAGAGGCTATAGTATATGCGATTCCGGCAAAGGCTTTTGAACCGTTTATCGAAGAAAATAAAGAAGTAAATAGATTTGTCTTAGGTACTTTTGCTGCGCATGCACGCAATTATTATACAGAAACCGAAAAGGGAAAAAGAATAGATAATACCATTTCTCTTGAAGTAAAAAATGATATTTCTGAACTTAGAAGCATTTCATATCACAAAAAACCCGTGACCTGTTTACAAGAAGATGCCGTGGTTGATGTTGCCAAAAACATGACCAAAAAAAAAGCTGGTTATGTCATCGTGGTTGATCAAAACAAGTATCCAATAGGAATTATTACCGATGAGGATATAAGAGCCAAAGTAGCTACAGGTTTATTTTCTTTAGAATCTAGAGTTTCTGAAATTATGGTTGCCCCGGTATTTACATATTCCAAAAAACTTACTACTGTTGAAGCACAGGTTGCTTTGATTAAGCATGGGATAAATCATTTATGTATTACCAAGGATGGCACTCGTAATTCTAAATTAATTGGTATTCTTTCAGAACATGACCTTCTTGTTTCCTTTGGAAAAAATCCTTCGGTTTTGATCAAGGAAATTAAAAGAGCAAAGAAGATCCAAAGACTTCGATATATACGGAAACAAGTAGAAAAATTGCTTAAATCCTATTTAGAACAAGATATACCCACACCTCATCTTCTTAATATCATATCAGAAATCAATGAAGCTTTGGTAGTGCGTATTGTCAAACTATCTTTAAAAGAAATGAATGCTAAACCCCCGGTTAAGTTTAGTTTTATGGTATTAGGGAGCCAGGGAAGAAGAGAACAACTATTGCTTACCGATCAGGATAATGCGTTGGTTTTTGAAAATGTAGCTGAAAAAGATTATGAGACCACACAACGTTATTTTCTGGAGCTGACCAACAGGATTACAAAAGGATTGCACACGATAGGATATGAATATTGTCCGGCCGAAATGATGGCGAGTAATTCAAGATGGTGCATGTCGCAGGCCAAATGGGAGGACCAATTTAAAAGCTGGATGACTACTCCTACTGAAGAAGGTACGTTATTGTCATCGATATTTTTTGACTTTCAGTATGTGTATGGAGATTCTAATTTGGTTGATAGATTGGCCGAGGTAGTCTTTGAAGGCGTTAATAAAAGTAATCGATTTTTAGGACTTTTGGGAGTTAGTGCTTTGCAGAAACCTTCGCCTTTGGGGTTTTTTAAACAATTTTTGGTAGAACAAAATGGCGACCATAAAGATACTTTTGATATCAAAACCAGAGCCATGATGGTTTTGATAGATGCCGCCAGGATTTTGACACTTTACCATAATCTGAAAGGAGTAAACAATACATTACAGCGTTATCAAAAGCTTGCTGAACTGGAACCAAAAAATGCAGCGGTGTTCGATAGTTGCGCCAAAGCGTTTAGGGTGCTTATAAAATTTAGAACAAGACAAGGATTGCTTCAAAAAGATTCTGGGAGGTTTATAAAACTCAATACGCTCAGTAAAAAGGATAAGTTAAGGCTTAAAAGATGTTTTAGGCCTATTCGTGATATACAGGAATTGTTACGGGTTCGTTTTCAACTTAAGTCATTAATGTAAATGCAACTTTGGTCAAAAAAAAATAATAAGAATTCTCCCGATTTTTGGAAAAAATATAGTGCTCTTTTTGATGGGAAAACAAAACAAAAATCTTGGGAAGAAACGCGTTTTGTGGCTTTTGATACAGAAACAACAGGTTTTGATTTTGAAAAGGATCGTGTGCTGTCAATAGGAGCCGTTGGAATTAAAGACAATAGCATCAATGTAGCAGATCAGCTCGAACTGTATCTTAAACAGGAAATCTTTAACCAGGATACTGTAGAGATTCATGGAATTCGTAAAAATGCAGATTTAGATCAGATTTCAGAAGAAAAAGCATTGCAATGGTTCATAGAATTTATAGGAGATTCAATTTTGGTTGCGCATCATGCAAGGTTTGATACACAAATGATTGATAAAGCCTTAAAACGAAATGGTTTAGGTGCCTTGAAAAATAAAGTTTTAGATACAAGTACGCTTTTTAAACATACAAAACACCAAGTCTATCGTAATGATTTCAATAGACCTTACAGTCTTGAAGAGTTATGTAAAGATCTTAAAATTTCTGAAAGTGATCGGCATACCGCATCCGGGGATGCATTTATTACAGCCTTGGCTTTCTTGAAAATTATCTCAAAACTCAGAAGAGATAAAAAAATACAAAAGCTAAAAGACCTTTTTGCCTTGAGTAGTTAGTGGTTGTTAGTAGTTAGTAGTTGTGTGGCACCCGAAACCCAAAACCCGATACCCAAAATGAGTAGTCAGGAGTCGGCAGTCAGCAGTCAGGGGTTGAGTAACACCCAAAATCCGAGACCCGAAACCCGATACCCGATACCTAAAACCTTAACACTTTGCAACGCTTATAAGCAGGATGCGTCCTTTATTGGTAGGATTCCTATTATTTCTAAATGCAAAAAATTACGCTATTTCTTTTTCTATTTGTTGTAGCCTTGGCACATGCACAAGAGGCTTCAATGCTTGGGGGTAGGATAATGGCTGATTCGCTACAATCGGATGCTATACATGTAATAAATAAGACAAAAGAGATAGGAACCATAAGTGATGCATCTGGGTATTTTGAAATAAAAGCTACAAAAGGAGATACATTGGTGTTTTCTTCTATTCAGTATGCTTTAAAACAGCATATCGTTGGGGATGACGATTTTATATCGAATACGCTAAAAATTAAATTAGAGCCCTCGGTCAATCAATTGGACGAAGTTTTGGTTCGACAGTATAGTTTAACGGGAAAGTTAGAAGACGATCTTCAGGAAATACCAACGTATACCGAGAATTTACCTTTTTGGAATGCAGGAGAACTGGAACAAATGGGTGTGTCGGGTTTCAACGATGCACAATCTCCTGTAAAAAACTTAGTTCTACAGGACGAGATGGAGGCAACCCCAATAAACTTAATGAGCCTGGTAAATTTGGTTGCAAAATCCCTGAAAGGAAAAGGGAAATTGACAACTCCGAATTTTGAGATTGTTGATTTTTATGATGAAAAGTTCATTGTTGAAATACTTGAAGTTCCTGAAACCGAATATTATAATTTTATTGATTTTGTAAATGAGGATGCCCGAACAGCTTTTGTGTTAAAGATGGACGACCAATTAAAAATTCTCGAATATTTGATGCACCAACGCGATGTTTTTATTGAAAAGTATACCCTCAAAAATTAAAAAATATCTCAGTTTCAGAAAATGAAACCAGGATATGAAAGTATAAGGCTTCATTTAATTTAATGATATGAGCAAAATATTTTAGCGGTACTTTCTTAAGACCAGCTTTTTTGATTTGTGCCCCGAGCCAAGTCGAAGGATTCGGTGATAGAAAAAAGAAAGTAAGGGTCAAAAAGGTAGGTCCAATAGGAATAATGGTACTACCAATGCGTCAACATAATAATGCAAAGGATCATTTTGATCCTTTGATGTACTAACCAAGGTAAGTTGGGTTGTCAAAAAGGTAGGTCCAAGAGTCCTAGAGGTACTTCGAGACGGTAACAAGGTAACTCGAAGCGTTAAAATCACAGCTCGAAGCACCTATGCAGGTGGTTCGAATCATCAAAAAGGTAGTGCGAAGCGATACTGAGGTACTTCGAACCACCTTTTTTTGGATCGGCACTCATCTGTCTATCAAAAATAATCGATAAAACATCGCCTCGAAGCCGCAATTTATCAAAAACAAGGATCAAAAGATCAAAACGAAGCGGTAAAGTATCGCGTGCAAGTACCAAATTATCAACTCGAACCACCTTGGCACGGCCTCGACCCCATATTGAGGAGGGGGTCGACCTTTGTTTGGTTAAAGAATGATCGTACTTCAAAAAGTATATGTCTCAATTTTTTGAAGCTATAGAATGGAATTTACGTTTCTCCTGGTGGCGCTGTTCGTTTTTCTACTATTTCTGTGTAATTAGACATACGGATACAATATCATTATTCATTCGAGAATTACAAAAGATTAAGAACTCTATGAGTAATTTTAATAAAACTTATTTTAAAAGTTTTACATTTATCAAAAAGAAATCTTGATGAAAATATTCGTTGGACTACTATTATTGTTCGGTACAATTAGCTGTACCCAAAAAAATACTAAAGACCTGGATTATGTAATCAACAAATTCAATGAGAACGCTAATCAAATTAGGAATGTTGAATACAAAATACACAGAATTGATACTTTCCCTAGAGCAGGATTGGTTTGGGATAATAGTGGATATGCGTATGCGGAAAAGCAAGTTGAAGACACCATTTTTGGAATATCATTTTATGCCAAACGATTTGATATTAATAAAGAATACATTTATAAGAACTCTATAGGTTATGAATTTGATGAAGAAAAAAAAGAGTTTAAAAACGAAAAAGGAGCTATTGGATTTTTAGGAAAACCTGGAGGTCAAATGATTTCTCTGAATATTTTTAAATTAGATTCAATGTATTCAAATATTGAGTTATCAACTAATCCTTCTTACTATGTTTTAAAATATGAGTTTGAAGACGATACTATTTATAATGTTACTCAAGTAACAAAAACACTATACTTAAGAAAAAAGGATTTTTTTCCAGTAAAAATTATTCGAAGATCAAAAGTGTTGGATAATAGTTCTGCATCATATTTGACTTTTTCAAACATCAAAGTGAATACAGGAAATAATCACAAAATCGACAGCTTAATTGAAAATAAAATAGTTACCTATAGTAGGATAAATGAAAAAACTAAAAAACGTAATCGTATAATTGGGAAACCAATCTCTACTATTTCACTTCCAAATCTAGAAAATGATACTCTAGTTCACCTGGAAGTAAACAAACCTATTTTATTAGATTTTTGGGAAACTTGGTGTGGCCCGTGTATTGCTTCATTGCCTAAAATAGAAGAACTGGCTATAAAATATTCAAACGACATACAAATTATAGGGATCGTGAGTGAAGATAGGGAAAATGCACGCAAACTTATCAAGAAAAAAAATATAACTTTTTTGAATGTATTAGGGAACAATAATCTTCTGAAACAATACAATATTAACAGTTTTCCAAGGTATATTTTGATTGATAACAGCGGAATCATTCAAAAAGAATACTTTAGTTTTTCCAAGCAAATAGAAAAAGATATTAATAAACTAACTTCTATTGAATAATGAAGCTCAAGTTTAGACAACTGGCCTTTTTGCTTTTGTGTTGTTTATCAATCGTGTTTTTAGTTTGGTCTAAACAATGGATTATTTTTTCAATTCTTATATTAATTTTTGATTCACTTACAACTAAATTCATACCTAGATTTTTAATAAAAAAATTTAATGTTAAAGTAAATGAAGTATTAAAATACTTTTGGTATCTATTTGTAATCATTTTCGTAGCTATATTTTGCCGAGTATTTTTCTTTGAACTGTATTTTATTCCTTCCAGTTCAATGGAAAAAGAATTATCTCAAGGAGACATTGTTATTACTGAAAAATTGAGTTTTGGACCAATTCTACCAAGTAATAAAAGTGAAATACCATTTGCAAAACTTTTGTTCAAGCTTGAAATTATGACAAATAAACCTAACCAGAGACTTCGAGGCATCAGTGAAATAAAAAGAAATGATATCGTTGTTTTTAAAAGAAAAAAGGGAAACAGAACTTACATAAAACGAGTCATAGGCATGCCAAATGATACACTTCAAATAAAAGACAGTAAGGTTTTCATAAATAGTAGTTTACTGCCAGAAGATAAGAATTACACTTTTGAATATAAATTTAGAGATAATAATGTCATGAAACAGCTATTCTTGCTTTCTAATGAAGAGTATCAAAAATTTGGCTTGAAAAATAAAATAAAACGAAATATTTACCCTCATTTTTCTGAAGTAGAACACATTTTTCCAAAAGAAAAGATATTTGACTGGAATAGAGATAATTATGGTGGTATTTGGATTCCAAAAAAAGGAAAAACGGTACTATTGAATAAAGATTCCTTCTTATTTTATAGGAGTATAATTGAGCAAGAAACAAATAAAAAAATTAAATACATTGAAAACTCGAATTCTTTTTTGTTTGATGACAAAAAAATAGAAAAGTATACTTTTAAATATGATTACTATTTCATGTTAGGTGATAATAGACATTTTTCTAGAGATTCAAGAATGATTGGCTTTGTTTCAGAAAATTTTATTCAGGGAAAATTATTATTTAAAATTTAAATAATTTATAAAACTTAAGATGAGCTCAGTATATAAAACTAAATTCGACAAAAGAAAAACGAAAATCCTTTTTTGCTCATAATCCGGTAATCCCTGTGTATCCATCTGAGTAACTACGTTATGATTTTTTCTTGATATCCAAGTAGTAGTTCTTCCAGTTTTTGGGTATTGTGATCAGGTAATTTTTCTAAGGTTTCCGCTAGCTTTCAAAATCACATATAACTTTCCCTTCGTCCCTTTTTCAATCAGTTTCAGCACTTTTTTTAGAATAAATGATGTATTAAGAATAAAATTTGAAATAAACTACCTCTGGAGTGAAGCTTACGAGGCGTTCATTGGAAACAAATTTTCAATTTCGAGGTTAGCTTCAGCGTTATTATACCCTTTATGTGGTGCCAATAAAAGTAAGTCTAAGCCTAAAAACATAAATTATGGAGCGTTGTACAATTCAATTGACAAATACTGAAAAGTGTTTTTTAAAATTATCAGTTCTCAATTGTGCTGAACAAAATATCGCAGATTTCCTATCGCTTGGAAAGAATGATTTAGGCTTTATTCAAAGAACACTAAAAAAAATCAACACTTAGGATTGGATGTTTTTAATACAAAAAGCGTTTGACTTGGAATTTTAAAAGAACATGATTATGCTGATCAAACAGCATTAGGATACATAAAACAGAAAATACTATCCTATTCAAATTTTAATAGTATGTTGATTGTTTATGATACGTTACAAAGCGGTAAAATAGATTCGGTATCGGTAAAATGAAATGCTAAATGAATTAAAAGTATCAAATATTACTTACTATAGTTTAACTTAAAAAAATGAATAAACAAATTTTAAAATTTTATACATTATTTGTTGTTGTATTTCTCTCTTGTAATGTGGATAAAGCAAATAATAAAATAGGCAAGAAAGAAATAGTAAAGCTCAATATAACAGAAGAACCGAAATCAATAGAAGGTGAATTGATTGCAATAGAAGGCTTTGTGTCTCCTAATAGAATGAATCTTCAAGATTCAATTTTATTTGTCAAAGATTCTAGAGCAGAAAAATACATTCACCTGGTGGATTTAAAAAATAAAATGAGATTAACATCCTTTGGGATTAAAGGTAAAGGACCTGGAGAATTGCTAAGTGCATCGTCTATGGATTTTTATGGGAACAGGTTATGGGTTCATGATTTAACTCTAGGCAAGTTTGTTTCATTTGATAAAGATTCTATCTTAAATAATTTAGACGGCTCATATAAATATACTGACGAAATTCAATTTAAAGAAAAAGCACGTCAAAATCACAATCCTACTTGGTTGAATGACTCCACTACTATAAGCACTACATTTTCCGAATCTATGAACAGATTAATTTTGACAAATAGTCAAGGAAAAGTGTCAGACGAAGTCTTTGAAATGATTCCTCCTCAAAAAAAAGATACCCCAAGAGCTATTCATAACCAATCTTACCAAGGGAAAATTCAAAAACATCCAAGTCAAAATAAAATCGCTGTTGTTAATAGATATTCTGACCTATTAGAAATTTATGATTTAGAAAACGAAACATCAAAATTGATTAAGACGCATCAAAATTTCACACCTATTTACGAAGTAATCAAAGCTGACGGTAACTTAATAATGGGGCAGGATGAAACTACAAGATTTGGTTGTATTGATATTTCTGCAACGAATGATAAAATATTTACGCTGTATTCTGGAAGAAAAAGGGGTGAAGGTTTTGCAAATTATGCCAATAAAATATATGTATACGACTGGAAAGGTAATTATTTAAGCTCCTATCGAATACCCGATTTGGCTATTGGTATTCTTGCCCAAAATAACAACACTCTTTTGACTCTTGAATATAATAAAGATGGAATGGGAATGCTAAAAAGATATATATTAAATGAAAAATAAGATATATACTGTTTTCACTATAATACTACTTACAGCAACTATATTTATAGTCTACTCTAAATTTAATTCAGTCCAAAAGAACAAACAATTAAATGAGGTTTTATTGACCAGGCACTATAGTGTTCAAAAGCTATGGCAAAACAGAGAGTTGAAATTTCCTAAGCTATTATATAATTTAAGAACCCAAGCAAAACTTGAAGACTTTTTAAGTAAAAATAAAAAAGAGTTTACAATCATATCCTACTTGAATGCAGATTGCTCCAATTGTGTGACAGAATTAAATAAATGGACATCTTTTTTAGACTCCAACCCTGTATTATCTGAAAGGACTGATATTGTGTTCATCGCATCAAGTTCAAATATAGAGCTGTTTAAATACCAAGTTTATGATAAAGCAAAATTTGAATACAACATTTTCTTTGATAAAAAAAATGAATTTGTAGAATTGAATAAAATTTCAACAATCAAAACTTACCAAACATTTTTACTCAAGAATGAGAAGATACTTTATCTCGGTTCACCTATTAGGGATAAATTGTTTGAAGAAGAATTAAAGCAAATAATAATTAATTATTAAATCAATAAGTTATGAAAAAAGCATTTTTAACAATTTCTACTGTTTTTACTTTGACACTTATGTTTAGTGTTAATTTTCGAAACAATGATTTAGTACAGAACTCTGCCTTTGCTGATGGGATCTGTTGTTCAGAATCAGGGTCAATATGTATAACTTTACCAGATTATATCTACATGTCCTCAGGTTCTCCTTGTGGTTCTTTTGATACTGATGTTTGATTTTTGGAGTATGGAGGTTCATTTAGACATTAGCTATAATACCTAAATAATTATAAATCTTTAAAACATAAATATATTATGAAAAAAGTGTTTTTAACAGTTTCTACTGTTTTTACTTTGGCACTTATATTTAGTGTTAATTTTCAAAACAATGATTTAGTACAGAATTCTGCTTTTGCAGATGGGACCTGTTGTCCAGAAGAAGATTCGTTATGTCGATTAAATGGTGAATGGAATAGGGATTATTACTACAAGACATCGGGCTCCTGTTCGGGTGATTCTGATTTTTGATTTCTACTATTGAGCTCAACTAGGGCATTAACTTTAGTTACTTAGTAATTTTAAATATTTAAAACATAAATTATGAAAAAAACTTTTTATTATACGTTTATTCTTTTTGGCTTTGGTCTTACGTTCTCATTAGATAGTGAAGATTATAATCTAGTAAAAAAAGAAGCATTTGCTGGACATACTTGTTGCCCTGAAGATGGCTCAACTTGCCCAGCCGGCTCTTCAACTTTAACCGATTATTACAAAAAAAGCGAAGGCTCTTGTAATTCTGATGGTGATAGTGATTATTGATTTTTTTAGTATTGAGTACAATTAGGGTATTACTTTAGTTCGCTAGTAATTTTAAATCCTTTAAACATAAATTAATTATGAAAAATTTATTTTTTAGTTGTTGTATAATTTTGGTTTTGACTCTCATGTTTTGCCTAAAATATGAAGACAAAAGTATTACTAATAACTTAGCCTTTGCCGAAGCAGGCTGTTGTCCAGAAACGGGATCCATTTGTGGTTATAATGGTAAAAACACAGAAGATGAATATTATACAACAAATACTGGAATCTGTTCTACTGATTCTGATTATTGATTTTTTTAGTGTTGAGTTCAATCAGGGGCATTGACTTTAGTTATTCTATAATTATAAATCTTTAAAACATAAATTATGAAAAAAGTATTTTTAATAGTACTAGGAGTTTTCTCCTTATCTTTATTATTTAGTCTTAGATTAGAAGATTCTAAAATAATCAAAAATTCAGCATTTGCGGATGGAACTTGTTGTCCTGAAGATCACTCTTTTTGTGTTGTTGATGGTGATTCTGCAGGTAGGCATTATTTCAAATCCTCTGGAAGTTGCAATGATGATGAAACCGATTTTTGATTTTTCTAGTATTGGGTTCAGTTAGAACATTAATTCCTAAAAAATTATAAATCTTTAAAACATAAATCATTAAAAGTTTTTTTAATAGCAATGGAGGTTTCTCCTACTGTGATTGTTAGTCTTAAGTTTACAATTCTGAAACAATCAAAATCTCGCTTTAGCAGACAAAAATTGATGTGCTGAAGACTTCTGTCAGTGGTAAGTATAATGATGATGTGTTATATCCAATCATTACTTCAAACCTTCTAGAAGTTTTTCTGATGGCAGTACAACATACATAGTTAATTTGGTAACTATTTTTTAGACAAATTAAAATGCTATTATATCAATAAAGAAATGTATGATAGCATTTTTTTACATTTATTTTCGTTATGATTAAATCCAAATGTATTGTTTTATTAATTTTTTTACTCTCAATTTCTTGCAAACGGAACAAGGGTTCTGGAGGTACTGATAATCTTGAAGCGAAAGAAGAAATATTAAAAGTTGAATACAATAAAGTAAAAACAAAAAAGGTACTCTACAAAGATTTTAACTTAGGTCTTAAAACTAGAGGTAAAGTCTTTGCTCAAAAGAAAGTGGGTTTAAAATTTAAACTGGATGAAAAAATATCTAAGATTTATGTTAGTAATGGTAAAAAAGTTTCTAACAGTCAAATAATAGCTCTGCAAGAAAATACTACTTATAAAAATAAAGTTATCAAAGCAAAAGAGCAATTAGAAAGAGCCAAAATCGATGTAGAAGATATCCTAATTGGCTTTAATTATGCTTTAAGAGATTCTTCTAATATTCCAAAACCTATCTTGGAAATGGCAAAGAACAGAAGTAATTACAATACAGCTATTTCTAATTTAAACGAAGCGAACATAGAGTTTGCATCAACAATATTAAAATCACCAATTAACGGCATTGTAGCTAATTTAGAGACTAAAACTCACAGTTATCCGGATAATACCGAGCCATTTTGTATTATTATTGATAATTCTGTTTTAGAGGTAGAGTTTAGCATAATAGAAGATGATTATGTTTTCTTAAGTAAAGGACAACCTATTGAAATCTCAACGTTATTAGACGAAGAAGTGTTTAAAGGAGTTATCACTGAAATTAATCCTATGGTCGATGAAAATGGTATGATTAAGGCTAAAGGAGTTATAAAAGATGTGCCTAGTTATATTATTGATGGGATGAATGTAAATATCATCATTAAGAAGGTAATTCCAAATAAATTATATGTGCCTAAAGAAAGTGTAGTTTTAAGAGATAATAAAAAAGTAGTTTTCACCTATAAAGAAGGGAAAGCAATATGGAATTATGTAGAAACGTCCTTAGAAAATTACGAATTTGTTGTCGTTGAAAAAGGTTTAAAAAAGGATGATGAGGTTATTTACTCTGGTAATGTAAATTTGGCACATTACTCTAACGTTGTTAAACAGAATGAATGAATGGCGTCAAAATTTTCTACGACTCTCTTCTTTTTCTAAAATAATATTATTCACTGTTTTAGGATTAATAGGGATTACGTTTATTTCTTTTCTGTCTATTAGATTACAACCTCAACAAAACATTCCTGTAATATCTATCGATTATTCATGGGTTAATCAAAATCCTAGAATAATAGAAAGTGAAGTGACCACTAAAATTGAGCGATCCATATCCAAAATGGATAATCTAATTAATGTTAGTTCAGTTACTTCAAAAGGACAAGGGAGTATTCGCTTAGAATTTTCAAAAGACACAGATTTAGACAAGGCATCACTTTATATATCTTCTATTGTTCGACAAATATATCCTTCTTTTCCCGAAGGAGTATCTTTTCCTAATATTAGTAAGCACGGAATAAATAAAACGGATAAAGAAGTGTTAATGTCTTTAGCTATAAGTGGCGATCTCTCTAAGAAAGCGTTAAAGACTTATACGGAAAACATTATTACTCCCCAATTAGTAAAAATTAAGGGAATAACTGAAGTAGAACTGTTTGGCGCACCCAAATATAGCTATGTAATTACATGCAGAAATTCTAAAATTGAAAAATTTAACCTTAATATAGACAATGTTAAATCGCTTATAGTCAATTTTTTAAAGAGATATAATTTAGGAGTAATCCAACATAAAGGTATAAATACTAATATTCAAGTAGATTTTGGTCAAAAGAACAATGACATTTATGACATATTAAATATCCCTATTATTACTAAAAAAAACGAAAGCATACTATTGAAAAATATCATTACTATAAGTGAAAAAGAAGATAAACTTCAGGGGTACAAAAGATACAATGGGTACGATGCGCTAACTATTTACATATCTACTGAAAAAAAGGAAAATCAATTGACGATTTCGAAAAAATTACGAAATAATATTGAAATTCTTAATGAAATATTGTTAAAAGATAATGTGCAAATAAGCATTCTCTATGATTCAACAATAAAACTAAAAAGCGAACTAAATAAGGTTTTATATAGAATTTCATTTTCACTCGGAATACTTCTTATTTTCGTTTTTTTTATCAATCGCAATTTCAAATATGTTTTTCTTGTTTTAACAACGTTAGTTTTAAATATTTTATTTGCTGTTATTTTTTATTATACATTCTCTATAGATATTCACTTGTATTCTTTAGCTGGATTAACAATATCTCTTGGAATTATAATAGACAATACAATTATAATGATAGACCATTTAATTAACAGTAAGAATAAAAAGGTATTTATCTCAATTTTGGCAGCAACCATAACTACTGTTGGCTCATTAATAATGGTTTTTTTTATAAAAAAAGAGTATCAGCTCTATCTTTTGGATTTTTCTTGGATTATCATTATTAACCTTATAACTTCATTATCAGTTACTTTCTTTTTAGTGCCTTCACTAATTGAGAAAGTAAGACTTAAAAAGAAGTCAATTAATTTTAGCAAAAAGCGTAAAATCTTTAAGCTAACAAATAGATACAAAAAAGTTGTTGAAATATTAGTAAGAAAACGCAAGCTAGTATTCATTTTTTTTATTTTTTTATTCGGCCTGCCCTTATTTTTATTGCCTGAAGAAATTCAGGAAGATACCAAACTTATTAATTCGTTAAACCTTATTTTGCAAAGTGATTTTTATAAAGAAAAGTTATTCCCAAATTTCAAACATTTAGGAGGTACATTATACACTTTTTTGAAGAGTACTGAAAAGAGCTCATTTATAAGTTCACCAAAAAGACTTTCAATAAAAATAAGAATTTTTAATCCTGAAGGAGGTACTATCAATCAATTAGATAAGGCTGTAAAATCTTTCGAGAAATCACTTTTCAGTTTTAAAGAAGTAGATTTTTTTCTAACCGAAGTTGAAGATGTTAATAATGGGTTTATCAAGGTTTTCCTTAAAGAAGAATATGAAAACACAGATGTACCATATACCCTGAAGAACAAGTTAGAAGCCATTGCTATACAAATTGGAGGTATGGATTGCTCAATTTTTGGTGTTGGTCAACCATTTAGTAATAGTGGAAACTTAGTATCAGATGCTACAATAAAGTTAAAAGGCTATAATCTAGATGATTTACTGCAATTTGCTTCGGAAATAAAAGATAAAATCTTATTAAAACATCCAAGAATTAGTAATGTCAAGATTAGCAGTGAAAAATCTTTTATTCTTAAAGAAAAGTATGAATATGTATTAAATATTAGAAAATCAGTAATAAATAATAATGAAATAATAAATAGTATAAAATGGAATTCAGGTAACGAAATATATATTCATTCCTTAAATAACCAAAAAGTGACCATAACAGGTAGCAATGACTACTTGTCAATATTCGATTTTAAAAAAAATACTATAACACATGATTCTACATCATTTTCTGTTGGACAAATTACAGATATTCAAAAGAAAAACGTTGTCAATAATGTTGTTAGAAAGAATAACAATTATGAAGTCTATTTGGACTATAGTTTTGCAGGGACTCATTTTCTTAACAATTCTGTTAATAAAGAACTCTTAAGAGAAATAAATATCCAATTACCAGTAGGATATGAAGCATTGCATCCAAATGAGGAATATTTTACAGAGAAGAGCGACTATCTTTTCCTGAAAATTACTCTAATTATTTTTTTAATCATTTATTTTATTTGCGCCATTTTATTTGAGTCGTTAACATTACCGTTGGCTATCATATTAACAATTCCTTTTTCATTTATAGGAGTATTTTTAACATTTAGCTTATTTGATATTCCTTTTGATCAAGGTGGACTGGCTTCTTTTATTATGCTAAGTGGAATTGTTGTAAATTCTTCTATTTATGTACTTAATGAGTATAAAAACATAAAAAGAAAAGGAGCATCAAATTTATCAAATTACATTAAGGCAATTAGTATAAAAATAACTCCAATTTCTCTAACCATAATTTCAACTATTCTAGGCCTACTTCCTTTTGTTATGATAGAAGGCAATGACTTTTTTTGGACTTCATTTGCATATGGAAATATAGGAGGGCTTATATTTTCTTTTATAGTAATTCTATTTTTTTTACCGGTTTGTTTAAAGCTAAATACCCAAAAGTTTGATTGAATTTTTAATTAAAAGACCAATAGCAGTTATCATGGCCTTTTTGGCTTTTGTTTTGATAGGTTTAGTCTCATTAAGAGTAATGCCTATAGCACTAATGCCAGAAATTGATATCCCTCATTTAAAAATTCAAATTAACGAACCTGATTATTCATCGTATGAATTAGAAAATTTAATTGTAAATCCAATAAGAAGACAGCTACTACAAGTACCTAGACTAGATAATTTAAAAAGCAAAACTTCTAATGGAAAAGCTATTATTGATTTAAATTTTGAATATGGGATAGATATAGATTATGCATTCATCGAAGTGAATGATAATTTGGATAAAGTGATGAGCTCTTTCCCAAAAGAAGTGAGTAGACCAACATTAATAAAGTCAAGTTCTCTTGACATACCATTGTTTTTTATCAATATTCCTTATCCAAAAAAAGAATCAAAAATTAGTTTTTCGAACTATATCAATAATACAGTCAAAAAAAGACTTGAACAAAATAAATCTATTTCATATGTTGATATCACAGGGTTAGTATTTCCGGAGATTGTTATTTCCCCGAATTTGCATGCATTGGAGAGGTTAAGTATTTCCATAAAGGATATTGAGAACACCATAGTTGAAAATAACTCACAACTTGGAAGTTTTAAAATAAAAGATGGTCATTATGTTTTGGATGTTCTATTTGAACCAACACTGAGAGATATAAAGAGTATTAAAAATCTTTATGTAAAAAGCGAAGATGGGAGATATCAGATAGGAAAATTAGCCAAAGTTTCTTTGAAACCAAGAGAGCGAAAAGGATATTTTTATAATAATCAAAAAGAAGCTTTATCTCTAGCAGTTTTCAGCAAAAAGAATATTAAAATTTATGAAACTAAAAATGAGGTTGTAAACTATTTAGAGCAATTAAAAAAGGATAAACCTGACCTTAGTTATTCCATAAGTGAAGATCAAACCGATCTTTTAAAGTTGTCTATCAATAATCTTGTTTACAGCATATTAAGCGGAACTATTCTAGCAATTTTTATCGTATTTGTGTTTATTAGAACGTATAAGCTTGCCTTAATTATAGGTATAGTTATACCAACAGCATTGATTATAAGCTTAGTATTCTTAAATATCTTGGACATTACTATTAATATTGTATCCCTATCTGGATTGATAGTTGGAATTGGGATGATGATTGATAATTCATTGATAGTTATTGATAATATCACACAATATAGAATTAAAGGAAACACCTTTTTAGAGTCTTGTTCTAAAGGAGTATATGAAATTATAAAACCTCTCTTATCCTCTCTTCTTACTACCTGTGCCGTTTTTATTCCTTTAATTTATCTCAGTGGTATTTCCGGAGTTTTATTTTATGATCAAGCTATTTCCATAATTGTAAGTTTAACAATATCTTACTTAATCTCAATAATTTTATTACCAACCCTTTATACACACTTGAAAATTAAAACTGATACCATTGTCTCCAACGCTATCAATAAAAATTATCTTAATTCTTTCGATTTCTTATTTAAAAGAAAGAATACTATTATTCTTTCAAGCATTATAATATTGGCTATAGGTATTTTTGTTGTTATCATAATAGACAAACAAAAACTACCTAATATTAGATACAGTAATTTTGATTTAATTGTTGACTGGAATGAGCCAATTAGTACTAAAGACAATCTAAAAAGAACTCTAGAGTTAGGAAAAGCGATAGAGAATCCAAATTCAAAATATATAGGAGAACAAGATTTTTTATCTCTTGTTAAAGGGTATTTAGCCTCTGAGGAATCTTCTTTATTTATTAAATTAAAGTCCTATGAAGAAAGTCAAAAAGTTAAGGAAAAAGTAGATTTGTTTCTAAATAACAACTACGACAAATCAATCTTCACAATAAGAAATTCCAAAAACTTATTTGAACAAATATTTCCAAAGGAAGAAGTAAATCTTCTCGCCAGAATACCTGTCAACTATGCATCCGATATAGATAATTTAATTAACGAATTAAATGTGAGATTCCCAAAAACGAAAATTACAACTCAACAAGAAGTTAGTCACATGAAAATAGAGATTGACATAAACAAATTGTCAGTTTATAGAGTTGACTTGGAAGCATTATTAATTAAACTACAATCAATTTTAGGTGCCAATAAAATCAGCATTTTAAAAACCACAAATGAGTATCTACCAATTGTTATTAGAAATGATGATGAAAATCAATTATCTAATATTAAAAACCTTTCTATTCATAATAGGGAGTCTGTCAAAATTCCTTTGAGAAGTCTAATATCCTTAAAAAATCGTAAACAAAGGGAAAATTTATATTCAAATATGGATGGCAATTATATTCCTTTGATAATAGATACAAAAAATGAAGAAGAGGTAATTTTATTTATGAAAAACAAAATAGGTGTTGACTTAGAATTTGAAGGAAAGTATTTTGAAAATAAAGATTTCATTAAACAGTTATCTATAGTTCTGATAATTGTTGTTTTACTATTGTATTTTATTCTAGCAGCACAATTTGAATCTCTTATTCAGCCTATTATAATCCTATCAGAAATACCTCTTACTTTAAGTGCGTCTATTATAGTTTTACAACTTATAGGGATTTCATTAAATATAATGTCAATGATAGGCTTAATAATAATTTTAGGTATAGTTATTAATGATTCAATATTAAAAATTGATGCAATAAATAAATCCAGATTTTTATCAAATATGTCTGTTATAGAAGCAATTCATAATGCAGGTAAAAAAAGATTAAATGCTATTCTTATGACCAGTTTAACAACCATATTCGCAATGGTGCCAATATTTTTTTCCTCTGGAATAGGATATGATCTGCAAAAACCATTTGCCTTTGTAGTAATTGTTTCAATGGTGATAGGAACAGTAGTAAGCATATATTATGTCCCAATAGTTTATTGGTTTTTTGGAAAAAAATAGAAAATGAATTATAAACAAATTATAATATTTTTTTTAACATCAATGACTTATGCGCAAGATAATACTCCAAGTATTAATTTGTCATTAGAAGATGCTATAAATTTAGCAAAAAAACAGTCAATAGATTTTCTATCTTCAAAAAACAATTCAGATATAGGCTACTGGGGGTATCAATCTTATAAATCAACTTTTTTTCCATCTATAAATATTAATGGAGTTTTACCAAATTATCAACGATCAATTAATAGGATAACAGCAGATGATGGAACTGATATTTTCATTAATCAAAATCAAGCTTTTTCCTCTCTTTCGTTGGAAGTATTACAAATAGTTCCTTTTACGGGAGGAGAGTTTAGTATTTCATCGTCATTAAACCGTATAGATGTTTTTTCATCACCAACGATTACCAACTATTCATCAACACCTTTATCTATACAATATTACCATGAATCGCTTTTTTACAATCCATATAAGTGGCAGAAAAAAATTCAACCTTTAATCTTTGAAGAGTTTAAGAGAGAATTCCAGGAACAGTTAGAAGGTATTTCTTTGAATACTACAATCTTATTTTTTGATTATCTTTTAACAAAAGTTAAATCTAAAAACGCTTTAACTAATAAAACAAGTCAAGATACCATTTATAAGATATCAAAAGGAAGATTTAATATCGGAAAATTATATGAAAATGATTTACTACAGTCTGAGCTAAGTTTATTAAATGCTGAAGAAGAACTAATTAAATCTAAAAATGAATTAAAATTAGCTAAACAGGCTTTCCTGAACCAGTTAGGGATAAAGGAGAATGTTAACTTATCATTAATCACACCAGAGGAACTCAACTTCATAAAAATAGACTCAGTCAAATTGTTTCAAAAGGCATTGGCAAATAGAAAACTATTAATTGAGCAAAATCGCAAAGTCCTTGAAGCAGGGCAAGAAATTGCTAAAATACGAAGCGATAATATAAAGTTAGGGGTAGCAGGAAATTTCGGTTTAAGTCAGCGAGATGAACTTTTAAGTCAGGCTTATTCAAATTTATTATCTCAACAGAATTTTTCTTTAACAGTATCTGTACCCATATTTACTTGGGGAAAAAGAAGAGCAGAAAAAAAAATAGCTGTAAGTAATCTTGAGCTTACAAAAAGTAAAAATGAACAAGAATTACTAAATGTTAAAAGAGAATTGAGTGTTAAATATTTAGAATGGAATCAATTAGAAATATCTTCCAAAATTTCAAAAAAAGCTTGGGAAATTGCGGCAAGAAGATATAACTCGGCAAAACGTAGATTTTCTATTGGTAAAGTTTCAATAACAGAGCTTAATATAGCCCAGAAAGAAAAAGATGATGCCTTATATAATTACTATCAAAGTTTGAGGGAATACTGGGAGTTATATTATGAGATTAGGAAATTAACTCTATACGATTTCATAGAAAATAAGAACATTTATGATATAAATAGTAATTAGTGATTATAATAGTACTGTAGCTAAAACTGCAATTCACTCTCTTTTTTATTTTAAGCTCTCCCTAATTAGAACTGTTCGTTTTTCTACTATTTCTATAGAAGCAAAACAAAACTTGAACTTATTGAATTTAATGAAAACTAAAAAAAGCGCTACAAGAGTAGCGCTTTTGAAACCTAGTATTGTATATCTTAACCGTGAATTACGCGCACATTTGCCGCTATAACTCCCTTTCGTCCTTCTTCTTCTTGATATTCTACTTTGTCACCTTCGTTCAAAGCATCTCCATCGATACCCGTGGCGTGAACGAAAATGTCCTTTCCTGTTTCGTCGTTGGTAATAAATCCGTAACCTTTTGATTCATTAAAAAATTTAACTGTTCCTTCCATTGTAATAAAAATAAAATAAATATTGAGTTCTAAAGTTAGGCCTAAATATTTTAGGAATCGTTATGAAAATGTGAATATTTTCAAATTTATCTTTTTCGGCGCTCCTTTTCTTTTTCGTATTCCCTCATTTTATTTAGGTTTTCTTCGGTTAGCATATAATCTTTTACTTTCTTGTTTTTCCATCTGTGATAAATAAACATTGGCATTAAAATAAAGGAAGCCGCAAGTATTCCCATACCAACAAATTTATCTCCCGTTATATGATCGCCTGTGTTTTTAAAATAATACCCAACGCATACAAGTATGACTATACTAATAAAAAGAAATCGAATTACATATTTCATGTGGCACTAATAATTGTAGAGGTTCATCCTATAGATGTAGTATCTCTCAGTCTAATTACATAAAAAATTATCTTGTAAAATTAATCAACTTTCTGCGATATGAAGTCAGAAGTTTTGATTTTGAAATAAATCCAACATATTTCCCATCTCTTACCACAGGAAGATTCCATACGCCAGTATCCTGAAACTTTTGCATTACGGTTTTGGCATTATCTTCTTCATACATAATTAAAGTAGAGGTTTGAGACATAAGAGTATCTACTTTTACTTTATGATACATAGTGATATCAAACATGATGTCTCTAATGTCATCCAAAGAAACCATTCCTATCAAATTATTTTGCTCATCGGTAACCGGAAACAAATTTCGATTTGATTTTGCTACAGCCTCACTCAAAAGTTGTTTAAGGGTGTAATTTGGTTTTACCGCTATAAAATTGGTTTCTATGCAATCCTCAAGATTCATCAATGTTAACACCGTTTGATCTTTATCGTGAGTTAATAGATGACCTTGCTCTGCAAGTTCGGTTGTATAGATATTGTGTTCCATCTTATTTTTAGAAATAAAGAAAGATATAGAAGTGGTGATCATCAACGGAACAAATAGCTCGTAACTCGAAGTGATTTCGGCAATTAAAAATATCGAGGTAAGAGGAGCATGTAATACCCCGGCAATAAGTCCGGCCATTCCTAGAAGTGTAAAATTAGATTCTGATACTTCGAGTCCCAATCCAAGATTATTAATGACTTTAGATACTACATTACCTAGGGCACTGCCCATAACCATTGTAGGAATAAATATTCCCCCGGATCCTCCGGCTGCAAATGTTGCGGTCATGGCCACAGCTTTAAAAATGGTAATTCCGGTTAATAAAGCGATAACTATCCAAATGTTTTCTGTAATGCTATCAAAGGGAGTTTGGCCAATTGCAGTGTAATGGTCACCGTGTAATAGATCGTTGATAAACCCTAGCCCTTCACCATAAAGTGGCGGAATAAAATATAGCATAATACCAATAGCGAGACCTCCGATAAGCAATCGATGAATCTTTTTTGAAAAACGATTAAAGAAGTGTGAAATCCCAAAGTACATTTTGGTAAAGTATATCGAAGCTATAGCCGTGCCCACCCCCAAAATGATATAAAAAGGAGTGTCATAAATGTCAAATTTTTCGATCACATCAAACCTGAACAAAACTTCATCACCAAGAAAAAAGTAGGAAGTAATTATGGCAGATACCGAGGCAAAAAGTAAAGGGAGTAGTGAAGCCAAAGTAAGGTCTAAGCTAAACACTTCGACAGCAAATACCAATCCTGCCAAAGGCGATTTAAAAACAGCAGATATAGCACCGGCCGCGGCACAACCAATAAGTAAAAAGCGGGTTTTACCACTTACTTTGAATAAAGTGCAGATATCCGAGCTTAACGTTGATCCTGATCCTATCGCAGGCCCCAAAAGCCCTACAGAACCCCCAAAACCTACTGTAATAGGAGCAAGGATTAAGGGTAAATAACCGTGAATAGGTTTTATGATACCATCTTTTTTGGATAAAGAATGTAAAATTAAGGGTATAGCAGACCTAACATCTTTTTTAATAATGAATTTTGTAAAAACATAAACGATTAATAAACCTATAACAGGAATGATGAAGTAAAAAGAAGTTTGCCACGAAAGAATATCACTTTCGAGCACCATTTGAATAAGGTGCGTAATATTTTTTAACAACAGCGATATAAGACCTGCAGTAAATCCAACAAAAACACTAAGTAAAAGGATGAAATTTTTGTTGGAGATATTGCGATACCTCCATTTTAAAATTTTGTATAGCAGTGATTTTTTAGAGGGGCTCGACATCTTTTTACATCTAAATATGATTAAAGGTAATAAAAAATCCCGCCAAAAGCGGGATTAGTTATAGCTACAAATCAAGTTTGATGTTTAATTCTTTTAGTTGCTCTTTATCAATAGTGGCTGGAGCATCGATCATTACATCCCGGCCGCTATTGTTTTTTGGAAAAGCAATAAAATCTCTTATGGTTTCCTGTCCGCCCAGTATAGCAACCAATCTGTCGAATCCAAAGGCAATTCCACCATGTGGTGGGGCACCATATTGAAAAGCATCCATTAAGAAACCAAATTGTGCTTTGGCCTCTTCAGGGGTAAATCCTAGGTGGTCGAACATTAATGCTTGTGTTTCTTTATCATGAATACGAATAGAGCCTCCTCCAATTTCATTTCCATTTAAGACAAGATCATATGCATTTGCTCTTACATCACCTGGTTTAGTGTCTAGTAAAGGAATATCTTCTGGTTTAGGTGAAGTAAACGGATGGTGCATGGCGTGATAGCGCTCTGTATCTTCATCCCATTCAAGTAATGGGAAGTCTACAACCCATAATGGAGCAAATTCTTCTGGATTTCTTAGTCCTAACCTTTCTGCCAACTCCATTCTTAGAGCACTTAATTGAGCTCTTACTTTGTTGGTTTGACCAGAAAGTACGCAAATCAAATCTCCAGGTTTTGCACCTGTAACCTCGGCCCATTTTGCCAAATCATCTTGATCGTAAAATTTATCCACAGAAGATTTATAGGTTCCGTCTTCATTACATTTTACGTATACCATTCCAAGAGCTCCTACTTGTGGTCTCTTAACCCAGTCGATGAGTTTGTCAATTTCTTTACGGGTGTAGGATGCTCCACCAGGAACGGCAATCCCAACAACCAACTCGGCCTCATTAAAAACTTTAAACTCTTTATGTTGGGTTACAGCATTTAGCTCTCCGAATTTCATCCCAAAACGAATATCTGGTTTGTCGTTACCATACATTTTCATGGCTTCGTCATAGGTCATTCTTGGGAAATCACCTATTTCTGCACCTTTAATTTCTTTAAGTAAATGGCGAGTAAGTCCTTCAAAAATGCTTAATATATCTTCTTGTTCAACAAACGCCATTTCACAGTCTATTTGTGTAAACTCTGGCTGTCTGTCTGCTCTTAAGTCTTCATCCCTAAAACATTTTACGATTTGGAAATACTTATCCATTCCTCCAACCATAAGTAATTGCTTGAAGGTTTGTGGGGATTGCGGTAACGCATAAAATTGTCCTTCATTCATTCTAGAAGGCACTACAAAATCTCGTGCCCCTTCGGGAGTAGATTTTATCAAATATGGTGTTTCAACTTCTATAAAGCCTTCTTCCGAAAGATAGTTCCGAACCTTCATGGCAACTTGATGACGAAACATCAAACTATTTTTTACTGGGTTTCTACGGATATCAAGATATCTGTATTTCATTCTAATATCTTCACCACCGTCGGTTTCATCTTCAATAGTAAAAGGAGGTACTATAGCTTCATTTAGCACTGTCAATTCTTTAACCAGAATCTCAATTTCTCCCGTAGGTATATTCGGATTTTTAGATTCACGCTCAATCACCGTTCCTTGTACTTGAATAACGAACTCTCTTCCCAGAGTTTTTGCTTTTTCAACAACATCTGCAGGGGTGCGCTCTTCATCAAATATTAATTGAGTAATGCCATAGCGATCTCTAAGATCTACCCAAATCATAAAACCTTTATCTCTTGTTTTCTGAACCCAACCGGCCAGTGTAACCTCGGTATTGATATTTGATGAGTTTAATTCTCCACAAGAATGACTTCTATACATAGTAGCTCGTATTAAGGCTGCAAAAATAAGAAGTTTATTGGATAAGTAATACTGTCTGAGTGGATAGTTTTTGGGTTAATTGTAATCGACAAATCACTTAATTGCTTTTAAGGTTTTGACTACCATAATACAGGGAGGCATTAAAAAAGAAAACGTAGAATAATGTAAAATATGGTTTTTATGCAAACTTTTAACGGTTTAAACTTAAACTTGATAAATATTGTGGTTTTTAAGTGCGAACACATGTTAGTTTTAACATTTTTTTATAAATATCTTTTAATAGCTTTAACCGAACATTTAAACAAATCATTATGAAAAAACAGGCTCATTTTAGCAAAATGAAGATTTTGCTATTCTTATTTTTTTTGCCAGCTTTAATGATTGCTCAAGAAACGGTTACCGGAAACGTATTGAGCAAATCATCTAACCAAGCGGTTCCATTTATTAATATAGTTGAAAAAGGAACATCCAACGGTACAACCACAGATATTGATGGTAATTTTTCGATGACCGTAAATTCATTTCCAACCACCTTGGTCTTTTCTTCAGTCGGTTTCAAAACAGTAGAGCAAGAAGTTTCTTCAAGTGCTGCAATAACCGTGTATATTGAAGAAGGCGCAGTTCTTGATGAGATTGTAATTGTTGGAAACAGGGCCAAACCAAGAACTGTAATAGAGTCTCCTGTAGCTATCGACAATATCACATCCGAAGAATTAACTATAAGTGCGCAACCAGAATTAGATAAGATGATTGCGTTTAGAGTACCTTCTTATAATTCTACACAACAGACTATCTCTGATGCAACTGCACATTTCGATCCATCTGAACTTAGAAACCTTGGGCCAAGTAGAACCTTGGTTCTTGTTAATGGTAAACGGAAAAACCAAAGTGCTTTGGTGTATGTTAATGAAACTCCGGGCCGTGGTGAGGTAGGGGTCGATATGAAGAGTATTCCTCCCGCAGCTATCGAAAGAGTCGAGGTGTTGAGAGACGGAGCTTCGGCTCAATATGGGTCTGATGCCATTGCAGGTGTAATAAACATTATTTTGAAAGAAGATGTAGAGAAATCTACTATAAATCTTGGTACAGGAGTTACCACAGAAGGTGATGGATTTACCTATAGCGGAAGTTTTAATACTACCATCAATCCAGACTTTGGAGGTTACATTAATTTTACCGCAGATTTTTATCATCAGGATTACACAAATCGGGCGGGAGAACCAGGAAATGATTTACTTTTTGGAAATGTATTTCAACCAGATCCAGATGCAGTAGCCAATGGTGATCTCACGCAAGAAGAGTTTGACGCACAACAGGCCTTGGCAAATAGCCTACTTGATGGGAGCAACCCATGGATTCAGGAAAATCCGGATTTGGGGATGATCGTGGGACAGCCCGAATATGATCGATTAGGGTTGGCAATTAATGCAGGGTTTCCTTATGCAAGTGATACAGCAGAATTTTATGCATTTGGAAGTTTTCAAAAAAGAGATGGAAAAAGTTTTGCACTTTATAGAGCTCCGTACTGGGTGCCAGATCCATTTAATTTATTGCATGAACCGGGAACCGAATATCAAGGTTTTCAACCTACTTTTGAGACCGACATTAGAGACAATTCATTTTCTGTGGGAAACCGATGGAAGATGTTTAAAGAATGGAATTTTGATATAAGTTATACCTTCGGAAGGAATGCGGTCGACTATGAGGTAAACAACTCTTTGAACCCGGATCTTGGAGCGAACAGTCCAACAAGCTTTAATCCTGGAGGATATAGCTTTAGTAATCATATTGGAAACTTGGATATCTCTAGAAATTTCGGAGATGTTAGTGTGTCGTTAGGTTCTGAAGTAAGACAAGAACGATTTGTTACCAAAGCAGGTGAATTGGCTTCTTATTTTGGTGGCGGAGCTCAATCTTTTCCTGGGTTAACACCAGAAAATGCATTGAATGAGACACGATCTAATTTTGGTGTTTATGGAGGGGTAGATTGGGACATCGATGAAGCTTTTCTAGTTAGTGGTGCGGTTAGGTATGAAGATTATAGTGATTTTGGAGAAAATTTTACCTGGAAAGTAGCGGCAAGATATCTTCTTAATAATAGTAGAGGTGCCATTAGAGCATCTGTGAATACGGCCTTCAGAGCACCTTCACTGCATCAGATCTATTTAAGTAACATTCAGACCTTACAGTTGGCAGATGGTTCTATAGGGCAACAGGGGACTTTTAATAATGCAGATCCTATTATTATTGATCCGGTAAATGGCCTTGGAGTTCCACAACTTGATGCCGAAGAATCTTTTAATATTGCGGGTGGGGTAACCTATAGATTTACACCAAACTTTTCTATTGCAGTAGATTATTATAACATAAAGGTAGAGGATAGGGTATTACTTACCAATCCCTTGGGATTTGATGATGATGATACTTCTATCAATGCAGTAGAACAAGTGCTTATCGATAATGCTATCGGTAATATTACATTTTTTGTAAATGCGGTCGACACTAAAACACAAGGGGTAGATTTAGTGGCTAATTATAGAGGAATTTCTTTGGGGAAGGGAACTCTTGATGTGAATGCTGCCTTTAACTGGAATGAAACCGATATTGATGGTACGATTACAGTTCCCGAAAAAATATTGAATGCCGGATATACCAATATTTTTAATAGAGAAGAACAATCACGAATTACAACAGCCAGACCAAATGTCAAAGGTGTACTGGGTTTAAGCTATGATATTGCAAAGTTTAATTTTGTATTAAATAACACTTATTTTGGTGAAGTAACCTGGAGAAGTTCGTCAGGTCCGGATTTTGATCAGACCTTCGCTGGAAAAGTTCTTACCGATCTAACCGTTTCTTATAGATTTGCAGATTGGGTAACAGGAAAGGTCACAGCAAACAATCTATTAGACGTATATCCTGACGAAATCGAAACTTTTGGAGATTTCGGAACTGATTTGGGAGGAAGGTTTAGATATCCTTGGGAGGTAAACCAATTTGGTTTTAATGGAACGTTCTTACAAGCAGGGCTTAATTTTACATTTTAAACCAAATCGATAATGGATAATAAACAAAAAAACGCCGCTAATTGCGGCGTTTTTTCATCAATTTTACATATCCCTATGCGGTTGCAGCTGTAACAGGTACTTCTACAACTTTCTTTTTACTAAATCGTACTTTTACTCTATTCACAATAAAAAACAAACAGGGCACAATAATTAGAGTAAGGAAGGTAGCAATGATCAATCCATAGATTACGGCCCATGCTAATGGCCCCCAGAAAATCACATTGTCACCACCAAAATATACTCTTGGGTCACCTGTGCTAAATAATGAAAAGAAATCAATATTAAAGCCAATAGCTAGTGGGATTAGTCCCAATACCGTTGTGATTGCCGTTAATAATACTGGACGTAAACGAGCTCTTCCTCCTTTAATAATAAGTTTCATTACTTCTTCATTGGGTAAAAGATCCCTTTCGGCAACATTTAGTTCTACTTTTTTACGATCAATAAGTAGCTGGGTGTAATCTAATAATACTACACCATTGTTTACCACAATTCCGGCAAGGGAAATAATTCCCATCATCGTCATCATGATTACAAAGGAGGCTCCTGTCACCAAAATTCCACCAAACACTCCTATAAAACTCAAGAATATAGCGATCATGATAATGGTTGGTTTTGAAATAGAACTAAATTGAAAGATCAAAATCAACATGATTAATCCTAATCCTGCAAAGAAGGCACTCATCAAGAAAGCCATTTGTTTATTTTGCTCCTCTATTTGGCCTGTATAATCTATTTTTATACCTCTAGGTAAAGTTGGGAAACTCGCCATTTCGGTCTGAATTTGCGACACAATTGCTCCTGCATCTGTATATCCTGGTTGAAGACCAGAATATACCGTAACCACACGCTTCGTGTCTTTATGTTTGATAGCACTAAAGGATGAGGTATTCTTTTTTGATGCTACTGCCGAAACAGGGATTTCCTTAAGTCTTCCTGTTGCTTGATCTCTGAACGTGATATTCTGTTCAAAAAGAGCACTGGTATTGTACCTGTTGTCTTCATTAAATCGAACGTATATATCATAATCTTCGCCATCCTTTTTGTAGACCCCAGCTTTCTCTCCAAAAATAGATCGACGTAGTTGATTACCCACTTGCCCAGCGGCAACCCCTAATTCTCCTGCTTTTTCGCGATCTACAACTACTTGCATTGCGGGTTTACCTTTGTTAACATCGATTTTTAATTCTTCGATACCGGCTATATTTTTCTCATTGATGAAGTTTCGCATTTGTTCTGCTATATTGATCAATTCGTCATAATTTGGTCCTTCAATTTCGATATTGATCGGGTATCCTGCAGGTGGACCAACGGGGTCTTTTTCTACAGAGATCGCAACCCCTGGATAAATGCCTTTAAGGTTTTCCTGTACTTTTTGGCGTAGCACTTCAGAGTCTTTCCCTTTTCTGAATTTAAACTCCCTCATCGTTGCAGTGATCTTTGAACGATGTGGCATTTCGGCACTACTTCCTCCATCGGTTTGTGGATTACCGGCACCTTCACCAACCTGTGAAACTGCAGATTCTACCAAGAAATTATAGTTTTCACCTTCTACATATTCACGATCGTTTACAACCGCATATACGCGCTGCTCAATCTCTTTGGTAATGGCATTGGTTTTATCAATATCAGTTCCTTGGGGATATTCGATATACACAACAATTTGGTTGGGTTTATTATCGGGGAAGAACTCTACTTTGGTTCGTTGACTTTCTATAGAACCTCCAAACATGGCAAAAACAACAAACAATAAAATAAATGTACCAAACACAAAACCATAAGCGCGCCACCCTCTAAGGGCAAAAGATAAAAAGCGCTGATATTTATCTTCTAGCCATGCCAAAATTCTTCGTTGAAAGAAATTTGCAGCACCCTTAAGCACATAGCGGTACACCCAAAACATGATTGCGGTAACAATCATTAGGCTACCTAAGGCTCTAACTTGTCCTCCAATAATTAATATGAAAATTCCGATCCCACCAAGAATAATACTAAGTCGAATAAGTTGTTTGCGGGTTAGTTTTTTTTCACCAATTTCCATAAACTGAGAAACGAGCATCGAGTTAATAAAAATGGCCACAAAAAGCGATGATCCTAGTACAACGGATAAAGTAATAGGGAAATAAATCATAAATTCGCCCATTACCCCGGGCCACATTCCCAATGGAATAAAAGCAGCTACGGTTGTGGCGGTTGAAATGATGATAGGATAAGCAATTTCACCAATACCTTTTTTTGCAGCCTGTATACGAGACATGCCTTCTTCTTCCATCAATCGATATACGTTTTCTACCACTACAATACCATTATCTACCAGCATTCCTAATCCCATAATCAGAGCAAAAAGAATCATGGTATTCATAGTGTACCCTAAAGCCGAAAGTATCATAAAAGACATAAACATCGACATAGGGATTGCAAACCCAACAAAAAGTGCATTTCTGAAACCTAGAAAGAACATTAATACTCCCACCACTAGAATAATCCCAAAAATGATATTATTTACCAGGTCGCTTACTTGGTTTTCGGTTTTTTCAGATTGATCGTTGGCTACGGTTACACTAAGATCTGATGGAAAGACATTTTCTTCAGCATTTTCAAGAATCTTATCTATTTTCTCTACGGCTTCAATCATGTTCTTTCCAGAACGTTTCATGACATCCAACATCACTACATTATGGCCAAATTCTCTGGCATACGTGGTCTTGTCTTCCTCTTTAAAAGTTACTTCGGCAATATCCCTAAGATACACTGCACCGTCTTGAGATTTTACAACAAAATCATCAAGTTCTGTTGGGCGATCAATCTCGCCAAGTATTCTTATCGTTCTTCGCTGTCCGCTGGTAATCATATTTCCAGCAGACATGGTTACGTTTCCATTTTTGATGGTGTTGATTATATCATCAAAACTTACTTTGGCGGCCATCATTTTATAAATATCTACGGCAACCTCTACTTCTTTTTCCTGAGCACCTCGAATTTCTGCCTTTTTGATTTCCAAAAGATCCTCTATTTCATCCTCAAGATACTCGGCATATTCTTTTAGCTTGTCTACTGGATAATCACCCGCAATATTGATATTTAAGATTGGTGTTTCTTCTGATATACTGAGATCGAAAACATCTGGTTCTACTTTGGCATCATTAAATGTAGGCCAGTCTTCGTTTGCTTTTTCAGAATCTACTTCATCTTTTACCTTTTGTTTGGCTTCGGCAACAGTAAGTTCTTCTTCAAATTCTATAGTGATAATACCATAATCCTCTTGTGAAGTAGAAAGAATCTCTACTACATTACTTACATTTTTGAGTCTGTCTTCTAGTGGATCAACGATTAATCGCTCAATATCCTCTGCCGTATTTCCTGGGTAGGGAATGCTTATATATATTTTAGTCTCGTTAATTTCTGGAAAATTTTCTCTAGGCATAGAGAAATACGCAGAAAGCCCTAAGACCAAAAATATAGCAATCATTACATATATAGTAGTTGGGTTGTCTATGGCCCAGGAGGATAATTTAAACTCCTTATCTACCTTTTTCTTATTAACTTCCATAGGGTATGTTAGTTTAAAATTTTAACTTTCTGACCATCTTTAACGCTTCGGGCACCTTCACTAATAATAGCATCTCCATTATTGAGTCCATTTATAACCTCTATAAGGTCCCCTTGTGTTTTTCCGGTTTTTATAACTACTCTATTGGCTTGAGCTATGTTTTGAGCATCCTTACCCGAAGTAACATAGGTATATTGATCTCCTTCGGCATTTTCTGAAATGATACTTTGGGGTATCAATATCGCTTTCTCATTGGTGTAATCATTAATCTTTACCTTTGCAGTAAGATTTGGTTTGATAGTTCCCCCGTTTGAAGGAATACCCACTTCTACCATAAAAGATCGGTTGTTTGGGTTAATATAGTTGCCTACTTGTCTTACTTTGGTTTCTATGGTTTTGCCTAGTACCGGAAAGTAAACCTCTACATTTTTACCTTTAGTTATGCTGGCAATATATCGTTCTGGTACTTCAGTCTCGATATACATATCATTAAGATTAACAATACGAATAACTTGGTTTTGGCCAGCAGAAACTACACTACCTTGTTCGGTGATCACATCATCGATTACTCCAGAAAAAGGAGCGTTAATGGTAGTTTTTGCCAACTGTCGTTTAATTTGATTTACTGCATTTTGCTGAGCCTCATAATTTGTTTTTGCTTCGAGATATTGAATTTCAGAACCAATCTTTTGCTCCCAAAGTCTTTTTTGGCGATCAAAAGTTGTTTTTGCTAATTGCGCTTGTACTTCTACTTGCGAAAGTTGCTGACTCAATCCGCCATCGTCAATTCTTGCTAGCAATTGTCCTCTAGTCACTTTTTGACCCTCTTTGACATATACTCGGGTAAGTATACCGCTCATTTCGGGATATAAAACTATGTTCTGTTTTGTTTCAACATTTCCTTGTAACTCAAGGTAGTGATTAAACAAAGTGTCTTTGGCCATTATAGTGGTAACCAGAGGAAGTTTTTTTACGGTATCCAAAGAAGCGATAGCTTCATCAATTTGTTTTAACTGATCAGCAATTTCTTGTTGTTGACCAACAACTTCGGTTCTTTTGGCACGTAAGGCAGTCAGGTCTTTATCTTCAATAATTTTTTCTATCGATTTTGAACTGTTTTGCCCACATGAAATGATCAAAAGCGAAATGAATAAAATGGTAAGTATCTTTTTCATAATTGGTTACTTATTATTTTTTGGTGTGTTTAAAATCGTTTCTAGTTCTGCTTTTTTGTTGATGATATCAAGCATGGCTTGTAATACTTCTTGCTGTGTATTGTATAGTTGTAACTGGGCTTGTCTAAGATCAAAACTTGTGGCAAGACCTTCAGAATATTTAATTTGATTCTTGTTTTCTATTCGTTCGGCAAGTCCCAAGTTTTGCTTGGAGGTATCATAGTTTTCAATAGAAAGTTTATAATCACTTATTGCAGAATTATATTGTAATTGAATTTCCTGTTGTGCTTGTATAAATTCGGTATTAGATTGCTCAAAGGCTATTTTGGCTTGTTGTGTTTTTGCACTGCGTCTAAGAGAACTAAAAATAGGAATCTCCAGACTTGCCCCAAGAATAGATGATTGAAACCATGGAGTTTCACTATCCAAAAACACAAAGTCGTTGTCAAATGCAGCAGTACCATAATTGATAAATGCTGATAGTTTTGGCAATGCTCTACTTTTTTCGAGCTTAAGTTCTAATCTTCTTTGCTCGGTTAAAAGATAGGCTAGTCTGTAGTCTACATTGTTTTCCATTATAAAAGGAGTAGTAGTAACAGATTGATCCATGTTTTTTAAGGTTAAACTATCCAAATCATCTGTCAGCTTAGTGTTAGAGTCAACATCAACACCAATAGCAAGATTAAACATTTGCAGAGCAATTTTCTCCATTCGTTTAGCATTGCTTAGTTGATTTTGAATTTGTAGTAAAGTGATTTGTAGTTGTTCTACATCTTCTTCTTCAGCCAGACCGTTTTCAAAAATTTTCTTAGTCTCTTGATAATTTTTTTCTAGTGCGGCTACATTATTTTCAAGAATTTTTACACTTTCTTGGGCTACAAGTACACTGCCATAGGCATTGATCACACCTTTGCGCACTTCGAGTTGTACTTTTTCTTCAGAATCATTGTTGAATTGTAAGAAACTCTTTGCAGCTTCAAGACCTACAAGATAAGATCCATCAAAAATAAGTTGATTTAATGTGGCAGTGGCCGAGGCTTGTTGTTTAACTCCAAAAACAACAGGTACAAAAGTTCCTGGTTCTCCGCCAACAAGTTCTCCTGGTAAGGGAGTAACAGGTTGTTTTAATTGATTTTGATAATCAACAACTCCGCTAATTTGAGGTAAACCATCTGCCGTAGTTTCCCATTTTCTTTTAATTGCTTTTGCAACATCTCGTCTTGCATTGATTGATTGGTAACTGTTTTCTAATGCAAACTCAATGGCCTCGTCTATAGTAAACGAATAAATAGAATCGGTTGGCGATTGCTGAGCCTGCAAAGAGGCTATCGATAACAAACCAAGACAAAATAACCAAAGGTTGTTTCTCATATTTGATGTTCTTTAATAAGATTGTTTAAAATTTTGCGTCCTTTTTCTGTTGTGATCCCCAGAATATGATATTCCAGATAGTCGTCCATCAGTTTGGCAACCGGAAACATCTGTTCGGGAAACATGTTTTTATCTTTTATTCCGTTGGTACCTATAAAATAGATTCGCGAAATGAATTGGATATCTATGTTTTTTCTAAAAACTCCCTTTTCTATACCTCTTTTAAGATTATCTACTACGCATTCCTGAAATACCTCAAATTGCTTGGATTTTAATCCTTGATGAATTTTTGGATAGTATTTTTCTAATTGATGTAATGGAGCAGTTTTTTCATTTTTAAGATGATGCATCACAAAGGCCTTAATTGCATAAAGTTCTTCAATAGGATCTAGATTTTCTTCGAGAATGGTATTGATTCCTTCGGTTATCTTGCAAAAAAGGTGCTTTGTGGTTTCTTCAACCAGTTTTGTTTTGTTTTGAAAATGCGTGTAGATCGTTTTTTTAGAAATGCCCATTTCCGAAGCAAGGTCATCCATAGTAACGCTCTTAAATCCAAGATTCAAGAACAGATCATTCGCTTTTTCGACTATTTTTTCCTTCATTATTTTGGGGGTAATTGTAATATGACGGGGGCAAATGTACATACGGAAACTATAAAAACAATAAAAGTTTCCAAAGTTTTACATTTATTTAACACATGCATAATAATCCAAACTTTAATGTTAATTTTTTTAAGTAATGACTGATGCTGTGACGTCTAGAGTAATGATTTTTGGACATAAGTTTTGAAATGCATATCCCATTGTTTTACCTTAGCATAAAAATTTGACTGTGCACACAATTTCTGATTATCAGGGGTTCTTTCTAGAGTACCTCTCTAAGAAAACTATTACAAAAGAGCCAAAGAACCTTTACGAACCTATTTCCTATATTTTAAGCCTTGGTGGAAAAAGATTGAGACCAACACTTGTGCTTATGGCGGCTGAAATTTTTGAAGGCTCATATAACGAAGCTTTGGATGCCGCACTGGCTATAGAGATTTTTCATAACTTTTCGCTAATTCATGATGATATCATGGATGATGCTCCTTTAAGAAGAGGAAAAGAGACCGTTCATGAAAAATGGGATGTCAATACCGGGATTCTATCAGGGGATGCCATGCTAATCAATGCATATCAATTATTCGAAAACTATAATGGTACCACATTTAGGGAGCTGGCACAATTATTTACAAAGACCGCAATAGAAGTTTGTGAGGGACAGCAATATGATATTGATTTTGAAACCCGGGATGATGTAACGATTCCTGAATATATCAAAATGATAGAATACAAAACTGCTGTTTTGGTAGGAGCTGCTTTAAAAATGGGAGCGATCGTAGCTGGTGCTTCAGAAACTAGTAAGTCTTCAATTTATGATTTTGGAAGGCTGTTAGGATTGGCTTTTCAGCTTCAGGATGATTATCTCGATGCATTTGGTAACCCTGAAACCTTCGGGAAACAAGTTGGAGGAGATATTATCGAAAATAAAAAAACTTTCTTATACCTCAAGGCATTAGAATATGCTTCTGATGATGAAAAAAAACAACTTCAAGGTTTATTTTCCTTAAACCCCGATGATCCTTCAGAAAAAATCAGTACGGTTAAACATCTCTTTGAAACTACAGGAGCCAAAGATCGTACTCGTGCCGAGATTGAGGCATATACGAAAAAGGCTTTTTCGGCATTAAATGATTTAGAAATTTCAGAAGAAAAGAAAGCGCTTCTACGGCTTTTTGGTTCAACTTTAATGAATAGAAGTGTCTAATAATGATCACATTGTAGCTGTAAATAAACTTTTTGACGAGGTTGCGAAAGCAGATTTGTATCCACAACTGCTGAAACAACTTCAAAAAGATTTACATCGCGCAGGAATTGATCATGACATCGATCCCGAAATAAAGTCAAACAACCTCATTGTGGAGTTAAACAATTTGCTTTATGATCAATTGCAAAATGCTTTTAACGATTTCCTTAATTTATTGTATGCTGTAGATGTGTCGGAAAAAGAAATCAAAGATTTCCAATCCGAGAACATTGAAGAGATCGCTATGTATACTACATATTTAATTCTTAAAAGGGAATGGAAAAAAGTTTGGTTGCGCAATAATCTTTAGAAAAATACTCTCACAAAAGGCGCATAGGCACTTCCATAAATACTTTTATCTTCATCAAAGAGCAAATCGTATCGCAACCCAAAACTTACAAAACCAGTTCTGTATCCTGCGCCAACAAATAATGCAGGATACCAGTAATCCTCGGTAAATGTCTCGCCAGGTACCTCAAAACGACGGTTCACACCCATTTGTTCGAATTCTGCAGAAAATTGAAATTCGGGAACCGGATTAAAAAAAGAAATGATACTAGCACCATAGTTGGTGCTGCTCCCTTCTTCATTAAACCGATCATCATCAAAACTACTATAACCAAAGTTTAATCCAAGTCCGGCACTAAACCAAGGATTAAATTCATATATAGCTGCCGGGGCAAGTACTGCATTGAAGGTATCATTAGAAAAACCAATACCAATATTTCCTCCGAATCTTACATTTGACCAGAAACTTTCCTCTTGAGAATAATTAAATTGTAAGGAAAACAGAATTGTAAATACTAAAACAAAAAGGTTATTATTTTGAGAGGTAAATACTTTCATCGTTAAATTTCAAAAAAAAATGTTGCATAAATATAGATATTTCAATGGTCAATAAATTGTAATTGTTGTATTTTTGTATCGTTTTGTCATAAAAAAGACAATTGAGTACTTACATATGGATAAATATTCATTTTTGAATGCGGCTCATACCGCATTTTTTGCAGATTTATATGATCAATACTTACAAAGCCCTGATAGTGTAGAACCTAGTTGGAGGGCTTTTTTTCAAGGGTTTGATTTTGGTTTAGAAAACGCTAATGGTTCTGGAGAAACGATTTATGTCGAAAAAGAATCTGGAGAAACAACTGCTGTGCCCGAAAGTGTGCAAAAAGAGTTTCAAGTAGTTCGACTTATAGACGGGTACAGAACACGAGGACATTTGTTTACCAAAACGAATCCAGTTAGAGAAAGACGAAAGTATGCACCTACATTAGCTTTAGAAAACTTTGGGTTAAGTCAGGCAGATCTTAATACAGTTTTTAATGCTGGAGAAATTATAGGTATTGGACCAAATACGTTAAGCAATATTATTGTTCATCTGGAACAAATATATTGTGATTCGATAGGGATAGAGTACATGTATATTCGCAACCCAAAAGAACGCGAATGGATCCAGGCCAGGGTTAATTTTAATACCAATCGAACTAAGTTTTCTGCAGATCAGAAAAAACATATTCTTAAAAAACTTAATCAAGCAGTTTCTTTTGAAAGTTTCTTACATACCAAGTACGTAGGTCAAAAACGATTTTCACTTGAAGGTGGAGAGTCTTTGATACCTGCATTGGATGCTTTGGTAGAAAAAGCCGCAGATCTTGGCGTAAAAGAATTTGTGATGGGAATGGCGCATCGTGGTCGCCTGAGTACGCTTACCAATATTTTTGGAAAAAGTCCCAAAGATATTTTTAGTGAGTTTGATGGTAAAGATTATGAAGAAACGGTTTTTGATGGAGATGTAAAATACCATTTGGGATGGACCTCTAAACGAAAAACCGATAACGGTAAGGATATAAACATGAATATTGCTCCAAACCCTTCTCACCTAGAGACTGTAGGAGCAGTAGTAGAAGGGATTACCCGAGCAAAACAGGATCGTCACTATCAAGAGAATACTTCTGCGGTGCTTCCAATTGTTGTGCATGGAGATGCGGCAATTGCTGGTCAGGGATTAGTATATGAGATTGTACAGATGGCCAAGTTGGAGGGGTATAAAACAGAAGGTACCATTCATATAGTAGTGAATAATCAAATTGGTTTTACTACCAATTATCTTGATGCAAGATCTTCAACCTATTGTACCGATGTAGGTAAAGTAACCTTGTCTCCGGTACTTCACGTTAATGCCGATGATGCTGAAGCCGTTGTGCATGCAGCCAATTTTGCCTTGGACTTTAGAATGACATTTAAACGTGACGTGTTTATCGATTTATTAGGGTATAGAAAATATGGTCATAATGAGGGTGATGAACCACGTTTTACGCAACCAAAACTATACAAGGCAATTGCTAAGCATAAAAACCCAAGAGATATCTATGCCGAAAAATTGATTGCCGAAGGTATTATAGATAAGGCTTATGTGACAAAGCTAGAAAAAGAATATAAAGCCTCACTTGAAGAAGAGCTTGAAGACTCTCGCAAACAGGAAAAAACAGTAATTACTCCATTTATGGAGGACGAATGGGCAGGTTTTGAAAGGGTTCAGGAAGATGAAATGATGGAAGTGGTAGATACTACTTTTTCTAAAGAAGGACTTACAGAAATTGCCAAAGTAATTACCAAATTGCCAGAAGATAAAAAGTTTCTTCGCAAAATTGAAAAAATAATTCAGGATAGAAATAAGAGATTTTTTGAAACAGACGAGTTAGATTGGGCGATGGGAGAGCTACTAGCTTATGGATCACTTTTGAAAGAAGGATACGATGTTAGAATGAGTGGGCAGGATGTTGAACGAGGAACATTCTCACATAGACATGGTGTTATTAAGGTAGAAGATAGTGAAGAGGAAGTGCTGCTGCTTAATAATCTTCATGGGGATCAGGGAGATTTCTATATCTACAATTCGTTACTTTCAGAATATGGAGTATTAGGCTTTGATTATGGATATGCCATGGCAAGCCCCGATACTTTGACAATTTGGGAAGCGCAGTTTGGAGATTTCAGTAATGGAGCCCAAATTATGATCGATCAATACATCTCTTCTGCAGAGGATAAATGGAAATTGCAAAACGGTATTATAATGCTATTGCCTCATGGTTATGAAGGTCAGGGAGCCGAGCATTCTTCTGCCAGAATGGAAAGATATCTTCAGTTATGTGCAAAAGACAATATGTTTGTTGCCGATGTTACTACACCAGCCAACATGTTCCATTTGCTTCGTAGACAAATGAAGGCAAAATATCGTAAACCTTTAGTAGTATTTACTCCAAAAAGTTTATTGCGTCACCCAAAAGTAGTTTCTTCAGTAGAAGAGTTAGCCGAAGGTAGTTTCCAAACCATTATTGATGACCCAGATGCCAAGGCTAAAGATGTAAAGACATTGGTTTTCTGTACTGGTAAGTTCTATTACGATTTATTAGAAGAAAAAGAAAAACTAGGCAGAAAAGATGTAGCTTTAGTGCGTATCGAACAGTTATTCCCATTGCCAGCGGCAGAAATGGACAAAATTGTTAAGAAATACAAAGCCGAAGATGTGGTTTGGGCACAAGAAGAGCCTCGTAATATGGGAGCTTTAAGTCATATGCTTATGCATTATGATGATGCAAAAAGTTTTAGATTTGCAAGTAGAAGACCTTATGGAGCTCCGGCAGCGGGAAGCGCAACGCGTTCTAAAAGAAGACATCAGCAAGTAATCGATTATGTTTTTGATAAAACAAAGGATAATCAGAAAAGATAATATTTAATACGTAACTATAATTAAAAGGATTTCCGAAGGAAATTTACAAAGGATAAATTCAAAATTATGGCTTTAGAAATGAAAGTCCCATCACCGGGAGAGTCAATTACAGAAGTAGAAATTGCACAATGGCTTGTAGAAACTGGTGATTATGTTGAAAAAGATCAGGCAATCGCCGAAGTAGATAGTGATAAAGCTACGCTTGAACTTCCGGCAGAAGCAAGTGGTATTATTACATTAATGGCTGAAGAAGGCGATGCTGTGGCTGTAGGACAAGTGGTTTGTCTTATTGATACTGATGCAGCAAAACCAGAAGGTGGTGATTCGGGTCCCGCTCCAGTAGAGGAAGCTCCAAAAGCCGAAGAGAAAAAAGAGGAAGCTCCTGCACCTGCAGCACCTGCGAAAACTGAAACATATGCTACAGGAACAGCTTCGCCTGCTGCCAAAAAAGTGCTTGCCGAAAAAGGAATTGATCCTGCACAAGTACAGGGTACTGGTAGAGACGGACGAATTACAAAAGCCGATGCTCTTGATGCAAAGGCATCTATGGGAACTCCTGGGCCAGGAAGTAGAGGAGAGAGCCGCAAGAAACTATCAATGCTACGCCGTAAAGTTGCCGAACGATTGGTTTCTGTAAAAAATGAAACGGCAATGCTTACCACTTTTAACGAAGTAGATATGCAGCCAATTTTTGATTTACGAAGTAAATACAAAGAAACCTTCAAGGGGAAACATGGTGTAAGTCTTGGATTCATGTCTTTCTTCACTTTGGCATGTGTAAGAGCGTTAAAAATGTATCCTGCTGTTAACTCTATGATTGATGGTAAAGAAATGATTTCTTTCGATTTTCAAGATATTAGTATCGCAGTATCTGGGCCAAAAGGATTAATGGTCCCTGTAATTAGAAATGCAGAAAACCTTAGTTTTAGGGGGGTAGAGTCTGAAGTAAAACGATTGGCCATAAGAGCGCGTGAAGGACAAATTACTGTTGATGAAATGACAGGAGGAACATTTACAATAACCAATGGTGGGGTATTTGGTAGTATGTTATCTACACCAATTATTAATCCACCACAAAGTGCAATTCTAGGAATGCATAATATCGTAGAGCGCCCGATCGTAAGAGATGGACAGATTGTGATCGCTCCGGTAATGTATGTAGCATTATCGTATGACCATAGAATTATCGATGGTAAAGAATCAGTAGGATTCTTGGTAGCTGTAAAAGAAGCACTGGAAAATCCTGAAGAATTACTGATGGATAATAATGTTATGAAGGCGTTAGAATTATAGACACTATCCCATAAAGTGTGTAAGTAAAAATACCGAGGGTTTGGCTTAATTAAAGTTGAACCCTTTTTTCATAGATCATGAGGAACTGATGTAGTATGATGCCCCAGTTCACAGCTGCGCAAAGTCTCCCTACTTTGATTGTTTGGCGAAGTGGGGACTTTGCAGAGGAAGGTGAGTTGGTCTACATAGGTTCTCTAAGCTTCATGGCATCGAGATCTTGTTCTTCGCCAGGCTCTATGACGGTATGCGTGTATTTTGAAAATTATCCATTCTTAAAACTTTTTCATTGTAGCATGACCAATACATGGTTCATAGGTTATATGTAACTTAAATTATTTAGAATGATTCTACACCTGGGAAAAACGCCCCGGAAAACCCGGGATCATTTTCCGGGCCCGGAAAAACGTGCCGGGTTTTCCGGCAGCATATTCCCCGCTCGGAAAGTTGTGCCGGGTTTTCCGGCAACACATTCTGATGGGATAATAAGCTGCCGGAGTTTCAAGCCTGTTTTTCCTTAAAAATTATCCAATAATAGGTGCTACGAGTTTCATTTTTCGTTACAGGGAAGATAAGATAAGAGTGATTTTTTTTAAACTTTTTATTTAAGGCATATCACCGAACTATGAATAGTCGTCTACGAGCGTTTTATAAGGTAGAGAAGTAGCGTTGTAGTATGAGTCATTACAAGGAAATCCAATAAAAGTTTTATCCAGTAGATGCAATGACATTTGTTGTATTTGTAGCTTCTGCCTCCTCCTTTGAAGGAGGATTGAGGAGGATGTTTTAAAAAATCCGAACTATGAATAGTCGTCTACGAGCGTTTTATAAGGTAGAGAAGTAGTGTCATAGCAATCGAAATGACAAAAAAATACTTTTTGGAGGGTCTCTTTACTTTATAAAACCATTTCAAGATAAGAAATAATAGTAGTGTATCCCTTTTCTTTAAAATAATTCATTTCAGAAGATGTACCGGTTACAAGAGCAAAATCTCCACCCCAACCGCCTAAACTTTTTATGCTTCTTGGATAATCTGGAAACAATTTGGATTTCACTGTTTCTGTCTTTATTATTTTAGAGATAGTTTCTTCGTGTTCATCAATTAAACGTTCAAAAGCATCGACAGCAGTGCAATCCACTATTTTTGAAGTTATTTCTGATATTACTTTTTCTGCGTTATCAAAGTCCTTTAAAGGCAAAGATTGATAACGTTTAATAGACTCTTTACTGTCTTGTTTTTGATTCAGATACACAAAGAAAAGTTCTTCTTTAAAGGGAGGATCAAAATCAATTTCTTTAATTATAGGTTTACCTTCGGTACGTGTATATAAAATAGGGGTATCATGTTGCGCGCAGGCTATATCATATCCGCTACCGCCAAAACTTTTTTCCAATAGTTCAAAAGCATCTACTTTTGCCCATTGTGCAATATTATTAATTAGGGTAGAAGAAGAGCCAAGTCCCCATTGGCGATCAAACTCTAATCGAGCCTCAATACTATATCCATGACCAGAAGAAAGAAAATTAGGGTTTAGCTCTTTGGCGGTTGTAAGAATGTTAAGTAAAGTATCGGTAATTGAATCCTCTTCTTGATCATCCTGAACCAGTAGTGGGATACCGTTTTCAATGATTAACATGGTATCAAACCAACAATTCCCATCTTCATCAAAACTTTTCCAGGTTATTTCTTCAGTTTCATTTTCTTCAATAAACAACCATTGTCCTTTTTTGGTAGGTACAGCCAATGCCTCAACTCCATCCAGTACCAAATATTCGGCGGTTAGTAAAAGTTTTCCGTGGCTGTAAAAGGACTTTTTCATTCTCGAAACTTTTATGATTTCAAATTATGACTATTGGCATACAAAAAACCTAAGGATAATAACGATCCCGTAATCAAAGATGTAACCAAAGGTTCGGTAAGAACTGTTTTGTTAAAAATAAAATAATTGCTAAACAGGTTAACCAAAAAGCATCCGGTGCTAATGAGTAAAAAATACGTTATAAAAAATCTTATTTTCATTCTTGTCTCAATTTCTCGATTTGCGTTACCACATCACTATGTGTAACCGTATTTGTTTTAAAATATTTTATAAGCTGTTCTTTTTCACTATCGGTAGCTTTAAATTGATTCAGGATGTTCATAAGGTGCATTTTCATATGTCCTTGCTGAATTCCTGTTGTAATTAAAGAGTTAATAGCAGCAAAGTTTTGAGCAAGTCCTGCTACTGCAGTAATTTCCATTAGTTTTTTTGCATTTGGTTTCCCAAGTAATTGAAGCGCCAATTTAACCAGAGGGTGTAGGTTGGTTAAACCACCAACCGTCCCTAGTGCAAGAGGGATTTCGATAGAAAAAGTAAAAATATCATTCTTTATTTCGGCATGTGTAAGGCTTGAATACTTTCCGTTTCTTGAAGCATAAGCATGAGCTCCGGCTTCGATAGCTCTGAAATCGTTTCCGGTTGCCAAAACCACAGCATCTATACCATTCATGATCCCTTTGTTATGTGTTACGGCTCTATATGGTTCAATTTCGGCAATATTTACGGCTCTAACAAATTTTGTGGCGTACTGCTTTGAAGACAGTTCTGGTTTGGTAGGCAATTCATTAACGGCACAAGAAACAGAGGCTTTTACCAAGCATTCGGGAACATAATTTGATAGGATGCTCATAATGATCTCGATGTTCCTCTCGGTTTCGGTAAATCCATCATACGTTTGTGACTCAGAAATCAGTGTTTTCGCAAATTGCTCCAGGCAGGAATTGATAAAATTTGCTCCCATGGCATCGGCTGTTTCAAAAGTACAGTGCAGCTGGTAGTAATTATCAATTTCTGAAGTTTTACTGCGCAGTTCAATTTCTCGTACACCACCACCGCGTTTTTCCATGTTTTTGGTAATATGAGAAACAGAAGTGATTAACGTATTCTTTATTGTATCAAAAAATTGATTGAGTTTTTCAAAGCTTCCCATATAGCTGAAATGCACTTGCCCAACCTTTGTTGTAGAAATTACCTGGGCCGAAAAACCACCTCTGATCTGCCAAAATTTTGCCGCTTTACTTGCTGCCGCTACCACAGAGCTTTCTTCAATAGTCATAGGTAGGGTATAGCGCTCACCATTGATCAAAAAATTAGGAGCAACCGAAAAGGGTAAATAATAGTTAGAAATCGTGTTTTCTGTAAACTCATCATGAAGACGTTGTAACTGCTCATCAGAATTCCAATAGGTAATAAGCGTATCTGTAGCAGTTACATCATTGTTAAAATGATGTTCTGCTAACCACTTGATTTTATCTTCTTTAGATAGTTTAGAAAATCCAGAAATTACAGGAGCCATTATGTCGTAATATTAATACAAGGACTCAAAGATACTATTCTGTTTTGGGATATTCATAATTAGGTTGGGTTTGGGTGATTTAGAAATGTTATAAGTCTTTTGATAAAAGAGGGTTATTTTAATAATATGTTAAAAAAAATCCAGCTAGGCACTATGATTTTATTGTATTTAACAGCAATTGTTGTATTTTTCACGGATTTTTTAGTATTCTTGGCGTTAACAATTTTTAAAATTATAGTATGAAGATTGCGAAATTGTTTTTTGGAATTACATTTTTTATCGGAATTACGGCTATAGCTCAAAATAAACCTTTCACGTTAGAAGAAATTTGGAAAGGTGAATTTGCAACAAATGGTTTTGAGTCTTTGCACTCGATGAATAATGGAACTCAATACTCAGTTTTAGAAAAAGATAAACTTTCTGGAGCCACCAACATTGAGGTGTATGATTATAAAACAGGAGAAAAAGTAAAAACCCTGGTAAGTTCTTCTTCTATCGATGGGTTAAACTCGTTTCAAGGCTATATCTTTAGCAAAGATGAAACTCGCATTTTACTGTCTAGTGAGATAGAGCAAATTTATCGTCATTCTTCCAAGGGTATTTATCATATTTATGACGTGCCTTCTCAAGGAGTGTTTAAGCTTAGCGATAAAAAGGTACAATCCCCTTTACTATCTCCCGACGGGAATAAGGTGGCCTATGTGATGGATAACAATATTTTTATGCTAAATTTTGTAACAGGTCAAGAAATTCAGCTTACAGATGATGGCAAAAAGAATGAAGTTATTAATGGGATCACAGATTGGGTATATGAAGAGGAGTTTATGTTTGTAAGAGCTTTTGAATGGAGTGCCGATAGCAAGAAAATAGCTTTTATAAGATTTGATGAAAAAGAAGTTCCAGAGTTTTCTATGGATGTATACGGAAAAGCGCTTTATCAAAAACAGGAAGTGTTTAAATACCCTAAAGCAGGAGAGCAAAATGCCAAAGTGTCTTTGTTTATAGCCAATATTGAAGCCATGGCCCTGGATGAAATAAAATTGGGCGATTACAAAGATTTTTATATACCAAGGATTAAATGGAGTGCAAATCCGGATATTTTGAGTGTTCAGGTACTTAACAGACATCAAAATAATCTGGATTTAATTTTTGTAGATGCCAAAACCAAATCCCCAAAGGTAGTGTTAAACGAGAAGGATGAAGCATATATTAATATTACCAATAACCTTACCTTTTTAGACGATAATAGTTTTATCTGGACCAGCGAAAAGGATGGATTTAATCATATCTATCATTACAAAGAAACAGGAGAGTTAATCAATCAGGTTACCAAAGGACCATGGGAGGTGACAGATTATTATGGTTATGATATCAAAAACAAAAAGATATTTTATCAAAGTGTAGAAAATTCAAGTATCAATCGAGATGTTTATGCCATTTCACTGGATGGAAAAGAGAAAAAGAGATTAAGTAAAAAAGATGGAGTTAATGAAGCTGAATTTACTGCAGATTTTAGTTCGTATATCAATTACTTTTCGAATGCTAAAACGCCCTATGAATACACATTGAATAGTGCTGCAACGGGTGATGTAATTCGTGAAATAAAAAATAATAAGGTACTTGCAGATAAATTGGCTACCTACGATATGCGTTTCAAAGAGTTTTCTACCATAGAAGTAAACGGAGAAACGCTTAATATGTGGATGATGAAACCCAAAGATTTTAATCCCAAAAAGAAGTATCCGTTACTCATGTTTCAATATTCTGGCCCGGGATCGCAAACTGTCAAAAATACCTGGAACAAAGAAAGGGATTACTGGCATATGTATTTAACACAACAAGGTTTTATCGTGGCTTGTGTTGATGGTAAGGGGACAGGTTTTAAAGGTGCAAAATTCAAAAAAGCTACGCAAAATAACTTAGGAGATCTCGAGGTTAAAGATCAAATAGCAGCAGCCAAACAACTGGGGGCGTTGGATTATGTAGACGCCGCACGCATTGGTATTTGGGGATGGAGCTACGGAGGATTTATGTCGAGTAATTGTTTGTTCAAAGGAGCAGATACTTTTAAAATGGCAATTGCAGTTGCTCCGGTAACCAGTTGGAGGTTTTATGATACCATCTATACAGAACGATATTTAATGACTCCACAAGAGAATGCAAAAGGATATGATGATAATTCTCCTATTAATTTTGTAAATGGATTAAAAGGAAAATTCTTATTGGTACATGGTAGTGCAGACGATAATGTGCATGTGCAAAACACGATGAGGCTGGCTGAAGCATTAATACAAGCAAATAAAGATTTTGATTGGGCTATTTATCCAGACAAAAATCACTCGGTTTCTGGGGGTAATACCAGGTTACATTTATATAATAAAATGACGAACTTCATTAAAAACAACTTATAAATTAATATTAAACTAACATAATGGCAAATACAGTTAAAGCAGCTCATCAAAAAGAGCTTTTTGGACACCCGGTAGGATTATACATACTATTTTTTACAGAAATGTGGGAACGATTTTCCTACTATGGAATGCGTGCAATTTTTGTATTGTACCTTACTGCCAAGACCATGGATGAAAATGCAGGTTTAGGTTGGTCATCTGGAGAAGCTTTGGCACTTTATGGTTGGTACACCATGTTGGTCTATGTGGCATCTATTCCCGGTGGTTGGATTGCAGATAAATTTCTCGGCCAAAAGAAGTCGGTTTTAATAGGGGGTATTTTACTTGTTGCTGGGCATAGTATTTTGGCCATAGAGCAAATGTGGGCATGGTACTCGGGACTTGGTTTAATTATTGCCGGAGTAGGAATGTTAAAACCAAATATTTCTACAATGGTAGGAGGACTTTATGCGCAAGGAGATATAAGAAGAGATAAAGGGTTTACAATTTTTTATATTGGAATTAACTTAGGCGCTTTTTTATCAAGCTTAATTGTTGGATATGTAGGAGAAGTACATGGATGGCATTATGGTTTTGGACTTGCAGGAATAGGGATGGCTCTTGGGTTACTGCAATACCTGGTAGGACAAAAATATCTTAAAAATGTAGGAAACTTTTTAGGAGCTTCAGAGAAAAAAGAAGATAAAGAAGCTATGAATAAGCCTCTTACCAAGATCGAAAAAGATAGAATCATAGTTCTTCTTATTTCGTTTTTATTGGTAATTGTTTTCTGGGGAGCTTTTGAGCAAGCAGGAGGATTAATGAATATTTATGCTAAAGAAAAAACACACAGAATGTTATTGGGTTGGGAAGTACCAGCTTCTTGGTTCCAATCTTTAAATGCAATGTTTATCATTTTTCTGGGTACTTCAGTAGCCTGGTATTGGGCTAATAGAAAACTTAAAGGTAAAGTATCTAGTTCTTTATTTAAAATGATCATTGGGCTTATCATAATGGGTACAGGATTCTTTTTTATGACTGCTGCCTCAATGGAGTTTGATTCAAAAGGTTCTTCGGCCATGTATTGGTTAGTACTAGCATACTTGTTCCATACCATTGGAGAACTTTGTATTTCACCAGTGGCACTTTCTTTTATTACCAAATTGGCACCTGTAAAATATGGTGCTTTGATGATGGGGGTATACTTTGCAATGACAGGTTTTGGAAACAAGCTTGCAGGTTTATTAGGAGAATGGGCAGAGAGTCAAGGAGAGTTTGCGATTTTTACAGGGATTGCAGTTTTCTGTGTAGCATTTGGATCTATAGTGATGCTATTCCGAAAGAAATTGGAAGTGCTTACGCATGGCGTTGAGGATAAAGAAGGAACAATTCATGAAGAAGCTGAAGGGTTCGAATTGGCTGATAACCCAAGTTAAATTATATAAACATGGATATTACTTTATGGATAATGATTGTAGGATGGATATTCGTCTTACTATGGGTGCCATTTATAATCTACACAAACAAAAAAACACATCCTAAAGCTTTATTCGTTCTTTTCTTTGCAGAAATGTGGGAACGGTTTTCATATTATGGTATGAGAGCACTTCTTACACTGTATATGGCTAAAGTCCTTTTTATTGATTTGGCACAAAATGTTGCCGAAGCAAAAGCCTATGGGATATATGGTTCTTATACTGCAATGGTTTATCTTTTTCCGGTTTTAGGAGGATTAGTGGCAGATAAACTTTTGGGTTTTAGAAAAACTATAATCTGGGGAGGATTTTTGATGGCATTGGGCCATTTCATATTAGCCTTACAAGGAATTGAAGGTTTGGAAGGTAATTTGATCTTTTTCTTTACCGCATTAGCGTTTATTATTGTGGGGAATGGTTTTTTCAAGCCTAACATAAGTTCTTTTTTAGGTACTTTTTACGAGACAGATGACCCTAGAAAAGATGGTGCTTTTTCGATTTTTTATATGGGGGTTAATATTGGTGCCTTCCTATCAACTTTGACTTGTGGATATGTTGGTCAACAAATAAATTGGCATTATGGTTTCGGGCTTGCAGGTATAGGTATGGTTGTCGGATTAGTAGTGTTCTATATTTTCTCTAAAGGATCAGGTTTTGGTGAGAAAGGATTACCTCCTAAAGATGTGATTGAGGGGAAAAGAAAATTTATTGGCCTAAATCCATCTGCAGGGATATATTTAATTTCTTTACTAGCTATCCCAGTATGCGCATTCTTTTTGGATTTAGATGAGGTTATGTCTGCAATATTAATTGTTACTTCTTTGGGGATCATTGGATATCTGGTGTTTATATCACTTACTAACAAAGATAGAGTAGAAGGCAGAAGATTACTTGTAGTAGTAGTTTTGTTTTTCTTTCACGCAGTTTTCTGGGCTTTGTTTGAACAGGCTGGAGGTAGCTTAACAATATTCACTGATAAAAATGTGGACAGATTTATTGGAGGATCAGAAATTCCCGCATCAATATTTCAAAGTTTTAATCCATTATTTATTATGTTATTTGCTCCTCTTTTTTCCTGGATATGGTTACGACTTAACAAAGCAAAAAAGGAACCAAGTACACCAATGAAATTTGTATTAGGTCTAGCGCAATTAGCAATAGGTTTTGCTGTTATCGTTATTGGAGCTAGATTCTTTGCCTCAGATGAAGGACTCGTTCCAATTGTGTTTCTGGCAGTTATGTATTTGCTTCATACAACGGGGGAGCTTTCATTATCGCCAGTTGGACTTTCAATGGTCACCAAATTATCCCCGGGTAAAGTTGTTGGGTTCGTTATGGGAGCTTGGTTTTTATCAATAGCTTTGGCTAATAAAATGGCAGGATTAATAGGAACCTTGACAACTAGTGAAAGTATTGATGAAAATACGCCCGCAATTGTAACTCTTGAAACGTATTCGTCTACGTATTTAGTTTGGGGAGTACTTGTTGTGGGGTGTGCGTCACTTATTTTACTAACTTTGGTACCGTTATTAAGAAAGTGGATGGCAGGAATTCATTAGAAAAATAAAGGAACAGTTTTGATCCTCGACAAATAAAAAAACGTAAATGATGAAATATGCCATATCGATCAGTTCTAAATTAACTTGAATGATTTTTGGCGATTCCATCAGAGCGCTATAATAATACATTACTTCGCTCGTTTCCCAAAGACGACCGAAGTTTTTAAATAAGGAACAGTTTTTGTTCCCGATAAATAAAAAAACTAAAATCATGAAATACCTACTTTCAATTTTTGTATTTCTTTTGTGTTTTGTTTCCCAGGCACAGGAAATTAATTGGATGTCTTTTAACGAAGCTCTTGAAGCTCAAAAAAAAGAACCCAAAAAAATCTTTATGGATGTCTATACCGATTGGTGTGGCCCTTGTAAACTTTTAGATAAAAGAACTTTTCATAACAAAGATGTGGTAGATTATGTAAACAAGCACTATTATGCTGTAAAGTTTAATGGAGAAGGTACCGAAGAAATTCGTTACAATAATTTCACCTATACTAATCCCAATCATAATCCAAACAGAAAAGGTAGAAATAGCCAACACTTTTTTGCTAATGCTTTAAAGATTACTGGATACCCTAGTATGGTGTTTTTTGATGAAAATGCAAAGTTAATTGCCCCCGTAGTAGGTTTCAAAACGCCACAACAACTTGAGATTTATCTTAAAATGATTCAAAGCGATGATTATAAAAAGTTGACAACGGCGGCCGCATGGCAGAAGTATGAAAAATCCTTTGTTGGTACATTTTCGAATTAGAATATACTACATAAATTATAAAAACCCTTCTTAAATACAAAGAAGGGTTTTTTTGTTTACTATTAGATTTTACGATGCATCATAATTTTTAGTATCTTCAAACCACACAATTCACAACGTTCTAATTATGATACGAATAGGCTTACTCACACTTGCGATCCTTTTTTTTTCTTTCTTAAGTGCCCAGGAAAAACCTCAGATTAGCGAAAATAAAAAATCGGTTATTGAAGCCGTAAAAAAACAAGAGAAAAAAATGATTGTTATGAGTGATCAGATTTGGGCGCTTGCCGAAACTGCTTTCGAAGAAAAACAATCTGCAAAAATCTTGGCAGATTATGCCGAATCTCAAGGGTTTATTGTAGAAAGAGGTGTTGCCGAAATGCCTACTGCTTTTGTGGCGACTTATGGTACAGGTAAACCTGTAATTGGTATTTTGGGAGAATTTGATGCTTTACCAGGAATTTCCCAAAAAGCCCAACCTACCAAAGAGCCCTTAAAAAATGGAGCAGGCGGGCACGGTTGTGGTCATAATTTGTTTGGTGTGGCAAGCTTGTCGGCCGCAGTCGCAATCAAAGATCTAATTGCTCAAGGAAAATTAAAGGGTACTGTAAAGTTTTATGGCACTCCGGCCGAAGAAAAGTTTTTTGGAAAACTCTTCATGGCGCGTAAAGGGTTATTTAATGATCTCGATGTGTGCCTGGATTGGCATCCTGCAGCCAAAACCGAAGCAGATGTGCAAAGTTCTTTAGCATTGGTTGATTTTATAGTAGAGTTTAATGGACAAGCCGCACATGCCTCTGCCGATCCATGGAATGGGAGAAGTGCTTCAGACGCGTTAGAATTGTACACTACAGGGATTAATTACCTTAGAGAACATATAAAACCTACAGTTCGTATTCATTACCATATCCAGCAAGCCGGAGATGTGGTAAATGTGGTACCCGATTATTCGAAGATATGGGTGCGGGTTAGAGATACCAAACGCGAAGGAATGGAAGAAGTATGGAAGCGAGTCGAAAAAATGGCCCAGGGAGCGGCAATTATGGCCAACGTTGAGCATAAAATAACATTAGTATCTGGTTTACATGAAATTTTGGTAAACAGGGCTGGAGGTGAGGCTATGCAGAAAAATTTAGAATATTTGGGAGAGATCACCTATACAGATGAAGAAATTGCTTTTGCTCATGGTATACAAGATGCTACAGGTAAGCCCAAAGTAGGTATGGATTCCAAAATAAACCCGCTCGAAGCAACAAAAGAACATCCAGGAGGCGGTTCTACCGATGTGGGTGATGTAAGCTGGTTGGTTCCTGTGGTTCGTCTGGGAGTAACTACAGCTCCCAAAGATACTCCATGGCATTCTTGGGCCGTAGTTGCTTGTGGGGGAATGTCAATAGGGCATAAAGGAATGATTCAAGCGTCAAAAGCACTAGCTATGACTATGGTTGATATGTATGATGACAAAGAATTGGTACAAAAGGTAAAGACAGAATTTAAAGAGCGAAAGGGAGATTATCAATACAAAGCAATTTTACCTGAAGGACCACCGCCTATTCCTGTTGGTTCAAACTAATTGTACTAATTGTTATGGGGCCTTATACTAGAGACGAAACGTAAGAATTCAAAAATTTTAGGACAACATACAATTATTTGATAGTGTTTGCGTTAGCCTATACGTAAACCTTAAAATACCCAAATTTGATATAAAAAAATAGATAATTGTGCATTTCAAAGGATTTTTTGTTACTTTTGTCGATGTTTTTCAATTTTTTTGTATCTGAAACCTACTTATGAAAAAACTTTTAGCCATAGCTACCCCATCTATGCTGTTGATTGCTTTCCTGTTTTCTTTTGTGCCCGCAAAGAAAACTGAGAGAAATGGTAAAACCCTTGCAGAGCATATCAACCCAATTCAATTTCCGCAACCAGAACCTACAGAGCCTCTTTTTTCAGATGTTTCTAAAAAAAGATTAGAACAGGCAATTCAAAAATATTTTGATAACGCGGTCAAAAGAAATCAAATTGTAGGAGCTTCTGTAGCCGTTGTTAAGTGTGATTCGATTATTTACGCTGGTGGATTTGGAAACAGAAATGCCTCTTTAAAAGATACGGTTAATGCCAATACGGTATTTAGAATCGGTTCGGTTTCTAAAGGATTTGCCGGAATATTAACCGGGATCCACGTGCAAGATGGTGATATAGCATGGCAGGATAAGATCATAGATCATATTCCAAATTTCAAATTGGCAAATAAAACTCAAACGAACAAGGTTACCTTATCCCATGTATTATCACATACTTCAGGTTTACCATACCACAGTTTTACTAATCTTGTAGAAGATGGATTAACCCTTACTACCATTGCAGGACGTTTTAATGAAGTACTTCCGTTACAAGAGCCGGGAAATTTCTATAATTATCAAAACGCGATTTTCGCGCTTAGTGGCGAAATTATTGAACGAGTAACAGGGAAACCTCTAAAAGAAGTAATTCAGGATAGAATTTTTGACCCTTTGCAAATGGAAACCGCATCTGCAAGTTATGAGGCTCTTGAAAAATCTGAGAATGTGGCTATGCCACATCAACGGGTAAGACGCGGGTGGAGGCCTATGCGCATTAATAAAAAATATTATAATGCGGTTGCCGCCGGAGGAGTAAATGCCAGTGCAGTTGATATGGGGAAATGGATGAAATTTTTGTTAGGCAATAATCCCGATGTATTATTACCAAGTACAATGAAGGATGTTTTCAATCCTATGGTTCAAGTTGGTGGAAGAAGAAATTACTATCAAAGATGGCCTGGATATAAAGCTTCTTTTTATGCTTTAGGATGGCGTATACACGAATTTAAAGATGCAGAATCTGGTGATGTAAATAAGGTCATTCACCATGGTGGTGGAGTAAATAATTATCGTAGCGAGATAGCTATTTATCCCAATGAAGATATTGGAATTTGTGTGCTTTTTAATAGCCCTAACAAAATGGCAAAAGATTGTATTCCAAAAATACATGAAATCATTAAAGAGGTTATGCAATTAGAATCTCAGGATAATGAATACATGGCAGAGTCTTTGGTGGCACTGTAATCATTAAAAAAAATCACTTTAAAATAAAAGCCCCCTTTTTATCAGTACGATGAAAAGGGATTTTACGTTTTTCACAACTGGCTTCCCATCGATCCAAATAACTTCGATAATTACTTCCATCCGCAATGATTTGTTTTGGAGCAAGACTATCTAGCAAACGATCCAAATGAATTTTTGGAGAATTTGATAAAAGTATCATGTCAGGTTTTATTCTTTTTAATTGGTATATGCCCATGCTGTCTACCACCATTATAACTTGTTTTTTGTATTGATAAACGTTTTTTAAGGGTAGAGACGAAGTATGAATTTTTGCGCGTCTTTGAGTGGTGTAATTACCGAGTAAAAAGTGTTTTGTTTTTTCTGTGATACTGTCACGATAGTAAAGTTGAACGTTCTGATTTTCTAAAACACCAATGACTGTATTGCCAGGATTTTGAAATATAATTAATTCATTGTGTGAAGCCGCAAGATGTTTTTCAAAAAACCCTGTTAAAAACAATAGTGTTAAAGGAATTAATACAAGATAAATCTTATGTTTTTCATGTTTCTTAATCAAGATCACAGAACTTATAATAACCCAATAGAACAGGACCAACATTCTCCATGAGAATGAAATATTACTTATGACAAAATTTTCTTGTTGTGCCACCCAACCTACAATGTTATTCATCATATCTATACAACTTCCAAACGCGTTTGCAAAGCTTTGTGGCAAAATCTCAAAAAGGGCAAGAATGATTACCCCTATACCAAACCCAAGAATACCTCCCAAAAAAGGAATAATGATAAGATTAGATATAAAGAATAATAATGGAAACTGATGAAAATAGAATAAGGAAAGGGGTAGTAGCCCTAATTGAGCCGTTATTGTAACGGTGAACGTTTCCCAAAGTTTTTTAAGAATATACAATCGGGGCTGGTATTTTCTTACTAACATAGGCTGTATCCAAACGATAGAAAAAACGGCTAGGTAACTAAGCTGAAACCCTACAGAAAATAGTAATAAAGGATTGAAGCATAGTAGTATAAATAGCGAAATAAATAATGAGTTATAGATGTTGGTTTGCGAGCCTATTTGCATGCCAATCGCAAGAAAAGAAAACATGGTAACCGCTCTAAGTACAGATGGAGATAAACCGGCAATAACAGCAAAAGACCATAGAAACAGGAGACTAATCAATAAAGCTATAGTTTTTCCTTTCTTTGTTATTTTTTGTATTGGTTTTAATAATAAATTAAGTAGTAATAGCAAAATTCCTACATGCAAGCCTGATACAGCAAGAATATGAATGGCCCCCGCATCTCTATACTCCTCAAAGGTTTCCTCACTAATATCCTGTCGCTGTCCCAAGAGTAATGCATTAATGATGGATAACTGTTTTGGAGTAAAAGAATAATATGAGAGGGAGAGATTGATGTTTTTTCTTACTTGATCCGCTAGGCGGTAGAATGATATTTTTGTTTGATGATTATAGATTAACAGTTCAGGTTGTACCGTAATCTGGTGATAGATGTGTTGATGCTCTAAGTATTTGGCATAATCAAATTGATATGGATGTAAAGGTTTAGGAATTGGACGGATTTTAGCAACTGTCGTATACGTATCGCCAATAGTAAAAGTAGTTTTTATGCTGTCTTTTGCAATTAATAGAAGAAGATCACCTTCTACAGCAGTGTCTTCTATTTGCTCAATAACAATAATGTATTTGTTGTAATAGGATGTCGATTTAAGACGTTCCTTTATAGAAAATCGTATCCCTTTTTTGGAATGTTGTAGGGTGTTTTCATGTATCTTAAAAGTGTAATGATTAGGGTCGTTCCTGGGGTTATGAATAGCGACCAAAGTTATTCCAAAAGAAATAAAGAACAATAAGGTAGCAATGGTAAAGGGATACGATTTGACGAATAATTTTTTCGATCGTTGCCAGGTGAGTATCAAGATAAGTAAGGTAGCAAAAATCGCTGTTAAAGCGGTTTTTACACCAATATTGAAGGAATACCCCAAAAGAACCCCAATACTGGTTGATAAGGTTATAATGATAAAGGGGGTGTTTAAAAACCTAATCTTGGACATTGTAGAAATAATTATATCAATACAATGCAATACTATTTGAAGTTAGTTTCATTTTTTGAAACTAGTATTATTAAATAGAAAACTGCTATAGTTAAACTATAGCAGTTTTATGCATTCTTTTATGTTATTTGCTATTAATAGCTTAATTATTAAGAGAATTAAAAAATAGTATTTTACAATCTATTATTCATTCATAGTTGTTTATGTAGACTCAATAGAAAACTTTCTATTAAGAAAGAATCGTACGATATATAATATTGATCCTATAAAGGGTAATAAAAATAGCACAGCCAACCATAAAAAGAGTTTTATCCCCTTTTCGTATCTAAGTAATAGAAACAAAGAAGAAAACATCAAAATTAAGTATAAAGCAATAATAATAATCAAATGAGTAGGGGTCAAAAGATTTAATAAAAGATAGGTTTTCATAAAAATTCTTGTGATTAAGGTTTAAAATTCATTACAATCTTCTAAGGTAAGATTGGTTTTACTTCCATCTATGTTTATATAGTTTAATTCAACAAATCCGTATTTAGGATTGAAAAGAGCTTGTAATTCGGTTTTGCCTATACTGCTTATGGCCTCCGCTCGTATTTCGTAGCATTCAATTTTTCCAAATTTTGTATTTAACTTCTTTTTACTAGTTATTTTGTAATTGTATTTATTTTCAATAGCTCCTTGCCATGTTTTCCATCGTTTCTCCCCCCAACTACTTCCTATTTTTAAAGACCAATTCCATTTGTTTCCAACTTTAAAAGGAGCTTTGATAAAAGGAAAAGGATTTAGTTCAAGAATTCTAAAATACTTATCTCTGGGTGGGTGCATCCAAATGTTATTTTCATTTTCAATAACGCCAGATACAGAGTTAAATAGCGATTCTTCATTTTTGGTTATATAATTGTATTGAAGTACAGTTTGATTATAATCTGGTATTTGTTCTAGAAAAGGCTGCAAACCAGGCTTTACCTTTATTTTTACTTTTAAAATACTATTTTGAGTTATTGAATCCGAATTTACAAACCTCCAAGCGTACCTCCAATCATCTATATTATGATCTTCCTCAAACAAAAATACTTCTCCGTTAGGAGAAATATGCTTATAAGAATATATGAATTCTGTATGCTTTTTAAAGGTTATGTTATTACTGGTATATCTATCTTCAGCGGTAATTATAGAATCAAACACTTCTACCGAGATACCATTTTCTTCTACCAAAGTGTAATTTTTTACGCTATTTTCAGGTTTTGATTTACATCCTAGTACAAGAAGAAATAGTACTGAATTCATAAAGGATAAAAATCTCATGAGCTTGTATTTATTTTTTATGTTGTGGTGTTTAATACCACCTTAGTATAATGTTAATAGTTTTATAATAAACTCAAAGTAGCCAGATTTACAATGTATTAAACAAAAATCTCTTCCAACTTATAGATTACAATGGTTTTTTCTTTTAAAGGATTGTTATACCATTTTTCCCATTGATTGGTATAGGGATCGTAGCCACATTTTAATGGTTTGGTATAAATGTCATCAGGATTATCTATAAATGCTCTACAGTCTGTGCAAATGTGTCTAAATTCGCAATCTTTACATGTGTCAATTTGATCTTTGTTTATACTCCAATATTTTTTATAATCCTTATTCTTAATAGCTTTTTTAATAGATATCTCTTGTATGTTTCCAAAGCTTTGTGTCATAGATGGACAATTTTTGATATCACCATTTACATCTACAGAAGTCTTCCTATTCAAACAAGAGTTGTAATGTTGAGATTCAGTGAACGATTTAATGTTTATTGAAAATAAACTTGGATCAATGACTCCACAAAATTTTTCATTTTTGATGAATTGATCAGAATATATAACATATCCACTTTTTTTATCTATTGGAGGTATAAATTCTTTGATTGGCGAACCATGAATTCGAAGTGAACATACCCTTCCATGCTCAGACAGAAAGTCCAATATTTTTTCTTTCTCAAAATTAGGATGAAATGGAAGTGTAAAATCTATTGACACAATTGGAGATTCTAAACTATCGATAAATTCAACAATATTTTTAAGTCCGTCAAAATCTACTTTCTTGAAAAATCTTACCTCTAAATGTTTACAACCAACATCATCTAAATCTTTTATTGCTTTATAAAGATCATAATTAGTGTTTTTTCCCACGTCAAGTATTGCATGAGTAATTTGCTTTGGTTCAAACCATTGCAATGATATTTTTGGAAACAATTCTGGGGTGTCAGTAAAAATTATAAACTCTTCTTTTAATAGAAAATCAAAGTACTCGTTTATGATTTCATTGTATTTATTGTTGTAGATTTCTTTGATTTCTTGAATACTTTTACCTTCATGTTCAATTAATATGTTGTATAAATCATTAGGTATAAGTTTTATATCATTACGAGTCAAATCACATATAGTACTTCTTTTTGCTCCTTTAACCGGAATGCAGTTTGCAATAAGTTTAAATGGTAAATCCTGATTCATCATTATATGGATACTATTTTTGAAATTGGCCGATAAAAGTTATAAGGGGCTATTCCATCTGCATAAATATGCTTTACAGCTATAAGCGTAGTTTTTTTGATTTTTGAATTATGTTTTTTAATCTCAGTTCTTTGAAATGTTAAAGGAAGTCTAGGTTTTAGATCATCAAATTTTTCCATAATTATCATTTTTATGCAATCAAGTATTCAGCAATTTCTTTTTCTATATAATAGTTGCAATTTTTAGAAACCCAATCCAGTTGTCCTTGAGGATTTACTTCCAGAAATATATAGTCATTGGATTGACTCACGATTAGATCTAATGAACCAGTAGATAGGGTGGATAAATTAATGAAGTCTTTTACTTTTTTCTCAATTTTCTTTGGCAGCAATACAGGAATGTTTCTATTCGGTTTTTCTCTATTATAATTACGATAATCTACTGCTGTTTTTTGATCATTTTGAGATAGAATAGCCATTGGAAAAAGCCTTTCTTTAAAAAAGAATATCCTTATCTCATATTTTTTCTCTATTTTTTTTTGAACTAATGTAGGGGCAAAATCTTCTTCCATACTTTTAATCATATCATAATTCACTACAAAAGTTCCTGAAGAAAAAATAGTGATATCTGTAAGATTAACTTTAATAGGATATCTAATATCTTTAGTAATAATGCTTTTGTGTTTTTCAAAAAATTGAAATACTTCTTTTTTAGAAGTAGTTATTAACGTTTCAGGAATATTTAAACCTACCTCTTTTGCTAGTAATAAATAATCGAGTTTATAATTCTCAACTTCCATATGATAACTCCCCACATAGTCCACTTTTTTGTTTAAGATATCCTCTAATGATTTCAGTAAACTATTTTCTTCTTTTTTAAGATAAGGATATAAATTTTTCTTGCCTCTAAGGCTTGTTGGTAAAAGGCGAAGCCCACCCCTTCTGTTCCATATTTTTTTAATGGCTATATCTTCTATATCAAGTAGTGCAACATGACAGGAATCATTTGACAATTGTATATAATTTAATTTTGTATAGGATGTAAAATTGCTTCTTACATAATCTGCGTTAAAATGATTAAGCCACTCTATAACCTCATTTGTAGTAATATCATTGGCCTCACTAATTACTAAAATCATAACAAGTCTTATTTTGGATATGTAATTTCAAAAGGAAACCCTTTCCTTCCCTCAAGATGCCACTTGATCATTTCATACTCTACATCTCCGATTCTGGCTGCTTCACATTCTCGCTCTAGCAAGGGTTTTAATTTCTTATGATATTTCTTTGCGGAATGTTGAAAAATCATCCATGCTGCTATAGGTTGATCTATTCTATGAGGAGATGGAAACCCATATTTCTCTGTAATTTCAATTAACCGCTCAGTATTTTTGTTATCAATTTTTTCTTGTAGTTGCCATAACGAATCCCAATTTTCTGGTTTTTTCTTCCCCACTCTATATATAGAATCCAAAGGAGTACGATATAATTGATCGTCTATTTCCATTTTTCGCAATTCGTCCCAAAGTTTTTCATTATTGATTTTTGAAAAAGCCGCTTCTATTTTTTGATCAGTAGGTTCAACCCCTTTACAACAAATTAAAGTCACCGTACTTAGGGTCAATAAAAATAATTTTACTTTTACCATCATATATAATTATCTGTTATCAATTATTTGTAAGCCTGTGTTTTCTGGTATTCCAACCCTACCGGCTAGATGCCATTGCATCAATCCATAAGAGGTGCTGTCTATTCTGCCTGCTTTGTATTCTCGTTCTATCAGGGGCTTAATTTTGTTGTGGTATTTTTTTGGAGAATGATGAAATATTACCCATGCATGGATAGGTTTACCGGTACGATCGGCATAGGGTACCCCATATTTTATTGTAAAATCAATCATCCATTCGGTATTTTTGTTATCGATTTCGTGCTGTAATGCCCATAAAGAATCCTTTTTTTGCTGATAATTGGGCGCCGTTTTGTCCAATTCGCCCATAAGGTTTCTATACCGTTGATCATCTGCATACATTTTTTTAAGTTGGTTCCAAAGTTTTTCATTATTTACTTCGTTAAAAGCCTTTTCCATTTCTAGGTTAGTAGGTCGTTTTTGAGTACATGCTAATACAATAAAAAGACAGGAACATAAAAAGTATTTTGACATATTAACTTGGTTTTAAGATTGTATATTATAAAAGTATACTTTTATAATATAAAGAGATAGATATAAATGCTAATATCTATCTCTTTATTTATAATTCTCTACTTAACAGCATAAGGTTCCATAAAACAAACATGATCTCCTTCATTGAACGCCCCATCTCCATTCGTATCACTCCATCCATCAGTAGCCAATCCATTAGAGTTAATACCGGTAGGGCCATCTCCACCAATAACCGTATTTAAGGCTTTTCTATTTAGCTTATAATCTGTAACACTATTAATTGTTTTCATAATATTCAGTTTTATATTAATTAGATTTATTCGCAGGCTATTCTTTCCATACATTCACCCGGATCTGCTTTTCCATTATCATTTGTGTCCTCTAGACAATCGCAAAAATTACCTGTTTGCGTGTCAATGTATTGTAAGCCTCCATAGATTTGAGTTAAACCTAATTTTTCAATTTTAAAATTTTTAAACTCTTCCATAATTAAAATGATTTAGTTAAAATACCTACTCTATTTAAAGGGCTTTTCGGTTTCTGCCTTATCGCTGCGCAACGATGTTTATTTAATTGATAGAATTGTGTTGTAGTTTTAGATACATTTCTATCTCGATTTAAGAACTATCCCACAAAAGGATTCAATCTAGATCTTTGTCTACCCTTATAGAATCCAAACTCAAATCCTACTTCTTCTTCATAGACATAACTTTGGATGGTCAAGTCAAATACTATAGGGGCATGTAGTTCCCGCATAATGGTTATGGTTCTATGCAGTTTGGTTTTCGAAATTTCTAATCGTCTTGCCAATTGTGACGGGGTACCCGTTGCCTGTAAACGAATTAATTGATCGATACGCTCTATAATTTCGATTTGTTTGATGATGATACTCATAATTTGTTTCCCTTTTTTTGATGGTTTCATTTAATATTGTTTTATCCAAAAAAGGGTTAAACAACCCTGAACTATATATCACAGCTCGTGGTTGGCTAACCCCAAGTAAAAGGTGTCAGTTTTCGGGTAATACTCTGGTAGAAAAAGATTTAAATCCAAATTTTATAGCTAAAGAATTAAATGACATTGTTGTAGAAGAGATTGAAGTTGCTTCGCATGATGGGGAAAAAATCCCTTTATCTTTAATCCACAAAAAGTCATTGAAAAAAGATGGAAATACAGCCACCATGATGGATGGTTATGGATCTTATGGAGTATCTATGGTCCCCTTCTTTTCTTTAAGAAGATTATTATGGGTTATGGAAGGTGGAGTTTATGCAATCGCTCATGTTCGCGGAGGTGGAGAAAAAGGTGACGCTTGGCACAAAGGAGGGTTTAAAAGTACTAAATCAAATACATGGAAAGATTTTATCTCTTGTGGAGAGTATCTCATTGATAATAAATATACTTCAGCGAATAAGCTCGCTATTTGGAGTGGAAGTGCCGGTGGGATAATGATTGGGAATTCAATTACTGAAAAACCCGATTTATTCAAAGCTGCTATTGTAGAATTCGGTTATATGAATCCTTTAAGGTCAGACAATTGGCCTAATGGGGCAAATAATGTTAAAGAATTTGGTTCGGTAAAAGACTCCATTGAATTTCAATCTTTAAAAGAAATGGATGCTTATTATCACATCAAAAAAGGTGAAAAATATCCTGCTACTTTGCTGACAGCTGGATTAAATGACCCAAGATTGCCTGCATGGTTTTCTGTGAAGTTTGCAGCTAAAATCCAAGCATATAATAATTCAAAAAATCCTAACTTATTATTAATTGATTCAGAATCTGGTCACGGTACCGATGATACAAAAATCAAAGAATACGAAAGATATGCCAATATACTAAGTTTTGCTTTTTGGCAAACGGGTCAACCTGAATAATTGAATACTTCAATAATGATTTCAAACCCTTGATAACTAATTAAGGGTTTTTTGTTTTTACAGATGTAAGAGAACACATATTTGTAAAACCAAGGTAAATCTTTATTAAAAAAATAGTTATAATTATAGCTTTGATGCTATGCAAATTTGAATAAGTAGTCTGAAAAGTAACTTTCTCTGTCATTTCGACTCCGCTCAATGGGACAGCACTGCATATATTATACTTTTCAAACTGTCTCTTTTTTGTGTTTTGGTATTTTTTTTCTCCCAGTTTCAAAAAATGAAACTCTTACCACATATACTTACACCTGTCAAACAAAAAAAGAAGAAAATAATATTAAATGAAACCATCAGAACAATTTCATAGTGCAGTATTGTCAAGGAAATATCGATTAGACTATAAAAGTGCCAGGTATACCAATAAAACTATCCATTATACTATAAAACTATAGATTATACTGGGTGAGGAGTTCATTATACCGAGTGAGAAGGCTATTAAACCATAAAAACATGAATTATACCAGGTGAGAAGTCCATTATACCATAAAAACATCAATTATACCGAGTGAGTAGCCTATTATACCGGTTAAAGAGTCGAGTATACGGTCGTAACATTAAATATACGGGTTGAGTAGCTCATTAACCAATACCATAAACTATCAACCATATAATCGTCAACAACCAAACTTACATCACAACCCTCCGCGCACTTACAAAGGCTTTGTTCCAGTATTTTTCGTCAAGACTTGATACTATCACTCCTCTAGAAGTCGAAGCATGAATAAACTTTATGGCTCCTTTGGTTTCGACTACGAGTCCAACATGAGAAATTACATTTTTTCTTTTATTGGTCTTAAAAAATAATAGATCTCCTACACTAACCTTTTTTAGCGAGATAGGTTTACCTTGTGTAGCCATAGTTCTTGAAGTGCGGGGTAAAACTATATTCTCTTTCTTAAAGGACGTATAAACCAATCCAGAACAGTCCATACCCTTTTTGGTGGTCCCTCCATATTTATAGCGAGTTCCACTAAAGGATTTTGCATAGCTCACTATGCTTTTTATTTTTCTATTGCCAGTGTATTCATTCTTTTTGCTTTTTGTAGTTCTTTTTGTCTTTTCAGAAATAACGGCTTTATTCTTGGATGAACTTCCGCAGGAAGAAACTAGTGCACTTAATAGAATCAGAATGTAGGTTATATACTTTTTCATTTTGAGGAGGTTTTTACTTTATAGAGTCAACAATGAATGCGGCCGTTTTATCACTGGCGCCTCTTCCGCCAAGTTTCTTTTCGAGATCATAATAGTCGAGAAACATGACAGCTCTTTTATAGTCGTCTAGTATAATGGTAAGCTCTTCATGAAGTCTTTTTGGGTTAAAATCACCTTGAATGAGTTCGGTTACAATGGGTTTGTCCATAATCAAATTAACCAAAGAGATATAGTCAAGATTGATAATTCGCTTCGCAATTTGGTATGAAATATAGCTTCCTTTGTAACAAACTACCTGGGGGACCTTAAATAAGGCAGTTTCCAGAGTAGCGGTACCCGAGGTCACCAGTGCAGCATTACTGAGGCTTAATAAATCATAGGTCTCATTCATAACCAAATGAACTCCTTCTTTTTTGATAAAAGGGGTGTAAAAAGAAATATCTTGGCTGGGAGCACCTGCAATTACAAATTGATATTCTGGAAAATCATCGACAGCAGTTAACATGATTCCAAGCATTTTTCGGATTTCTTGCTTTCTACTACCAGGTAATATTGCTATAATAGGGCGATCGTCCAAATTATGTTTTTCTTTAAAAGCTTCGGGCATGATTTGTTTGTGATCGGCAATAGCATCGATTAATGGGTGCCCAACAAATTGAACGGGATATTCGTACTTGTCATAAAAATCTTTTACAAAAGGCAATACGACATACATATAATCCACATATGCCTTTATAGCCTTAATACGGCCTTCTCTGGAAGCCCAAAGTTGAGGACTTATATAGTAATGTGTAGTAAACCCTTGAAGCTTGGCCCATTTTGCAACAGGTAGATTAAAACCAGAGTTATCGATCAAAATAACGACATCGGGTTGGTACAGGGCTATATCTTTTTTACAAAATTTGATAAAACCCAATATTTTGCGAAGATTAAACAGGATTTCTATGAACCCCATAAATGACCGCTCTTTGTAGTGCTTTACCAAAGTACCTCCAACGGCTTGCATAAGATCACCTCCCCAAAATCTAAATGCTGCGTTAGGGTCTTCTTTCTGAATGGATTTCATGAGATTAGAACCATGTAAATCTCCAGATGCTTCTCCTGCAATGAGGTAGTACTTCATGCAAATATATCGTTACAGTTTTTAAATATTAACCAAATTTACTAATTGCAATACAAATAGCTGCAATAAGTGTAGCAAGAAGCACGCCGCGAGCTCGATATGCCATTTCTTTTTTCAAAAACATAAAGAAAATAACAAGATTAGGAATGGCTCCAAGTACAATAAGGCTTCCAAATGAGTCATTTTTTAATGATGCGGTTATCGTTTCTGAAAACCCCAAGGTTTGAGGGCTTAAGGCAGAAAATATAAAAACACATATAACAAATCCAATGCTATTTACAAATAAACCAGTTATAAGACCAATTGCTATTTCCTTTTTAATCATGTAATGACCAATTATTTAGTTCTTGTATAAAATGATGAGCGGTAAGATCAAATTGAGTTGGCACTACCGAAACATATCCTTGTCGCAGGGCCCATTCATCTGTATCCTCGCCTTTGTCTTCGTTGATAAATTTACCCGAAAGCCAATAGTATTGTCGACCCATGGGATTGGTTCTTTTATCGAACTCTTCAACCCAATGTGCATTTGCTTGCCTGCAAATTTTTACTCCTTTTATTTCTTCTTCCGGCAATCGCGGGATGTTCACATTAAGAACAACTCCTTTAGGTAACCCATTTTCGAGAACATTTTCTACTATGGATCTCACATATTTTTTTGAAGGCTCAAAATTGGCATTCATACTATAGTCTAATAATGAAAAACCTATGGCAGGTATGCCTTCAATACCGGCTTCGACTGCCGCACTCATTGTACCAGAATAAATTACATTAATGGCAGAGTTTGACCCATGATTAATGCCACTGACACATAAATCTGGTTTTCTTGGCATGATCTCCCGAGCTGCCATTTTTACACAATCTGCCGGAGTGCCAGAGCAACTAAATTCTTTTTGCGAAGCATTTTTGTCAATTACAATGGGGTCACAATAAATTGTGCTATTCACTGTAATGGCATGTCCCATACCGCTTTGTGGACTATCAGGAGCCACTACAAACACATCGCCTATTTCGTTCATTACACTAATCAAAGCCCGTATTCCTGGGGCAGTAATGCCATCATCATTGGTTACAAGAATGAGCGGTTTTTTTTGAGTCATAGCCATGGATTTTTACGACGATAAAAATACACTTTTTTTGCACCAAATATTTAATGAAAAAACGGTAGCAAAGAATATTAGCTCATTTAAGAAAAATTTAGTAATATTACGGGTTATTGGCACGATTTTTAATGTAAATTGCCTGAAACCCCTAAATTTTATTTGAGCGTATGAAAAAGAGTTTTTTGATTTTGATGCTTACCGTAATTGTTTCGGTTGCTTCCTGCAGTTTTACCACCAAAGTAGAGAATGGACCGGACAAGGATAAATTGCTGATTGATTTGATAAGTTATGTTTTGGGTAAAGGACATTACGATGCAAAGGATATAAATGATGACTTTTCGAAAGAAGTATTTGCAGATTATGTGGATGCATTAGATCCTCTGAAACGTTACTTTTATCAAAGTGACATTGATGAGTTTAAGAAATTCGAAAAGCTGATTGATGATGAAATAAGAAATAAAGAGATCATATTCTTTAATTTAACGTATAATCGCTTACAACAACGAATGGTCGAAGCAAGATCTTTGTACAAAGAAATTCTCGAAACACCATTTAATTTCCAGAAGGACGAAAACATTAGTACAGATTATGAAAAGCTTCCTTATGCAAAGAACAAAAAGGAAATGAAAAACCGTTGGAGGTTACAACTGAAGTTTAATGCACTTTCTAGCTACTATGATAAGGTAGAGGAACAATTAGACTCGGTAACAGCTAATAAGAATTACGAAAGAAAGACTTCAATGGCTCTTGAAGAAGAAGCCCGAGAACTTACACGTTCTTCATTAAAAGAATATTTCGAGTTTGCAGACGATCTGGAACGTAAAGATTGGTTCACTATATATATAAACTCTATTGTAGAAGAATTCGACCCACATACTTACTATTTTGCGCCACAAGACAAAGACAGGTTTGATATTGCTATGTCTGGAAAACTAGAAGGTATTGGAGCAAGGCTTCAAAAAAAGAATGATAATGTAAAAATTATTGAAATCATATCGGGAGGACCTGCCTGGAGGGGAAATAAAGTTGAGGTAGGTGATTTGATTATGAAAGTAAAGCAAGAAGATGAAGAAGAACCGGTAAGTGTTGTAGGAATGCGTCTTGATGATGCTGTGAGTTTAATAAAAGGTCCAAAAGGAACCAAAGTGTCATTAACCGTTAAAAAAGTTGATGGTACTACAGAAATAGTAGATATCGTTAGAGATGTTGTAGAGCTCGAAGAAACCTATGCAAAATCATCTGTAGTTAAAAAAGAAGACAAAACCTACGGTATCGTAAACCTGCCTAAATTTTATTTCAATATGCAGGATTATAACCAACGTAATGCAGCAAAAGACGTAAAACAAGAAATTATACGTCTTAAGGAACAGGATATGGATGGTCTTGTAATCGATTTAAGAGATAATGGAGGAGGGTCATTACAAACCGTTGTAGATATTGCTGGTCTTTTTATTGAAAAGGGTCCTATCGTTCAGGTTAAAACAAAAGGAGAATCTCCGGAAGTGTTAAGCGATAAGGATAGAAATATTCTTTGGGATGGTCCTTTGGTTATTTTAGTAAATGAATTATCAGCTTCAGCTTCCGAAATTTTGGCTGCTGCAATGCAAGATTATAAGCGAGCTATTATTATAGGAAGTAAACAAACTTATGGTAAAGGTACTGTTCAAAACGTTATGGATCTTAATAGATGGATGAGAAGTAATGATTTTGGAGATCTTGGAGCTTTAAAACTTACTACTCAAAAATTTTATAGAGTTAACGGAGGTTCTACGCAGTTGGAAGGAGTAAAAAGTGATGTTATAGTACCAGACCGTTATAGTTATATTGATATTGGAGAAAAAGATCAAGAGAATCCATTACCATGGGATAAGATACCAGCTGCAGATTATAATACTTGGGATGGTTATATTGATTTCGAACAAACCATTAATAATAGTAAGGCCAGAATGGCAGAGAATGATCAATTAAAGTTGATTAACGAGAATGCCAAATGGGTTCGTCAAAAAAGAGATATAGATATCTACTCACTACAGTATGATAAATATAAAGCTAATATCGAGCTTAACGAAAAACAAGCAAAACGTTTTGACGCAATCAATGATTATAAGACAGAGTTAAGTTTTGAATCATTACCGTATGAAAAAGAATTGATCAAAAAAGACACAATTTTGGAAGAGAAGAGAAAGAGATGGCATGAGTCTCTAAGCCAGGATGTGTATGTTGAAGAAGCAATAAGTGTATTAGAAGATATGAAGATTAATAATATTCGAAGATCTAAAAACCCTCTTACACTGAAGAATTAAAATAGTTAATGCCAGAAACAAAATCAAACTCTTTAAGCACACTAGCGCTCCAAAAATTTAAAAAGAATTTTTGGGGCGTTTTGAGTTTTTACTTCATTATTTTCTGTGGGTTAATTGCGATTTTTGCTTATGTTTTGGCCCCTGATAATTCTCAGAATGCCAACCAAATGCACTTATCGATTCATTCAAAACCTCCCGGGTTTAATGTGAAAATGCTTACAATACCTTCTCAAAACTCTTATGATCAATCTTTTTTTAGTAAAGTTTTTTTTGGTGAAAAAAATACAGATACCGAAATCCCAATTGAACGATTTACTTTAAAAAAAGATGTTTTGAAGATATATCCATATAGCGAGGGCGAGATTATCGGGATCTCAAAAGAGATTCCCTTGCGTAGTTTTCCTGATGATCTTTCTTCAAATGAGATTATTGATACGTACATTAAGGATCAAAAGTTTATTTTGGGAACCGATAAATATGGAAGAGATTTACTTAGTAGAATGCTCGTAGGGATAAGAATTTCCTTTTCTATAGGATTTGTAGCGGTCCTAATTTCTCTGTTTCTTGGGATATCTTTGGGCGCCATTGCAGGATATTTTGGCGGAAAGGTAGACATTGCTATAATGTGGTTGATCAATGTAACCTGGTCTATCCCAACATTGCTTCTCGTTATTGCAATCACCTTGGCTTTAGGAAAAGGTTTTTGGCAGGTTTTTATTGCCGTGGGACTAACGATGTGGGTAGAAGTAGCTCGTGTGGTTAGAGGTCAGGTATTGAGTGTAAAGCAAATGCAATATGTTACTGCTGCACGAGCATTAGGATTTACTAATTTCAGAATTATTAGTAAACATATTTTACCTAATAGTCTTGCCCCGGTAATTGTTATTTCTGCAGCAAATTTTGCCGCTGCAATTCTCATAGAGAGTGGGCTTAGTTTTTTAGGAATTGGAGCACAACCACCCATGGCAAGTTGGGGGGCAATGATCAAAGATCATTATTCATATATCATTTTAGGAAAAGCCTATCTGGCTGTAATTCCGGGCCTTGGAATTATGAGCCTTGTAATGGCATTTATGCTTATAGGAAATGCTCTTAGAGATGCATTGGATGTGAAAGAGAAGTAATGCTCTCTACCAATAAATAAATATTATTACTATTAATATCACAAAAGGGCTCAGCAATTGAACCCCTTTTAATTTAGTTACTTTTATTTGATCTTAGAAACAATAACAACGACCATTTCTATATCTTCCTCCACTACTTGGACCTACTCCACATTGCCATTGTGCAGTTCCGCAACATTCGGGAGCGCTACTGGGATAGCATTGTTGCAAAATAGGAACTCTTCCTCCAGAAATCGATTTTTGATCTTTTTTCTCAATTTGCTTCGCGTTGTTCAAAGACAAAATGTTCTTTAACATAATTTAAGGTTTTAAGATTAAACTTAAATAAATATAGAGAAATGATTCTTTGACTTATGTTCTAATTGGGTTAATTAAAACATAATGTTTTGTTATGAAAAAGAGTATTTTGTTTTAGTAATTTGATGTTGATGGCCTGTATGCTTGAAATGATTTAAACTTCTACGGTGTGGCCATCCCCAGATACAGTTTCTGTATGTTTTTCTAGCATTATTCCTATAAAATGGAAAAACTCATTATACGTATACTTTTTGGGGTACGTTTTACCATTGATTACAGAGGCTGGAGTATAAGGAATATGATTAGAATTGGACCATTCTGATTGTTTGTGCAATACCTCTACATACATAGGATTGTTTTTTGGAGCATTATATTTTTTGATCCATTTGCTATAGGTTCTGTCTGCAAACCATTCAGAGTATGCTGCTATAAAACTTTCTGAGCCTTGATCATGATAAATTTCCATAAGCCTTAAGGCTATTTGAGTAGGTTCTGCATTTTGATCATCTAGATTTACACCCAAACGTATTACAATTTGCAATTTATCTCCCATAGCTTTTAGTACACGCGTATAGGCTTCAAAAGCGTCTTTACAATATCCGCACATTGGGTTGGTAAAACTTATTACCTTAAAATCCGAATTAGGGTTTCCTAAAACTATTTCATTGGTAAAAGTTGCAGTATCCGATACTTTATCGGATAGGCTTAACAAGTAATCAAATATTTGCCCATCTCTTTTAAACTGATTTAGTTTCATATTATCCGATCTATACTGTTTGTTTTCGGTCACTTTTTCTTTAGCAAAAAGATACATCAGGGTAAATAGTGCAGAAATCATTAAAAATGCGGGTAATAAACTTACTTCAAAAGTAAGCGGAAGCGCTCTTAGGGCAATTGCTGCCAATACCAAAGATATTGCTCCTATGGTGATGCAAATAGCACACCATTTTTTTATGATAAAACCTTGAGAGTAGATAGAGTATATTACAAATGGAACCCCGATTAGTGCAGGAACCAATAATATGCTCGTAAACCCAAAGAAAATTTGATAGAGTGTCAAAGAGCCAAAAAAAGCAATCCCAGCGTCTGATAAAGTAAAACCCTTAAACAGTTTTCCACTATTGTTATTAATAACATCTCCACAATTAGAGTTTCCAACAGAGGTACAGAATTGATGAATAGCTTGGGACTGTATACCTAAGCTTTCGCGAAGAGCAAAGAAGCTAAACACTAACCCTGCTGTAGAAACTAACAAAAATAATGCTTGATCCAGACTCCAAGACCTATTAATCAATGCAATTAACATACCTGCAGCCAAAGTGATCGCCAAAAATGTTTGAATAAATGAGCGGTTCGGAGCAAAACTTTGCTTAGCATTATACTCTACCGCAATAACTTTTGGAACCCAAATTTCTTTAAATTGCTCGAGACTGAACTTTTTTGAAGACAAACTTGTGTGGTTAATCTCAATATTACCTTTTTTTTTGGTGACGGCTACGATCTCGTCTTGTTCATCTTTTTTTACCAGAGAGACAAAGCTTTCAGGTAGTTGATCCAGGGCATCCACAGGCACCTCTACAGCGATATTATCAATATCAAAATAATCTAAGGTATCTGTGATCGATTGAAAACTTGGGTAATTTGGATGTATTTGAAGTTGAAGTTCTAGATCCTTCTTATCGTAATTGCCTATTCTGTTTTGAATGAGTACAGTTTCAACAATTTTTTCAATAGTATTTTTCATGTGTAATTAAGATGGTTTGTTGTGATTGTTATATAAATAACGTCTCTAAAATAAAAATTGAATACTCATAAATCTGATATTTTTTGTTAAATTTTTGAGTAACTTTTTCTTGTAAACAAGTATACTTTTGTTCCAAAAAATCAAAGCAAAGTAAAATAAGAAGGTATATGTGTGTATTCTTTTGGTGAATTAATATTTTTGCCTTTTAAAATTTCTCTTAAATAAACAATAAATTGAAAAGAAAGTATCTATACCCTGTATTGATTATCATTGTGACCATTGGTTTTTATTATATTGAAGAGTATCAAGGTGGTGACTGGTCGAATTCTACAGAAGAAACTATTGACAAATCAGAATTTGGATTCTATTATTTGCCTACATCTACCACAGGATCAATAATTGTTCATGATAATTATTCTTTATCCTATTCTGAAAAACACGAACAGGCCGAATGGGTTGCTTATGAACTTAAAAGAGAACATCTGTCTAATAACAATTTTAAGCGCCCTTATTTTGAAAAGGACGAAAAAGTAAGATCCAATTCTGCAGATTGGCGTAATTATAAAAACTCTGGATATGATCGTGGTCATTTGTGTCCCGCAGGAGACAGAAGGTATGATTATAATGCTTTTGAAGAAACTTTCCTAACCTCGAATATATCCCCACAAAATCATGAATTTAACAGTGGTATCTGGAATGAATTGGAGCAAAAAGTAAGATATTGGGCAAAGAAATATGATGGGCTTTATGTTGTTACTGGAGGTGTTTTGTCGGGAGATCTTAAATCTATAGGTTACGAAGCTGTATCGGTACCCAAATATTTTTACAAGGTGATTCTAAAAGGAGGTGCCGAAAACCCAAAAATGATAGCATTCTTGATGCCTCATCAAAATTCGAATGCGCCATTAAAAGAATTTGTAGTGCCAACAGATAAAATTGAAGAGCTTACAGGTATTGATTTTTTCTCATCCCTAGAGGATACTATCGAAAAGAAACTAGAAAACTCTTCATCGATAAGTGGTTGGAAATTTTAGAAAGATTTACTACCACTCATTTACACGATTCGAATCCAATTTAATAAAAATAAACAATAGAATAGTGAATCCCCAAAGTCCCGATCCACCATAGCTAAAAAATGGTAGAGGGATACCAATGGTTGGGATTAAACCAGTTACCATGCCTATATTAATGGCAAAATGGATAAAAAGAATTCCTACTACACTATAACCATAAACTCGGCTGAATTGTGATTTTTGACGTTCTGCCAAATGAATCAACCGAATAAGCAGTAAAATAAAAAGAATGACTACCATAGTAGCTCCTAGAAACCCCCATTCTTCACCAACAGTACTAAAAATGTAATCGGTATGTTGTTCGGGCACAAACCCACCTTTGGTTTGGGTGCCTTCTTTCCATCCTTTTCCTGTCCAACTACCACTACCAATGGCAATTTGACTTTGATTTGTATTGTACCCAATTCCTTTGGCATCGACTTCTTTACCCAAAACGATGTTAAATCTATCTCTATGCCTTTGTTCGAATACGTTATTAAAAATATAATTCACTGAAAAACAAAAACCAGTGATGACTATAAGAGCTAGGATAAATCTTGAATACTTGGGTTTTTGTTTCCTGTTTTTGATTAAATAAAAAATCATAACAGCAGCAATAACCAAAACAACCCATATAGGCTTAAAAAGTAAGGTAAGAATGAACAAAGCAGCTGCTGAGGCCCCAACAATAAGATAAATAGCAGCAAGACCTTCTCTGTATAGGGGGAAAAAGAAAGCAGCATATACCAGGGCGCTTCCCGGATCCGGTTGGGGTACAATAAGTATAGCTGGCAAAACTATGATTAAAAATGCTCTTAATTGGTGACTTAGCAACTTGATATTAGTTTGCATATCACTTAAAAATTTGGCTAGGGCTAACGCAGTACATGCCTTTGCAAACTCTGAAGGTTGTAATCGTACTGGTCCAAATGCATACCATGATGTTGCTCCAGAAATTGTTTTTCCAAAGACGAAGAGACCCAAAAGAGAAAGTATGGCAATTACATAAATAAGGCCGGCAAAACGTTCATAAAATTTTACTTCGATAGCCTGTATGATAATAATAAGAACAACACTTAATAAAATCCAGTAAGCCTGCTTGACATAGGCTTGAGAAAAATCTGAAAAAGAAAAGGTTTCACCTTCATAAGAAGCAGAATAAATATTGGCCCATCCAAAACCTACCAGCAACAAAAATAACAGAACCGTTATCCAGTCAATAGCGGCAACACTTGATTTTGCCATTATTGATTAATTTTAAAAGGTTCGCCACTATAGGGTTTGGCATATTCTTCTTCAAGACTATGTGTAAGTACCCATTCTTCTAGATCTGTTCTGGTAATAACTCCTTTTAAATATTTTTCGATCATTAAAGAAGCAATTCTTCCGGCATATCGGGCTCCCCAATATCCATTTTCTACAAATACAGCCATAGCTATCTTGGGGTTATCTTTTGGAGCAAATGCCACAAAAACAGAATGATCGGTAAGTTGAGTTTTTACTCCATCTATTTTGGTGAAGTTTTCAGCCGTTCCGGTCTTTCCACAAATATCTATTCCTTCTACTTGAAGGAAACTTGCCGTTCCTTTAGTGTACACCTCATGCATACCTTCAACTACAGGTCCAAAATGTTCCTTGTCTATTGTGGTTATTTTGGGTTTTGTATAATTCTCATTTTCTATGGGTACACCGTCAATTGCTTTAATAATATGTGGCGTGTAATAATGTCCTCTATTGGCAATTGCGGCAGTCATATTAGCCAATTGAATTGGAGTCGCCAAAACTTCCCCTTGTCCAATAGAGTTGGATATTGTTCCAGTGGCATACCATTTATAAGTGGGGTATTTATATAATCTGTTATAATATTTTGAGTCTGGTACTTTTCCCGGTCTACCGGCCGAAAGGTCATTCCCTAAATAATTACCCAATCCAAAGCTTTGTACATGTTTTCTCCAGGTATCTATCCCTTTTTGTGGAGTTTCATATTTTTCTATGATTCTTCTATAGACTGTTGCAAAATAAGCGTTACAGGAATTTGCAATTCCCGGGATCATGTTTAATGGACTTCTATGGGCGTGACATCCTAATTTCTGACCTCTTTTTCCATAATAATATCCCATTCTGCAAGAAACACTTTCTCTGGTGTCGATTACTCCTTCTTGCAATCCAATTAAAGCATTAATTGTTTTGAAAGGGGATCCTGGGGGATATTCTCCTTGCAAACCACGATCAAAAAGTGGCTTTGCAATAGTGTCGTAGTATAATTTTGTGAAATTTGGAGATCTTTTGCGTCCTACGAGCAATTCAGGTTTATACGTGGGGGCTGTTATCAATGCGAGAATTTCTCCAGTAGAAGGTTCAAGGGCTACAATACCTCCACGTTTGTTTTTCATGAGTGTTTGGCCGTAAGCCTGTAATCTACCATCTATAGTAATGGTAAGATCCTTTCCGTTTACTGGAAGCGTGTCAAATTTTCCATTTTTGTAAGGCCCAATATCTCTATTAAAACGATCTTTTTGAATTCGTTTTACACCTTTGATGCCTCGAAGTTCTTTTTCATATTGTTTTTCGACACCATCAATACCAATAAGATCTCCTGAAAGATAATAGGGGTCTTTTTTTATTAAAGCCTCATTTACTTCGCCAATATAACCTAATACATTAGCGGCATGAACAGTTTGATAATCTCGAAGAGATCGCTTCTGAATATAAAAACCTTCAAACTTACGCATCTTTTCTTGCAGATATGCATATTCATCTTTGGTTAACTGTGGTATGACTATAGATGGAACTCGTGGAGAGTAGGATCGAGCTTTTTTTAGTCTTTTTACAAGCTTATCCTTTGTTATGTTTAGAATTGAACAAAATTCTAAGGTGTCAAATGGTTTTAATTCCCTTGGGATTACCATTACATCATATGAAGGTTGATTGGTGACCAATAATCTGGCATTACGATCATAGATCGCACCTCGTTGAGGATAATCATAAATTACTTTTATTGCATTATCTTCAGAAAGAGATGCAAAGGACGTATTGTATATTTGCAAGTAAAATAGCCTTGCAATAAATACAATTCCGGTGGTTATAATAATGAGATACAATAATAACTTTCTCATGAATCACTTGTTCTTCTAAATAATACTAAAACCAGCATGGTTACAATAATGGTGAATAAACTGGAAAATAACGTTTTTTTGACTATTAATAGTATGTGAGAGAAGTTAAAAATTTCTAATGAAAAAAGAACAATGTGATGTGTTAAAACCATAAGGGTAACATAGGCGAGTTTTTCTCCAAAGCCGATGTTACTTAATTTCACCGTTTGGAATTCATAACTAAGCCCAAAAACGGTTCGTAACGCTACAGGACGAAAGAATGCAATGACTAAACATGCTGCTGCATGTACACCTCCAGAATCACCAAATATATCTAATGTTAATCCTAGGATAAAGCTTATAAATAAGAAAAGACTTTTATTAATGTTAAGAGGAGCTAAAAGAATAAAAATGATATAGATATACGGATTGAGATCACCCAAAAAGTTTATATGATTGAGTACCAGAACTTGTGCCAAAATCAAGAGGATAAATCGTCCTATATGTAGTAGGGTATCTCTATTCATTGATCAAGGTTTTCTAAGTTTTTGATTTCGTTAGCGTCATTATTCTTAATGGTATATACAAAACCAATATCGGTCATGTCGTTAAAGAGCTTAACATCGATTAGATAATAACTCTTGTTTTGGTCCAATGTATAATTTACAATAGTACCTATTCCTATTCCCCTTGGGAAAATAGTTGAGCGGCCATGTGTAATAATGGTATCGCCTTCTTTTAAAACAGCTTGTCTAGGTACCGTTTCTAACTGAACAATATTAGGGTCTTTTCCGTTCCAGATTAAAGAACCGTATTGATTTGATTTTTTTAAACCCGCGTTGATTCGTGAATTACTATTAAGAATAGAGATAACTCTACTGTAATTTTTTGAAGTATTTTCTATAATGCCAACGATTCCTTTGTCTGTAATTACTCCCATATCGGGGAAAACACTATCTTTTTCTCCTTTGTTGATAAGGATATAATTGTCAATCTTACTATAATCGTTTTTGATAACCCTGGCTTTTGTATATGAATAGGGTTTGTCAAAAGAAATCGTATCCGTGTATTTTGTGCTAACAGAATCTACTCCCAACGAACTTACAAGATTATGAAGTCTTTCATTTTCCTCGAGTAATCTTTGGTTTTCTTTTCTAAGTCTAAAATAATCACTAATGGAATGTTGCCACCCATATATTCCTCCGCTTAGAAAATTAGTAGAACTTATAAATTTACTTTTGTGGTAAGAATGAGATTGAATTGTGAAAATTAATGATAAAAAAAGAAGCAGAAGAAATAGCAATGAATGCTTATTTCGTATTAAAAAATTAATAATCTGCTGCATTTTTGGATATGGTTATTTCTTTGGTTAAACGTTATAATCAAAAACAAAATTATAAGATGCTTAGACACATCAAAGCAGGATAACGTAAAATAAGAAATTTCGGTATAATAGAAGAAGTGTTTTTTTACTACTTTATTAATACACTTTTATATCTATTTAGGTTTTTTAATGTAATCCCTGTTCCTCTTACTACGGCTCTCAATGGATCTTCAGCGATATAAACAGGCAAATCTGTTTTTTGCGATAACCTTTTATCTAATCCTCTAAGCATAGATCCACCACCTGCAAGATATATTCCTGTATTGTAAATATCTGCAGCAAGTTCGGGTGGGGTTTGTGATAATGTTTCCATTACGGCATCTTCAATGCGTAGTATTGATTTATCCAGAGCTTTTGCCATTTCTCGGTAAGAAATCTGTACCTGTTTTGGTTTTCCTGTCAATAGATCACGTCCCTGAACATTCATTTCTTCAGGAGGTAATTCAAGATCCTCGGTGGCTGCACCGATCTGAATTTTTATTTTTTCTGCGGTACGTTCTCCAACATATAAGTTGTGCTGTGTACGCATATAATAAATGATATCATTGGTGAATACATCTCCTGCAATTTTTACAGACTTGTCACAAACAATTCCACCAAGGGCTATCACGGCAATTTCTGTAGTTCCACCACCTATGTCAACGATCATATTCCCTTTGGGTTGCATGATATCAACCCCGATACCTATGGCTGCGGCCATAGGTTCGTGGATTAGGTATACTTCTTTTCCATTTACGCGTTCGGCACTTTCTTTTACCGCTCTCATTTCAACCTCTGTGATTCCTGAAGGAATACAAATCACCATACGTAGGGCAGGAGCAAAGATTTTTTTCTTTAATGCAGGGATGTCTTTGATAAACATGCTTATCATTTTCTCACTGGCATCAAAATCGGCAATAACTCCGTCTTTAAGGGGGCGAATCGTTTTTATATTCTCGTGGGTTTTTCCTTGCATCATAGCAGCTTCTTTTCCAGCTGCTATAATTTTTCCGGTCATAATATCCCTGGCAACAATAGATGGGCTATCAACTACCACTTTATCATTATGAATTACTAAAGTGTTAGCGGTACCTAAATCTATTGCGATCTCTTCGGTAAAGAAGTCAAAAAATCCCATAAAAAGTCAAAAAAAGGGGTTAAAATTTCGTAAATGTAATAAAATTAATGTTTAAAATGACGTGTTCCTGTCATAACCATTGCAATTCCGTTTTCATCACAGTAATCGATGCTGAGTTGATCCTTAATAGAACCTCCTGGTTGAATTACTGCTTTTATACCAGCTTTGTCGGCCAACTCTACACAATCCGGGAACGGGAAAAAAGCATCACTAGCCATTACAGCTCCATTTAAATCAAAATTAAAGGAAGAAGCTTTTTCTACAGATTGTTTCAAGGCATCAACTCTTGATGTTTGACCAGTACCGCTAGCCAATAATTGTTTTCCTTTGGCAAAAACGATAGTGTTAGATTTGGTGTGCTTACAAATTTTTGAAGCAAACAAAAGATCTTCAATTTGCTCTGTGGTTGGAGCAACTTTTGTTACGGTGTTTAAGCCATCTTTGGCATCTGTTTTAAGATCTTTGTCTTGAACCAAAGCACCATTCAAACAAGAACGCATCTGTGTTTTGGGTAAGTCAATATCTTTTTGAACCAAAAGAATTCTGTTTTTCTTTCCTTTCAAAATTTCTTCGGCATCACTACTAAAAGAGGGAGCAATCACTACTTCACAAAATAGTTTATGAATTTCTTCTGCGGTTGCTTTGTCTATTTCGGTATTACTAATTAATATTCCGCCAAATGCAGAAACAGGATCACCAGCCAACGCATCGACATAAGCTTGAAGAACGGTTTCTCTTTGAGCTAATCCACAAGCGTTATTATGTTTAAGGATGGCAAATGTTGGTGCTTCTCTTTGAAATTCGTTCATTAAATTAACAGCTGCGTCTACATCCAAAAGATTGTTGTACGATAATTCTTTACCATGTAATTTGTCGAACATTGCATCAAAATCACCAAAGAAAAATCCTTTTTGGTGCGGGTTTTCTCCATAGCGCAATACCTTACCTTTGGTTTCACTTACTTTAAGCGCCGGAATCGAATGATCTTCATTAAAATAATTAAAAATGGCAGTGTCATAGTGAGAAGATACATTAAATGCTTTTGCTGCAAAACGTTTGCGATCTTCAATAGAGATATTTCCATTTCCTTCAGAAATAACAGCTAAAAATTCTGCATAATCGTTTACTGATGCTACACAAGTAACATCTGCAAAGTTTTTGGCTGCAGCTCTTATTAATGATATTCCTCCAATATCAATTTTTTCAATAATATCTTGTTCAGGTGCACCAGAAGCAACTGTTTTTTCAAAAGGATATAAATCCACAATTACGATATCGATCTGTGGAATTTCATATTGCTCAAGCTCTGCAACATCGCTATCGTTATTTTGGCGATTTAATATTCCTCCAAATACTTTAGGGTGAAGCGTTTTTACTCGTCCGCCCAAAATGGAAGGATACGAAGTAACGTCTTCTACAGGAATCACATCGATACCTAAATCTTTAATAAATTTTTCGGTACCTCCTGTAGAATAAATAGTAATGTTAAGTTCGTCTAATTTTTTTACGATAGGTGCTAATCCGTCTTTACTAAATACAGAAATTAACGCGGATTTCGCAGTTTTTGTGTTGCTCATGAGAAATTTTAGTTAGTAAAACGCAAAAGTAGCAATTTAGTATGCAATTAGACAACGAATTATGTGTAATTGTTTGAAGTAAATTGTAACAAAAATATAAGGAAAACGTCCTATCTTTAGAATATATAAAATAGTACACAAAAAATAAGGCATGCTAATCTATCTTCGAGTACTAAAAGAGAGTTTCAATTTTGCAATAAATGCGCTTAGAAATAACAAATTACGAACTTTTCTTTCGTTGCTTGGTGTAACAATTGGAATTTTCTCAATAATTGGGGTACTTGCTGCCGTAGATTCTTTAAAACAAGAGATTAAAGGTAGTATTAGTTCTCTGGATAATAGTACAATATATTTGATGCGTTTCTCTTTTGGACCTACAGATGTGCCACAGTGGAAAAGAGAGCAATTTCCTGATGTAACTTTTGATGAATATCAATATATCAAACGCACAATGCCTGATCTCAAGGCGGTAACTTTTTCGTTGAATGTGGCGCCCGAAACTATAAAGTATGAGGATGAAACGGTAAGTAATGTTCAAATTGCTCCTGTAACCAACGATTACTATGATATTGAAGAATTACAGGTAGTAAAAGGGAGGTTTTATAATGAACAAGAATCTGTTTCTGGGGCTCCGGTTATTGTTATTGGAGACGAAATTGCCAATAGTCTTTTTGGAAGCGCAGATCCTATAGGTAAAAAAGTTAGGTTGTACGGTAGAAAATTTACTGTAATTGGAGTGCTTAAGAAAGAAGGAACAGGTCTGTTTGGAAACTCCAAGGATACTATGGTAATGGTACCTGTGAATTTTGTGAGACGAATATTTGGGGATAATAATAAGGCTTCATTTCCTGGTATCATAATCAAACCCGAATCTGGTATCGACGTACCAGAATTTGTAGCTTCTTTAAAACAAAAAGTTAGGGCATATCGAGGTTTAAAACCTGATGAAATCGATAATTTTTTTGTAAATCAATTACAAGGGTTTACTGATTTTATTGATAATATTACAGGAACCATGTCTACTATAGGTGGCTTTATCGGGATGTTTTCATTACTGGTTGGAGGGTTTGGAATTGCCAATATTATGTTTGTAAGTGTCAAAGAACGAACTAATCTTATTGGGATTCAAAAAGCCCTGGGTGCCAAAAGAAAGTTTATACTGTTTCAGTTTTTATTTGAAGCTATCATTTTGGCTATTTTTGGAGGCCTGATTGGTCTTTTTCTTGTATGGTTAATTTCTTTGCTGGCTTCTCAATTCACAGGCGATTTTCAGTTTATACTTTCTGCTTCTAACATGTTTTGGGGCATGTTTTCTGCCACTATTATTGGTTTGATTGCAGGGATTTTACCCGCAGTATCAGCTTCAAGACTGGATCCTGTAGAAGCCATTAGAACAGGAATGTAATTTATGGACTTTTATGCCTTTATTTTAAATATAAACACATTCTTTCATAATCAATAACGGCTTTTCCTCTTTTTAAAATGTCAGCACCGATAATTCCGTCTACTGGTTCTGCTTGGTGAGCTATTAAGGCAGCATTGACATGGTTTAGATCAAATAAGATAAGAGATACTCTGTTTCTTGACCAAGTTCCTATTTTAATAGAATTCTTTTTCGAAAGTTGTGTAAGCATATCAGTAGCACCTGCACCTGCTGCTTTTACATCGCTATCTTGAGCAAAGAGATTGAATTTATCAACGGCTTCAAAACCTACACATGAGTTTGATGCGCCAGTATCCACGATAAAGTTGCCTTCAACACCGTTTAGTATGGCTTTAACTTCAAAATGATTGGTTTTGGTAAGGACTAATTTTATGCGATGATATTCTTTTTGGATCAAAAATTTTCTAAGTGTACTCATTTTTTTTGTTGAAGAAACTTGCGTAAAAGTAGTGCAATTAATATGAATAAAACAATACCCATGTAATACCAAACATAATTTAGTGAATCAAGTTGTTCTATTCCCCCATAATATACAAATGCTGCCCAGTAATACGGTGATTTTTGTATGTTCGAAATATCTTCAGCTTTAAGATAATCTAGTTTTGCCTGGTGCAACGAATATCCTTTTGCATTTGACTTTTTTAGGTTTTGATAAAATTTTTCCATTACCACAGAAGTTGTTTTATCATTAACTTTCCATAAAGAGAATAAAACATTTTTCACTCCAGCATATTGAAACCCCCTACTTATACTTATTGGGCCTTCTCCTTTTATCAATTTACCGACTCCTGTTTCACAAGCACTTAAAACTATTAAGTCTGCATTAAGGTTCAATGCATACAATTGATTTACCAGAATGTCTTGATTTCTAAATTTTATAGATGCGGGCTTAGAGAAACTCCCAGATTGGGCATGTGTCGATAAATGAATAATTCCATGTTTTTTATTATTACTTTTCTGAACGAATGTATCATAAGTGGCTTGCTCTTTTTCAATAAACTCTCCATCAAAGTGCTTCTGGATTTTAGTATTTTCGATTGATGAATGAGGGAGCTCTAAATCTGTGTTTTCAAAAATCGGAAACACCCCTAGAACGGTATTTTTATTGAGCCTTGCCTCAGATGTTCGCAGGTATTTACCAGCAGAAATCTCATAACTTGTTTCGATTGATTTTAACAAGAAAGGCATCTTGTTGAAGCTTATACCATTTATATGCTCGATTAATAGAGCTTCGAAAGGAATAAAATACAAGAGGCCATCAGGTATAATTAAGAGGTTTTTTGAATGGATAGGAATTTTGAGAAGCTCGAATGTTTTTATCGCATTTTTTATATACCTCGGTATATCATTTGAAATATTTGAAGGGCTGTCATAAAAACCAATGTGCTCTTTAATTGTTACTTTAAAATCATCTGTATTCTCAATCTTTTTTATGTTGAAGAAATCCGAACGAATCTCAAATTGGTAGATATTGCGGTTGCCATAGAAGTATTCGATCAAAGTCGCTTTGTCTTTTGTTAGCTTTTTTTGAAGTTCCTCAAGAGAAATCGTTTTTTTTGGATGTATGAGTACTGGGTATTTGTCCTGAAGAGCTTCTGTGGTTTTTTTAAGATCAATTGATTTTGAAGCATGAACTTTTACCCATTTTTGAATTTGGCCAATATTAGCGCTACTACCCTTTATTTTTTCCTTTATAATTAATGTTTCGTAAAACGATAATTCAGAGTCAATTTTGTTTTTTGTTCTGATTAAAGAATCATTTTTATACTGGGACAGTATTTCTTTGGATAACAAGGCTTCTGTTACAATGGGAGCTTTAGAGTATTCAGAAGCTTGAAAAGCATGTTCTATAAATGTTTTATTCTTTTCAGAATGATATAACGAAAATAATAGCTCAATGTAGTTTTCGGTTCTATTGCGGTTTTGACTGTGTTGAAGAATTTTAGTCTCCTGGAGTGGATACAAAATGTTAAGTTTTTCGTTTACAGAAAACGCAAGATTAAATGCCTTGATGGCTTTATAGGGTTTGTGTGTTTGTTGATATACATACGCTTGGATATCCAGTGATTTTAATAAAACTTTATCTGCGATGAGGTTTTCTTCTGTAGGGAGTTCATTCTTTTCAGAATAACCTGGAAGAAGGGAAGCATAAATATCATTTAGACTTTTTTGAACTTCTTCATATTCCAATTTGGAAAGCAAGATATCAATATAAGCCAAGTTCCATTTTGCAAAGGATCTTGCAGTCGTGCTTTTATTTTTTAATAGTTGTGATCTTGCTTTAAGAATATATTTTTCGGCAGTATGAAGTTGTTTTTTTTCAAGAGCAATTGCTGCAAGAATTTTATAAGCATTTATCTGGTTTGGGTCAATTTGCAGAACATTATTAGCTTTTTCTTGAGATTGTTCTAGGTCACCAGTTTCCAAATAGTTCGTTGCAAGATTGGTGAGGATGTTGATGTTATTTGGATCAATACGTAGGCCTTTCTCGAGTATTGCAAAAGCCTTGGTGTAATTGGATTGATTATTGTATGCAATAGAAAGATTGATGATGGCTGAAATTACTTTAGGTTCATTTTGGGATTGTTCTGCGAGATAGAGATAGTTTATGATCGTATTTTCGGCTTTTGGCAGATCTCCTATTTTAATATACAAATTGCCTAATGGCTGCAGGCAGTTTTCAATAATGTCATAGTCAGATAGTTTTTTTTCATAAAATAGTTGCCATGCTTTTTCATAATAATGAATCGCCGAAGAGATGCTTCCAAATTGAGAACGATAATATCCCAAATTACAATGTACTATTACCCAAGCAAGCTGATCGGACTTTGTATACAGCTGGTCTTCTTTTGAAGCTATGGTTTTGCTTAGTTTTAATGATCCCAACGATGTGGGGTTGTGTAAAAACAGATCCAATTGTTTGTACAAAAAGTCAGAGGTATTGGTTCCTTGCCAAGAAAAAACGGTAAAGTTACCCATGAAAACAAAGATACAGCTGTAGATAAGTAATTTAAAATTTCCAAATTCCATATAACTGAATTTGACTGTTGGGAGCATCAAAATTATAGACGTATCGTACTCCAAGACTGGGTCCTATTCTTACAGTGCCCAGGTTCATTCCTATAAAGATACCGGCCTGCGTATTTATGAGACTATTTGTAATTCTATCGGTTTCAAAAGAGTCCAGATCTGGATTTGGGTTAAGGTTGCCATTCCCGTCAAGAAGGAAAGCCTGCCCGGTGGTTTCCTGATCATTTTTACTTGTCATATCCATTTTTAATTGTAGCCCCGTTCCCATTGCAAAAAAATTATTGAAATTATATCGCAAGGAAGCCGGCACGGCATAAACAGTAATATTGTGAAATTGATTTAATTCTGAAAATTGTATAACAGTTCTTGATCCGTCTGCGTTAACCGTAGAGGTTTCAAAATTTCGAAGTTCATCGTAGGATCCAGAAGATAACATCAATTCTGCCTGGTAATAGGCACGATATGATTTAAAAGGGGATAGGGTTGCACCTATAAAATATTCTCTCTGATTATCTAGTTCTGGAGTGCTAATATATCCAGCTTTTGCGCCAATCGATATGCCAGGCATGAACCTGGTAGTAGCATAATTGGTGATTATAGGTTCGTTTTTGTCAAAGTAAATTGCCGTGCGACTTTTGGTTTTCTTCTTATGAAAATCCTTGGCAAACTTCATTGAATATTTTACAAACCCTTTGGTAGAATCTATTTCCTCGACATTCTTTTGTTCGCTTCCAGGAAGATAGATTTTATTGAATTGAAAGATGATTTTATCTTTTTGTAAAATAGTATCAAGGCAACTGTAGTTTACTTCCTGTTCTTTTGGGCAAATAGGGCAATCGGGATACATGCCATCTATCCTAAGTGTAGATTTGTCAAACATATCCGGAATATCTGTTTCTAATCGAATTGTATTCGCAGGTCCTTCTCCATTATTCTGAAAACGAATTTTGAATTTAAGTCGTTTAAATCGAACAAATCGATAATTCATGAACCAACCGTTGGATGACATTTTATTGGGATCATGTGATGTCACAATCTCCATTTCGGTATCCTTTACGGTGTGGTTGTCAAAATTTTCGTCGGGCACATAAACACTTCGTAATGTTACAATGGCACTTGTGTCTTTTATCATTTCAGGAGTGGTTCTTAGTGTCCTGAAGATGTTTCGCTCTTCTCCCGGCTGCATGTCATCAAAAGCAATGACTTGATAACTGCGGTATAATGCTTTTGATTCTTCAAGCGTGAGGGGTAAATTTCTTCTTTTGGTGGTATCCTGTGCAAAAAGTGTTTTGTTTTGAAGAAAAGAATTTGAAGAAGAGGCCAGCAATGTTTGGTCATCGTTTTCTCCAAGTACTTCAGAAATTCCTTCTAACGGAATAATGCGCTCACCATGATGCAAGCGAGTATCTTCTATGGTGAAATTATCATTCTTGAATTGATTGTCGTTATAGAACAGGTATAGTTTTCCACTGGAAGCGTAGTTGTTATTGTTTTTATAACTAGTGATCAACACCATTTCCTGATCTGGAATTGGTTCACGGTTTCGTTTCAGTATTAGGTCTTCATTTTCGACAAAGGGTGAAATATTCTCAACCGATGCTTCATCAAAATTACTTGAGATTGTAATTGATTTTGGTCGACTTTTTGGTGGTTTGCCGTTATCATAATTATTGGTTGCCCACAGTTTTGTTTTGTAATTACCAGGTTTATTAAAAGTATGCGTCGGATTTTTTTTGAAACTATAGTTTCCATCTCCAAACTCCCAATAATATGTGTAATAGGCTTTAGGTGCGCCAGCAATTTGATTTAGGGCAGGCATTTTTGCTCCAAAAGTAACCCTGTTGCCCTCTATCTCATGGGTTATCGAAGCAATCCTTAAAGTATCATTGCTTTGAATTTGTGACAAGCTCAAGAATGGGATTAATACCCCAAAATAAAATAGTATGATGCCCCTCATGATTTTGTTTCTTGCTATTAAAGATAAGTAAAAGTTAAATTATCAATTTCCGGAAGGGTTTACCTCCCGGAAATGTAATAAGATTTATAAGAGATCTCCTAAATTATGGTTGTACCCATGCAGCATTATAAGCGTTGTATATCATTTGACGTAGGCTCGTGGTATTTTGCAGAGTCACACCTTGAGAATTCATCACGATCACACAATCCACTCTGTTTGATGGAAACATTACAATTTGTGTTCTTACTCCTTGTGAAACAGTTGCATCGCTACTTGTTCCAATGGATCCTGCTTTACCGTAATAATTTCCATGAATTTCATCGGCGGCATCTTCAGTATCCATACCTAATCGGTGTAATTTCATTTGATCTCTTTGATCTTTGGTAACTAACACTTCGGTCTGCTCGAAAAATGCATTTACTTTTGCCATTTCTAATGTGGTCATAAAATAACCGCCTCCGCCAGATTTGTTGTTCCAGCTACCATAATATTGGCCGTTGGTATTTGTGTTGGAATCATTTGCATTGTAATACAAGGTTGAAGTTTCTCTATCTTCAGGAACGCATCCTACCAAGGGTAAAGAAAGTCTGTTAAAAATATTTTCTTGCATATATAGCAAATACATGAATTGGGTATTGGCATCATTTTCAATATCAATTGCGTTATTGCTAATTGTACTCCATAAAGATGGAATAAGAACTCTGTACAAGGCAAAGTTTACATTCAAATAATTTCGTGTTTTTGAATTTACCACCCCGGTTTCAATACAATCTTTTAATCCGTCGTATCCCAAGGTCGTATCAAAGTTATTGTTGGTGCTTTGTAATCCCGATTCATGTTTTAATAGGTCTTTAAAACTAAGTTCGCTCACTCCTGGCCCTTGTGCCCAAGAATCGGGTAGCCAATCTGTTATTTTATCTTCTATTGTAAGGTCATTTGCTTCTAATAACTGCATTACGGCAATGGCGGTATAAAATTTGGTTACACTAGCCACATTGATTTCTTTGTTTAGAGTGAAGTCCGTGGCCCCATCGGCCGATGTTCTCGCTTGTCCGTAAGCATTAGATCGGGCCAGATTGCCATTTTTACTAATGGTATATGCCCAACCTATAGGGCTGTCTCCCCCAGCTTCTATATAATCAATCAAGTTTTGCTCAAAAAGATCTAGGTCAAATACAGGGCTATTGGTTTGAAAGTCATTGATGTCATTGTCGGTTTCGCAACTTGTAAACGAGATTAATGAAAAAGTAGATAATAATACGTTAATCATGATTTGTTTTACGAACCTACTTTTTTTCGGTAAAGTAAAGATGTTATTTTTTGTTGTCATGAGTTTTTATTTTTTTTGCGTTACACCTCTATATCAACAAGAGTGTTTTTTTGTTACCTACTTTTTGAAACTTTTTCCAAAAAAAAAATCCGGAAGAGAAAACTCCTCCGGAAAATATGCCGGAATGTGCCGTAACCCCCGTTAACCTATTAAGTATATTCCAGTATGCTTATTTGTTAGGGCAATGCATTAATAAGCGCCACTAATTCTGCTTCAGTGCCCGTACTAGTGGATCCGATTACCTCTAGATGATCTTCTTCAATCGTAGCGGCCTGAATCGCATATACGTATTCGCCATTTTGTATAGAAACAAATATGATGTGTACTTCTAATCCGATTGGGATTAATCCGTAGTGCTCAGAGAAAAGCTCGGTTTGGGTATTATAAATATCCAGTAGAGCTAGGGCCGTAGGTTCTCCATCGTAAGATATGTATACATTAGAGTTGGTGTCGTCATATCCTTCGGGGACATCAACATAAAGAACAGTTTTTGGTCTTGGGTCGCTGTACCAACGATCAATATTAGTCCATCCAAAGTTGTCTATAAAACCTCCATAGACAGTTACTCCGGTACCGTTAGGTCCCTCACGTTGCATTTGTTCTAAACCGCCTTGTTCTTGTTCTTCCCAAACTACATCACATTCTAAATCATCTTCAATACAATTATCGTTTTGGCCATTAAAAAGCACCATTTCGTCATCAAATTCATTTGTTGGAGCGAATATTTGAAATCCATTGGCAAGTTCTAATTGTTCTTCTTCCAGAGTTGCATTTACATAGAATTCTCCTCCCGAGACCAAGGTTTCTATATCTCCATTAGGTCGTCTACCATTCGTTGGCATTTTGGTCAATAGCATTTTTGCTTTATCATATATTTCAATGAATTCGATAGTAACATTTCCGGTAACGGGATCACCGTTTTGATCTAGGAAACTATTAGGAGGGAAGAAAAGAATTGTACCTTCGTCACCTTGCACTTCTCCTCCCGCATTCGCGTCTAGAGTGTGAGTTTGCTTTGCATCTTCCCGGTTTTGTATAATTTTTGCGGTAACTTCTAATCCATTGATTGAGGGAGGAACACTCATCTCACTATCATCATTATTACAGCTTCCTAAAAATAGAATAGCTAATGCCAAAAGCAAAAAGCTCACCGTAGTTGTTTTTACACTCCTACTATTGTTCGGTAATGTGATTGTAATATTTCTTGTTTTCATAATTTTAAAATTTTATGGTTTACAATCTCATATCAATCCCCTTTCCTTTTTGTTACCCTTAATCCTGAAACTTTTTTTAAATTAGATGCACCAACCAAGTATGTATGCCAAATAATAAACCACATCCTGATCAGAAGTATATCGAGGCACTTTTGAAAAACGACACCGTACTGCTAGCTGAGATTTATGACAAATTTGCACCCAAGGTGGTGGGATATATCAAAAAGAATAGTGGAGATGATTCTGGAGCCCAGGATATTATACAGGAGACATTAATTACTATATACAGGCAAGCCAAAGAAAAAGCATTACAACTTACTTGCCCATTTGATGCTTACTTTTTCCTATTGTGTAAACGTAAATGGCTGAATGAATTAAAAAAATCTTCTCAAAAAGAGGTAACAATTAATGAAGAGGTTGTATCTATTAATGATGAGAGTGTTCGTTTTGCTGAAGAAACCGAAATTTTTAATGCAAAACACGAACTTTTTACCGAAATGTTTGACCAATTAGGGAAGGCTTGTAAAGAATTGCTAAAAGTAACTTTTACCATCAAATCGATGGAAGAAGTAGCGCAAAAACTAGGACAATCATATGCCTATGTTCGCAAAAAGAAGTCCTTGTGCATTGGTCAATTAACACAATTGGTTCAGAACACTCCTAAGTTTAATCAACTAAAGAATATGTTATGACCCCAGAAGAAAAATACGAACTATTCGAGAAGTTTTGCAGCAATGAGCTTTCTATCAACGAAAAGGCCAGATTAGACAAGTTGATAAGCGAAGATAAAACCATTGAAAAGGAATTACAGCTTTATAAAGAATTACACATTCACTTAGATGCTAGTTTTAATTTAGAAAAAGAGCAGGAGACTCTAAAGGCGAATCTAAAAAGGATTGGAGATGACCACTTTGCAAAGATACCTAAGGAAAAAGTGGTCAAAGAAAAAACAGATAAAAAGAATTCTGGACAAACTACAAAGAAGCCTAAAGTGATCAAGCTCCCTACTTGGTCCTATGCTGTAGCTGCTAGTATAGCAATAATCTTTGGGGTATACTTCTTTACTCAAAGCAATCCAACCTATAATGATTTTGCTGCAATACCAGAGTTGTCTATTTCTGAAAGAGGAGTAGATGAGGAGAATGTGAAAAATGCCGAAAACGCATTCAACAAACAAAACTATGCTATTGCAGAAAAATACCTTTCACTATTAGTATCAAAAGATCCTGAAAATGCAGAGTATCAATTTTATTATGCTATCTCATTATTAGAGCAAGATAAATATTCGGGTGCCTCAGAAGTTTTAGAAAAACTATCTCAGGGCAACTCCGTGTATAGATACAAAGCAATATGGTTTGAGGCCTTAAATCAACTGAAACAGAAAAAATACGATCAAAGTGCAAAATTGCTCAAAACACTTCCAAAAGAGGCAGAGGATTATAATAAAGCACAAGAGTTATTAAAAAAACTTGATTAAGTAGCTCATGATGCTGATTGCAAAAGTGTTAATTAACATTGTTTTTACGCTATAAAATGTTAAAATACTGTAATTTATAGCTTACAATTCCCACTAAATTTTCAGAGTCGAATTTTAAAAACGAAAGTCATGGAGGCTATTGATCATATAAAGCATATCGAAAAAGAAGAAATTAAATTTTTACATTTTCCAAAACAAGAAGTGTTAGGTAATAAAAGAGATAAACGTGATCGATATAGGAAATTAACCAGAGGACTTCGATTGGGAAATTTAGAGCATGTGAAGGTCAAAATTGTTTTTGCCGATGATGCAGGAATAAAAGAGGTAGAAACTACCATATGGGGAATTACAGATAAGTCTGTTATTCTGAAGCGATCTACTATAATTCCTTTGGAAAGAATCATAAGCATTTCATGATATAAGTTCAAATTTACCATTGTAATTGCGTGCAAAATTTATTTACTTTTGCCGCATGATTATTACCGATACACATACACATATTTATAGCGAAGCTTTTGATGAAGATCAGGGAGCAATGATGCAACGTGCCATAGAAAGTGGAATAACGCGTTTTTTTGTGCCAGCGATAGATTCGGCTTATACAAAAACAATGTATGAAGTCGAATCTCGATATCCAGAACATGTTTTTTTAATGATGGGCTTGCATCCAACTCATGTAAAAGAGAATTATAAAGAAGAGCTTGCACATGTTGAAGAGGAATTAGAAAAGCGTTTGCACTCAAAAGGAGACAAAAAATTTTACGCAGTTGGAGAGATTGGGATTGATCTTTATTGGGATAAAACGTTTCTCGAACAGCAAAAGGAAGCATTTCGGTACCAGATTCAATTGGCAAAAAAATATAAGTTGCCCATCGTAATACATTGTCGCGAGTCTTTTGAAGAAATTTTTGAGGTGCTCGAATCCGAAAAAGGGGATGATCTTTTTGGGATTTTTCATTGTTTCACAGGAACAATAGAAGATGCTCATCGCGCAATAGGTTTTAATATGAAGTTAGGGATAGGAGGAGTTGTAACATTCAAAAATGGAAAAATTGACAGGTTTTTGAATCAAATACCTTTGCATAATATAGTTTTAGAAACTGACTCACCTTATTTGGCTCCTACACCATATCGAGGAAAAAGAAATGAAAGTGCATACATAATCAATGTCCTTAATAAGTTGTCAGAAATCTATAATATGCCAGTAGAAGAGATCGCCTCGGTTACCACTCATAACTCCAAAGAAATATTTGGAGTATAGATCGACAATAACTTAAAATTTGTTCATTTGTATTATGAATTCATCACCCAACATACTTCTTATCTATACTGGTGGTACAATTGGTATGATCAAAAACTTTGAAACAGGAGCACTTGCGGCTTTTGATTTTGATGAATTATTGTTGAAAATTCCAGAGCTTAAACAATTAGATTGTTCTATAGATACGGTAAGTTTTGCGGAGCCTATTGATTCGTCAGATATGAATGTGGATCGTTGGAAGGACTTGGGAGATATAATCAATACTAATTATGATGCTTATGATGGTTTTGTAGTATTGCATGGTAGCGATACCATGTCGTATACAGCTTCTGCCATAAGCTTTATGTTCGAAAATCTGGCAAAGCCAATCATTTTTACGGGATCTCAACTTCCTATAGGTGATTTAAGGACAGATGCAAAAGAGAATCTGATTACTGCTGTTCAGATTGCGGCATTACGAGAAAAGGGTAAGCCCATTGTTACCGAAGTAGGGCTTTATTTTGAGTACAAACTTTTACGTGCCAACCGAACCACCAAAATAAATGCAGAGCATTTTGAAGCTTTTCAATCGTTGAATTATCCTATGCTTGTAGAGTCGGGAGTACATCTCAAGGTTAATAAATCATTTTTGCGCCTAGCGAACCGAAGAAAAAAAATGGTATATCACACTCATTTTGATAATAATATAGTTATTGTGAAGATGTTTCCGGGAATAAATGAAAAGATTATTCAACATATTTTTTCTTCTGAAGATATCAAGGGTATCATTATTGAGACGTATGGAGCAGGGAACACGACAACAAAAAAGTGGTTTGTAGATATCATTTCAAAGACAATTAAAAGAGGAATTCCTGTGGTTAATGTAACACAATGCGCAGGAGGAAGTGTTGAAATGGGGAAATATGATACTAGCGTGGCTTTAAAAAAAGCAGGGGTTATCTCTGGAAAGGACATCACAACAGAAGCTGCAGTAGCCAAACTGATGTACTTGTTGGGAGAAAATTTACCTCTTAAAGTCCTCAAAACCATTTATGAAACCTCGCTACGCGGGGAAATGTTAGAAAATTAACGCCTCAAATTTTAGTACTTAACATTTTTTTTGTTATTTGCTCCTCCCATTTTTTGGGAAAACTTTTAGAGAGGTGGCCGAGTGGTCGAAGGCGCACGCCTGGAAAGTGTGTATACGTCAAAAGCGTATCGAGGGTTCGAATCCCTTCCTCTCTGCCATTATATTTAAATTTTTGAAAGATTATATAATATTTTTATATCTTTAACCCTTTAACTAATTAAAATTAAGAATCAGCGCAATGAAAAGATTATTTTCTATTCTGGCAATCGCAGCGGTAATGGCTTTTGGAAACTTACAAGCAGCTACTGCACCTGCCCAGTTATTTACGGCAAACGTGCAATTATTAATTGCTCCTATAACTACGACAACAATACAAGAAGATGCAGCATCTGATGCTACAGAAGATTTATCCTTCCATCAAAACTTGAAAAAGCGTTTTATCGAAGGAGGTCCTGAATTTATGGGAATCGTACTTTTATGTTTAATCCTAGGTTTAGCGATTGCAATTGAAAGAATTATCTTTTTAAATCTTTCTACAACAAACACTAAAAAATTACAACAAAATGTTGAAGACGCACTTAATAGTGGTGGAGTAGAAGCAGCTAAGGAAGTTTGTAGAAATACGAAAGGTCCTGTTGCATCTATCTATTACCAAGGTCTTGACAGAGCAGACGAAAGCATTGATGCTGCAGAGAAAGCAGTTGTTGCTTACGGAGGTGTTCAAATGGGACAATTAGAGAAAAACGTATCTTGGGTTTCTTTATTTATCGCATTAGCACCGATGCTTGGGTTTATGGGTACTGTAATCGGTATGATCCAGGCATTTGATAAAATTGAAGCAGCAGGAGATATGCAGCCTTCACTTGTAGCAGGAGGTATTAAAGTAGCACTTCTTACTACTGTATTTGGTCTTATTGTTGCGATTATTCTTCAGATCTTTTATAACTACATTGTTGCAAAAATCGATAGAATCGTTAATGATATGGAAGATGCTTCGATCACATTGATCGATATGTTGGTAGCTTACAAAAACAAGAAATAATAAGATTTTTCTAAGTAAAGTAAGTAATCTTATTGTTTAATCGTGCGGTAAGCACCAAAAAAATATAAACACATGAAAATTTCTAAAATATTATCATATGTTGTACTGGCAGTAGGTATCATAGGGGCGATCCTTTGGTATGTGATGAGTAGTTCAATTAGTGATTTGATGGATCAAAATGGTGTTTCAGAGGCTAGAGAGCTTTCTTTGGATGAAGCGGCACCAATGGTAAGCCCATTGTATACGCTTACATTGATAATCTTTGTAGTCACCATTGTAGCAACATTGATTACAGTGTTTTCTACACTGGCTAAGAACCCTTCAGGTCTTAAAAATACTTTGATCGGAATCGTTGCTTTTCTAGTTGTCGTAGGACTTGGTTTTGTGATGGCAGAAGGAGTTGAAACTCCTTTGAAAGATGGAGAAGTACTTTCTGAAAGTGGATCGAAATGGGTAGGAACCGGATTGTACGCATTCTACTTCTTGGCTGCAGTAGCGGTTGGTTTAATGTTTCTTTCGGGTATTAAAAAATTAATAGGTAAATAATTATGGCAAGAAGATCAGCACCAGAAGTAAATGCAGGGTCTATGGCAGATATTGCATTCTTACTTCTTATATTCTTCCTGGTTACTACAACTATCGAAACCGATAGTGGTATTAGTCGTAAGCTTCCACCTCCACAGGATACGGATCAACCGCCTCCAATCTTGAAGGAGAAAAATATTTTTGTTGTTGAAGTGAATAAAAACAACGATTTATTGGTAGAGGAAGTGCCTATGGAGTTAAAAGACCTTCGTGAAGCAGCAATTAAGTTCTTGGATAATGGAGGAGGAACAGGTGAAGATAGATGTGGTTATTGCCAGGGAGCAAAAGATCCGTCTTCTTCAGATAATCCAACAAAAGCTGTAATTTCTTTACGTAACAATAGGGAGACTACATATTCTACCTATATTGCAGTTCAGAATGAATTGGTAGCAGCATATACTACTTTGCGTAACAGGGAGGCCGAGCGTTTATACGGTAAGTCTTTTGAGCAGATGGAGAAAGATCTTAAAGATGTTAATTACGCCGGTAACAAGGAAACTCTTAAGGAAGATATCAAGAAAATTCAGTTCTTATTCCCAGAGAAACTCTCTGAGGCAGAACCAAAGAAATAATTGTAATAACGTAAAACAAAATTCTTATGTCAAAGTTTAAAAAGAAAAAAAGTGGTGAATTACCAGCTATTTCTACGGCATCATTACCAGATATTGTATTTATGTTATTATTCTTCTTTATGGTTGCAACGGTGATGCGTCAAAATACTTTGATGATCGAAAATAAATTACCGTATGCAGATCAGATAGAGAAACTAGACAAGAAGAATTTGGTAATGTATATCTATGCAGGTAAGCCAAGTTCCAGATATCGTGCTAGTGCCGGTAATACAGCTAGAATTCAGCTTAACGATAAGTTTGCTGCTGTAGAGGATATTAAAGCTTTTATTCTTGCCGAAAGGGCATCCAAGAGGGAAGAAGAAGTTCCTTATTTAACTACCGCTCTTAAAGTAGATGGAGATACCAATATGGGTCTTGTTGGAGATATTAAAAATGAATTAAGAGAGGTTGAGGCCTTGAAAATTAATTATACCACAAGGCAAGGTAGCGCCAGTCAAAACCTTAAATAAAGGAAAGACTAGAAAGAATCTTTTATAAATAAAAAACCCGCCAAAAATATTTGGCGGGTTTTTTGTAATTTAAAGTTTTATCGTAATAGTATAAATTCAGAAGAAATTGATTTACTTTACGGATGTATATGAAGAAGTTTTTGCTGTATATTATAGGTACTTTTAATTTGTTTCTGGGTGTTTCTCAAGAAACGAAATCTAATGAACAGGAGTATAAGGCTATAGACTCGCTTTATAGAGAAGATCAATTTTATGTTGGGGTAACTTATAATATTCTCCTTAATAAGCCGGATAAAGTAGATCAATCTGGCTTTTCTGTGGGGTTACATTTAGGGTTTACTAGAGATATGCCTATTAATAAACGACGCAATGTAGCATTTGGATTGGGTCTTGGTTATTCGTTAAATGTATATAACCAGAATTTGTTTATTGGAGAAGAGGAGGAGACAGAAAGTAGTGTGTTTACAAGTTTAGAGGGAGAGGATTTTGATACAAATCGAATCACTACTCATTTGGTTGAAGCACCGTTGGAGTTTAGATGGCGAACTTCGGTACCAGAGACACATAAATTCTATCGAATCTATACAGGTTTCAGGATTGGATATCTTTATCATTTTAAGTCTAATTTTAAAGGGTCAAATTTACAGATAAAGCAAACAAAAGTAAATGAGTTAAATCGATGGAGATTTGGTGCTACTTTTACGTTTGGTTGGAACACATTTAATTTTCACTTTTATTATAGTCTAAACGCATTATTTGATGATAATGCCGTTTTAGAAGGAGAAAGTATAGGCTTAAATCCTGCCAAAGTAGGTTTGATATTTTACATTTTATAACCAAAAGTTGACTAGTGTCAATTGGGGGATTACTCCAATTAGAAATCCAAGTATTAGTTCAAGATTGCTATGAGCCTTACAATGTAAACGTGATGTGGCTACGAGGCCATTTGCAATCATAAGGGTCGAAATAAGCAGGATTAGATTCATTCCAAAGTGAATGCTCAAAGCAATAGTAAACATGGTAACGCCACTTATTCCAATCATATGAAGACTGGCTTTGATGTTAAAAAAGACCATGAAGATCGAGCTTAACATCGAAAATAAGATCCCCAAAAAGAAAAAGTAAAGCTCGGGGTAGTGATATATATCGATTATCATTTTTATTACCACAATCAACAGTATGGATTGTAATAATAAAGGAATTTTACGTTGTTTTACATTTTCCAGGTGAATCGAGGTAATAGTTCCCATATTCTTAAGAAAGAAAAACAAGACTATAGGAATTAAAACTGTGAGTACGGTTAGTCCAATAATTTTGGCTTTTATAATATCTTCAGGAATAAATCTGGGCGCCGCCATAAAATAAATTATAGCGCCCATCAAAGGCATTAAAATAGGGTGTAAAATGTACGAAACGCTTTTTAGAAAAAAGTTCATTAAATTTTTTTTCGTAGCCTGGCAACCGGTATTTCCAATTGTTCGCGGTATTTGGCAACTGTTCTTCTGGCGATTGGGTACCCTTTTTCTTTCAGGATTTTAGCAAGTTTTTCGTCGGTTAACGGTTTTTTCTTGTCTTCTTCACCAATCGTTATTTCTAATATCTTTTTTATTTCGCGGGTCGAAACTTCTTCTCCTTCAACATTGGTCATTGATTCAGAAAAGAATTCTTTGATCAGCTTTGTACCATAGGGAGTATCTACATACTTGCTATTGGCTACTCTAGATACAGTACTTACATCCATATCAATCTGATCGGCAATGTCTTTAAGGATCATTGGCCTTAGGTTACGTTCATCTCCGCTAAGAAAATAACTTTTTTGATAGTGCATTATTGCACTCATGGTGATAAAAAGTGTTTGTTGTCGCTGTTTTACTGCTTCGATAAACCATTTTGCCGCATCAAGCTTTTGCTTTATGAACATTACCGCGTCCTTTTGAGATTTAGATTTCTCTTTACTGGCTTTGTACCCTTGAAGCATATTATTGTACTCTCTGGATACATGAAGTTCTGGGGCATTGCGGCCATTGAGGGTGAGTTCAAGCTCACCATCTATAATCCTAATAGTAAAATCAGGAACTACATGTTCGATAATACGATTGTTGCCGGCATATGCTCCTCCTGGTTTAGGATTGAGATGCTCTATTTCATCAATGGATTCTTTTAATTGCTCTTCGGTGACATCGAATTTTGCCAAAAGTTTGTCATAATGCTTCTTGCTGAAATGATCAAAAGCCTTTTTTAATATTTCTGAAGCTAATTTTATAGGGATTGTGGTTTCTTTTCTATCGAGTTGAAGCCAAAGACACTCCTGCAAACTGCGAGCTCCTACACCGGCCGGATCCAATTGTTGTACAATTTTAAGAACGCTTTCGATTTTATCTTCAGTGGTGTATACATTTTGAGTAAAAGCAAGGTCGTCCAGGATATCTGATAGTGATCGTCGTATGTAACCGCTTTCATCCACACTACCGACCAAAAATTCGGCTATTTCTCGCTCTTCGTCATCAAGTCTGTAGGTGTTTAGTTGATTTACCAAATGTTGATGAAAAGAAGTGCCCGATGCGTAAGGCACACTTTTGTCTTCGTCATCAGAACTATAATTATTTGAGCTTAATCGATAACTTGGTATTTCATCGTCACTTAGGTATTCATCAACATTGATTTCGGTTTCTATTTTCTCGGTACCATAATCCTCATCTCCAAGGTTTTCATTGCTAAAAGCGTCTTCAAATTCATCTGCTTTTTCTTTGCCACTATCCAAAGCAGGATTTTCTTCCATTTCCTGCTTAAGTCTTTGTTCAAAAGCTTGCGTAGGAAGTTGAATCAACTTCATGAGTTGAATTTGCTGAGGAGATAGTTTTTGAGAAAGCTTAAAATTTAATTGTTGTTTTAGCATAAAAATATCAATGTTCTTCTACTCACAAAAATAAACAAAAAAACAGTGTTTTTATTGAAGTATAAGATGGTTAGTTTATTCAAAAAGTTGTTAAATCACAATATTTACCAAGATAATCGTGACTTTGTTTTTTGCTTTTATCAATAAACGAGCCAAAAGTAAGTACAATATGCAATAAAGATAATTTTTTTGGTATAAAAATATCTTAAAAACATGAGGTAATTATAGCATCTACCTTTCAAAGGTAAATGTTATTATTTTGAATTAGAGAATAATAAAGAATAAAAGCCTAACATTTATTTGTTAAGGAGTAAATATTTTACTCTTAATCGCATAAATAACAAGGCCTGTACGATTTTTAAGATTCAACTTTTCAAAGATAGAATCTCTATACCCTTCAATGGTTTTTGGGCTCAAGCACATGTCGCTGGCAATCTCTTTGTATGTTTTTTCGGTGCAGGCATGTTTTATAAACTCTACTTCTCGATCTTTGAGTACAACCTCTTTATCCTCTTTTGGATTTAACGATCCAAGCAATAGGTTGGTTACATCTTTGGTATGGTAGAAGCCTGTTTCCTGTACTTGTATGAGGGCGTTTTCAAGAATACTTTTTTCGGTATCCTTTAACAGGTATCCTTTTGCGCCTGCTCTTAACATTTTTAATATGGTGTTTTCGTCTTCTTCTACAGACAGGGCCAGTACCTTCACTTGTGGGTATTCTTCTTTTAATGCAGCTGTGGTTTCTATGCCATTCATGATAGGCATATTAATATCCATGAGCACGATGTCAGGAATGTTTTTTGGATCCTTAAAGCGTGTTAGCAATTCTTTTCCGTTTTTACAGATATATAATATTTTGAATTTATCAAATCCGTTTACTAACCCAGATAGGGCCTGAGATAATAAAATATGGTCTTCTACGATTACGACTGAATACTTCATCTGTTTAATTTTTAATGCTTTTCTAAATCATCAGACCTTTCTTGCCGGTAGGCGAGTAAAATTTGTCATTGGAGGGTTGAATTTAGGTTATGATCTTCAATGACTCGTTTTATGAGTTGTGATTTATGTGCGTTCCCTTAAAATATATTTACAAAATTAATCAACTTGTATTGATTATGTCTTTCAAAAACCAAGTCTTTCCTTCTTTTTAATTAAAATAAGGTCCTGGTTGTTCATCTAGGATGCTATATTGCCCAAAGCTAATTAACTTCAGTGTCTAATGATGTTAAACTTTTCTTATTATAAAAATAAGTGAGTGTCATAGCGGTTCCTTTACCTTCTTCAGAATCAATGGTAACTTCTGCACCGATTAATTTACATCTGTTTTGTATGTTGCCTAATCCTATGCCTCGTTTTGCATTGGTATTTGAGTTATCAAAGCCTATACCGTCATCACAGGCATGGATTACTATTTTTTCTTCATCATAATTTACGTTTACTACCAGGTTCGATGCTTTTGAGTGTTTGATAGTATTGGTAAAAAACTCTTGCAAAATCCTGAAAATTATAATTTCAATTTTGTCATCCAGGGGTTTTACCTCTTCGTTACTAATAATTGATGCATTAATAAACTGCATCCTGTTAAATCGTTCAATTTCAAGAGTAATAGCTTCGGTTAAATTAAGACTCTTTATGGCATCGGGGTTTATTAACTTTGATAGTGATCGTAGCTCGGTTAAACTTTTGGTTATAGTATCGGTTACTTCTTGTAGTTTCGCGGGGTCATCTTGGGCTATGTTTACCTGTATTTTGGCCAATGTAAGTAACTGGCCAATGTTATCATGTAGCTCCCAGCTTATATTGCGTAATGTCTCTTCTCTTATTTCGATCTGCGTTTCGGCAATAGCCGTTTCAAATCTCTTCTGAGCCTCTTTTTGCTGCATCAACAAGCTGTTTTTTCTTTTCTGAAAAATTAAGAAAAGAAAAACAATTATTGCTATTAGCATAATTAAAATACAGCTGGCAATTAATATGATTGTTTCTTGTCGCTCCATATAAAGCCTATGATAAAGCAAATATTTAAGACTATAATTAATAAATAATTAATAGAAAAAAGCTCATTAAATCCTCCTATGTTTGCATAATAATTTAGTGCTATTCTAAAAGGAATGCTTCCAGCATAAAAAAGCAGAAAGCCAATACTTATCCAGAATAAAAGGTTTTTTTTAGCATGAAGAACTTTTTCGGTGCTTAAAATCCCTACGAAATAAAATATTATTGCAACAATCAATAAAGCTGAAGCAACTATAAATGGTATTGTTTGAGAGCTTGTTAAATAATTCTCGAAAAAGCCATTTATAACGAATATTAGTAAATATAGAATACTCGAAAATTGAATAATCCTTTTTTTCTTTTTATTCTTTACAATGGCACTATATAAATAGAATAAAAAAGTAAAACTGATCAAGTAAAACAGGTTAAATAACCATGCATTATTTTCTACTAAGCGATATTCAACAATTATGTAACCAGAGATTTCTAATAAGACTATAAACCATAAATAAAACAAAAAGAATTTAAGCACGGAATTTTTGTACTTCGAATAGAATATCGTACCTAAGATTGCAGAAACTAGTTCTATTATTGTAGAAAAGTTTCTTAGTATTATTAAAGTCTCTTGATCCACAGTTTTATTGGTTTGCGTCCTTTATATCTGATGGCGGAGGGCTTAACTGACCAGCATTTCTGGCCTGAGATTCTGCCCCATTATAGATTATTGAACTAGAAGGTAAAATTGATATCACCGCAGCTTCTTGTATTACTTTTTCTTCATTGGATAATTGTCCTAATCCTTCATTTAGAGTGTCTAGGACACTAATTAGGGGAACTGCACTCGTTTTATTGCCAGATCTTAAAATTGCATATGATAAATCCCCTTGTTTTTCTCCGCTTGAAAAAACTGTGGTAGGGTTGAAAAATAGAGTTTGTTTAAATTTTTTGTCCTTACCTACATTACTACCATATTGTCCAAAATAAAAGCGTAGTTGAGAGATCTTTATATTTGCTTCTTCTGCATTGTTTTGAATGAAATCTAGATAGTCTATTAATCCCTGATAATCGAAAGAAACAGCTCTGGAAGTTTCAAATGATGGATCGTTATTTCTTTGTCTCGTGTAATTTCGAATTACCGTATCCAAATTGTCAAAATTATCGTAAAAATCTAAAATCTCAACAAATGATAGAGTGTCTACTGGGTTTCCGCTAGGAGGATAAGGGCCAAAATCCCTTCCTTGCTTGCCAAAAATTAAAAACGCAATTAATGCACCTAAAAGAGCAACACCTAAGTATTCTATTGGATACTTGCTGATTCGATTAAAAAAGTTCGGTTTTTCTTGTTCGTTGTTTAATTCGCCTGCCATGGTTTAGGTTTTTTAAGATGTTAGTGAATCTTAAAAATACTATTATTCTCTTGTTTTTAAAAAGGTATCCCAAAATTTGTTAAAGAAAATAGAAGATAACACCTTGTTAATTAAGGGTTTTTGTAAGAATTGCAGTTGTAGGAATTAAAAACTAATAGAGAAAAAAAGGGGGAAAAACCCCTGTTTAAATGAGGGGATTGACTCTTTTCTTTGTTGTAAGGTTTTAATTGGTGAGTTTTTCTTAGTAACGAAAAATACTTAAAGTTTTCATAAACCCCAATGAAAAGGTTTTTGTAAGAGCAAAATAGCTACGATAATTTTCGTTTCAAATGCCGATAATTTTTCGTGATAATTGTGATTTTCTAAATACGATATCGTTTTTGGTTGTATATCTGATAATTCCAATTTTTTGAAATTAAATTTTGGTTAAAATGACGGGAAACCGAAAACGTTTTTAGTAAAATAATTGTTAAATCCATCCCCGTCAATTGCCCAGTTTCACTACGGGACATACCTTCATAATAACCCTTTTAACAACCACTAAACTTTTCGAAAAGAAAGTAACCGCATTAACATCTAACAAACATTAATTATGAGAAAATTCTATTTAGTATTCATCGCCATTTTGGGCCTGTACTCTTGTACAAATGACACAGATAATTTGGAGTTGATAAATGAGTCAATCGAACTGAAATCTAAAAACAGTTCAACAAATGTAAAACTGCTTAGAGCCTGGACATCGAATAGCAGTAGTCCTGTAAGACAACGATTTGTAAAACGTTTTGTCGTAAAAGTAAAAAACCTTGCATTCCAAAAACAGGTGGCAATACATAATGCCACTAGTAACGGAAACTGGGTGGATATCCCGTTAACTTTTCAGCAAAACATTGGAAATGATGAAGAGATCTGGGTAGGAGAAGTCGAGCCAGATACCCAATATTATGATGACGAATTTGTTGTAAAATATACCGTAAATGGAGAAACTTTCTGGGATAACAATAATGGGTCCAATTATAGCATGTCTGTAAACGAAGGAGCATTTCTGGCTCCAGAAATTGAAGTTTTAGTAGATAATTACTATACCCGGTTTTCAGGAAGTTATTTTGCTATTAATGTAGATGCGAGAAGAAATTATGGTGATGCAGGAAGCGTTGAAGTGGTCTATACAACAGACAATTGGGCTACCACACAAAAAGCTTTATTAAGTTATCAAAGATATTTTAGAGTTGGATATTCGAATTACATTATAAGCCCCAATCAATTTGATATTGATAAGTGGGAAACTTCAGTTCAGGTCGATCCCAATGCGAACTCGATCGAGTATGCAGTTGTTTACAGAACTGCAGGTCAAGAATATTGGGATAATAATTACGGAAATAACTACGTGATTAATAAAATAACTTACTAATAAAATCATCACACATACCACTCTAAAATGAAAAAGTACATATATCTACTAATAAGCCTTGTTGCTTTCTCTTGTGCAACAGATGATAGCTTAATTAATGATCAAAATCTGGAAAACAAAAGTGAAGTAATTCAAAAATCGATCGCGAATGATCAAAACGTTACATTGATAAAAGCATGGAACTCTTATAGCTTTTACAGAGGGTTTAATACTTGGACTAGAAGGTTTACAGTTAAGGTGGCAAACCTTTCATATGACAAAAATGTAAGTGTATTTCATGAAAAAGTTGATGGCAGCTGGGAAGAAATTCCATTGTCATTTAGCATAAGTGTTGATGATCAAAACGAGATCTGGACAGGAGAATACAGGTATACAGCATATACCGATGGTAAAATCTATGATGACGAGTTTGCGATTAAATATGAAGTCAATGGTACTACCTATTGGGATAATAATAATGGGGACAACTATCGTATTGAAGAAAAAGAAATTGGCGCTTTGTTTGCGCAACCAGATTTAAATATAAGTGTAGATGCAGATTTTGATAGCCTCTATCCTGTTTACGGAAGTGATGGTCTTAGGTTTTCTGTTGTTGCCGATATACGAAATATTTCTCCTTATAAAGAGGTTGAAGTAGTTTACACTACAGATGGATGGCAAACACAACAGTATTTATCACTTTCATATACGCCAAGATGGTATAGTGGTTACAATTATGTACTGTTAAGCCCAAATCAATTTGGGATTGAACGCTGGACAGGATCTGTAAATGTAGATGAATCTGTAAATACTATCGAATATGCAGTAGTCTATAAAGTAAATGGACAGGAATATTGGGACAATAACTATGGTAGAAACTACCGTATAATCTCTTCAAACTAAATATTAACTTTTAAAACCAAAAACCAATGAAAAAATTAGTTTATCTATTAATCAGTTTAGTTATCTTCTCTTGTTCGACAGAAGATAACTTCGAAGAAACGCCAGAGAGTGTGCTCACTAAGAGTGCAATTCCAACAAAAAACTCAGAACCTGTAAGTTTGGTAAAAGCCTGGACGGCTTCTGGATCGTATCGGGGGTATACTTCGTATTCAAGAAAGTTTACTGTAAAAGTAGCAGATCTTGATTTTGATAAAAGCGTAAGTATCTTTCACGAAAAAATAGATGGTAGCTGGGAAGAAATACCGCTATCTTACAGTTTCGATATTGACGACCAAAATGAGGTATGGACAGGAGCATACAATCATGGAGGATACGGAGTGTCAAGAATATATGCAGACCAATTTGTTGTTAAATATGAAGTTAGTGGCAACACATATTGGGATAATAATAATGGTACAAATTACTCCATATCTAATAACGAGGGATACTTTCTTGCAGATGCTAATGCCAATGTAAGTGTGGACACAGATTATGATAGTTTATTTTATGTACCCTACTATGATCAAAATTCTCTTAACGTTACAGTAGATGTGAGAAATCTTGCTCCAAATAAGGAAGTAGGTGTTGTGTATACAACTGATGGATGGCAAACGCAAGGATATTTTACACTTGATTTTAGAAGGTATTGGTACAATGGTCCATCATTTTATATCCAAAGTCCAAACGAATTTGGTATTGAGCGTTGGTCGGGTACAACAAGAATTGATAAATCAGCAAATAATGTGGAGTATGTAGTTGTATACAAGGTTAATGGGCAAGAGTATTGGGACAATAACTATGGTAAGAACTTTACAGTATCAAAATAATTCATGATTAGTTAAAAAGGGGAAGTTTAACTAAGATGTCCGCTTTGTTATAAAAGACAAAGCGGACTTTTTTATAAGACAAGTTCCATTTTTATATTGCTACGCTTGTAAAGGGGATTGTCCTCTATAGGAATCTCTATAAAACCGAATTTTTGGTAGATGTAAATGGCGTTTTCAAGGATTCTGTTGGAATACAAGACAAGTTTTTTCCAATGTTGTTCTTTGGCAAAGTCTATACAATGACGTAGTAATTGTTGTCCGATTTTTTTCCCTTGAAAGTTTGGAGAAACAGCCATTTTCCCAAGTTCGTAGGTAGCATCTTCAATTTTGATCAAAGAAAATGTTCCGGCAATTTCTTCTCCAACTTTGGCAAAGAAAATATAACCGCCTTTATTGATAATGGTCTCTTCGCATTGTTCTAAAAGCTCTTTATCCAAAGGTTCGACTACAAAATATTTCTCTAACCATTCTACATTAAGGCGTGCAAAATCTTTCGCGTATTTTGGGTCAAAGGGTATTATTGTTAATTGTTCTACGGTCTTTCTCATAATTTTTCTAGTATTCTTTTACTTAATGACTTTTCTTTAAATTGATTTTCGATATGGGCGAGATGTCTTGTTAAACCTGTTGAACTTCCTTCGGTTAACCATTTTACTTGCTCATCAATTACTTTCCAGACAGGAACCATGTTTTGATGTAACTTTTTGCCACTGGGAGTAAGTGTAAAAAGCTTCTTTCTTTTATCGGCTTTATCAGTTTTGTAGGTCACTAATTTCCTGTCACTTAGTTTTTTTAAGGATTGTGTGATTGCGGGTTGCGTAAACTGTAATCCTTCTTGAATCATGGTTGTGGTGGCAACTTCATGGTCTATTATGAATTTGAAAACAGGGAATAGGTAGGGGTCAAAATCAATATTACAAGCGTTATAAATTAACTGAGTTTCTTTCATTAAATATTCACTTAACCTTTTTAACCTGGATCCTAACCCTAGTTCACCATATTCTTGTAATTTATCTTGCATAAGTATTTATATAAGTGCTTATGTAAATTTACAAATTTTTTGGAGTTCATTGCATAATTATCAGAAAAAAACAGGGCTTTTAATAATTGAAAGATATATGAAGTTTATAATGATTATTAGTTTTGTTCAATAATATCATTACATCTTGTCATTCTGAATTTACTTCAGAATCTCATTATGCTCATAAACAATCATGAACTATAAGAACTTAAAATAAGTTTAGGTTAATAATTGTGATATTAGTATACATTGGCTTTAAACGGATCGATTCCAATGTTCAAGTAAAACTTTATCTAAGAAAACCTTAGCTTAAAATCGCTAATGTTTTTAAATATATGAAATAGGGTAATTAGTTATAATTTACTCTTTGATCTATCGTTTAAACTCTTGATTTTTTGGTATGGGAGATGCTTTAGTTTCTAATTTTTCAATTTTTGTATCTCCCCCTAATCTTTTTGTTAAAAGCCAATAATCATCAAAGACCGATTTATAACAAATTTCGATATTTATTTTATCTTTTCTTTCAAAAACCCATGCCGCCAAATTACGATCTTCTTGAAGTTGAGCCCAGTAGAATTCTTCATTCGCAGATACAACCGAGTTATAAATATCACGATTTGCAATTCCGTCGTCTATCGAATCTGGAAGTTTGGATTTTTTAAACAAATCCCACCAGTCAATGGTATGCTGATCTTCGTATAACACTCTTACACCTTCTATAATAGCTGGTCCAGTACCTTTGTTGTGTATTTCTATATTTAAAAAGAGAGGGGAGTCGTCTCTGTCAAACCCGATATTTAATCCAACATCTAATCTTGGCCATGCATTGGCTTTAGTTTGTTCGAGTAAAATATCAGTTTGTTTACTCATTATATTCGCTTGTTTTATATAAACAAAAAGAGCAGAAAAACTAGCAATAAGAACTCCAATTGCTATTAATAAATTTGGATCAATTTTTCTTTTTTTCATCTAGTTACAGTATTGTCGTGTAGAAGATACAATATAAGTTTTACTAATTTTTTGATTTATGAATATCTTGAAAAATTAATGATTTGTTCAGAATATTCCCCTAATAAGATTCCGATCGAATTTAATGAGCCCTCCAATTCATTCAGATCAAGATTTGCGATCTGCAAGGTGTCTCTAAAAATTACTTTTTCACCGGTTTCATCCAATACAAAAGCACCATGAAGAATGTCCCTGTTTTTTTGCAGAAGATTGCGATACACAGTTTCACTTTTGTTTTTAATATTGCAAATGTGTTGTTCCATAATCAAAATCGGTGGAGCAACCCCAAGAATCATATTTTTAATTCCTTCAGATTCTTTGCTAATCATAAAAATTCCTTCTCGAGTATTTTCATGAGTGATATCATAATGAAGTTTCTGTAAATAGTCTTTTACAACTTTAAAATGATCTTGCATTAGATGAGTGTTTTTTGATTGATAAATAATAGTACTTCCCGTTTCTATAGGTCTTTCAATATTACAAAAAGTAACAAATATTATGAATAATATGTTTGGCTAAATCGGCCAAATGTAATACAAGAGTAATCATGGGTATGAATGATTTAAGTTAGTAAATTGTTTTATGCTAAAAATTTTAGTATAGTTCCCCCTAATTCTTAAGAAAAGAATAAAACAACAAAGTATTTCTACTAAAATTAGCTTTTTAATCAAATATTAGCTAATATTGTTAGTGTAAAAGTACAATTATTTTTGATAATTGCAAATAAAATTAGCAAAAATGTCATTTTTTGGAAAAAACATTAAAAAAATTCGTGGAGTAAAAGGCCTGAGTCAACAGGCTTTTGCAGAGCTTTTTGACCTTAAAAGAGGTACTTTGGGAGCCTATGAAGAGGGTAGAAGTGAACCGAAAATAGAAACAATTATAAAGATTGCTAATCATTTTAGCATACAAATTGATAACTTACTCACACATGAATTAACCGTTAACGAGCTTCTTAAGTTTAAAGGAGATCTTACCACATATGCCGAAGATGTAAAACGTGAACAATTTGCCACTATTCCTTGTATAACCGAAAACTCTTCTAGTGATTACATTACCTTTTTTGATAAAGAGGGGTTCATAAAAGAATTACCCGCATTACAATTGCCGCTCAATCCTACCAAGGAGTTTCGAGGATATACCGTTACAAATCTTGAAATGACATCACACGATAAAGGCTTTTATCCCAAAGATGTGGTTATTGGAGAAAAAGTTCCTTCTACAGTAATAAAAAAACTTAATAATGGCACTTTGGTATTTGTTCTGGTAGATAATAAATTAATCTTCAGAAGGCTTTATATTACTAAAAGCAATGTTGTGTTAAGAGCCGATCATAAAAATATTGAGGATGAAGAATACCCAATTTCTGATGTAAAAGAATTATGGCGCGTACGCTATGTCTTTTGTAGACGAATTCCCGAGTTTGGAGATCATGTAGAAGACAAACTGCTGCTTATCGAACAAGAACTTTTGAAGATGAAAAATAGACTTTCTTGAGATCATTAGAATATCTAAAAAGGAAAATAAACCGATTTGACCGGTTTTTTACCCTACTTCGTCAGAATCACCTTTTATGTACATAGCTCTTACTTCTAGTTTTGTTTCAGCAAGTATAACGAAACAAAGTAAGCATGGGATTCAAAAAATTGATTTTCTTTCTATTAGTTTACATAGGGATAACAAATGTAAATGGCCAAAATTCAATTACAGGACGTATTTCTGATAGTAACAATGAGCCATTAGTTTTTGCCAATGTTATTTTATACGAAAATGAAACTAGCAAAGCAGTTACCGCTATGGCAACAAGCGAGACAGGTGTTTACCTGTTTGAAAATGTTAAAGAAGGTTCCTTCAAGATCGAGGTTTCAATGTTGGGATTTGAAACTAAAACATCCGAAATCATAGCATTAACAAATCGAGGTGTTGATATAACCTTGGATTTCACATTGCAGTCTGAACAGCTTGATGAGGTGGTCGTGACTTATAAAAAGCCGATTATAAAACAAACCGCCGAAAAACTGATTGTTGATATCGAAAAATCGGAGATGATTAATACAAATCTACAGGATGTAATGAAAAAGGTTCCAGGGGTAATAGTGACCAACGGAAGACTAAACTATGGGGGGCAGGGTAACATCCGGATTTTGATCAACGGAAAAACAACCGATTATATAGATGTCGATGCGCTATTGCGAGAAATGCCTGCAGATAACATTGCAAGAGTTGAACTTATTCAGCAACCTGGGGCCGAATATGATGCAGAAGGATCAGGACCGATTATCGATGTGATCTTAAAGAAAAATGTAAAACTTGGTACTCACGGTAGTGTAAAAAGTACCCTGGGATATGTAGACGATTACCTTTATGGCGTAAGTGCATCGATAGCTAGTTATAAAAATAAACTGAATTGGCAGGCGAGTGCCGGATATAATAGATCTTCATGGAGAGAGGATCTAATAATTTCGAGAGAGGTGTTGGACGAAACGTATAACCAAACGTCGATTTCACCTTTCGATCCAGAAACATATAGGGTAAGCGGAGGATTTGATTATTATCTAAACGACAAAAATACATTCGGAATCACTGCAAACGGAATTCGGGCAAAGTCAGATCGAATTACCAGTAACAATACTTCCATTGTAGCAGAAACTTCTCAAACTATGCTCGTAACAGATAATAGTTTCGATAGGGACCGAACTACATATACCATAAATCCATACTATGAATACAAGGATGAAAAGAATAAAGTAACTCTCGATTTCAATTATATAGATTATGAATATACCAACCAAAATAATCTATTCAAAATAGAAGAAAGCCCTGTGGATTATGATAATCAACGTTATTTTCAGGACGCCACTTATGAGATTTTTACTTATCAGGGAGATTATAAACGAATTGCTAGTGATAACTTTAGTTGGGGAGCAGGGGCAAAGTATTCTGAGGTGAATTCTGACAGTGATTTACAATCATTTACTCAGAATGATGAAGGTGTTTTTGTAAACAACACCACTCAAACTAATAGGTTTTTGATTGATGAAAGTATCGTGGCTCTATATTCAAAATTTAATGCAACTCTAGACAAGTGGTCTTTTTCCGGAGGATTGCGATGGGAAGAAAGCAATACCAAAGGAACTTCAGTAACCCAAAACGAAACCAGAACTAGAAATATATCCAAGTTTTTTCCTAGTATTACGCTTACCAGAAAAATTACAGATGAGATTAGTGTAAATACAGCCTATACTTATCGCATACAAAGACCTTCATATAGTTCATTAAACTCGTTTGTGTATTATTACGACCCATTTACCTTCGAAGAAGGTAATCCAAATCTTAAACCTGCTTTTACCAATAGTTTTCAGTTTAGTCTTACTTATGATGACCAACCATTTTTCAGTGTTGGATACAAGCAAACTACCGATGCATTATTCGAAATTATTACACAAAACGATGCTTCTGCAGAAACATCAAGGTCGGTCATCAATCTTGCCCAGAATAACAATTTTAGTGCTAGTCTTTTTGGGCCATTAAATTTTGTAAAAGGCTTAGATGGGTTTACCGGGGTCATTGTAAACTACAACGAATATCAATCCAAAAGATTGACCCCAGTCTTAGATCTTTCACAATGGAGTTTTACTTGGTATACTAGTGCAGAATATAAATTACCATGGGGTATAAATTCTGAGATATCTGGGTACTATACCACAGGAGGCTTAGAAGGGCAAATTGAGTATAAATGGATTGCTGGAGTAGATATAGCTTTAAGTAAAAAGTTTTTAAATGATCGCCTCAAAGTAAGTGTAGAGTTTGAAGAAATCTTAAACAGAAGGTTCTTTGGAGCGATTACCTATGACAATGTTAATGCTACCATAGAAAATGATTGGGCAAGACAAAACATTTATCTTCAGCTACATTATAGTTTCGGTTCTAAGTACAGTAAGAACAAGAAAAGAAAAAATGTTTCAAGAGAAGAACGCGATAGAATAGAAGATAATAACTAAACTTGTAGTATGTGTAGATTTATAAAATTACTTAGAATAGTAATCCTACTAGGAATTTTAGGGGCCTGCTCTTCAAAAACCGATACAATAGATAGTTATCTTGGTTTTGATATTCCTAAAGAGACTTTGGATGGGTTTCTCGATGCTAAAATGGAAGAATATGATATTCCTGGATTATCGATTGCCGTTCTTAATGATGGTAAAGTTGTATGCCACAAAACCAAAGGTTTGGCCGATGTTGCTAATAAAATACCTGTAGATTCCAAGACTATTTTTGAAGGTGCATCAATTTCGAAACCAGTTTTTGGATTTTTTGTAATGACTTTTGTAGAAGAAGGGGTACTAGATCTTGATAAACCATTATTTGAGTATTTGGAATATCCAGATATCGCACATGATGAACGGTACAAAAAAATCACAGCAAGAATGGCACTTAGTCACCGCTCGGGGTTTCCAAATTGGCGAGAAGATAATAAGGATGGTAAACTTAATATTCAATTTGAGCCGGGGACCGATTATTTTTATTCTGGTGAAGGATATCAATATGTAACACAAGTAATAAAACATATTTTAAACACGGATGATGCTGGACTTGAAGCCGAATTTCAAGAAAGAGTTGGTAAACCCCTGGGACTGAAACACACGGTATATATTCAAAATGAGTATACCAGAAAACACAAAGCAGAACCCTATGACGAAGACAGGAATTGGATAGACTGGAAAAATGATTATTGGGTACAAAAAGAGGAAGGTAATTTTTATGCACCTTCATCCATACATTCAGAATCTTTGGATTTTTCAAAATGGATGATAGGCGTAATGAATAAAAAAGTTTTATCCAGGCAAAGTTATAATGAGCTGTTGAAACCACATTCAAAAGTACCTTATGACGGAGTTGATGTGTCATATACACTAGGTTTTTTAACCATTCATTTTCCATTCACCAATATTTATCTGCACAGTGGCAATAATGAAGGATTTACTAGTTGGTTTACTTTGGATACAGAAAAGGATTGGGGGTTTGTAATATTTACCAATTCTGAATATGGAGAACAACTGGGGCAAGAATTGTTCTTTTATATGCTTGCAGATCCTGGAAGAACAAAACTGTATGTCATTTTAGGAGTGAGTTTTATTTTTCTTATTCTTGTCATAATATTTTTTGCAAGATGGATTATAAAGCAAATAAGAAAGCCTAAACAATTATAATTTAATTTAATGGAGACTAGGTTAAACAAGTCCGATTATACTGTTATAATAATTGTATATGTCATTACGACGATATTAAATTGTATCAATTATTATAGACAAGATAATGAGCTTTTAGAATATCTGATAGATATACCGGCAGCAATTATTACTTCTTTTGCGGTAAGCTTACTTTTTATATACTGGATTGTTCCTAACTTTCTAATTAAAGAGAAGAAATATTTTCAGCTTGCGTTTTGGGGACTTACTATATTGGGTATAGGTGGTTTTATTACTTATTTGGCTGGTTATTGGTCTGGAGGGCATGATTGGAATAGTTTTCCAACATGGTATAATCTTATAGCTATTAGTGTTTTTGAAATCACCGAAGAGGTGGGATTCACACTAGGTATTTTACTGTCCAAAAAATTCTATGAAAGTCAAGCACAGTTTTTTAACGTGCAAAAACAACAAAAAGAAAATGAGCTTAAATTGCTACGCTCTCAAATAGATCCTCATTTTTTATTCAATAATCTTAATACTCTCGATGCATTAATTGATAGTAATGCTACAAAAGCCAAAGAGTACATTAATAGGCTTTCATTGATCTATCGCTATTTGATACAGACCAAAGATGCCGAAGTAATGGAGCTTTCTGAAGAAATTGAACTTGCCGAAAACTATATTTTTCTTATTCAGACCCGGTTTGGAAAAGATTACAATTTTGAAGTGAAAAAAGATATCACCTTAGAAGATAAATTTATTCCAACGGGAGCATTGCAAACCTTACTCGAAAATGTAGTGAAGCATAATAAAGCGGTGGGGCAAGGTCGTATTAATGTATTGGTTGAAGTTACTGATGATTGGTTGACAGTAATTAATAACAAATCCAATATGCGTTCTGGACAAGAATCCTTTGGTACGGGTTTAGAAAATTTAAAAACAAGGTATAAATTGTTATCCGATCAAGAGATACAAATCATTAATACAGAATCAAAGTACAAGGTGTCAATTCCCATTATTAAATTAAGTAGTGAATCATAGAACAATGCGTATTTTAATTTTAGAAGACGAAATTCCAGCTTATCAAAAGCTTGTTAAATATCTCGACGAATACTTTGGTCAAGGTATTGCTCATGATTGGTCACGTTCTGTGGCTGAAGGCAAGAGTTTTTTAAAATCCGAAACATACAACGTAATATTATCAGATATTCAATTGTTGGATGGTATTTCCTTCGATTTGTTTAATGAGATAAATGTTGATTGTCCCATTATCTTTTGTTCGGCTCATGATGAATATTTATTCCAAGCATTTAACACCAATGGTATTGCATATATTTTAAAACCATATTCTAAGGGCGATTTTAAAAAGGCGATCGATAAGTATGAGTCTTTATTTAAACAAGGGCAATATAACACCTTAAATTCTTCAACTCTCAATTTTCTGAAGTCGGCATTACAAGAAGAGCATATACAGTATAAAAAAAGATTTGTAATAAAGAGAAGTAAGGGAATACAGTTATTAAATGTTAGCGATATTAGTGTTATTGAAGCTTCAGGAGATTTTTGTATGGCTACAGATATACAAGGTAAGAAACATCCAATTCTTCAAAAAATTAGCGTTCTTGCAGAACAGTTGCATCCAAAAAAGTTTTTTAGAATAAATCGAAGTCAAATTATACATATAGAATACATAGAAAATATTGAAAATCATTTCAAAAACAGATTACTTATAAAACTTAAAGGTGTTGAAGAAAAAGTTATGACTAGTTCTGCAAACACATCAGATTTCAGAAAATGGATAGAGCAATAGTGATCTTAAGCTACAGTATTCAAGCTTCAAATATAATTTTATGAATATTATATAATCTTCTTTTAGGTTAGAACCAATGCATTTTGCTAAATTTAAAAAGGGAAAGTCTGCATAAGAATTTGATTTATAAGTGTCTCAAATAACAGTATAGATCTTATATATTGAAATTTTATAAATAATAGGGAAATGTTATTGTAAATTTGGAAAAGTAGTAACACATTATCGTTTAATCTTAATTTACAAGCAATGGAAACTAACAATCTTAAAACCACTCATCCTCATGGCTCAAATTATAGTGGTAATGGGCAAGAAATGTGTCCTTTTTTAAATGGTTCTCTAAAAGAAGGAGCAGGTGGAGGTACCACTAATCGTGACTGGTGGCCAAATCAATTAAAACTAAATATCCTTAGACAACATTCTTCTTTATCCAATCCAATGGATACAACGTTTGATTATGCAGAAGAATTTAAATCTCTTGATCTTGATGCGGTTAAAAAGGATCTATATGTACTTATGACAGACTCTCAGGATTGGTGGCCTGCAGATTATGGGCATTATGGTCCATTCTTTATTCGAATGGCCTGGCATAGTGCAGGTACTTATCGAATTGCTGATGGTCGAGGAGGTGCAGGATCAGGAACACAACGTTTTGCACCATTAAATAGCTGGCCAGATAATGGAAATCTTGATAAAGCAAGATTATTGCTTTGGCCGATTAAGCAAAAGTACGGCAGAAAGATCTCTTGGGCAGATCTTATGATTCTGGCAGGGAATTGTGCTTTAGAATCAATGGGGTTTAAGACGTTTGGTTTTGGTGGAGGAAGAGAAGATGTATGGGAACCAGAAGAAGATATCTATTGGGGGGCAGAAACTGAGTGGCTTGGGGATAAACGTTATGAAGGAGACAGAGAATTGGAAAATCCACTGGGGGCAGTACAAATGGGATTGATTTATGTAAATCCAGAAGGACCCAATGGAAATCCTGATCCTGTAGCATCTGCCAGGGATATACGTGAAACATTTGGGCGTATGGCAATGAATGATGAAGAAACTGTAGCACTTGTAGCTGGTGGTCATACATTTGGAAAAGCCCATGGTGCCGCAGATCCTGATAAATATGTAGGAAGAGAACCAGCTGGAGCCAATATCGAGGAACAAGGTCTTGGTTGGAAAAATACCTTTGGAAGCGGTCATGGTGACGATACCATTACTAGTGGTATAGAAGGTGCATGGACTCCTAATCCTACAAAATGGGATCATGATTATTTTGATGTGTTACTAGGGTATGAGTGGGAGCTTACAAAAAGTCCTGCAGGAGCCCATCAATGGAAGCCTACTGCAGCATCTGCGGCAAAAATGGCTCCACAAGCTCACGATTCTTCAAAGAACCAGGATCTAATGATGACTACTGCAGATATGGGATTAAAAATGGATCCGGAATATTTAAAAATATCTAAACACTTTCAGGAAAATCCGGCAGAGTTTGAAGAAGCCTTTGCTCGTGCATGGTTTAAGCTAACACATCGTGATATGGGTCCGGTGGTTCGTTATTTAGGTCCTGAAGTTCCTCAAGAGGAATTAATTTGGCAAGATCCAATACCAAAAGTAACACACCAATTGGTTGATGATAGTGATATCGCTGCTTTAAAAAGTAATATACTAGCTTCTGGTTTGTCCATTTCTGAATTAGTATCGACAGCTTGGGCTTCTGCATCAACGTTTAGAGGTTCTGATATGCGAGGAGGTGCTAATGGGGCTAGAATTCGTCTTGCTCCACAAAAAGATTGGGCGGTAAATAATCCTAAACAATTGGCAAATGTGATTGATACCTTAGAGCGTATTCAAAAGGAATTCAACAGTTCGAATAGTGATAAAGAAGTTTCGCTTGCCGATATAATCGTTCTCGCAGGAAATGCAGCTATAGAAAAAGCAGCAAAAAACGCCGGTCATGAGGTAGACGTTCCTTTTACTCCTGGACGCGGTGACGCTTCACAAGAACAAACCGATGTAGAATCTTTTTCTATACTTGAGCCCAGAGTCGATGGCTTTCGCAATTACGTTAAAGGAAAATATGGGGTTTCTACAGAGGAAATGTTGGTAGATCGTGCTCAGTTGTTAACACTTACTGCACCCGAGATGACTGTTCTTGTTGGAGGTCTAAGAGTTCTTGATACCAATGCAGATAAATCAAAACATGGGGTTTTTACCAATCGTACAGATGCTTTAACTAATGATTTCTTTGTGAATTTATTAGATTTAAGTATTACATGGAGAGCAGCTTCAGAAAGCGAAGAATTATTCGAGGGGCGCGATCGATCCACCGGAGAATTAAAATGGACCGGAACCCGGGTAGACTTAATATTCGGTTCAAACTCAGAACTAAGAGCACTTGCCGAGGCATATGGTTGTGCAGATTCTCAAGAACAATTTGTGCATCATTTTGTGGCGGCATGGAGCAAAGTTATGAATCTAGATCGTTTTGATATAGTTTAATATTTATCATACAATTACCAGAATTTTCTCGGGTGGTTTGTTGTCAAATCACCCGTATTAATTCAATTACAGATAATAAGAATTGTAAATCCTTAGGATTCTGTGAGATCTAAGTTTTTTTTGATACCTTAAGGTTGAATTTCAATCGTTTATTTTAACTTTTTTAATGAAGATATTTCATGCTATGGAAGATATTTTTAATGCTATAAGATCCGGAGATTTAACAGAAGTAGAGGCAATACTAAATACAAACCCAAACCTAGTAAATGTGAAGGATACAAGGGGATCTACACCTTTATTGCTGGCATCATACTACGGTCATAAAGAAATGACAAGAGGTATTCTAGGTTTTAATCCTGATATAAATATAAAAGACGGATCGGGTAATACAGCCTTAATGGGGGTGTGTTTTAAAGGATATTATGATATAGCAAAACTGTTAATCGAATCCGGAGCCGATGTAAATGCCAAAAGTTTTAATGAGGCTACGGCTTTAATCTACGCTGCAACTTTTGGGCAAGTTGAAATTATTAAGTTATTGATCGAAAATGGAGCCGATATAATGGCCAAAGATAATAAAGGACATACTGCTGGTATGCACGCAAAAAATCAAGGCTTGGAAATACCAGAGTTATCCAATGTTGCTTCATGATATATTAGTATGAGTATAAAATCAGTAAATATAAGGTCGATAGACATCAAGAGACGACTTTTGATGTCATCGGCTATGGTTACTGTTTTTGAATCTTTTTTGAAAGAAAACATTGGAAACGAAGTATTAGTTGTCAACACGAACATAGGTATGGAAGTATACTATTATTCCACAAATGATTATAGTATTTTTATTAAAGAAAGTGTTTTGTTGTATACATTGAAACAAATTGATGCTTCCAAGCTTAGGTTCAGAAATAACCTGAGTAAAGAGGAAGTGTATCAAAGTTTTTGTGAGGCATTAATGACTTTTGCCCAATATCCTCAGATTTTCCTGGCATATACCAAAAAATTTATTCACATCAAGAGAAGAAATGAATCGAGTAAATACTTAATTCCTATTTTGAGCGGTTTTTTTGAGGAAGTCTTAAAAGCACTTACCGAAACCAATAAAATGCCACATTACGAAAAAATAAAAAGAGCAAGAAATAAGTCTCAAAAGCCCGATCCTGAAAAATTGGTAATTCAAGATTTGATTTCTGAGATTTTGATGAAAAAACATTATAATTAAGTAATACTTTGTTCTGAACATTGAATTTGAAGTCGCAATCTATTTTCGCCAAAACTAATGCTTTCACTATAGATTTCATTGTTATTAAGATTTTCCTTTGTACTACTTTATAGTTATTTTGATTGTTATTTTAACATGAAATTTATATCATATGTACATTTCAATACATAACCTGTACAGTTCACTTCATTAGTTTTTTATTATAGAGAATAACGTTTCATCTTTGGGTTAATCATTAATCAAAAAACGAATAGTTATGTATCTGGTATCAAGAATTATTACCGCGAATCTAAGCAGGATTATATTTTTAATTGCTTCTTTACTCTTTCTTTCTACTCTTAATGCTCAAAACACATCATATGCCGTAAATTACAATAATGGCAAAACTTCAATTAAGGTTCAAGATGGTTTTTTTGGGGATTTTTCGGTGAATTACGAAGGTGAAATTACGTTATCAAACGATGACAAAGATATTATCGCAATTTCAGAGGGAGGTTATATCGAAATAAAGAAATCTGCTTTTGGAAGTAGGCGTAAGATTGTAATCGAATCTGATGCCAATGGGAGGCTTAATAAAAAATACTTCGTTGGATCCTCTAAAAAAGATTTCGAATCTGAAGGTAAAAAATGGCTGGGAGAGATTTTACCAGATGTTGTAAGAACAACAACCTTGGGTGCAAAAAGCAGAATAAATCGCTTTTATTCACAAGGTGGGGCCAACGCAGTTTTTAATGAAATTCGATCATTAGAGAGTGATCATGTAAAATCTGCGTACTTTAAATTGGTGCTCGAAAAAAATCTTTCTTCCCAAGATTTGGAAACGTTACTTAAGGTTGCCGGAGAAGAAATAGAATCAGATCATTATCTTGCTGGATTGTTAAAATACAGACAAGATAGTTTTCTGGCCTCAGGAACCTTGATTTCTGCCTACATAGAAGCTGCAAAAAGTATTAGTTCTGATCATTATGTGGCTACGGTATTAAATACTGCCATAGAAAACAGAAGCCTTTCTGATGACCAGATTGGTAAGCTATTTAAAATCACGACAGGAATTGATTCTGATCATTATATGTCTCAAGTACTTATAAAAGTGATGAAAAACAGAGACCTTAATGATACTAACCTTACACTTTTAATTGAAAATTCTAAGCAAATAGGATCCGACCACTATAAATCTCAGGTGTTATTAAAAGCATTAGATTTACCTAGGCTTTCCAAAGAAAATTATAAAGCATTTATCGGGACAATTGAAGACATTCAATCGGATAGTTATATCACCAAAGTTTTTGCGAGGCTATTGGATCGGAAATTAAACAGTAGCGAATTAGGTGATTTACTTCAATTGGCAGGCTCCTCTGTTGGCTCTGATCATTACATGTCTGAAGTTCTAACAAAAGTGATCAATCAACAAGGTCTTGATGGTGCAAATTTAGATGTGTTTTTGCAAGCATTATCAAGTGTAGGTTCAGATCATTATACTAGTTTTATTCTAAAAAAACTTGCCAAGAGAAAATTGAACAATATCCAACTAATATCAGTACTTAGAGCTACAGATCAAATAAGTTCTGATCATTACTTATCCTCAAGTTTGATGGCCTTTGCATCATCGGTATCATTATCTGCAGATAATGTGAAAGAAACATATCGCAATGCCTGTAAAAGTATTTCATCTGAGACATACTACGGAAGAGCGATCAGGGCTATAGAATAATAAGATTATATTTCATCCTATCAAGTTTATTTTATTGACTATTTTGGTAGGATGAAATTTGGTTTGGATCAATATATTTATCGTCAATCATCAATCGTGAAAAAACATTTCATTGTCATTTTTGTAGGTTTTTTCTTAGGAATACTCTCATATAGTTTTGTTGGTTACTCTCTCGAAAAAGAGAATGCAAAACTATTATTGGGTTCGGGTTGTTTGGGCATTGCCATTGCATATACTGTTAGTATGTTTAATGAAATGCTTAACAATTATATTTCCTGGAAAAAATACACGGGACTGCGTCTCTTGGGAGGTATATTATCCAATACAATTGTTGCTTTTCTTATTACTTATGGAGTCTTATATGGCTTTTCTTTTATCGAAAATCAAGAAACTGCTTTTACCGATGAATACAATGAGATATTGTTAAAACTGGCTATACTTTTATTTTTTGTCTCCTTGATTTATAACATTGTATATTTCGCAATTCATTCGTATTATCAATATGCCAAAGGGCAGATAATGAGGTTGCAAGCAGAGCGAAAACAAACCGAATTGCAATTGACAGCATTAAAATTGCAATTGAGTCCTCATTTTCTATTTAATAGTATGAACACCATATCTTCTTTGATATATAGCGATATCAAAAAAGCAGAGCTTTTTATAAGAGAATTAGCAAAGTCATATCAATATACCCTTACTAAATATGAAGATAAATGGTTAAGTGTAGAAGAGGAGTTGCAGTTTGTTAATTCATATTATTTTTTATTGCGAACCAGGTTTAATGATCGCATTCGCTTAAAAGTTCTATTGCCAGATTCAGTTTTAAAAACCAGAATCCCTCCTTTAGCACTTCAGATGTTAATTGAAAATACGGTAAAACATAATCAGTTAACAGATTCGCAGATCGTAGAGATAGTTATTACGAGTGATCGTAATTATATTCATGTGTCAAATAATAAAACTGCTCTTCCAAAAAGAGTAGATTCTTTTAAAATTGGTCTTAGTAATATAAGATCGAGGTATGAGTTGCTATTTGACAAAACTATACAAATTGTAGATGATGATAGCTTTACCGTAAAACTTCCAATTATTAGATGAATAGGTTATTTATACATCATCCGGTTTTTAGACTCATTGGTCCGTTGTGTAGCGGGACGTTGGTGTATATGTTAATTTTGTTGGTTAACAATAACGTTGCTCAATTACAGGAAGAGTTTTTGGGTCAAGAATTATACGTCTGTATTGCATTATCATATCTTATCCAGGAATATTCCAGAATATCGTTATTCTTTTTTGAAAAATTGAGATCTCCAAAGTCCTTGGTTGGTAAAATTATGCTTCAGGTGGTAATCTCGATAATGATTACAATCATTTTGGTTACCGTGTCAATGTTCTTGTACTTTGATTTGGTATTGGGGTTTACTCCTAATGTTTCAGAACTTATAATTTTTAACAGTATTTTTTCATTAATAACCATTATATATCTTTCGCTATATCTAAGCCATCAGTTTTTGCATAAAATAAATACTGAAATTATTACTCAAGAATTATCCAAGAAGCAAGGGGTCGAAAAGGATTTTATTCAGTTTAAGAAAGGGATAAATCCTATATTGATGTATGAAACACTCGAGGCATTGATTTTACTAATGAAGAAAGACAAGGAGAAAGCCGAGCTTTTGGTAGATCATTTTTCGGCAGTATATCGTTACATTCTGGCCGAAACGTCAAAAGAATTGGTTTCACTAAGCAGGGAATTAGAAGTTTTGGATCAACTATTGCTTCTATTTGGTCACTTGCCTTACAGGAAAACAAGTTGCCTTAATAAAGAAACCATTACTACCTGGGTAGTACCAGGGAGTATTTTGTCTTTTGTAGAGCAAATAATTCGAAGTACAATAGTTTCTAAGGATGAAGAGTTGATCATTACTATACTAGAGAACTCTCAATATATTTTATTAAAATACCCGCATCAGGAAAAAATTATTGAAACAATGGATCATAGCGCCATTAAAGATATCCAGGACGCTTACCGATATTATTCGGATCTTGAAACTAGTATCACCGTAGATGATGCGTTCAAAATTATTCAGATACCAAAACTTACTGTAGATGAAAGTAGTTATAGTTGAAGACGAACCTTTGGCCTCAGAAAAATTAGAGCGATATCTGCATAAGTATGATGCAGAAATTGTGGTAATGAATAGATTAACATCCATAGAAGAAGCTGTAGACTGGATGAGACATCATCAATTAGAAGTGGACCTTGTTTTTATGGATATTCAGCTTGAAGATGGTTTAAGTTTTGAGATTTTTGACAAAGTTGAAGTAAAGAGACCGGTTATTTTTACTACAGCTTTTGATGAGTTTGCTATTGATGCCTTTAAAGTAAATAGTATAGATTATCTTCTAAAACCTATCTTGTTTACAGATCTTTCAAAAGCGCTAAAGAAGTTTACAACACTACGTTCTCAATTTTCTAGCGGTCATGAAATAAATGAGGTGGTTAAACATATTTCAGAAAAGGGATTTAAAAATAGGTTTTTGGTGCGTTTGGGTAATCATATTCACTCTGTGAAAAGTGAAGACATTTCATTTTTCTTTGCTGAAGGCAGGGATGTGTATCTCATTGTAAACAATAAAAAGAAGTATATTATCGAATATACTTTAGAAAAACTAGAAGAGTTATTGGCTCCCAGGATTTTTTTTAGAGTAAATCGTTCTTTTATCGTAAACATTAATTCAATTCAAGATGTTTTGGTGTATACAAATCGACGTTTAAAATTAACATTGTACCAGCATATAGATAAAGAGGTTATCGTGAGCAGAGAAAAGGTAGTTGATTTTAAAAAGTGGTTCGAAGGAAATTAAGTATATAAAAAACACCATCCGGAATTTAATCAAATTCCGGATGGTGTTTTTTATCTTTTGAGATTGCTATTAGAATTCTGCATTCAGCGGAGTTCTTGGGTAAGGGATTACATCTCTAATGTTCCCCATTCCGGTTACAAATAGGACCAATCGCTCAAATCCAAGTCCAAAACCACTATGTACACAGGTTCCAAAACGTCGGGTATCTAGGTACCACCATAATTCTTCTTCAGGAATATCCAGTGCAGCCATTTTTTCTTTTAGTACTTCAAGACGTTCTTCACGTTGAGAACCTCCTACGATTTCTCCAATACCCGGGAAAAGTATATCCATAGCTCTTACCGTTTTTCCGTCTTCATTTAAACGCATGTAAAATGCTTTTATATCGGCAGGGTAATCAAATAAGATTACCGGACACTTAAAATGTTTTTCAACCAAAAATCGTTCATGTTCACTTTGTAAATCTGCTCCCCAACCATCGATAGGAAATTTAAATTTCTTTTTCTTGTTGGGCTTAGAATTTTTAAGTATTTCTATGGCTTCGGTATAGCTTACTCTTTTAAAGTTGTTTTCTAAAACAAATTTCAGCTTATCTCTAAGCAGCATTTCTGCACGTTCTGCCTGAGGTTTTTGTTTGTCTTCTTGCACTAGGCGATTTTCCAAAAACTCAAGGTCATCCTGGCAATGATCAAGAACATACTGGATCACATATTTAATGAAATCTTCAGCAAGATCCATGTTTCCGTCTAGATCACAAAAAGCTATTTCAGGTTCGATCATCCAGAATTCTGCCAGATGTCGAGATGTATTTGAATTTTCGGCTCTGAAAGTTGGTCCAAACGTATACACCTGACCAAGTCCCATTGCATAGGTTTCAGCTTCTAATTGCCCAGAAACAGTTAAGTTGGTTTCTCTTCCAAAGAAATCCTGCTTATAATCTACTTCGCCATCTTCATTTTTGGGAATATTGTTGAGATCTAAGTTAGTAACTTTAAAAGCTTCTCCGGCACCTTCGGCATCACTACCTGTAATTATTGGCGTATGCACATAGTAAAAGTCATTTTTCTGAAAATAGTCGTGTATGGCAAAAGATACTTTGGAGCGTACGCGCATTATAGCACCAAATGTATTGGTGCGAACTCTTAAATGTGCCTGTTCACGCAATTTTTCGAGTGTGTGACGTTTTGGGGATAGAATGGTTAATTTAAGCTCTTCGGGGTCGGCATCACCTTCAATTACAACATTAGATACTTGTATTTCTACACGTTGCCCCTTTCCTTGACTTTCTACCAAAGTACCTTCAATTGTAAGTGCTGCTCCTACGTTTATTCTGTTTTTAATAGATGCATCTATTGTTTCGTCTTCTATAACGCATTGAATGTTCTTTATGGTAGACCCATCGTTGAGGGCAATAAAGCGATCATTTCGAAAAGAACGAACCCATCCCTTTACAGTTACGGGCTGTAATAGCTTATCACTTTTTAGTACTTCTATTACCTTGGTATGCTTCATTATGTATATTTTTTCTAATGTTATTAAATCTCCAATGGCTTAAATACGCTTGTCAATAAAATTTGAGGTTGCAAAGATAATTTTTTAATCTGATTGAAGCATAATGTTCTGAATTCAAAAAAGATTATACTTCTCGGTAGTTTGGTATTCTTTTTGTTAATTATAAATCTAATTAAGGGAAAATATAGAAATCTGACGTTTTTTTCGAGGACGATTCTATGAGGAAACCCGTAAAACAGTATTTTTTTGCGGTAAAACGGCCTATTTTTTACAGTTTTTTTAAGATTAAATTATAATTTTTGAAACAATTTTAGCATATTTAATAACCTGATAATCAAGCAATTATTTGTTTTTTTGCTTAAAATTACAAGTTTAAATAATGTTAATTTTTAAGTTAAATTACAAAAAAGGGGATTTTTCCCCCCCTGAGGCTATTTCAAAATAGAAAAAGGCATAGTATCTTGCTTATGCAATTATGACGATTGTGTTTACGTTAAGTTTAGTTCGATAGGTTTTGGGGTAATCTATCTTACACAAGTCCCGCTAAGTTTTTAGCGGGGCTTTTATTTTTTAGGATCTTTTTCTTTTATTCTTCAGAGTCTTCTAATTCCTCTTCATTGGGGATAATTTTCAGGGTAGGTTCTTTTAACGTCTTTTTATTGGCAATACTTCTTTCCAAAGAAAGTAGTAAAGAAGGTAGTAATAATAAATTTGCCAACATAGCGAACAAAAGAGTGGTAGATACCAAACCTCCAAGAGCCTTGGTTCCTCCAAAACTGGATATCATAAATACCGAAAAGCCAAAAAATAGTACCGTAGAGGTATAGAACATACTTACTCCCGTTTCACGTAATGAAGAAAGTACAGATTTCCTGATCCTCCAGTGATTAGATTTAAGCTCTTGCCTATATTTTGCCAAGAAATGAATGGTATCATCAACAGAGATTCCGAATGCAATACTAAAAACAAGAATCGTTGATGGTTTGATGGGTACTCCTAGATATCCCATTAACCCCGCGGTCATTAGCAGTGGTAGTAAGTTAGGAATTAATGAAATAACAATCATTTTCCAGGACCTAAACATCCAGGCCATAAACAATGCAATGAGTATAACGGCCAATCCAAGAGAGAAAGTAAGGTTCCACACAAGATATTGGGTTCCTTTTTGAAAAATTAATGCTTTTCCGGTAAAGGAAACTTCGTAGCGATCCTTCGGAAATATTTTTTCAAGCCTTGGTGACAGCGTAGCTTCTATGCGATCCATTTGATCGGTGCCTATATCTTTCATAAAAGTAGTGATACGAGCATACCTACCCGTAGAATCGACATAACTTTGCATCACACCTGCCTCCGATTCAAAACTTTTTGCATATGGTAGAATGAAATTTCTTTCCTGACTTGTTGGTATTTGATAGTATTTTGGATTTCCGTTATAAAAAGCTTGTTTAGAGTATTTTACTAGACTCACTATTGAAATAGGCTTGGACAGTTCGGGTGTTTCTTCTAGAAGTTCTTGGAGTTGCTCCATTCTCTTGAGTGTAGATAATTTTAATACGCCTTGTTTTCGTTTGGTGTCAATTAAAATTTCTAAAGGCATAATGCCGTCAAACTCTTTTTCAAAAAAAGTAATGTCTTGATAAAATCCAGCTGTTTTTGGCATATCCTCAAGCAAACTTCCAGAGACTTTTATGGTGTATATACCAATAATGCTTACTATTAATATTATTACAGATGTGAAGTAAATTGTTACTCTTCTGTTTTTTACCATGTTTTCCATCCAGTCTACAAGCTTCTCCATCCATTTTTTACCAAGATGTTCCAAGTGTCTTTCTTTTGGCTGAGGCATGTAACTGTATATTATTGTAATTACCAAAAGACAAAGAATAAATAAGGCAATGATATTAATAGAAGCAACAATACCAAATTCTTTAAGAAGCTTACTTTCGGTCAACGCAAAAGTGGCAAATCCAGATGCTGTTGTCACATTGGTCATCAAAGTGGCATTACCCACCTTGGTGATTACTCGCTGAAGTGATTTTGCTTTATTTCCGTGTTTTTTTATCTCCTGTTGATATTTGTTAATTAGGAAAATACAGTTGGGAATTCCTATTACTATCACCAAAGGAGGAATAATAGCGGTTAATACCGTAATTTCATATTCTAAAAGTCCTAGCAATCCAAAGGCCCACATCACTCCAATGATTACGGCCGTCATTGATATAAAAGTAGCTCTAAACGACCTAAAAAAGAAGAAGAATATTATAGATGTTACTAATAAGGCTGCCAAAATAAAAATTGAAATCTCATCCATAATGTTTTGAGAATTCAAGGTTCTTATATATGGCATACCCGAAACCTTTACATCAAGGTCATGTTTTGCTTCAAAAGTTTCTACTGCAGGTTGCAATACATTTTGAATAAACTTTTTCCTTACAGGAGTATTTACGATATCCTTTTTTAGGTATAATGCACTTTGTACAGTATGAGATTTTTTACTGTACACCAAACCTTCATAGAACGGTAGATTATTGAAGAGCTCATTTTCGTAATCAGAAACTTGTTTCTTGGTATATGTCGAATCCTTGATCAATGGTACCAATTCGAACCTAGCTGGATTATCTTTTTTTTCTAACTTTTTTAGATCGGCAATAGAAATTACAAGATCAATCTCTTGATACTTTTTAAAGGAATTATTGAAATCATTCCAGGCTTTTAATTTCTCTGGTGTAAAAAGGGTACTGTCTTTGACAGCCATTACAATCAAATTTCCTTCTTCACCAAACTTGTCAAGAAAATTTTGATATTGTATATTAATTTCATGATCGTCAGGTAGAAGATTGGCTTCAGAGTGAGAAAATTTCATGTTTTTCCACTGAAACCCCATAAAAACTGTTAGCCCAACTATTACGAGAAATATTATAGCTCTATTGCGGAGTATAACACCGGCTAACGCATTCCAAAATCCAAAAGTGAATAATTTTGTCATTCCTTTATTTTCCAGTTGCAAATGTAAGGATTTGATGAGTTATTACTCATGAATTTGAATAAGAAAATTATTTACCTCTAAATGATTATAATTTGAGATAAAAAGTAAACTTAAATGAGATATTATCTTCAAATCTCGGAAGGTGATAACCGCCATAGCGATAAGCAAAACTTAATCCAAAACCTGCAAATAATTTATTAATCTCGAAGCCTGATTCTTGATATCCCCGTTGCAAAGATGTAAACTCTACCCCCTGATGATTATCGCGATTACTTACATCTCCTATAGCATATCGTGTAATAAAAACGATTTCGGGTTTAAGCCAGCTTGCCACTTGTAAAGGTCTAATTCTATGTTTTATTTGTAGAGTAGCAAGTCTATCACTAAAAAACTCTCCAAAATACATGGTTTCAAAGGTTCTTCGTCCTGCAACAGAGAAACGTTGAAAAACAGTCTCTTTTGTAGGGGCATTTGGATATGCATGATACAAATGGGTAAGAGGTACATCACCATTGGCTATATCGGCTTCAAAAAGAATGCTAGTGCCGGATTGATTAATTCTATTAATACTGTATTCTGCTTTGATACCCACTTTGCTATAGCTAAAATCACTTTCGAATACTCCTTTTAACCCTTGCGAATATTGCGCTGTAATTTTGGGATACCCTTCTTTTATTTCTTTAATCCCTTTAGGGGTCTTTAGAAATTTACTGAAAGGACTCCATCGCAAAGCAAGCGTAGCTTCTGCCATTTTATACCCTGAAAAGGTCGTTTCATTATTCAAAAAAGTATATCCTCCAGTTTGATTAATGTTGCTAACAGAAAATTGAGTCTCTGATAATAATTTGGGAAAAATTTGATACTGCACCCCAGTGCTCCAGGTTCTATGTTTATAGTAAAAATCTATGTTTACTAATCTAGGTTCAAATAACGAATAAACTCTTCTATCAGTCAGGTATAAAAAACTACCCACTTCTCTGATGTCGTCAGTATAGTTGAAGTTGAGCCAGGAGTTTGAATTTTTATTTAATAATACTCCTGTGCCTACCCCAAACTTTGATCTTGAATCTCTGAAGCCATACACGACATATCCTTCAACTCTAAAGCGTTTTGAGAATTTATTATTGGTTAAACCACCAATTCCCAGTCGTAATCCCTCGTAATTATTATATTTTATTGGATATGTGAGATCAAAATCGAAAAATCCAACAGGATAATACCCCAAGTTAAAACTTTGTATTACATCAATTCTTCGTTTTATGTTTTGTGCTTTCACAATACTGTCAACAACAGGAAAAGAGTTTAAATCTTTTTCGGTAATCGTGCTAGTGCGATATTGATTCCAATATTCTTCCGATCTACTATTGGCTTCTGGGTCAATCTTTATAGAAGCTTGACTTTGTTTTATATCTTGTTCTCTGTTTAACTCAATCTCAAACAAGTCGGTTTTAGAAACTAAAAAATCATTATTGCCCGTAAAACTTCTCTGGTCACTAGCCAATCGCCCCACAGATATTTGCCCCCCAAATAGGCTTACTTTTTGTCTGCCATAACCAGGTCTGATAGAAATCTCTTGACTTACAGGAAACCAGCTATTGTGCTCAGAGAAATATGTAAAGTTATGAGTTGCCATAACATTGAACTCTCCTCGCAATTCAATTATAGCTTTTTGTATGGCCAACGTTTTCATATCGATATACAGTACACCTTCCAAACTGGCATGTTGCTTTGATTTACGAGGTTGAAACAGTATTACGAAAGCTGGGTTTTTGTCTTGTGTCGTGTCAAGAATTTTATAATAATAGTTTCTGAGAGCTCTATTGGATAAAGGCCCAATATATTTGTCTTGAAAAATGGTATAATCTTCATTATATAATGAATTAGATTGCACTTTGATTCCAAGTATATTATATATGGGTTCTTTGAAACCAGTCATTCTGGTCGCTAATACTGTTTCTTTTTCTCCGGCTTTTTTACTGAACTGATGGGTGCTTATCTTTTCGCTTAAAAAAGAATGTGCTTTATTAATAAGTTGCTTTATATCTACATGGGTAGAATCTGGGGTGTCTAATGTTGCTCGGTTATCTTCTGTAATAGTAAATTTGTTGTAGCTTTTATAACGATAACTATTCAAAGATTTTTGAGGATTATTTTGATTTTTTTTCTGAATGGCTTCTTTGATGATTTTGGCAGCAATATTTTCGGTGGCATCAAGATTTACAGGAGATAGGTTTTCTTCCTTAGGAAAAAGTTGTATTTCAATTTTTTCTATATCATTAGAGGTGATGACAATATTCTTGGTTTGATACCCTATATAGCTTATTGCAAGGTTTACTGGGTAGTCTTTACTTCTTATGATAAATTCGCCGGTTACTGAAGTTAATGCATACGAAGAAGTACCAGTTTTTACAGTGGCAAAGGGTAGGGGTTGGTTAGAACTTCCGTCAATTACAATACCATTAATGCTAATTTGAGATATTAAGACGAAGTGCGTAAAAAATAATAAACAAAATAATTTGTTCCGCATTATATTGACCGAGTTCAAAAAACGAATATACGAAAAAGCGTTTCCATAAAGAAAACGCTTTTGTATATTATTAACGTATATAACAAAATGTTAAACCGTCATAATTTCTTTTTCTTTTATGGTAAACATGTCATCAATTTTTTTGATGAATGTATCTGTAAGTTCCTGGATATCTAGCTCAGCATTTTTTGCCATATCCTCAGATAATCCATCTTTTTCTAGTTTTTTAATTTCGTTGTTAGCACTTTTTCGATCATTACGAACCCCAACTTTAGAGTCTTCTGCTTCAGCCTTTGCTTGCTTAACAAGTTCTCTACGTCGTTCTTCAGTTAAAGGTGGTACATTAATGATTACGCTTTCACCGTTGTTCATGGGATTAAACCCAAGATTTGCTATTTGAATTCCTTTTTCTATTTCTGGAATAAGAGATTTTTCAAAAGGTTGAATAGTAATTGTTCGAGCATCGGGTGTAGTTACATTTCCTACTTGATTAAGCGGTGTAGGAGAACCATAGTATTCTACCATTACACCACCAAGCATAGCTGGAGAAGCTTTGCCGGCTCTTATGTTAAGTAATTTTTTTTCTAAATGTGCAATAGCAGCTTGCATTGCTTCTTTAGTTGAATCTAGAATAAAATCTATTTCTTCGTTCATTTTTTTATTTCTTTACATTTGACTGATCTCAAAACGTGTACCACATTTTGATGCAATACTGATTATAAGTTTACTTGAGTACCTACAGATTCTCCAGAAACAACTTTAAGAAGATTCCCGGCTTTATTCATATCGAAAACTATGATCGGTAATTCATTTTCTTGACTTAATGTAAATGCAGTAGTATCCATAACCTTTAGTCCTTTTCGCAAAACATCATCAAATGAGATAAAGTCGAATTTTGTTGCATCTGCATTTTTTTCTGGATCGGATGTATATATTCCATCCACTCTTGTTCCTTTCAGGATTACGTCGGCATTAATTTCAATTGCTCTTAAAACAGCAGCAGAGTCGGTTGTGAAATAAGGATTTCCGGTTCCTCCTCCAAAAATTACAACTCTTCCTTTTTCAAGATGTCTTATTGCTCTTCTTTTTATGAAAGGCTCAGCAACTTCGTTAATTTTTATCGCCGATTGTAATCGAGTGGGGATTTCAGCATCTTCTAAGGCACTTTGTAATGCCAACCCGTTGATAACCGTGGCTAGCATTCCCATATGATCTGCTTGCACGCGATCCATTCCTTTGCTGGCTCCTGCTACCCCTCTGAATATATTACCTCCTCCAATAACGATAGCGACTTCTACTCCTTTATCGGTTATTTGTTTTATTTCATATGCATATTCTGCTAATCTTTTTGGATCAATCCCATATTGACGCCCGCCCATAAGAGCTTCGCCAGATAATTTCAGTAATATTCTTTTGTATTTCATTGCTCGGTTTAACTGTGATGCAAATATAATGATATTCTTAATTTAAGAAATAATTTAGAATATAAAGCTATGGTTTTTGATTCTGTAAATAGCACCAAAATTAAAAAACCCCTTTAAAAATGGGTTCTTTTCCCCTATGGCATGTATTGATTGGCATGGAATTATGTTATAGGTTTGCCTCGAGGAAAACAAAAAAAATGAGGGGGATGATAAATATTTTTGAAATAGTGCTTACACGTTTATACAGACTGATTGGGGAGTTAGTCTTTATTTTGGGGGCAAGACCTTGATGAGGTTCAAGGTTTTGTATTGTTGCGAGTGCTATCCAAGAAATATTTTGAAAAATGAGGAAGAAAAAACCGCTTCTAATTTACTTAGAAGCGGTTTTTAATTTTTTGCTATTAAGCGATTTTCTTTAGACTATCCTAGAGCTACTCTTTCAAAAGCAACTACAGATACATCACCAAGAGTTTTTACATAATCAGCAACACTTTGTTTGCTATCTTTTATAAAAGCTTGGTTTACTAATGTATTGTCCTTAAAGAAACGCTTGATTTTACCTTTGGCAATATTGTCTAACATTGCTTCAGGCTTACCTTCTTGACGTAATTGATCTTTTGCGATTTCGATTTCTTTATCGATCACAGTTTGATCAACACCATCTTCATTTAAAGCTACTGGGTTCATAGCGGCTGCCTGCATAGCAACATCCTTAGCAACTACTTCGGCACCATCTGCAGATCCAGAAAGACCTGTTAAAACCCCAATTTTATTACCAGCATGGATGTAAGAACCAACGAATGGAGCTTCAAGAATTCTGAAATCACCAATTTCAATTTTTTCTCCGATAACACCGGTTTGCTCGGTTAATTTTTCTTGTACAGAAATACCATTAAAATCTTTGGCCAGTAAGTCTTCTTTTGAAGAAGCGGTAAGTGCCAGATCAGCTAATTCATGAGCCAAAGAAACAAAAGTTTCGTTTTTTCCTACGAAGTCAGTTTCACAATTTAGAGAAACGATTACACCTTTGTTTTTTGCATCATTTACTTTTGCAATAACAGCACCTTCGGTAGAGTCTCTGTCAGCTCTGTTTGCAGCAACTTTCTGACCTTTTTTTCTTAAGATTTCGATTGCTTTATCAAAATCTCCTTCAGCTTCGACAAGCGCCTTTTTACAATCCATCATTCCGGCACCTGTTGCTTTTCTTAATTTATTTACTTCTGCGGCTGTAATCTTTGCCATATCTTTAAATATTAAATTTTGTATTGTGTTTTTTATAAAAAACAAGTCGTTTAGTTTATACTGCAAAAGTAAAGAACCAAACGACTCATCAATTTTATGTTAAAGTTAACTTTAACTATAGATTGTTAAACGGCCAATCTGCTTATTCTTCCTCTTGCTTTGCTGCTTCAGAAACTACCGGCTCTTCAACTTTTGCTTCTGCTTTTGGAGCAGGAGCAGCTTCTTTTTTAGAAGCTTCTTCTTTTTTAGGAGCATCTTTTGATGCTTTTCTTTCGTTCAAACCTTCTATTATTGCATCAGAAACGTATGTCATTACCTTATCAATAGATTTTGAAGCATCATCATTTGCAGGGATTAAATAATCAACTTGACGAGGGTCAGAGTTGGTATCTACCATTGCAAAAATTGGAATGTTTAATTTTTGAGCTTCTTTTACCGCGATGTGCTCACGAGTAATATCTACAACAAATAATGCTCCAGGTAGACGAGTCATGTCAGAGATAGAACCAAGGTTCTTTTCTAATTTTGCTCTTAAACGATCTACTTGTAAGCGTTCTTTTTTAGATAAGGTATTGAAAGTACCGTCTTTCTTCATTCTATCGATAGCTGCCATTTTCTTAACAGCTTTACGAATAGTAACAAAGTTAGTAAGCATTCCACCAGGCCATCTTTCAGTAATGTATGGTTGGTTTGCTTTGCTTGCTTTTTCGGCTACGATTTCTTTAGCTTGTTTCTTGGTCGCAACAAAAAGGATTTTTCTGCCGGACGCTGCTATTTTTTTTAAAGCTTCACTTGCTTCGTCGATTTTAGCAGCAGTTTTATATAAGTTAATGATGTGAATACCATTACGCTCCATATAGATATATGGTGCCATATTTGGGTCCCATCTTCTTGTCAAGTGTCCAAAGTGTACACCTGCATCAAGTAATTCTTTTACTTCGATATTGTTTGCCATTTTTGTAATAGTTTACGTTCTGTTGAATTAGCAATGCTCAAGTGGCTACTTTTGTAAGGCCTTGTACATTTAGATGCTAAACTAACCCTCGTTTAAGAGGTAACAACAAATACTGTTTTAATAAATTAACGTTTAGAGAACTGAAATTTCTTACGAGCTTTCTTCTGACCGAATTTTTTACGCTCTACCATTCTTGGGTCTCTGGTCAATAAACCTTCTGGTTTAAGGATTGATCTGTTTTCTTCGTCTAGCTCGCATACAGCTCTAGATATTGCTAAACGAACAGCTTCAGCCTGACCAGTGATTCCTCCTCCGTATACATTTACATTTACATCATATTTGTCCTCATTACCAGTTAAGGTAAAAGGCTGATTTACTTTGTACTGTAAAGGTGCGGTTGTAAAATACTCGTTAAGGTCTTTTTTGTTCACTGTAATTTTTCCAGAACCATCTTTAAGATAAACTCTAGCTACAGCCGTTTTTCTACGACCAATTTTGTGAATAACTTCCATTACTTAAAGTCGTTTAAGTTAATAGTTTTAGGCTTCTGAGCATCTTGACCATGTTCTGATCCTGCATAAACCTTTAAATTACGGAATAAAGCTGCTCCTAATTTGTTTTTAGGTAACATTCCTTTTACCGCTTTCTCGATTAAACGCTCTGGGTTTTTGTCAAATAACTCCTGAGCAGTAAGACTTCTTTGCCCTCCAGGATATCCAGTATGACGGATATAAGATTTATCTGTCCACTTTTTTCCTGTTAAGTTGATTTTTTCTGCATTGGTAATGATAACATTATCACCGCAATCAACGTGTGGGGTAAAGTTAGGTTTGTGCTTCCCTCTAAGTAGTACAGCGACTACAGAAGAAAGACGTCCTAAAGTCTGTCCTTCAGCATCTACGTGCAACCATTCTTTGGTAACGGTAGCTTTGTTGGCAGATACTGTTTTGTAACTTAATGTGTCCACACTAATTAATTTTACTTATTAAACATTCCTTTTCCTATATAAAATAGGGGTGCAAATGTACAATTATAAATTTATATAGCAAACCGCAAATTGATATTATTTTTAAAGTATGATTCCTTGGTTTTCAGATAGATTACCAAACGCCATTATAAATTGTTCATTTTTTAAAGTTAAATGTGTATTTGCTGTTAATTTTTTACTAAAAAACCATAAAAAGTGTGACAAACAATAATAATTTGGGTCATCTTAGATATATCAATCATTAAACATCTAATCATCATGAAACTGTTATACCATTTTCTGGTACTCTCATGTATTCCTTTATGCATCAATGCGCAAGATTCCACAAAAACGGCTACAGTAGTTAAAAAACGAATTTATACTACAAAGCCACTTAATGGTGCCGAAGCGCCTACTATAGATGGTATTATAGATGAAGCTAGTTGGAATCTTGTTGAGTGGACCGGAGATTTTGTCGAGAATGAACCCGATGAAAATACACCGCCTTCACAACAAACGAAATTTAAAATAGTATACGATCAAAAATATCTGTATGTAGCATATCGATGTTATGATAATGAACCTAATAAAATAGAAAAAAGATTGTCTAGAAGAGATGGTTTTGCAGGGGATTGGGTAGAGATTAACTTGGATACGTATCATGATAAAAGAACTGGATTTTCATTTACGATTACTGCTGCTGGGGTAAAGGGAGACGAATTCATTTCTAGAAACGGTAATAATTGGGATGGAAGCTGGAACCCTATTTGGTATACGGCTACCAATATTGATGATGAAGGTTGGACGGCAGAGGTTAAAATTCCTTTAAGTCAAGTTAAGTTTGGGAAAAGTAAAGAACAAATTTGGGGTCTTCAGGTAAATCGAAGGTTTTTTAGAAATGAAGAGCGATCGGTTTGGCAGCGCATACCGCAAGATGCTCCAGGATGGGTGAGTGAATTTGGAGAACTACATGGTTTGATTGATATCGAACCACAAAAACAACTAGAAATTCAACCTTTTGGAGTGATTCAGTTTGATACCTTTCCCGAAGAAGAAGGAAACCCCTTTAGAGATGGCGATGAATTTAAACTAAACGGGGGATTAGATGCAAAAATTGGAATTACCAATGATTTGACTTTGGATCTTACCGTTAATCCTGATTTTGGACAGGTTGAAGCCGACCCTGCAGCGATAGCATTAGACGGATTTCAAATTTTCTTCAGAGAACAACGCCCGTTTTTTGTAGAAAACAAAAACATATTTGATTATCGTTTTGCCAATGGGCAAGATAATGTGTTTTACTCTCGTAGAATAGGTAGAAGCCCTCAAGGGTCTATCACCGAATTAGATGGCGAATTCGTAGACAGACCAACCAATACAACTATGCTTGGAGCAGCAAAGTTTAGCGGGAAAACCAAAGATGGATGGTCAATTGGTATTTTAGAGAGTGTTACAGAGCGAGAAATTGCGAAAATACAAGATGAAGACGGAAATGAAAGAGAAGCTGTTGTTGAGCCTTTGACCAATTATTTTGTAGCTAGAGCGCAAAAAGACTTTAATGAACGTAACACATATATAGGAGGGATTTTTACGGCTACGAATCGCAATTTAGGAGATGCTTTTGAAATCGATAGTGATAATCCCGATACCGACGAGACCTCAGAACTTGTTGGTACGCGAGAAAATAATTTATACGCTTTGCGCAAATCGGCCTATTCTGGGGGGCTTGATTTTAGGCATAACTGGAAAGACCGGAAATACTATATTGAAGGGAATATGGTGCTGAGCCATGTCGAGGGATCAAAGGAAGCCATAGAAGCTACTCAACGAGAACTTACACACAATTTTCAAAGACCTGATGCCGGACATGTGGAGGTAGATCCAAATAGAACTTCGCTTACGGGTACAGGAGGAAAAATTACCGGCGGAAAATCTGGAGGTGGACGATGGCGATATAACGCAGGGATTTTCTGGAGATCGCCAGAGCTAGAACTCAACGATATAGGATTCTTGCGCCAAGCAGATGAAATAAGACAATTTGCCAATGTAAGATACTTGTTTTTGAAACCAACAAAGTTTTATAGACGTGCTAATATTTTTGCAGAGCAATTCTCGACTTTTGATTTTGATGGAAACTACAACCGGATCCAATATTTTATCAGAGGCGAAATTAATTATATGAATAATTGGTGGACTGAGGCAGGTTTTGGCCATAAACCAAGGATTTTTTCGAATACTATTTTGCAGGGAGGGCCAAGGTGGCGTTTTTCTGAAGAGAATTTTGCTTTTCTATTTTTTGGTTCAGACAGGAGGAAAAAATTCAATTTTACTTTGGGATACGACGGTTCAAGGGCGAAGCAAAATAATTTTTCTTTTAATAGATATGTAGTACGACTTCGTTATCAGCCTATTAATGCATTAAGTATATCTCTTAATCCACAATTTAGACAAAACCCCAACAAAACACAATATGTTACCGAGGTTGATTTTAATGGTACACCAAGATATATTACTGCAAATATAGACCAACAAACCTTGAGCGCTAGTATTCGATTAAATTATAATATTAACCCAAACCTTACGATACAATATTATGGTGAGCCCTTTATTTCCAGAGGAAGGTATAAAGATTTCAATTTTGTGAATAATCCCGTTGCTGAAGATCTTAATGAGCGCGTAACTCTATATGATCAGGATCAAATTTCATTTTTAGATGATGTATACTCTGTAGATGAAGATAGAAACGGGATAGTTGATTACACCATAGATAATCCGGATTTTGCATTTGTACAGTTTCGTTCCAACCTTGTATTACGTTGGGAATATATACCTGGTTCTGAAATATTTTTGGTATGGTCTCAGGGAGTAACGGGTAGCGGTGATCCTGGGGAGCATTTATTTCGCAGTCTTAATAATCAAATTTTGGATCAGCAGCCAGAGAATACATTTTTGATTAAGGCCACTTATAGATTTGTACTGTAAGTTTTTTAAAAAGTATTTTGCATTTTTAATTAATAATGTATTTTGCGATCACCTAGATTTGTGATCATATGAGATATATTTATGTTTTCTGTATTGGCATGGTATTCATGTCTTGCAATACTTCAAAACCTAAAGTCCAAAATGTAGTTGAGGAGAAGCCTATTGTTTCAAAGGTAGACTCGTTATCTTTCTTTTTGGATCATTATGAAAAGTTCTTTGCTACCAATTTTAATGTTTCAGAGTGCCCGGGAGCAGCTGTGGTAATCGTTAAGGATTCTGCAGTTATTTATAAAAAGGGCTTTGGGGTTAAAGAGATAAATACTACCGATTCTGTTGATGTTAATACAGTCTTTAGAATTGCGAGTCTGTCCAAGGGGGTTTCTGCAATTCTAGCCGGAAACATGGTTGATCATAAAGAATTGTCCTGGGATCAAAATGTTAAAGAAACCGTTTCTTCGTTCGACCTGAGAGATAGAGATCAGGCAGATAGGCTTAAGGTAAATCATGTGTTGTCTCATACAACCGGGCTTTATCCGTACACCTATACAAGACTAATACAGCAGGGGTTGTCTTTGGATCAAATTATTAGAAGTTTTAAAAGAAAAGGTGTTGTTGCCAGAGAAGGGGTCGATTATGAATATCAAAATGCGATGTTTTCGGTAATCGAAAAAGTAATGGAAAACCAAACTGGAAAACCTTTTGGTGTATTATTGAAAGAAAGAGTTTTTGATCCGTCTGGAATGAAAACCGCATCTAGTACTTATCAGGATATAAAGAGCAATACCAATGTAGCATTCCCTCATTCGTATAATCACTATTCCAAGAAATATAAATTAGATAAGCTTCATAAGAATTATTATAATGTAGCAGCAGCGGGTGGTATTAACGCATCGATTTCTGATATGGGAGAGTATCTTAAAGTGCTTTTGGGGTATAGACCAGATGTGATATCCAAAGAACGTCTAACTGATATTTTTAACCCTGTAATTTGTACCAGTGATGAAGACACATATGTAAACCTATGGGATGGGGTAACCGATTCTTATTATGCGTTGGGATGGCGAGTTTTGGATTATAGCGGAAGAAGAATTGTTTATCACGGTGGAAACGTAAATCAATACAAAACCCAGTTAATGATAGACCCCGAGAATAAAATAGGGATTTGTGTTTTGTTTAATGGTCCAAATCCATTCAACGGACCCGTAATTCCTACTTTTTTGAATTACTATGACTTTTATAAAGATATGATCCTGGAAAAGAATTTGTAAATAAAAAAAGCCTTGTCTATAACAAGGCATTTTTTGTTCTAATGCATTTACCCTAACTTCTGAACTTAAAAGTTTTTTTACTGCTAGAGCTATTCCCATTTAAATCCTTGGTGATTACTTCAAGCGAATATTCGGTGCCATAGTCGATCACTACGTTAGAAATATTGTCTTCTTTGGTAGTGCTTATTAATTTTGGATCCTCTCCTGTTTGATTATTTTGAATGTAAACTTCATAAATATCAATATCGTTATCCAAATCAGAACCTTCCCACAAGATATTAATGGTTCCGTCTTTATTATCTTGAAGCGTAATTAAAGCAGGAAAAGGAATGTGATTTGAAGTTGAAATTCCTTCAGAGTAAAAATTCCTTTCGGCATTACTGTCTTTGGTTTTATCACTTGCTGTAGCAGTTACTTTCCAGGTAAAAGGTGTTCCTTTCGGAAGGATAACCGCTCCAGAGGTTGATCTGGTAGTAGCTTCATATTTTTTACCAGTTTCTGTATCGGTGACTTCTATTGTATACGAAGTTGCATTTTCTGAAGCTGTCCATCGAAATGGAATTTCGACTGTAGTATTAGAAATGTCAACACCTTCAGAGCATATCTCGTTATTATCTGGAAAAGTTAAGTCGAATGCTCCCAATTCTGTTGGTGCAAGTTCTTGTCCGGGGCCATCATCACTTCCTCCACAGGATTGAAGAACGACAACTAGGGCTATAAGGATATATTTTAAAATTCTCATTTCTTGAATATTTTAGTATTGATAGTTTGGGTTGAGTTAATGATTGTTATCATATACATTCCAGCAGCAACATTATGCATCGGTATTGAATATTGATCTTTGTTAGTAATCGTTTTAGAAAAAACAACTGAACCAGTAAGATTCGAGACAGAAATAGTGGTTTCTGTTTCGTCTAATCCAGAAATAGTCAACTCATCTGTTGCAGGAATCGGGTAAAATAATAGTTTTCCGGTTGTGATTATTTTACTGAACTTTCCTTGACAAATTTTATCGGTTTTTATTTCAACATTATTTGATCCATTTTGTAACTCAAAACTAATTTGTCTTTCTGAAGTGTCTTCAAAATTAAACTCATAACTTTCAGAATTCACTTTTACACTGTAGTATTTGCTTCCAGATACTGTATACGTGGCTGTTTTCTTGCCTATTTTGTTCTCTGCAACTTTAAGATCGCCTGGTGCTTCTACAATGGCTTCAAAACATTGTGACTCAAAAAGAGGTTCATTAGGGATGCTTACACATACCGAATAAACTCCAATATTCAGTCCGGGAATAATAAGTTCTTGAGAAGCATTAACATTATCAAAATTAATTGGATTTTGATTATCGTCTACTACTTCGACTTTGTAAGTATAATCTTTCTTGAATGAAACCTTAATTTCTCCATTCGCTTTATTGTTACATGAGGTGCTGATTACTTCTATTTCAATGTCACCCGGAACAATATCCACCAATTGAGTTGCAGAGCAACCATTACTATCTACAATATCTCCAGAAGGAGTATTTGAGCATTGATCAAGGCTATTAACAATACCGTCATTATCATCATCTAACTCATTTTGTGAACAACCATTGGTATCTACGACGTCTCCTCCAGGAGTATTTGGGCATTGATCCAAATCATTGGTAATACCGTCATTATCATCATCCAACTGGCTAGGTGAACATCCGTTTGCATCTACACTTTCACCTGTTGGAGTGTTAGAACATTGATCTATATCATCTGCAACGCCGTCACTATCGGCATCACGAATAGTAACCTCTAGAGTTATTGTATTGCGTATTAAAGTTAAATTTGGGATAACAGAATTTGTAACTATACAAGAATAGTGTGCCGCGTCATCAAAAGTTGCTCCTGTAATGGTGAAATCTTTGGAGTTCGCACCAAAAATATCGATTCCATTCTTTTGCCATTGATAACTGTTATTTGGACTAGAAGTTGCATTTACAGATAGAGTAATGTTTTCTTCTTCAACTACAGTAAGTGTTTCGATGGTATCAAGTAATCCTTGAGGTTCATAGGAAAGACCTTTTGCAATTAATTCTGCAAAATCACTTTCAAAATCATCAAAAACAAATTGATTATTCTCTATAGATATGGCAGAAAGTGTGGTAATGTCTTTTATTACCGAAGGAATTTGTCCTGATAATGCATTACCATGGAGGATAAGTCCTTCTAACTTTGTTAAGTTACCCAATTGAGAAGGAACAGCACCAGCTAATTCGTTATTTGCCAGGCTAAGTGTTCTTAACTCCGTTAAGTTTCCTAGTTCTACCGGAATGTTACCCGATAATTGATTTTGATACAATACTAAAGTTTGCAAGTTTGTAAGGTTTCCTAATTCAATCGGTATATCACCTTCAAGTTGGTTACCATTGATTTCTAAAAGATACAGATTTGTTAAACTTCCTAATACCGAAGGTATTGTTCCTGAAAGTTGATTGAAAGATAACTCCAAATTGGAAAGTGAAGTCATATTGCCAATCTCTACCGGAATTTCACCTGTAAAGTCATTATCATCTGCTTTAAATACTTGCAGCTGCGATAAGTTACCTATTTCTCTAGGGATACTACCTGTAAGAGAATTTCCAGATAAGTATAGGACCTGTAGTTGTGTTAAATTTCCAATTTCTACAGGTAAGTTTCCTGATAAATTATTTCCATCGACATAAAACGATTGTAATTGAATCAGGTTGCCAATACTATTAGGAATATCTCCCATGAATTGGTTCTCTCCCAAATCAACGTTTTGTAATTGAGTAAGATTTCCGATTTCGACAGGGATACTTCCGGATAACTGATTGTTAAATGCATCTAAAACAACCAAATTGGTCAGGTTACCAATCTCAACAGGCACTTCTCCTGATAATTGATTGGAAGAAAGAGAGAGTTCATTCAGAAAACTTAGATCACCCAGTTGTGAAGGTAAAATTCCGTTCAGCTTATTACCTACCAAAGATAGGTTCGTAACATTTTTTGAAGCATCAAGAGTAACTCCAAACCACGTACTCATATCTTGATCTATATCCCAACTGTCTGTCCAGTTAGGCCCATCGGTAGCATTGTATAAAGCTATTAATGCCTCTTTTTGTACTCTTAGAGCACTTGTCGTGATTTCAACTTCATTTTTTTCTATGGTAAGTCCGGGTACATTACTATTGGTAATAAGACAATCGTAAGTCCCTAAATCATTAGTAGAAGTATTGGTAAGCGATAAAGTTGCATTGGTTTCTCCAAATAGATCTTCACCGTTTTTCCTCCATTGATAACTGTTATTAGGACTTTGGGTTCCCAGGATTGTAAATGTTACATCTCCTCCTTCGACAAGATCAATAGATACTTGTTCATCTACATTGGCCTGAGGGGCATAATTAAATGAGTTTAAAACACTATAAGAAGTGAAATCATTTTCGAAATCTTCGAAGACAAACTTATTGTCAGAAATAAAGAATACTTGCAACGATGCAATATCTTTAATTCCGGTTGGAATAGGACCATATAATTGGTTTTGATTAAGATAAAGGCTTCTTAAATTCGTTAGATTAGCAATTTCTACAGGTATCGATCCTTCTAATTGATTGTCGTATAGGTACAATTGATCCAGGAGATTCAGGTTTCCTATTTCAGCGGGGATTTCTCCTACTAACTGGTTTTTGGATAAATTTAAAAACGTAAGGTTAGTAAGGTTCCCAATTTCTACAGGAATGTTACCAAAAAATTGATTACCTGTTAAGGACAAAGCTTCTAAATTGGTAAGATTCCCAAATTCGGTTAGAATTATACCCGATAATTGATTGTCATTAACAAAAAACCTTTCTAAACTCGTCATTCTCCCTACTTCAATAGGGATTTCTCCTGTTAGCTGATTAGAACTAAAAGATAATCTTTTTAGCTTGGTTAGGTTTCCAATTTCTTGAGGAATTGGACCCTCAAGCTGATTAACCAGAAGAAATAATGTTTCTAACTCAGAAAAATCTCCTATTTCTCGTGGTAGTGATCCAGTTAAATTATTGTCCCGCAGATCTATTGCGCTAACACGACCATCTGTATTATAAGTAATCCCATACCATGAACTGGCACTGCTATTTAGATCCCAGGTGTTTGTCCAATTAGGCCCGCCGGTAGCATTGTAAAAGGCGATTAAAGCATCCTTTTCTGCTTGCGGGATTGGATTAATAATATTTATAGTGTTTTTATACAAAGTAAGACCAGGAACATTAGGATTGGTAATAATACAATCATATAACCCTAGGTCGGTATTTGAAATGTTTGGCAAAACTAGTGATGCACCTGTTTCTCCTAAAAGTTCAATACCATCTTTTCTCCATTGGTAGGTGTTGTTTAGACTTTGAGTTGCGTTTACAGTAAGAGTTACATTCTCTCCTAAAGTGGTTTCTATCGTTTCTTGAGTATCAATAGTAGCCTGTGGAGAATAAACAAAAGAGGCTAAAGTGTTGTAGCTGGTAAAATCATTTTCGAAATCCTCAAATACGAAATTATTATTTTGTATAAACAAACTATTGAGGTTCGGTAAGTTTTTAATATCCGATGGAAGTGGTCCGTCGAAATTATTATTATTTATAGATAGTGAATTCAATTGAGACAAGCTGCCAATTTCGGATGGAATGGTTCCAGATAATTGGTTGTAGCTAATATTAAATGATTGTATACTGCTAAGATTGGAAAGTCCAGTAGGGATCTCACCAGAAAAAGAATTATTGGAAAGTCCTAGAAATTCTAAATTGAATAGGGTAAATAACTCGGCAGGAAGGTTGCCAGAAAATTGATTACCGAATAGTTCTATGGTAATTAATTGCGATAGGTTACCTATCGTTACAGGGATTTCTCCAGTGAAATTGTTAATTCTTAGATCTAAGAACTTTAGGTTGGTTAACCCCATAAGAGGATCAATTGTACCTGATAATTGATTTTGATTTAACTCCATTTGAATTAGGTTAGTTAAATTTTCAAATTCGACTGGAATCCCACCAGTTAATTGATTAGAACTTAAATTGAGATCTTGCAAACTGAAAAGATTACCCATCTCTGCAGGGATTTCTCCCGAGAATTGATTCAAATAAAAATTAAGCACTATTAGACTTGGTAAGTTTCCTATTTCTGGTGGGATGCTACCGCTAATTTGATTTGTGCCAAGGTTTAATTCTTCAAGATTACTTAGGTTACCAATCTCAAGAGGCAATGAGCCCGTAAGTCCATTATTATTTAGATTTAGATACTCAAGAAAAGGCAGGTTTCCTATTTCTGGCGGTAGTGTGCCTATAAGATTATTGCTTCTTAAGTCTATCCTTGATACATTACCAGAAGAGTTAAAAGTAACCCCGTACCAAGAACCAGCATTACCATTTATATCCCAGGTGTTTGTCCAGTTTACTCCACTGGTAGCATTATATAAAGCTATTAAAGCGTCTTTTTCTGTTTGCGGGATTGGGTTGATTACCGTTACTGTATTTTTTTGCAATGTTAGGCCAGAGACATTTGTATTGGTAACTTCACAATGGTAGGCTCCAAAGTCTGAATTGCTAATATTTGATAATACTAGGGATGCACTTGTTGCACTACTAAGAAATTGTCCATCTTTGTACCATTGGTATGCGTTATTAGGGCTTTGAGTCCCGGTAACCGATAATGTCAAGTCACCTCCTACAGTTGCTTCTATAGCTTCGGTAATGTCCACATTTGCTTGTGGAGAGTAGCTAAAACCATCTAAACCACTTAGTGCGGTGAAGTCATTTTCAAAATCTTCGAATACGAAGTTATTGTTGAAGATTGAGAAGAATTTTAAGCTTGATATGTTTTTAATACCTGCTGGAACAGTGCCTGATAATTGGTTATTGTCTAAAAACAATATTTCTAGAGCATTCAAATTTCCAACTTCGGTGGGGATTGTTCCGTTCAATTGATTTCCTTGAAGCTGAAGATTAGTTAAATTCGTGAGATTACCTATTTGGCTTGGGATCGTACCATTTAGGTTGCTGTAACTTGCATTAAGGATGCCTAAATTGGTCAAATTACCTATTTCAATAGGGATGCTTCCCGAAAAATTATTACCATTGAAAGTAAGATGCGTGAGATTTGTCAAATTTCCAATAGCCGAAGGGATGTTTCCAGTAAAAAAGTTTGTATCTATATCCAGTACTTCCAGAGCGGTAAGTGAAATTATTTTTGTAAATATTTCTTGGTCTAGCTGGTTTTGATTTAACTTTAGGGTTTTTAATAAGGTTAAGTTTGCAACTTCTGTAGGAACCCCAGCATATAAATTATTTCGAGATAGATCAAGGCTTTCTAGGGCTGTGAGATTTCCAATTTCGGGAGGGATTACTCCTGTTAGATTATTATTGAATAGATCTAGGGATTGTAATTCCCCTAAAGCGTCCAGAGTAACTCCATTCCAGGTGCTCATATCTCCATTAATATCCCAGGAATTTGTCCAACCATCACCGTTGGTTGCATTGTAAAGAGCTACCAAGGCATCTCTTTGTGCTGTAGTTCCTGTTTCTACTACCTGGATATTGTCTATATACACTTCAAAAGCGTCACCTATAAAAGAAAAAAGACTTATTTCGAGATACCAGCTTTCGGTTTGGGTAGGGGTGAGTTCTGCTGTTACTGTATCCCAGTCAAAGTTTTGCGGAATCCTATTGCCATTGGTGTTGGGAGTAAAATCTGCACCCCCGAAGGCATATCCAATTACTTGTTGCCCGAAAGAAGGATTTGCTGTTTTTACTTTGTAGTCAAAACTTAACTGATATGTTTTTCCAACTTCCAGGGTGTAGTTGGTGGCAATTAATTTTGGGGTTGTGGTACCATTTACTAGTAAAGCACTAGAAGTACCATCAGTAAATTCTGTGTTGTCTTCGGTAATGCTTCCTTCAACGGTCCAATTTAGTGGAGTGAGAAGCATATCGTCCCATGATTCGAGACTTCCGTTTTGTATTAAATTTTGAGAAAATGCAATAGCAGGTAATGCTATTAATAAGCATAATAGTCTTTTCATAGTTAAACCGGGTTAGATTTAGGTAGGCGAGCGAAAATAATCAAAATGAGGCAATTAACAAAATATTAAGAAAAAAACTAAAGCCTATAATCATTGAGTAGTTTAAATAAATCTGCTCTATAGGTATCTCCAACGGGTAGTTCTTTATTATTAATCTGTATTGTTGTTGAGGTTGTTTTTTCAATATGATGTATTGAAATAATGAATGATTTATGGATTTGTACAAAATCTGTAACGGGTAAATTTTCTTTAATACTTTTTAAGGTATTGTATGTTATTATCTGATTGCTTTTTAAGTGTAAAGCAACATAATTCTTTAAACCTTCAATGTATAATATATCACCAATTTTTACTTTCTCGAAGTTGTTTTTACCATCTGTTTTAACGAAAACAAAATCATTGCTAATATGTTGTTTTTCAATATCATTTTTTGTGGTCTCAACTTTTTTTACAGCCTTATAGAACCTTTCAAATTCAAAAGGTTTGAGTAAATAATCCGTAGCATTAAGATCATAGCTTTCTATAGCAAATTGCGGGTATGCTGTCGTAAAGATTATTTTGATACGTTCTCTAATTATTTTAGAAAGCTGAATTCCTGTTAAATTGGGCATTTGAATATCCAAAAAGACCAAATCAATATTTTCTTTCTCCAAAATTTGTAGCGCTTCCAAGGGGTTTGTAGTGGTTGCTGCCAATTCCAGAAATGATACTTTTTCAATATATTTTTTTAAAAGGCGTATTGCAGGGGGTTCATCGTCTACAATAACACATCTAATACGTTTGCTCATATTGGAATTTTTAGATAAGTATAAAAGTTATTTCCTTTGGTGCTATAGTTTAAATCATAGTTTGTATTAAAAATTGCAGTTAATCTTCTTTTTACATTTTGTGTTCCGATACCCGAGTCCATATATTTTTCAGATGACAAAATTGCATTGCTAGTTTCTAATTCCAGTTTATCATTAGTTATGGTAATATTTATTTTAGCCGGATTTTTCTTGTCATTTACTACACCATGTTTAAATAGATTTTCTACAAAATGAATTAATACAAGAGAGGGTATTTGTTGATTTTGAATGCTTCCGTCTATCGAAAAATCGAGGGATAGTTCTTCTTCAAATCGTTTATTGAAAAAATGCATATAATCGTTCAAGAAATCTATTTCCCTTTGTAAGGGAACAAAATCTTGTTTCGAGTCATAAGTTACATATCGTAATAGCTCTGATAGCTTATGTACATCCTTTGCAACTTTAGGTTTGTCATCTATAAGTTCAACATAAAAAGCATTCAATGTATTAAATAAAAAATGAGGACTTATTTGTGATTTGAGTAAATCAAGTTCTGCTTTGTTTAGGTCTTTATCTTCGATAAGTTTTAAAACCAGATACACCATAGTGCTGTATAAAATAGGAGGTAAAGCAAAATAAGAATTGTCAATAACGTAATACCAAAACCTTCTCGTCTCTTCAAAATAATTATGCTGGCCTGTGATTTCAAAAACAATCACTTCTTCAAGCGTATATCGAATAGCTGCAAAAATTAGAACCAAGCCTAGTGAAGAGATAATAAACCATGATAGATAGCTTTTTTTAAGAAATCTAGGGCAAACGATTTTGAAATTAATAAAATATACGGCAATACTTGAGATAAAAAATGTGGATTTGAGGCATAAATACATAGCATCAAGATTTTTAAGCAACTTGAATTCATCGCTATTCAATATTTTAAAAAAATCCAAACCTATCAGAATTAAGGCAAGAATTAAATGATATTTCCACTCTTTTTTAAGATACATACTGCAAAGTTATTTTTTTTAAGTATTGATTGTGATGATTAGGACAAACACCATTTTTCTATGGATCAATACCCTTTTTGGTACAACAAAAAATATTATACGGTACAATCGCTAGTTCATTTGATAATTATGCCGTTTGCTATAAAAGGAAAATTTAAGGTTGCGATGCTAAATATATTTGAACTCCATAAAACATAAAAATATATACAATGAGAAAATTATTATTAATTCTAGTTATCATAATTACATCTTGTAATGCGCAATCTACAAATGAGGCCGAAAATCAAATTAACCAAGAGAATAAAAAATCGGGAAAAGTGCAGGTCTTATTAATAGGGACATCACATTGGGATAATTATCAAAAAGCAGATCTTGATGTAGCTCAAGCAGATGAAATCGATATATTGTCTAATCAATATCAAAGTGAACTTACCGAAATCATTGCTAAAATTGTTGAATTTAACCCGACCAAAGTTTTTGTTGAAAGAACTATAGCATATCAACCCAAACTTGATTCTATTTATAATTTATATAAAACATCAGACTGGGGCAAGAAAAGCAGAAATGAGATTGTTCAGCTTGGGTTTAAGGTGGCCAAAAAACTAGATCATAACAAAGTGTACGGTATAGATTATAGAGAAACTTCTTTTCCGTATGATAGTTTAATGAAAATAATGAAAGTATCGAAGCAGGAGAATTTAATTTCAGAATTCGAAAATGATATTAAAAATTTTGAAAAAGAATATAACGAACTTGTTTACAATAAAACGCCGCTTAAGGATATTCTATACTATTTAAATGATAAAGAGCGAAGAAAATTTGATTTAGGATGGTATTTAAACAAAGCTACCCAAGCTGGGGGTGTTGAGGATCATGTAGGAGCATTTTTAGGCTCAGAATGGGTAAAACGCAATATCTATTCGTATGGTATCATGCAAAAATATACTGATTCTGATGACGAACGAATAATGGTGCTAATGGGAGCAAGTCACATTGCTGTTTTCGAAAATTTAATTGCCTACAATCCAGGTTGGGAAGCTGTAGAGTTAAAAGACATTATGAAATGATAGAATCTTAATGTGCTTCCAACCAATTATCGCCTAGTCCAAGATCCACATCCAAAGGTACTGTAAGCTCATAAGCATTTTCCATTTCAGTCTTGATGAGTGTTTTGATGTCTTCGAGTTCTGGCTTGAAGACATCAAACACCAATTCATCATGTACTTGTAAAAGCATTTTGGTCTTGTAATTCCCTTCTTTTAGCTTTTTATGAATATTAATCATTGCAATCTTAATAATATCTGCAGCACTTCCCTGGATTGGCGCATTTACAGCATTACGTTCGGCAGCACCGCGCACCACAGCATTGGCAGAATTGATATCTTTTAAGTATCGACGTCTTCCTAATACCGTTTGTACATAACCGTTTTCTCGAGCAAAGTCTACTTGCTCACTCATATAATTACGCAATTTTGGATAGGTTTTGTAGTAGGTATCGATCAGTTCCTTGGCTTCACTACGCGAAAGGCTGGTTTGATTACTTAATCCAAATGCCGAAACGCCATAAATAATACCAAAGTTTACCGTTTTGGCATTACTACGTTGTTCTCGACTTACTTCAGCGATTGGCACATCAAAAACTTTTGCAGCTGTAGAAGCATGAATGTCTTCACCATTTTTAAACGCCTCGATCATAGTTTCTTCTTGGCTCAGGGCGGCAATAATGCGTAATTCAATCTGCGAATAATCTGCAGCCAATAAAGTATACTCTTCATTTCTTGGTACAAAGGCTTTTCTTACTTGTCGTCCTCTTTCTGTTCTAATTGGGATGTTTTGCAAGTTAGGGTTGTTTGAACTTAATCTTCCTGTTGCAGCAACCGTTTGCATATAATCGGTATGTACTCTTCCGGTACTTTCATTAACCTGATTTGGTAAAGCATCTACATAGGTGCTTTTTAGTTTTGATAAACCTCGAAATTCTAGAATATTTCTGATAATTTCATGGTCTTTTGCAAGATAGGATAAGACATCTTCTGCGGTAGAATATTGCCCTGTTTTGGTTTTCTTTGGTTTATCTACCAGTTTCATTTTTTCAAAAAGGATAACTCCTAGTTGTTTTGGAGAAGCGATATTAAATTCTTCTCCGGCAGCCGTATAAATTTTGCTTTCTAAGGTCTTAATATCTTCATCAAGTTCTTTTGAAAGTGTCTCTAAAAACTCTTTGTCTAGATTAATCCCTTCAATTTCCATGTCGGCCAGTACACGTAAAAGAGGGATTTCAATATCTTCAAACAAAGAAACTGTTTTGGCTTCTTTAAGCTCGGGTGCAAAATGTTCTTTTAACTGAAAAGTAATATCAGCGTCTTCAACAGCATATTCTGTTTGTTGATCCAAAGGTACTTGCCTGAAGGATAACTGATTTTTTCCTTTTTTACCAATAAGTTCTGTAATCGAAACGGGTGTATAATTAAGGTAGGTTTCAGAAAGCACATCCATATTGTGTCGCATATCGGGATTGATAAGATAATGGGCCAACATGGTATCAAACAATGCTCCTTTTACTTCAACATCGTATTTTGCTAATACTTTGATGTCGTATTTTAAGTTCTGTCCGATTTTAGAAATATGCTCTGCTTCAAAAAATGGGCGTACTTGTTCGATTAACTCTTGTGCTTCAGATTTATCTTCGGGAAATGGGATATAAAATCCTTTGGTTGCTTCCCAAGAAAAAGCAATACCTACCAATTCTGCAGTAAGTGGATCTAGTCCTGTGGTTTCAGTATCAAAACATACATTTTCCTGTTTCAAAAGGTTTTGTAGAAATAGCTTCATGGCCATTCCGGGAGTGATGCTTTGATAAAAATGTTCGGTGTTTGAAATGGTCTTTCTGTTAGAGTAGGAGGTTGATTCTCCCGAGGTGTCTTCGGCATCGCCAAATAACGAGAATTGCCCGGCACCAGCCTGAGTAGCTTTCTTTTTTGGCTTGGTATTGTTTTCTGTTGAAACTGTAGTTTCTTCTCCAGAGAAAATTTTTATAAATTGATCTTTTAGCCTTCTAAACTCCAATTCTTCGAATATCTCTTGTACTTTTTTGGCATCTGGTTCAGAAAGCTCATAGTCCTTGGCATCAAACGTAACATCGCAATCGGTAATTATAGTAGCCAGTTTTTTTGAAAGAAGCCCTAACTCGGCATTTGCCTCAACTTTTTCTTTCATTTTACCTTTTAACTCATTGGTATTTGCCAAAAGTCCTTCCATAGAACCATATGCAGCAATAAACTTTTTGGCTGTTTTATCCCCCACACCAGGCAAACCGGGGATGTTATCTACTGCATCTCCCATCATACCCAAATAATCAATAACTTGTTCTGGTTTTTGTACTTCAAACCTTTTTTGCACTTCTGGGATTCCCCAAATTTCGATACCATTACCCATTCGAGCAGGACGATACATAAATATGTTTTCTGAAACTAATTGCGCATAATCTTTATCTGGAGTAACCATATAGGTTTGATAGCCTTCTTTTTCTGCCTGTTTTGCAATGGTGCCTATTAAATCGTCGGCCTCGACACCTGCTTGTTCTATTATGGGAATGTGCATGGCTTTCAGGATTTCTTGAATTATAGGGACAGCAATTTTTATGGCTTCAGGAGTTTCGTCTCTATTGGCCTTATACTCTGGGAATATTTCTAAACGATCTTTACTTCCTTCTTTGTCAAATGCTACCGCAAGATGATCTGGTTTTTCTCTTTTTATCACATCAAAAAGAGAATTTACAAACCCCATAATAGCAGAGGTGTCCTGGCCTTTAGAGTTGATTCGGGGATTTTTGATAAGCGCGTAATATCCTCGAAAAATTAAGGCGAATGCATCCAGAAGAAAAAGACGTTTTTGTGACATGATATGAGTAAAATTTTAGAGATGCAATATAAAAAGAAGATTACTGAATTAAATATGAAAACTTATTAATTAATGCAAAAAAGAAATGCCGCCAAGAACTGACGGCATTTCGCCCCAAAATAAAATTGATAACAATGTATCAACTGCTATAAATATGATTGTAATTGTTTATCTATATGAACTGTCTTTATTAAAGAAACTTAAAATCACTATTAAATATTGTCCGAAGTTACAAATAAAAATCATACTTCTAAAAAAAATCAATAAGATTTATGATTTTATAAGGTGCCATTTTTAACCCTTTTTATACTTTAAATTATTATATCGTTAATTTTTACTTAAAAATAACGACAAATTAAAAAGGAGAGATAGTTTTGTTATGTTAACGAATTAGAAAGAATTATGCGCTGGTTAATACCAATAGTTTTATACTTATTGCTTGAGCTTTATGCTTTTCAAGCTGTAAAAACAATTTCCAAAAATCAAATTATTCATATTGTATATTTACTTGTTTCAATATCGATTCTAGGATATGTAATTTATACCTTTTCAAATTATGACCGAAGTGTTGGTCCTACAAAATATACTTTGAGAGCAAGTGGAATGCTCTTGCTTACCTTGGTTCCAAAGTTGATTCTTGTTTTATTTATGTTTGGAGAAGATATTATAAGAGTATGCGTTGCGGGATATACATATTTGACCAATACTTTTTTTGAAGGAACTGCAACCCAGTATTTGCCGGATCGAAGAAAATTTATTAGCCAAATAGCTTTAGGTGTTGCTGCTATACCGTTTGCTGGATTATTGCATGGGATATTTAGAGGGAAGTATAATTTCAAAGTCATTCATCATGTGTTGCATTTTAATGATCTTCCCAGCGCGTTTGACGGTTTTCGGGTAACACAAATTTCTGATATTCATTCTGGTAGTTTTGATGATCCTGCAAAAATAGAGTATGCCGTAGATCTTATTAATGAGCAGAATACCGATCTTTTACTTTTTACAGGGGATATCGTAAACACCATGGCCAAAGAAATGGATGATTGGATTGATACCTTTAAGCGAATTAAAACACCACAATATGGAAAATATTCGGTGTTAGGAAATCATGATTATGGAGAATATGTAACTTGGGAAAGCCAGGAAGCCAAAGAAGCCAATTTTCAGGCAATAAAGGACATTCATAATAAAATTGATTTTAATCTGTTACTTAATGATAATAGATATATAGAAAAGGAAGGAGAGAGGATTGCTGTAATTGGAGTCGAGAACTGGGGACATAATTTTAAGAAAGCTGGCGATTTGACAAAAGCGACGAAGGGTGTGAACAAGGAAGATTTTAAAATTTTGTTGAGTCACGATCCGTCACATTGGGAACATGAGGTTAAAAAACATGATGATCATTTTCATCTCACACTAAGCGGGCACACTCATGGTTTTCAGTTCGGTATTGAGATACCAGGATTTATGAGATGGAGCCCGGTGCAGTATGTGTATAAACAGTGGGCAGGGATGTATTCTGAAATGGGACGTTATCTTAATGTAAATCGAGGATTTGGCTTTCATGCATTTCCCGGAAGAGTAGGAATATGGCCAGAGATTACGGTTATAGAATTGAGAAAAGGTGAAAAACCAACTTAGTTCACAGAAAGTGTTATATTTACAAAGGTTTAGAGGCTTATATATTATCAAAAAGCCTAAAACATAAAAGTTTTTGAACAATGTCAAAGTTTGGAGATATAATAGGTATTAATGTTCCCGTTTTGTTGGATTTTTATACCGAATGGAATGAACCTTCTGTTGCTATGCATCCAGTTTTAAAGGATGTGGCAGCCGCCATAGGCGATAAAGGAAAGGTAATAAAGATCGATGTAGATAAAAATGAAGAGCTGGCGACAGCCTTAAGAATTAAAGGTCTGCCTACTTTGATGATCTATAAAGAGGGTGAAATGGTATGGAGGCAAAGTGGAGAGCAAGATGCCAATACCTTGATTGGGCTCATGAAGGAATACCTTTAGATTTCAATCTTATCAAAAATAAACCCCTTTTTGGTAAAATAGTCCAGAACCTTTGGTAAACAATATGACAGTTTTTTTGATGCTTTAATGCTGTCATGAAAAACTATAATACTTCCTTTTTCGGTGTGTTGTATTACATTTTGTAAACAATCTTCTTCGCTAATTTTTTTATCCCAATCTTTAGATAAAATATCCCAAAGTACAATTTTGTACCCCTGTTTTTCCAGAAGTTTGAACTTTGACAGACTAATTTGACCATAAGGTGGTCTGAAGAGCTTGGTTGCGCAGTTATTTATGTGGTGTTGCCTTATTATTGAATCACACTTGTGTACATTTTCTAAATAAGTATCTTCATCACATTTCCAAGCCTTAAGATGATGCATTGTGTGATTTCCAATAGAATGTCCATGCAATACTATTTTTTTAAAGATATTTGGATGTTTTTGGATATTATCACCTATGCAAAAAAATGTTGCCTTGGCATTGTATTGTGCAAGTTCTTTTAAGACAAATTCGGTTACCTCTGGTATAGGGCCATCATCAAAGGTTAGATATATTCTTTTCTGATTCTCAACATCAATATCCCAAAGATATGTGTTGAAAAACTGTTTTAAGATTTTTGGAGTTTTATACGGAATAAATTTAGCCACAAGCAAAAATAAAAAAAGTGAGCCTAATTAGACTCACTTTGTTATTATTGTGATATACTATCTTCCTGTGAAATTCCTTTTAATGTATCTTGTTTAGCATCGACTTCGTTTTGAAGTTCTCTGATTAGTTCTTCTTCCTGTTTTCGAATTTCTTCTTCATTATATCCTTCATCGGCAGAATACAATCGTGTAAACAAGCCTATATACCTATTAAATTCATCTGCTTTTTCTTCGATGAGTTCACGATCTTGATTGATTAACAATAGGTCTACTACACTGCGGTAGCGTTCTACATTGGTTACTATCTCTTCGGCATAGCGATATTGTTCCTTAAGTTCGAGGCTACCAAAATATGTAAGTTTTTCCTGATACTTTTTGGCAATTTTGTTCCAAAGATCACGTGCTTTTTGTTTTTCGCCAACCTCATAGTATCCTGTAACATAGGGTTCTAGTAAGGTATAATATTCATAATACTCTATAGGCATTTTGTCCATAGCAAGATCGATTATCTCTTTGGCTCTGTCTTTTTTGCCTTCTGCGATTAATGCTTCAACCAATCGGGCAAGGTTGCTTCGATAGGTAATTGCATTTTTTCTAGTCTCTGGGTCATGATAGATATTAGGACTATTGCTGTTACCCCAATCCCAACTAGTAACATTTTTATACATCAAATCGGTATCGATCCTACCCATTTCGTAAGGGTTTCTAGGATTCATTTTGGTTCGAATAGGTACTAGTTTATAAGTGACACCATCAAGTTGTAAATAATCCTTCATCCATAAGAAATCATCATCACCGTAACTTCCGCCAGTAAAATATATTGGTCTTTCCCAATTGTTATTGGCAATAATATCTAGCATCAAAAGTCGGTTTTTAAACAATAAATCACCCTTAAGATGAATATCGATATAGGGTACTATAAGATCGGCATCTTCTTGAGATACAATACCATTTTTAAGTACAGCTTCTTTGTTTACTGGTATTCGTATATGTTTGGTAGGGAAAGTGTTTACTTTTTTACCACTTTGTAAATCTCCTTTGGTTCTTGGGTCGTCTGTTTCTATCCATCTCATCCAGTTTTTAATGAGCATGGTATCATTGGTTACTGGTTTATAGTAAATAGCATCATTATTTCCCCATTTATAGAAATCATGCGTTAACTGTGAAGGTATAGGTTTACCTTCATAAGCTGCTGCTTTCATTTGGTCAATATACCAATCTGTGGCGAACAGACTTGTGTTTACGGTACGTACATCTGTTCTATAGCCTTCAATTTCTTGTGCATACCAAAGAGCAAAAGTATCATTATCTCCTATGGTAAAAAGAATGGCATCTTTCTGGCAGGATTGTAAATACATTTTTGCCATTGCTTGGGCAGTATAACGATCAGAACGATCATGGTCGTCCCAATTTTGTGCTGCCAATAGCACAGGAACAGCCAATAAACAAACTGCTGTAACTATGGGAGCTAATAGTTTTGGTTTTAAGTATCCTTTTAATAAATCGAATAAGGCATATACCCCAAAACCAATCCACATAGCAAAAACATAAAAAGATCCAACTAGGGCATAATCACGTTCTCGAGGTTCAAAGGGTCTTTCATTAAGATACACTTTTAGGGCTAATCCCGTAAAAAGGAAAAAGATAAATAATACCCAGAAATTCTTCTTATCTCGTTGAAGCATGAATACAAATCCAATAAGACCTAATAAAAGAGGTAGAAAATAATAAGTGTTGCGCGCTTTGTTTTTTAAGGCATCACTTGGAAGGTTATCTTGAGACCCTAACCGCATTTCGTCAATAAATTTAATACCGCTTAACCAGTTGCCTTCTAGATCAGTAAGGTTACCTTGATTGTCATCTTGTCTCCCAACAAAATTCCACATAAAGTAACGCCAATACATATAACCCATTTGATAATCGAACATGTAATAGATATTGTCCAAAAATGAAGGTTTTTCGACGTTGATATAATTACCAAAGGATTGTAAAAACTTATTATAGTCGTCATTATCTAGTTTACCACTTGCATAGTCTCTTCTAAACTGTGTTACGGCATTAAGTAATTCTTCTTCACCTTGATATTCTGGCTTTATGGTAAATTTTATTGGTCCGGTAAACTCCATATAGTTGGCAATATGTTCGGTGCTCCACATTCTTGGTAAAATAGCTTTATGAGCATCATCCAGATTTTGTTTTGCATTTTTCCAATCATTCACAATAACATATTTCCCGGTTTTAAGATCTTTCTCATATTTGGGCTTATCATCCTCATAGGGGTTGTCCTGATCTAGACCAGCATAGATTTCGGTAAATTGAGGTCCGTAAAAAAGATGGGTTTCAGGATACTGTTCAAGATTATAATATGCCAATAACTCTCTTGCGTTATTGGGGTTGTTTTCGTTAATTACAGTACCTGCATTAGCTCTAATGGGCAACATTACCCAGCTTGAAAATCCAACCAAAATAAAGACTATACATAATAATAATGTGTTTAATTGCACATAATCTTTTTTGCGAGTGTATCGAATTAGAGAATAGAAAGCTGCAATGATAATTAGTGCAGCAATTATAGTTCCAGAATTGAACGGAAGCCCAATTGAGTTTACAAAAAATACTTCGGCTGCACCAAAAAATTTAAGTGTTGATGGTAAAAGAAGTTTAAAAATAAACAACAATATAGCTACTACGACCACATTGGCGATAATAAAGTTTTTTACAGTAATTTCTTTGTAATTCTTAAAATAATACAACAGTCCAATAGCCGGAATTGACAATAATCCCATAAAGTGAACTCCAAACGATAGTCCAACGATAAACGAAATCAAAATAAGCCATTTGTTTCCTCGTGGCTTGTGCATATCTCGTTCCCAAAGCAGGCCTAAATAAAAAAGTACCGATAAAATGCAAATGGCCATGGCATATACTTCTGCTTCGACAGCATTAAACCAAAAACTATCGGTGAATGTAAAAGCCAACGATCCAACTAGCCCACTACCGAGAACGGCCATGGCTTTACTCTGAGTAAACTCTTCGTCCTTTACTATAAGTTTTTTTACCAGGATCGTAATCGACCAAAACATAAATAATATAGCAAAAGCACTTGCAAACGCAGAGGTCATATTAACCATAAGTGCTATTTGAGTGGGGTCTGAAGCAAAAATTGAGGCGAATGCCCCTATCATTTGAAATAGGGGAGCTCCCGGGGGGTGGCCAACTTGTAATTTTGAAGATGTTGCTATGTATTCACCTGCATCCCAAAAACTTGCTGTAGGCTCAACGGTCATCGAGTAAACACAAAGGGCAATTGCAAAAACGGTCCATCCCAATATTTTATTCCACTTGGTAAAGTTGAATGTGCTCATATAAATGTATTCGGTTATATAACGTGTGGCGAATTTAGTAATAAAAAATACTTTCACCTTGTTTTTTTAGGAAACGCTTAACAGAAGTTTATATTTTGGATCGCAATAATGAATGTTTTTTGGTATAAATTAGTCTTTAGAAAGATATTTTTTAAAAAAATATTTGCAGAGCAAAAAGAAAGTTTTAAATTTGCACCCGCAATGACGCATTGGTCTATGGTGTAACTGGCAACACGTCTGGTTTTGGTCCAGAAGAGTCTAGGTTCGAGCCCTAGTAGACCAACATAAAAGGAACAACTAATTTTAGGTTGTTCCTTTTTTTTATTTTTTGAAAATAAATGTTTTTTACGGGCGAGAAGTGTATCCTAGAGCCCTAGTAGGCCAACATAGCAAAGCCCTGAGTATGCAATCACTCAGGGCTTTTGTTTTTTTAGTGGTATAACATTCATTTACTTTTTCTGATGTTTTTCAATATCATCAATATATGAATTATTAATGATCTAAGCGGTTAATGAGTTGTCTTATTGATTGTTGTATTGGGATTGGTAATCGACAAACATTACTTCTATTCTTTAGCCATTCTTTTTCATTAACAGATGATTTATTCAAAATGTGGTTTCGGAAAAAACTAAAAGTCAAAACACCAAATTTTTAGGTGACCGCTCAAAAATTGGAAAATATTCAGATTCCACAATCCCTTTTTACTTTTTTTTTGTCCCAGTTTTAATGGGTCTCAGCACTTTTTATAGGATAGTTTGTGCATAAGGAGTAATTTTTGATTAGAATAATTTTAAAGGAGTCATCTTAGTTTATATCAACATCTTACCATAAGAGGCAAATTTTCCCAAAAGAATGCGAATTTATTTACTTTTTTTTCTGGTTTTATTTGGTCTTTTTTTCCAAGAATCGAATGCGCAATTGGGTTTTTGCGGCGGTAATTATGGCGATGCCATTTTTACAGAAGATTTTGGCACTGGTGTTCCAAATGGACCTGCTTTGCCTGCAGGCACCACAACCTATACTTACGTAAATGGCCCACCTGATGATGGTGAATATACCCTATCCAGTACAACGAATTATTTCGATTGGCATGATGTAAATGATCGCACTCCAGGAGATACCAACGGAAAATCTTTTATAGTGAATGCCAGTTTTACTGTTGGAGAGTTTTTTAGGCAAACCATTACCGGGCTTTGTGAGAACACTTCATATGAGTTTTCCTCTTGGCTTATCAATTTACTTCCAGTGTCTAGTTGTAGTCGCAATGGGATCCCAGTAAATGTAGGGTTTGAAATTTGGGATAGCACCGATACCAGACTATTGGCCTCTGGAAATACAGGTGATATCCACGGTACAGCTTCTCCCGTTTGGGAACAATATGCCCTGGTATTCCAGACTTTGCCGGGTCAAACCTCGGTCATTTTAAAAATGTTGAACAACGGCGGAGGGGGATGCGGCAATGATCTGGCTATTGATGATATTATTTTTAGGGCCTGTGGAGATCGAATCATGCTTGCAGATACATTCAACAACACAAACATTCTAAGTGCGTGCGAAGAAAATGCACCTCTCTCAGTAGAGCTTACAGCAAACCCAGATTTTTCCGTTTACAGTACCCATGCTTATCAATGGCAAGAAAGTATGGATGGCGTTACCTGGATAGATATTGTTGGGGAGACCAACTCAACCTATATCTTTTCTCCTATCTTCGGTACTACTTCATACAGGGTTAAAGTTGCAGAGGACCCTATTAACCTTTCCAATCCGAAATGCAATGCGTTATCCGATGTTTTTGAAGTCATTATTGAAGGCAAGCCAAATGCCCCTACCTCAATGGGGGATGTTTCACTCTGTGCAGACAATCCGGGAGGAGTACTTGTATCTGTGTCAAAGGGCATTACTGCCAATTGGTATGATGCCCCAGTAGGAGGGAACCTATTGCAAGCTGAAAGTCCCTTTTATGAAACCAAAATCAGTGGAACTTATTATGCGGAGGCCGTCACAAAAATTCCGGGCTGTTTTTCAGATACAAGAACCGCTGTATCGATTACTTATTTTGATTTACCTGTCGTGGAGGACGAAAGTTTGACTTTCTGCGAGGGACAATCAATTTCGTTATCAGCAGGCATTACCAATGCTTCCTATTTGTGGGACACCGGAGAAACGACCAAGGAAATAGTGGTAGCTTCTCCCGGCACCTATACTGTTGTTGTCACTAATGGAAATGGTTGTTCTGGCACCAAAACGATTCAACTTTCACAAATTGACAATCCGGTTATAGACAGGGTAGTGTCAGACCACCGGGATTTGACCATTTTAACGCTCAATTCTGGAGATTTTGAATATTCTCTCAATGGTCTTATTTATCAGGAAACACCCTTCTTTGAAAACTTACGGGGTGGGGCATATAACGCTTTTGTAAGGAGTAGAAGTGGTTGTGATGAGGTACAATTGCGGTTTATCCATCTTGTAATTCCACGTTTTTTCACTCCAAATGGAGATGGCATCAATGATGGTTTCAGTCTCGAAGGAGCGGAGTTTGTCGATTTTTTCAAAATCAGTATTTTTGATCGCGCTTCAAGATTATTGTTCCAATCCACTGCCAAAAACTTTTCTTGGGACGGTATGTTCAACAACCGCCTACTGCCTTCTTCAAGTTATTGGTATCGTATAGAAATTGAACAAAATGTTGTTAAGGGTTACTTTACCTTAATACGATGATTAGGCGTTTTTGGGCAACAATAAGGACAGGTCTCTAATTGTTGTAATACAATCTAATACATACTTTTTTTTCGTACTGATTTTTTCGCTATGACTCTATACATTGAACGTTATCAAGGCCACTGGCTGATTTCATCCTATTTTTGGTGATACTAAATATCGCTTTGGTGCTTTTCCTGTTCTTTTGATTTCCAGGATGCTTCTTTGATCAGTATAATATCTCAACTGCTTTTTTCCTTCCATTGCCTGTCTATTCTGTTTTTGTGACAGCTAAATACAGTTCGTTCCCTTGGTTTCCAATGCCTTGAGACGTGCATAACAGGCATTATTAGAAGGACTTTGCCTCAGAAAAAAACGACGGGGATGACTACTGCAAATCCCCGCCGCTACTATTAACCAAAACCGTGAATAAAAAAAACTTTGTCCCTTGTAAACCAATGGGTGATTTAACCCCACGTTAATCAATCCATTGCGCATAGTCTTTTTGATAAACGTTTGTTGACAACAAATATGGGTCTTTAATACGAGATCGAACGATAAAATGTGTTCATACCGTTTAAAACCGGGACGAACAAGGGGTAAAAGGGGATTACAGGGTTTCTATTGTCCCAAAAGCACCTTGTAACATCCCATTTTTAAAGGGGTTTAGCACTAATTGTTTGATATTTCCTCTGTATATCTATTCTTTGATCTCGGGTAAACATAAAAATCATAAAAAATAGAACCTTATGAAAAAACAACTACAGTTGATATTACCTATCATCTTTATGATGTCAGTGAACCTTGCCGGCTATGGGCAACAATTAGGTGATGAATTTACCTCTGACGATATCGCATACAAAGTAATTTCGCACCACCCAGGCAGAGTAATAATTGTAGATTATAGAGGGACAGCTACCAACGTAAACATCCCGGAAAACGCAACCTCTCCTCAGGCAAGTAACTTTGAAGTTACAGGTATTGAGGAAAATGCTTTTAAAAACAACACCTTAACCAGTGTGGTCATTCCCAACAGCGTTACCAGTATTGAGGGTTATGCTTTTTTCAACAACCCAAACCTTGCCATAGTGGTGTCACAGGGCACAGTTCCTCCTTCAATTCAGACAAATACCTTTACAAACGCAAACCGTAATCAAATAGACCTGATAGTACCTGTAGGTAAGAAAGATGATTATCTAGTTGCAGGGTGGACGGGCTTTAAATCCATCTCAAGTGCAGTACTAGGAGATACCTTTACCGATGGTGACATCACATGCCAAATAAGATCATTGCTGCCCTATACAGTAATGGCCATAGACTATACAGGTACGGACGTTGATGTTAATATTCCCAAAAGGGTTAAAGGGTTTTACACGGTGACCACTATTGGCGATGAAGCTTTTAGGGATAACCAATTAACTAGCGTGACCATACCGAACAGTGTAACCAGTATTGGGGATAGTGCTTTTAAGGGCAACAACTTGACCAGTGCGATTATACCGAACAGTGTAACCAGTATTGGGGATAGTGCTTTTGAAGAAAACGCCTTGACTAGTGTAACCATACCAAACAGTGTGATCAATATCGGGATTTATGCTTTTGCTCTTAATTACCTGACCAGTGTGACCATACCGACCAGTGTGACCACTATTGGGAGAGGTGCCTTTCATGAAAACCGATTGACCAGCGTGACCCTACCGACCAGTGTGACCAGTATTGGGTATGGTGCCTTTGCGTATAACTCTTTGGTCAGTGTAACCCTACCGACCAGTGTGATCAGTATTAGGGGCGCTACTTTTAATGGCAACCAATTGACCAGTGTGACCCTACCGAAAAGTGTGACCAGTATTGGGAGAGAGGCTTTTGGGGATAACCCAGATCTTGTAGCAGTGGAGGTAAAGGGTGCCATTACACCGTTGCTTAATGAAGATGCTTTTCTTAATGCAGATCGTAACCAAATAGACTTAATAGTGCCTGCAGGTAAGAAAGGTGCATATCTAGCTGCCGGGTGGACAGGCTTTAAATCGATTACAGAGGGTGGGGTTGCGGGACAAAGCACCAGTGCTAAGGTAGTGGTGGCATCCACTTTAAAAAGTAAAGAAACACCGGTCTATATAAATGATGTTACGGTGTATCCCAACCCCGTACAAGATTATATCAATATAGAATTGAGTGATGGAGAATCGTTACAGCAGGTGAACATATACAATGCCCAAGGTGTCCATGTGCATTCCGCACGCACCTTACAAATAGATGTAAGCCATTTGCCTAGCGGTATATATGTACTGGAAATAACAACCATAACAGGGGGCAAAGTAGTTAAAAAAATAACCATAGAATAAAACCATGAAAAACAACTGCAATTAATATTAGCTATCATTTTTGTGGTGGCAATGGGTCTTACTAGCTATGGGCAACCGGTTACAAACCTGAAAGAATCTAATTTTAAAGTTGATCCTCTTATTGTTGGACCTGGAGTTTATGTATTTGTCGTTGCTGTGAATGATAATGGAAAAAAGGATCAAACTTTAACATCTGTTCTAATAGATTAAAAGATAAAAAAATAAGGGGAAGCAGTTCCCCTTAAGATTTAATCGTGATTTGTGGATGCAATAGTTTTATTGCTCGTTTAAATTTACCTCCTCCTAAATTTGTTATTTGGTTTAACTTTCCTCGTCTCCTATACCTTCGCCTTGTGTGGTTACCGATCCAGTGCTCGCATTGCCATATACTGGACTTTCATTTCTTAGAATGTCGATTACACGGGCAAAATTTTCTGAAGTCATGTATGGAGTTTCTTCTCGTTTTCCTTGAAACGTAGTGAAATAAAATTTTCCTAGATCTATCTTTGGATCCCATATTGCTTGATAGCTCTTTAATTTTGTCCATCCAGCAGTTCCTTGCGCATAATGTGGCATAATTCTAAATTTAAGTTGTTAAGTGATAAAATTATGGGGTTGGGAGTAAATTGAAAAGAGCTAAAAGCCTTATTTTGTAGGGTTTTTTGCCTGAATATGCAGCTCTTGTCTGGCATTTTGTTTTTTTTGCATAAAAAAAGAGCAATAACTAATATTACTCTTTTTTATGTATTCAACTAAAACTTTGTTTTAGATTTTAAAAGTAAGTACAGGTCGCTTGGCATGATTCACTACATCTTCGCCAAGACTACCGTTAATAAAATGTGATATTCCTTTTCTGCCATGTGTACTAATTCCTATCATACCTGCTTTAATAGAATCTGCAAAATTTAGAATTCCTTTTTCAACCGTAATATCATTATATATGTTCAGGGTATAATTATCAATAGCCAGGTCGGCTATCATGTTGTTCATTTTTGTTTCGGTCTCATAAGTAGTTTTAAAACCATTGGCGGTGTTGATCCAAACCAAATGAAGTTTTGCACTTATAGATTTGGCAAAATTGTTTGCTGCCAATAAAGAGGGCTTATCTTCATCATCAAAATTTGTAGCATAAACAAAGTCTTGAACATTATAAATATCGCAGTCTTCTTTAATCACCAAAACGGGTTTCTTTGACGTACGAACAATTTTTTCGGCATTTGATCCAATAAACAACTCTTCAAAACCTGTTGAGCCATGGGATCCCATAATAATAATGTCTACATCATTTTTTGTGCTAGAGTCTATAATCCCATGCATTACATCTTCAAAACTTACGGTTTCGACAACTTCTATGCCTTTTAGGTAGTCTTGATCCATAACTTCTTCGAATTTTTTATGTGTTTGTTTCATAAAAAAAACAGCTTCGGGTGCAGGTGCGGGCGCTCCCGATGCCATAAGATCGGTAAGGTGTATTGGGAGCTCCAAAATATGAAGCAAATAAATTGTGGCATTATTTTTTTTTGCGATTTGTGCGGCTACTTTAAGTGCGCTTTCGGCTTGCTGAGAAAAATCGGTAGGCACAAGTATACTTTTAATCATAATATTGCTTTTTTGAAATAAGTTAGTTAATCATTGGTTTTTAGAGCAATTATCAAATAGGAACGAATTAGAATTGATATGTAATTCTTTTAAAATTAGAAAACTACCCCAGATTTGCATATCTTAAATTTACGAAATAAATTCATTCTTTATCATGTTTTGAATCTAAGATATTATTACTATCTTTGCACCGTTGAAATTAAAAAACCAGATTGAGGGGACGAAAAGTCCCCTCTTTTTATCTATTTATGTCATTGAAAGATAAAGCTCAAAAATTATTAGAAGAAGCACTTGTAGAGCATCCTTCGTTGTTTTTAATCGATTTTAAAATCAGTCCAGATAATAATATTGAGGTTATTATTGATGGGGATAATGGGGTAAAGGTTGAAGATTGTATTGCAATAAGTAGAGGGATCGAGCATAATTTGGATAGAGAAGAAGAAGATTTTTCGCTTCAGGTGATGTCGGCAGGAGTTTCAGAAGGCTTAAAGCATATTCGTCAATACAAAAAAAATACGGGTAGAAAATTAAAAGTAAAAACCGCAGAAGAAACCGTGGAGGGGCAATTAATTTCAACTACAGATAAAGACATTACTTTAACCTGGAAAATAAGAGAGCCTAAACCCGTAGGAAAAGGTAAAGTTACTGTTACAAAAGAAGCTGTAATAGCTTATGAAAATATTGTTGAAGCAAAAGTTATGATAACATTTTAATTACACATTGATATGGAAAATATCGCATTAATAGAATCATTTTCAGAATTCAAGGATGATAAATTTATAGATCGTGTGACACTAATGTCGATCTTGGAAGATGTATTTAGAAATGCTCTAAAAAAGAAATTTGGTAGTGATGATAATTTCGATATCATTATAAATCCCGATAAAGGAGATTTAGAGATTTGGAGAAACCGTGTTGTTGTAGCAGATGGAGAGGTTGAAGATAGTAATCAAGAAATATCACTTACTGAAGCACAAAAAATAGAACCTGATTTTGAGGTAGGGGAAGATGTTTCAGAAGAAGTAAAGTTGATTGATTTGGGAAGACGTTCGATTTTGGCACTACGTCAAAATCTGATTTCTAAAATCCATGAACATGACAATACGAATATATATAAGCAGTTTAAAGAGTTAGAAGGAGAAATCTACACTGCAGAGGTGCATCATATACGTCATCGAGCTATTATTATGCTTGATGATGAAGGGAATGAAATTATTTTACCAAAAGACAGGCAGATACCTTCAGATTTTTTCCGTAAAGGTGAAAATGTAAGAGGAGTAATCGAGTCGGTAGAGCTTAAAGGTAACAAACCTTCGATTATTATGTCTAGAACATCACCGTTGTTCCTGGAAAAATTATTCGAATCTGAAATCCCTGAAGTTTTTGACGGACTAATTACTGTAAAGAAAGTAGTAAGGATTCCTGGAGAAAAAGCCAAAGTTGCTGTGGACTCATATGATGATAGAATTGATCCAGTAGGAGCTTGTGTTGGGATGAAAGGTTCTCGTATACATGGTATCGTGAGAGAGTTAGGTAATGAAAATATCGATGTTATTAATTATACTAATAACGTACAATTATATATCACCAGAGCACTTAGTCCGGCAAAAGTAACTTCGATCAAAATTGATGAAGATAATGGAAGAGCCGAAGTAATGTTAAGACCTGAAGAGGTTTCAAAAGCGATTGGTAGAGGAGGACATAATATAAGATTAGCTGGTCAGTTGACTGGTTTTGAGATCGATGTGTTTAGAGAAGGTGTAGAAGAAGATGTAGAGCTTACAGAGTTTACTGATGAGATTGATTCTTGGATTATAGAAGAATTTGCCAAAATTGGATTGGATACTGCCAAGAGTATTTTAGAGCAGGATTTATCAGATTTGGTGAAACGAACAGACCTTGAAGAAGAAACAGTAAGTGAAGTAATCAAAATATTAAAATCAGAATTTGAGGATTAATAAACTCAATTAATTTATATTTGAGCATAAAATAAGAGGCATTTATGGCTGAAGCAAAAACAATGAGATTAAATAAGGTACTTCGTGAGTTCAATATCTCGCTAGATCGGGCTGTTGACTTTTTGAGTTCAAAAGGTCATGATATTGATGCGCGTCCTACCACAAAAATTTCGGAAGAAATTTATCAGCTCTTGTGTGATGAATTTCAGACTGATAAAAGTAAAAAGGTAGCTTCAAAAGAAGTTGGAGAAGAGAAGAGGAAAGAGAAAGAAGCTTTACGTGTGCAGATTGAGCATGAGCAGGAAGAAAAGCGTAAGCAAGCCGAAGCACGCGAAGTTGTAAAAGCCAAAGCTCAAATAACAGGTCCTAAACAAGTTGGTAAAATTGATTTAGGAAAGAAAAAGGAAGAAACAGTGTCGCAGCCCGAGCAAAAGATCGATACTGCTCCAAAAAAGGAAGAACCAAAAAAGAAAGAGCCCGAAGTAGTTTCTAATAGACCTGCAAAAAAGGGAATTAAAATTACAAAACCGGCACCTCCGAAAGAAGAGAAACAAAAACCTTCAAAACCAGAACAACCGGTTGTAAGTAAGGAGGATAAAAAAGCACCAGAAGCTGATTCGGTTGCAGAAACAGGAACAGTTAAAACACAATATAAAAAGTTGGATGGGCCTAACTTTACTGGTCAGAAAATTGACTTAACTCAGTTTAAAAAGCCTGCAAAGAAAAAAGAGGATAAAACCGATAAGAAAGCTGGTGCTGGATCAGATCCTAAAAAACGTCGCAGAAGAATAAGTAAAGAAAGTGGTGGTGCCCAAGGTGGAGGAAATGGAAGACCTGGTCAACATGGTGGAAATCGTGGACAAGGTGGAAGAGGTCGTGGTCCTGCTAAAGGAAAAAGACCGCCAATTGTAAAGGAGGAGCCAAGCGAAGAAGAAGTACAAAAACAGGTTAGAGAAACTCTGGAGAAATTACAGGGTAAATCTAACAAGTCAAAAGCGGCAAAATATCGTAGAGATAAAAGAGATCAACACCGTCAGAAAGCAGAAGATGACGTAGCACAGCAAGAACAGGAAAGTAAAGTACTTAAAGTAACCGAATTTGTTACAGTTTCTGAAGTAGCTACCATGATGAACGTTTCTACAACTGAAGTAATTTCTGCGTGTATGTCTCTTGGTATTATGGTGACCATGAATCAGCGTTTGGATGCTGAGACACTATCTATAGTCGCAGATGAATTCGGATTTGAAGTTAATTTTGTGACTGCAGATATCGAAGAGTCTATAGAAGAAGTTGTAGATGCTCCAGAAGATTTAGTGAACAGGGCCCCAATTGTAACTGTAATGGGTCACGTAGATCATGGTAAAACCTCTTTACTTGATTATATACGAGAAGAAAATGTAATCGCAGGCGAAAGCGGTGGGATTACTCAGCATATCGGTGCTTATGGAGTGCAGCTCGAAAATGGTCAGAAGATTGCATTCTTAGATACTCCTGGTCACGAAGCGTTTACCGCAATGCGTGCTCGTGGTGCTCAGGTTACAGATTTAGCAATTATTGTGATTGCAGCAGACGATGACGTGATGCCACAAACCAAAGAGGCGATAAGTCATGCCCAGGCTGCGGGAGTTCCTATCGTGTTTGCAATTAATAAAATTGACAGACCAGAGGCGAATCCTGATAAAATCAAAGAAAAATTGGCTTCTATGAACCTGTTGGTTGAAGATTGGGGGGGTAAAATACAATCTCATGATATTTCAGCAAAAACAGGATTAGGAGTGAAAGAATTACTTGAAAAAGTGCTTCTTGAAGCTGAAATTCTTGAGTTGAAAGCTAATCCGAATCGATTAGCCTCAGGTACCGTAGTTGAAGCTTTCTTGGATAAAGGCCGAGGATATGTTTCTACTATTTTGGTACAAACAGGAACGCTGCGCGTAGGAGACTATGTCCTTGCCGGGAAAAATAGCGGTAAGGTGAAGGCAATGCAGGATGAGCGTGGAAATAATGTTAAAGAAGCCGGGCCTTCTACTCCAGTTTCTATCTTAGGACTTGATGGAGCGCCGCAGGCCGGAGATAAATTTAATGTGCTTGAAGATGAGCGTGAGGCTAAAGATATTGCGGCAAAACGAGCGCAATTACATAGAGAGCAATCTGTACGTACGCAAAGACATATTACGCTCGATGAGATTGGAAGACGTATCGCGCTTGGAGATTTCAAAGAGTTGAATATTATTCTGAAAGGTGATGTGGATGGTTCTGTTGAAGCATTAACAGATTCGTTCCAAAAATTATCGACAGAAGAGATTCATGTAAATATTATACACAAAGCAGTTGGTGCGATTACTGAAAGTGATGTGTTGTTGGCCTCTGCTTCAGATGCAATTATTATTGGATTTAATGTAAGACCTGCAGGGAATGCAAGACAAGTTGCCGATAAAGAAGAAATCGACATCAGGACATACTCTATCATTTATGATGCTATAAATGATCTTAAAGATGCAATGGAAGGAATGCTTTCTCCTGTGATGAAAGAAGAAATTACAGGTACTGCCGAAATTAGAGAAACGTTCAAGATTTCTAAGATAGGTACCATCGCCGGATGTATGGTTCAAAGTGGTAAGATTTTCAGAAATTCTGGAATTCGATTGATAAGAGAAGGAGTCGTTGTTTATACAGGTGAGCTGGCTTCATTAAAACGTTTTAAAGACGATGTTAAAGAAGTGAGTAAAGGATATGATTGTGGTATGCAAATCAAAAACTACAATGATATTAGAGTAGACGATGTGATTGAAGCTTATCAAGAAGTTGCAGTGAAGAAAAAACTATAATTCAATTAGTTTTTAATACTATAGAAAAAACCTCTATGATCACATAGAGGTTTTTTGTTTTTATATGTGCAATAGAAAATTTACTCCGGTTTAAAAATGAAAGCATTTGGAAATTTTTCATGAACTTCTTTAAGAGCTCTATCTGCATCTAGCCTTGTTCTGTAATTGCCTAACCAAACTTTAAAGTTAGGTGTTTCCCATTTGATAGAAGAGTCCCATTGTGGGAATTCCTGTTTTGAGGTTTCCATGATTTCGTTTGCCTTATTTAAATTTCCATAATACAATTGAATTTTATAACGATCACTAAAATCTCCTTCTTTCTCCATTTTTGCTTTTAAATTAAGCAATATTTTAATTCTTGGATCCTCATTTATGGTTACAATGGCTTCAGGTTGTGGGTTGTAGGTTATAGGAACAAAATTGTTTGAATTTGGCTCATTAATTGGAGAATTTGAATTGTCCTGAGCAATTAATGATAAAGTTCCTAATAGATAAAAACTTAATAAGAAAATATTGGATTTTATGTTTAACATTCTCATTACAAATTAATTTGATGCAAAGGTAAAGTTTAATAACTCATAATTGCTAAAAATTATTATTTAGAATTATTATAAATTAGCAGTTAACGGTTCTCTAACATTTCTAAAATCGACTTATTATAGTACTTTTGTCGTCGAATTAAAAGTGCCGGTTTTTTTATAGCTTTTTATGAGGTTAGTGAAAAAACCGTACCAAAATTAAGACGATAATTCTACTTAATAATATGAAACAGGTGAAATACCGAAATTCAGCCTCCAAAATCCTAATCCTAGGAACTGTTTTTTTATTTACTTTTCTTAATCCTGTTTTTGGACAGGAAGAAGCAACTGCCGATGCAGCTGCTACAGAAGCTTCATCTGGAGGAGATGTGGCCAAAGGAGAAGAGTTGTTTAAATCTCTATGTGCGGCATGTCATAAACGTTATAAAAAGATGACAGGTCCTGCTCTTTTTGGGGTAGCTGATAAATATGAGAGAGAATGGTTGTACTCTTGGATTAAAAACAGTGCAGCTATGATCGCTGCGGGAGACGCTCAAGCCGTTGCCATTTATGAAGAGTATAACAAAACAGCAATGAATGCTTTTCCTCAGTTGTCAAATACTGATATCGATAACATTCTTGCTTATGTAATGGTTCCTAAAGCTGAGCCTGTTGCTGTTGCTGCCGGCGCAGCTACTGATACAGCAAGCGGAAGCGGTTCTGGAGTTTCAATTAATGTTGTTCTTGCAATACTGGCATTAGTGTTTTTGATGCTTATGGTAGTGCTGTTTTTGGTTAACAAAACACTTCGAAGTTTTGCCGAAGCAAATAATGTAGCGTTGCCAGAAGCTGAAGCCAGAACTCCGATCTGGAAAGCATTTATTCAAAATCAATTTTTAGTATTGGTAACTGCAATTTTCTTGTTGCTGGCTAGTGGGTATTTCGTGTACGGATATTTCATGCAGGTTGGTGTTGATCAGGGTTATGCTCCAATACAGCCAATTCATTATTCTCATAAAATACATGCAGGTGATAACCAAATAGAATGTAAATACTGTCACTCTTCTGCCAGGGTTTCTAAACACTCTGGTATTCCTTCTTTAAATGTATGTATGAATTGTCATAAGTCTATTAGTGAGGTTGCTGAAACAACAGCTACTGAAGATTACTCAAAAGAGTTTTATGATGGCGAGATCCAAAAGCTTTACAAAGCGGTTGGTTGGGACACAGATTCACAGTCCTATACTGGAAAAACAGAGCCAGTAAAATGGGTTCGTATTCACAATTTACCTGATTTTGCATACTTTAATCACTCGCAGCATGTAAGTGTAGCAGGTGTTGAATGCCAGACATGTCATGGTCCTGTAGAAGAAATGGAAATTATGTATCAGCACGCTCCGTTAACAATGGGATGGTGTATTAACTGTCACAGAGAAACTAATGTGAAAGTTGCAGATAATAAATATTATGAGAAGATTCATAAAGAACTTTCTAAAAAATATGGTGTAGACCAATTAACAGCAGCTCAAATGGGTGGTCTGGAATGTGGTAAATGTCATTATTAATAAAATTTTATCCGAAATTCGGAAAATAGTAAGAAGCTAATATCAATTATATATGTCATCAAACAAGAAATACTGGAAAAGTGTTGAAGAGCTAAACGAAAACAGCTCTATTGTTGAGACGCTACAGCAAAACGAGTTTGTTCAGGAAATTCCAACAGACGAGTTTTTAGGAGATAAGTCATCTTTAGAGAGTTCTTCAACCTCTAGACGTGATTTTCTTAAATATGTAGGTTTTAGTACTGCTGCTGCTACGTTGGCGGCTTGTGAAGGTCCTGTTAAGAAATCAATTCCTTACGTAGTGCAACCCGAAAGAATCGTTCCTGGAGTTGCCAACTATTATGCAACCACAATTGCAGATGGGTTTGATTTTGCTAGTGTTTTAATAAAAACGAGAGAAGGTCGACCAATCAAGGTAGAAAACAATGATTTGGCCACATCAAATGGTGATGCCAATGCCAGAGTACATGCTTCGGTATTATCATTGTACGATAGCTCACGCCTTCAAGGTCCTAAAAAAGCTGGTGAAGATATTAGTTGGGCAGATTTAGATAAAGAAGTAGGAGCCAAGCTTAAATCTCTGGGAGGAAAGCAATTGGTACTACTTACTCAAACATATGCAAGTCCATCTACCTCTAAATTAATAGCAGAGTTTAAAGCAAAATATCAAAATGTAACTCATGTTGTTTATGATGCAGTTTCTCAAAGTGAAGCTTTGGATGCGTATCAAAGTATGTATGGGGAGCGAGCTTTAGCCGATTACGATTTTTCTAAAGCAAATACTATTGTAAGTGTAGGTGCCGACTTTTTAGGAGATTGGCAAGGAGGAGGATATGATAGTGGGTATGCTCAAGGTCGTATTCCTAAAAATGGAAAAATGTCCAAACATATACAGTTTGAGTCAAATATGTCTCTTACTGGAGCGAATGCCGATACAAGAGTTGCAATTACGCCTTCACAACAAAAACAAGTGTTAGCCGCATTGTATGCTTATGTAACGGGTTCTGGCTCTAAGAGTTCTTTGGGAGCGAATTTGGATGCTGCAGTAGTTAAAGCTGCCAAGCAAATACAGAAAGCCGGAAGAAATGCGGTTGTGGTTTCTGGTATCCAGGATGTTGATGCACAACTTGTAGTGTTGGCAATTAATAAAGCTATAAAGAGTAAGGCTTTCAATGAAAGTACTCCACGTACTATTCGTAAGGGAGATGCAAAAGCTGTTAGTCAACTTGTGAAAGATATGAATGCGGGCCGCGTTGGCGGACTATTAATCGCTGGAGTAAATCCAGTGTACTCGCTTCCAAATGCAGACGAATTCAAGGCAGGTCTTGAAAAAGTAAATGCTTCTGGGGTTTCCGTTGCATTTAGTATGCATAATGATGAGACTGCCGAATTGTGTAGTTATGTGGCTACTACTCCGCACTATTTAGAATCTTGGGGAGATGTTGAGCTGAAAAAGGGAAGTTATAGCCTTATGCAGCCAACTATTAAGCCATTATTTGATACTAGACAGTTTCAAGAAACATTATTAACGTGGACTGGAAATACCGATAGTTATTATAATTATATAAAGAGTGCTTGGACTGGAATCCTTGGAGGGACTTCATGGAACAAAGCACTACAGGATGGGGTTTTAGTAAAACCTGCATTACCAAAACAAGAATTAGTAGAAGCACTTGATACTCCAGAAGGAGATGCTGCTAATCTTGAGACCGCACCAGTTGCAGCAATAGCAGGACCCGATGTTGGAGCTGCGGCTAGAAGATTATCGGTTGCAAAATCAAATGGGTTAGAACTTACCTTATACACCAAAACTTCATTAGGTGATGGCCAACAAGCTAATAACCCTTGGTTACAAGAGATGCCTGATCCTATTACAAGAGCATCTTGGGATAACTATTTAACGGTTTCTAGAGCCGATGCATCGGAATTAGGATTGACCAATGAAAATGTGGCCAATGGAGCTTTAAATGGTAGTTATGCCAAAGTAACTGTTGCTGGTAAAGAAGTAATTGTTCCTGTGATTATTCAACCAGGGCAAGCAAAAGGTTCTGTTGGATTAGCATTGGGCTATGGTAAATCTAAAGGGCTTAAGGAAGAAATGAGCGTTGGTGTAAATGCCTATGCTTTATATCAAAACCTTAATGCAGTACAAAATGTTTCTGTTTCTGCAGCAGAAGGTGTGCACGAGTTTGCGTGTGTGCAGTTGCATAATACATTAATGGGTCGTGGAGATATTGTAAAAGAAACGACTCTCGAAATATTCAATACAAAAGATAAGCACGAATGGAATGCTATTCCTGAAGTAAGTAAAAATCATATTGAATATGAGGTTACTTCTCCAGAAGTTGATCTATGGGATGAGTTTGATCGTTCTGTAGGGCATCATTTTAATCTTTCTATTGATTTAAATGCTTGTACAGGATGTGGTGCCTGTGTAATTGCTTGTCATGCAGAGAATAACGTTCCGGTTGTTGGTAAGTCTGAAGTGCGGAGATCTAGAGATATGCATTGGCTGCGTATCGATAGATACTATTCTTCACAGGATACTTTCGAAACAGATAATGTGAAGAAAGATAACATCGCAGGTCTTGGAAGTTCCTTGTCAGAGTTTGGAGAGATGGAAAGTCCATCAGACAATCCGCAAGTGGTGTTCCAGCCAGTAATGTGTCAGCACTGTAACCATGCTCCTTGTGAAACGGTATGCCCGGTAGCGGCTACATCGCATGGTAGACAAGGTCAAAACCATATGGCTTATAACCGTTGTGTGGGTACAAGATATTGTGCAAATAACTGTCCTTACAAAGTGCGTAGATTTAACTGGTTCTTGTATAACAACAATGACGAGTTCGATTACTACATGAATAATGATCTTGGGAGAATGGTAATTAATCCTGATGTAACTGTTCGTTCTCGAGGGGTTATGGAAAAATGCTCTATGTGTATTCAAATGACTCAAAAGACTATTTTGGATGCCAAAAGAGATGGTAGAGAGATCAAAGATGGTGAGTTTAAAACAGCTTGTTCTGCAGCTTGTTCATCTGGAGCAATGATATTTGGAGATATCAATGATAAGGATAGTAAAGTTGCTAAACTTAAAGAGGATAAGCGTATGTATCACTTACTTGAGCATGTTGGAACAAAACCTAACGTGATGTACCAAACTAAAGTAAGAAATACTACAGAAGCCTAATTAACTAAATAAAGAATCAATTCAATATATAAAGGATTATGTCTCATTACGAAGCACCTATAAGAAAACCTTTAGTAACCGGAGATAAAACGTATCATGATGTAACAGTCGATGTTGCGGCGCCGGTTGAAGGTAAAGCAAATAAATCTTGGTGGATTGTGTTTTCTATCGCACTCTTTGCTTTCCTTTGGGGAATAGGTTGTATTATATATACAGTTTCTACAGGTATAGGAACCTGGGGATTAAATAAAACGGTTGGATGGGCCTGGGATATCACTAACTTTGTTTGGTGGGTAGGTATCGGTCACGCAGGAACTCTTATTTCGGCAGTACTTTTGTTATTCCGTCAAAAATGGAGAATGGCAATTAACCGTTCTGCAGAGGCGATGACCATCTTCTCAGTTATTCAGGCAGGGTTATTCCCAATCATTCACATGGGTCGACCTTGGCTGGCCTATTGGGTATTACCTATTCCAAACCAATTTGGATCATTATGGGTAAACTTTAATTCTCCGCTGCTTTGGGATGTGTTTGCGATCTCAACGTATTTATCAGTTTCATTAGTTTTTTGGTGGACTGGTCTTTTGCCTGATTTTGCAATGATCAGAGATAGAGCTATTACACCGTTTAACAAAAAGATTTATAGTATTTTATCTTTCGGATGGAGTGGTAGAGCAAAAGATTGGCAGCGTTTCGAAGAGGTGTCTTTGGTACTTGCAGGTTTGGCAACTCCACTTGTACTTTCTGTACATACCATTGTATCCTTTGACTTTGCTACTTCTGTTATTCCAGGATGGCACACTACAATTTTCCCTCCGTACTTCGTTGCAGGGGCAATTTTCTCTGGATTTGCCATGGTAAATACGCTTCTTATTATCATGAGAAAAGTATCTAACTTAGAAAACTATATTACCATCCAGCATATAGAGTTAATGAATATTGTAATCATGATTACAGGTTCTATAGTTGGTGTGGCGTATATCACAGAGTTATTTATCGCATGGTATTCTGGAGTAGAGTATGAACAGTATGCATTCTTAAACAGAGCAACAGGACCTTACTGGTGGGCATACTGGGCAATGATGTCTTGTAATGTGTTCTCTCCGCAGTTTATGTGGTTCCCAAAGCTAAGAAGAAGTATCATGTTCTCTTTCATTATATCTATTGTAGTAAATATAGGAATGTGGTTTGAGCGATTTGTAATTATTGTGACTTCGCTTCACAGAGACTACTTACCGTCTTCTTGGACAATGTTCTCACCAACATTTGTAGATATAGGTATTTTCATAGGTACTATCGGATTCTTCTTTGTGTTATTCTTATTATATGCAAGAACGTTCCCGGTAATAGCACAAGCCGAAGTAAAGACAATTTTGAAATCTTCTGGAGAGAAGTATAAAAAGCTTAGAGAAGCAGGAAAAGATCATAGAGATGAACTTCCTAAAACTGAAGCGAAAGTAGTTGCCGAAGAAGCACCAGCCAAAGCTGAAAAAGTAGAAGCTAGTGAAGACGATATCAATGATCTTTTGGGTAATTTAGGAACATTTGATCCTGCAACTCAAACTGCAGATGATCTTAAGAAAGTAAATGGTATTGGACCAGTGATGGAAAAGAAACTGAATGAAATTGGGATATTTACTTTTGATCAGGTTAGTAAAATGACCGAACAAGAATACAACTTATTAGATAATATCACCGGATCGTTCCCAGGAAGAGCACAACGTGATGATTGGGCTGGTCAAGCCGAAAAACTTAAAAATAACTAGAGTATGGCATCAAAAGTTATACATGCATTATATACAGATGATGATGTCCTTATGGACGCAGTAAAAAAAGTTCGTGCAGAGCATTATCATATTGAAGAGGTATACACCCCTTTTCCAGTCCACGGGTTAGACAAAGCAATGGGCTTACCCCATACACGCTTAGCAATTACGGCATTTATGTATGGCTGTGTTGGGCTTACGGTTGCAATCACAATGATGAATTACATTATGATTGAAGATTGGCCACAAAACATTGGTGGAAAACCAAGTTTTAGCTACATCGAAAACATGCCTGCTTTTGTTCCTATTATGTTTGAGCTTACCGTGTTTTTTGCAGCTCACTTGATGGTGATTACTTTTTACATGAGAAGTAAATTATGGCCTTTCAAAAAAGCTGAAAATCCAGATGTAAGAACTACCGATGACCATTTTTTAATGGAAATTGATCCAGGTAATAACGATCTTAATAAGGTTACAAACTTATTAGGTGATACGGGAGCTGTAGAAATTAAAGTAATAGATAAGGAAGAAGATAACCATTAGTAATAATGAAGAATACTATAAAAATATTAGCATTAGCAGTAGTAATAATTAGTGTGGTTTCTTGTCAAAAAGATTCAAAACCTAATTATCAATATATGCCTAACATGTATGAACCATTAAGTTACGAAACGTATGGTGAGTATGCAGTTTTCCCGGGAGGACAAGAGGCAATGTTACCCGCAGAAGGGTCAATTCCAAGAGGATGGATGCCTTACGACATCGAAAATTCGAATGAAGGTTATAAACAAGCTAAGGATTCTTTGAAAAATCCTATTAAGTATACCAAAGAAAATGAAGAAACCGGAAAGGCTTTGTATGATATTTATTGTGCTGTTTGTCACGGTGCTAAAGGTGATGGTAAAGGTATCTTGGTAAAAAGAGAAAAAATTCTTGGTGTTCCTAGTTATGATGATGTAGGGAGAGCGATTACTGAAGGAAGTATTTATCACGTGATGTATTATGGAATAAACTCTATGGGATCTTATGCTTCTCAAACAAGTGAACATGAACGTTGGCAGATTGTTCAGTATGTAGAAAAGCTAAAAGCCGATCTTGAAGGGAAGGCCCCTAGAATTGATACAGAGGTTGCCGTTGTTGCACCAAAAACTGAAGAACATCACGAATCAACAGAAGAGCATAGTAACGCACACTAGTGCATAGTTAAAAAAGTTAAGAATAACGATATTATAAAGATATGTATACGCTATCAAATAGATTAAGATTATTTTCTATCATTCTTATGGTTGTAGGTTTTGTAGGTCTTATTATTGGATTTGCAGATAGACCTGAATCTGTAGAAGAGGTAAAAGAAATGATGGCAGCTCACGATGCTCATGGTGAGGGTCACGGTGAATCTCATGCCGCGGCAAACGATCATAGTCAAGGACATGAAGAAGACGCTCATGGAGGAGATGCACACTACGAGCATGTTTTACATCAATTACAAAATAAGCCTTGGGCTTCACTATATGTGGCAGCATTCTTCTTTTTTATGATTGCCCTTGGGGTATTGGCATTTTATGCCATACAATTTGCTTCGCAAGCTGGTTGGTCTCCTGTACTGTTTAGAGTGATGGAAGCTATCACTGCGTATTTGGTTCCAGGTGGGATTATTCTTTTTGTGATTCTTGCTTTGTCTGGTTTCCATGTAAATCATTTATTTGTATGGGCAGATCCCGAAGTAGTAGCGCATGATAAATTGATTCAAGGTAAATCAGGTTGGTTAAATGGAACCGGATTTATCATTAGAGCAGCGATCTTCTTAGGGGGATGGTTGCTTTATCGTCACTTTGCTATAAAGTATTCGAGAAAACAAGATGAAGAACCAGAAGGGAATAAGTGGTATAAAAAGAGTTTCAAGATCTCAGCTGGGTTCTTAGTATTCTTTATCTACACAGAATCTATGATGTCTTGGGATTGGATTATGAGTTTTGACCCACACTGGTTTAGTACATTATTCGGTTGGTATGTATTTGCGAGTTTATTCGTTTCAGGAATTACAACTATTGCATTGATGACAATCTACCTGAAATCAAAAGGATATTTAGACTTTGTAAATGACAGCCATATACATGATTTAGCTAAATTTATGTTTGGTATCAGTATCTTTTGGACATACCTTTGGTTCTCACAATTCATGTTAATATGGTATTCAAACATACCAGAAGAGGTTACGTATTTCATTACTCGTATAGAAGATTATAAATTACCTTTCTTTGGAATGTTAGTAATGAATTTCATATTCCCACTATTGGTATTAATGAATAGTGATTTCAAACGGGTTAATTGGTTTGTGGTCATGGCAGGAATTGTAATTCTTCTAGGACACTATATAGATGTATATAATATGGTAATGCCTGCAACGGTTGGCGAGTCTTGGTTTATCGGTATAAGCGAAATAAGCGCTGTATTGTTATTCTTAGGACTATTCTTGTTTGTTGTGTTTAGAGCACTTACTAAAGCTCCATTGCTGGCAAAAGGAAACCCATATTTAGAGGAAAGTAAACATTTCCATTATTAAAATTTGAATTGTATTAAAAGAAGATAGATAAAAATGACTGTATTCTTAACCATAGTAGTTATAGCACTTTTCGGGATCACATTGTGGCAGATGTCCAAGATTCTGAAATTGTCACAATTAAAAGATGCTGATAATTCTCAAGTAGCAAATGATAAAGATAATAATATGCAAGGTAAGCTTATGCTTGGTTTTGTGATATTCATTTACTTATTGACCATTTTTTGTTTTGTAAAATATAATAGCTTTTTCTTACCAGAATCAGCTTCAGAGCATGGTGTAGATTATGATCAATTGATGTTGATCTCTATGGTTTTAATCATGTTTGTACAGATTATTACACAAGGTTTGTTGCACTATTTTGCCTATAAATACAGAGGGAAGAAAGAAAACCAAGCTTTGTTCTTTGCCGATAATGATAAACTAGAGTTTATTTGGACAATTATTCCAGTTATAGTTTTAGCAGGATTAATTATATATGGATTGTTTACCTGGACAGATATCATGAATATTGATGAAGAAGAAGGAGATCCGTTAATTGTAGAGTTATATGCTTATCAATTTGACTGGAGAGCAAGATATTCTGGTGAAGATAATGTACTAGGAAAGGCAAATGTTCGCTTTATTGAGGGAATTAATACACTTGGTATTGATGCTTCTGATAACTACGGAAAAGATGATAAGATAACTACCGAGTTACATTTACCAGTTAACAGAAAAGTTATTTTTAAAATGAGATCGCAGGATATTCTGCACTCAGCATATATGCCTTTCTTTAGAGCACAGATGAATGTAGTACCTGGTATGATTACTGAATTTTCTTATACCCCTACTATTACTTCTGAAGAGATGCGAAATAGTGATTTTATGGTAGAAAAAGTTGCTACTATAAACAAAATTAGAAAAGAAAAGAGCAAAAAATTAGTTGCTGCAGGTGACGAAGCTTTAGAGCCTTATACATTTGAGTATTATCTTTTATGTAACAAGATTTGTGGAGCATCTCACTACAATATGCAAATGAAAATCGTTGTTGAGTCTGAAGAAGATTATGAAGCTTGGTTAAAAACTCAACAGACTTTTGGAGAGCAGTTATCCGCTCAAGCAAGTAACTAAGAAGAAAAAGAAAAGATTAATATTTTATTAAAAAAGAAATAGCGTTATGTCAGCAACACACGGAGATAACCACGATCACGGACACGACGATCACGGGCACCACCATAAAGAGACATTTATCACCAAATATATCTTTAGCCAGGATCATAAAATGATCTCAAAGCAGTATTTGGTTACTGGTTTGATCATGGGTATTATTGGTATTGCAATGTCAATTTTGTTTAGAATGCAATTGGCATGGCCAGATCATAAATTTACTATTTACGAAATTTTCTTGGGTAAATTTGGTGCAGATGGAATAATGGATCCAAGCATTTATCTGGCATTGGTGACGATACATGGTACAATCATGGTATTCTTTGTGCTTACTGCAGGTCTAAGTGGTACTTTTAGTAATTTACTTATTCCATTGCAAATAGGAGCACGTGATATGGCTTCGGGATTCTTAAATATGATATCATATTGGTTATTCTTTTTAAGTAGTGTGATTATGGTATTATCATTATTTGCTGAAGCTGGACCTGCATCTGCGGGATGGACTATTTACCCTCCGTTAAGTGCATTGCCACAGGCTATCGGTGGTTCTGGTACAGGTATGACACTTTGGTTGGTTTCTATGGCAATATTTATTGCTTCATCATTACTTGGTTCATTGAACTATGTGGTAACAGTAATCAATCTTAGAACTAAAGGGATGTCTATGACAAGAATGCCTTTAACGATTTGGGCTTTCTTTGTTACCGCTATCATTGGTATCGTATCGTTCCCTGTTTTATTATCGGCAGCACTGTTGTTGATTATGGATAGAAGTTTTGGTACTTCATTTTACTTAAGTGATATTTATATTCAAGGAGAGGTATTGCATAATCAAGGTGGTTCACCAGTACTTTTCGAGCATTTGTTCTGGTTCCTTGGGCACCCAGAGGTATACATTGTATTATTACCGGCATTAGGAATAACATCTGAAATTATTGCAACAAACGCACGTAAACCGATTTTTGGATATAGAGCGATGGTTGCGTCGATTTTAGCGATAGCATTCCTTTCAACTATAGTTTGGGGTCACCATATGTTTATTTCAGGTATGAACCCATTCTTAGGGTCTGTATTTACCTTTACAACGTTATTGATTGCAATTCCTTCTGCAGTAAAAGCATTTAATTATATAACAACACTATGGAAAGGTAACTTGCAACTTAACCCTGCAATGTTATTCTCTATTGGTCTTGTATCTACATTTATCACAGGTGGTCTTACGGGGATTATCCTTGGAGACAGCACTTTGGATATCAACGTTCACGATACCTATTTTGTGGTTGCACACTTTCACCTGGTAATGGGTATCTCTGCGCTTTATGGTTTATTTGCAGGGGTGTATCACTGGTTCCCAAAGATGTACGGAAGAATGATGAATAAAAACTTAGGGTACATTCATTTCTGGGTTACTGCAATTGGAGCGTATGGAGTTTTCTTCCCAATGCACTTTATAGGAATGGCAGGATTGCCACGTAGATATTATACGAATTCTAATTTCCCATACTTTGATGATTTGGCAGATACCAATGTTCTAATTACCGTATTTGCGATTATTACTGCGGCGGCACAGTTAGTGTTCTTGTATAACTTCATTCACTCTATGTTCTATGGTAAGAAAGCGGTTCAGAACCCATGGAAATCAAATACCTTAGAATGGACTACCCCTGTAGAGCATATGCACGGTAACTGGCCAGGAGCGATTCCTCATGTATACAGATGGCCTTATGATTATAGTAAGACCAAAGAAAACGGAGAGTATGTAATCGCCGGACAGGATTGGGTGTCTCAGATTACACCGCTACAAGACGGAGAAGAAGAATTACATCATTAATTGGATGTTTAAAAATATTGTAAAGCCTTTTCACAAAAATGAAAAGGCTTTTTCTTTTTACATTATATTTGTTTTTATTCAGAAGATAGAAGAAAAAACAGCTAGATAGAAAGACATGAACGAAAACCTGGATCCCACAAACGAAAATTTTAGCAATGAGGAGCTTGATATCGAAAGAGCATTAAGACCCCTTGCTTTTGAAGATTTTGCAGGTCAGGATCAAGTGTTAGAAAACCTTCAAATCTTTGTTCAAGCTGCCAATATGAGGAATGATGCATTAGATCATACCTTATTTCATGGTCCCCCAGGTTTAGGTAAAACGACTTTGGCACATATTCTGGCTAATGAATTAGGAGTGGGTATCAAGGTTACATCGGGACCTGTTTTGGATAAACCAGGGGATCTTGCGGGATTGTTAACCAATCTAGAAGATAGGGATGTTCTGTTTATAGATGAAATTCATCGTTTGAGCCCGATTGTCGAGGAATATTTATATTCGGCGATGGAGGATTATAAAATCGATATCATGATAGAAAGTGGTCCAAATGCAAGAACGGTACAAATCAATCTTAATCCGTTTACTCTTGTTGGAGCGACCACACGTTCGGGACTACTTACAGCACCTATGAGAGCTCGATTCGGGATTCAATCCAGGCTTCAATATTACACTACAGAATTACTATCTACCATAGTGCAGCGTAGTGCACATATTTTAAAAGTCCCTATTTCTATGGAAGCTGCCATAGAAATTGCAGGTCGAAGTAGAGGGACACCACGTATTGCCAATGCATTATTACGCAGAGTACGTGATTTTGCCCAAATAAAAGGAAATGGTACAATCGATATAGAGATTTCAAAATTTGCGTTAAAAGCGCTTAATGTAGACGCTCATGGACTGGACGAAATGGATAATAAAATTTTAAGTACGTTAATAGATAAGTTTAAAGGGGGACCTGTAGGTATTACTACCTTGGCAACAGCAGTGAGCGAAAGTGCAGAAACAATAGAAGAAGTGTATGAGCCTTTCTTGATTCAACAAGGGTTTATTATACGAACTCCCAGAGGTAGAGAAGTAACCGAGGCTGCATACAAACACCTGGGACGAATAAAAGGAGGAATTCAAGGTGGACTTTTTTAAAAACACCTATTTTTTAGCTTATGATAGCCCAATAGTATGAGTAATAGTCTCCCAACAGTTTCATTTTTCAAAGTACTTAAGAATGCCAGCAGGATTCTAAAAAACCCTTTACCCTTTCATAATGAGAACTTCGAAAAACATGGGGATATCTTCAGGGTAAATTTGGGATTTGGCAAAAGTGTAATCTTTACTCGTGATGCGGGACTGGCCAAACATACCCTACAAAAAAATCATAGAAATTACCACAAGTCTTCTTTGCAAACCAAAGATTTGGCAAAATACATTGGGGAGGGCTTGTTAACGGCTGATGGTGAAAAATGGTTAAAACAGCGCAGATTAATCCAGCCAGCTTTTCATAAAAAGAAACTTGAGGAAATTATTGGTACTATTTACAGTGTAATTAAAGAAGAATTATCTCAAATTAAACCCAATGAAACCATAGATGTTTTTCCTTTGATGAGTAATTTGGCCTTTAGAGTCGTAGCAAAATCACTATTTAGTTATACAGATACTGGAGACACTATTTCCCGACTTCAACACATTACACAAGAGGCGCAAAAAACCTTGATTAAAGAAATAAGACAGCCTTACAAAAGATGGTGGTTCTATTTAAGTGGAAAAATAGGGAGAACACTAAAGCTTACCCAAGAAGCACGGGCTATTTTGAATGGGATTATTGAAGAACGTAAAAGATCTAAGGCAGAACATCATGATTTACTTGATATGTTGTTAGCGGCAAGATATGAAGACGGTAGCGTGATGAATAATGAGCAACTCATTGATGAAATTTTAATTCTATTTACCGCAGGGCATGAAACGACTTCAAATGCATTAACGTTTACATTAATGCTACTTGCCAAACATCCAGAAATACAAGACAAAGCATATCGTGAAATAATGGTTTTTGACAATAGTGATGTGCAACCTTTAGAGCAAATTGCAAAATTGCAGTATACTAAACAATGTATAGAAGAATCGATGCGACTCTATCCTCCTGCATATTTTTCTGATCGTGTGGCCATAGCCGAAGACACCTTTGGTGATCTTGTTCTTAAAAAGGGAACAATGATTCTTATTTCATTTTTTGAGATACATAAACATAAAGACTTATGGAAAGATCCATATACTTTTAATCCTGATCGATTTGACCCCAAAATTGATAAAAAAGAATATTCGGATTGGTATTTCCCGTTTGGTGCGGGACCAAGAATGTGCATTGGTAATAATTTTGCCATGTACGAAATGATTTTGGTTATAAGCGAATTACTTCGTGACTATGAAGTGTTGCCGCATTTTGATGGCATTGAGGTAAAACCATTAATTACGTTAAAGCCGGCATCTTCTGGGTTAAGATTTAAACCAAGATAATTTGTATTGTGGATTTTAGAACTACATATTCGCAACGTATAAAAACCGAAGCCAAACGACTTGGGTTTTTATCTTGTGGTATTAGCAAAGCCGAATTTCTTGAAGAAGAAGCTCCGCGATTAGAAAAGTGGCTTAATAATCAGATGCATGGCGAGATGAAGTATATGGAGAATCATTTTGATAAGCGTTTGGACCCAACAAAATTGGTCCAAGGTTCAAAAAGTGTAATCTCCCTTTTACTTAATTATTACCCTTCCGAAGGTCAAAAAGATCCTGATGCTCCCAAAATATCCAAATATGCCTATGGCACCGATTATCACTTCGTGATAAAAGATAAATTAAAACAGTTATTACATTTCATTCAAGAGGAAATAGGCGAAGTGCAGGGAAGAGCCTTTGTAGATTCGGCTCCTGTTTTAGATAAAGCCTGGGCGGCAAAAAGTGGACTGGGATGGATTGGAAAAAATAGCAACCTTCTTACTCAACAAGTGGGCTCTTTCTATTTTATTGCCGAACTTATTGTTGATCTTGAACTTGAATACGATACACCCGTAACAGATCATTGTGGTACCTGCACGGCTTGTATTGATGCGTGCCCAACACAGGCTATTGTAGAACCCTATGTAGTAGATGGTAGTAAGTGTATATCGTATTTCACAATTGAACTAAAAGATGAGATTTCCAAGGATTATAAAGGACAATTTGATAATTGGATGTTTGGATGTGATGTGTGTCAGGATGTGTGCCCATGGAATCGTTTTTCGAAACCTCATAATGAGCCATTATTTAACCCAAAACCTGAACTTTTAGAAATGTCAAAGAAAGATTGGGAAGAAATTACCCAAGAAGTGTTTTCTAAAGTTTTTCAGAAATCTGCGGTAAAGAGAACGCAGTTCTCTGGACTTACTCGGAATATTAGATTTTTAAAAGATGATTAACATTTTTGTTGAAAATTTCGCAATACAAACGTTTGTATAATTAATTTTAACGTTTTTGATGAATAAAATTTTATCCATTTTACAAGAATCTTGTATATTCAGTAAATTTTTAACACAAATTAAACAACTTTAGTTTTTAAAGCCTTTCCCCAAACTCTTTTACTTTAGAAACATTTAACTTTGGTTTAGCTTAAATACTTCACACATGAACGAGTTATCGTATATTGACATTACTGTCATCGTAGTTTATTTAATCGGAATTATTATCTACGGAATATCAAAATCAAAAAGAGGGAGTTCAGAGGATTATTTTTTAGGGGGGCGAACAATGACCTGGCCCATTGTAGGGATTGCTTTATTCTCGGCAAATATTTCTAGTTCTACCTTGGTTGGATTGGCATCTGATGCATATCAAACCAATATAAATGTATACAACTACGAATGGTTTGCTGTGGTGGTTTTAATATTTTTCGCCATATTTTTTCTTCCTTTTTATTTAAGATCCGGTGTGTATACGATGCCCGAGTTTTTAGAAAGGCGATACGATAGCAGATCCAGATATTACTTTTCCTTTATTACCGTGGTAGGTAATATTTTGGTAGATACGGCAGCTGGTTTATATGTAGGTAAGATTGTTTTAACATTGCTATTCCCCTCATTAGACTCTACTCTTATTTTGATTATTCTTGCGGTTGCTGCAGCAGCTTATACAATACCAGGAGGGCTTAATTCTGTAATCCAAACAGAAGTTATTCAAGCAATATTATTGATATTAGGTTCCTGTTTACTTACCTATTTTGCCTTTGATCAATTAGGAGGCGGATGGTCTGGTATGATGGCCAAACTGGATGCAATGCTATCTGCCGGCGAAGTTAACTTTGGCGATCGTGCAGCCGAAGGTAAGTACATACCGCAAAACTCTGAAGATGTATTTAGTTTGGTACGCCCAAGTAATGACGAATTTATGCCATGGTGGGGATTATTAACAGGAGTTCCTTTATTAGGGTTTTACTTTTGGGCAAATAACCAATTTATGGTGCAACGGGTATTAGGAGCCAAAGATTTAAATCATGGTCGATGGGGAGCACTTTTTGCCGGACTATTAAAACTACCTGTAATTTTCATTATGGTGGTTCCTGGTGTATTAGCATTACTTTTGTTTAGTACTTTGGATATTTCAGGACTTAACTATGGATTAACCAATGGAGAGGTTTGCAATAATCTTGCCGATTGCCCTAATCTTACCTATCCGGTATTATTATTTCAATTATTACCAGTTGGGGTATTGGGTCTTGTAGTTGCTGGATTAATGGCGGCGATGATGTCATCTGTATCTGCAACGTTCAACTCGGCTTCAACCTTGGTTACTATGGATTTTGTGAGACAATTAAGACCAGATTTAACAAGTAAGCAATTGGTTCGAGTTGGTCAAATTACTACAATTATTTTGGTAGTTTTAGCAATTTCGTGGGTTCCTTTTATAGAAAGTGTAAGTGATTCTCTTTGGACCTATCTACAATTAGTAATTGCATATACTTGTCCGCCAGCAGTATCTACTTTCATCTTAGGGTTATTTTGGAAACGCGCTAACGGTACAGGTTCTATTGTAAGTTTACTAACCGGGTTTTCTCTGGCTATTTTAATGATTCTTTCGCAGACTTTTGATTGGGTGCCCGAAGTTAATGAACTTCATTTTTTGGCCAAAGCGACATGGTTGTTTGTAATCTGTGTAATCCTGCATATTGTAGTTAGTTTGTCTACCAAACCCCAATCAGAACAGCAAATCAAGGAATATACCTATAAAAGAGAGATGTTTGCAGAAGAATCAAAAGATCTTACGGGGTTACCTTGGTATAAAAATTATAGAACATTATCAGTCATTCTGTTGATTGTAACCGCTGTTGTGGTTGGATTCTTTTGGTAACAAAAAAATTGAATGGATGAAGAATCTTGGGGTAAAAATATCCTTATATCTTAATTATTTTGTTTTCGCTATTCTACTTAATAGTGTTGGAATAGTGATTTTAAAATCACAAAACAATTATGGCGTAGACGAGGTGCAGGCCAGTGCTTTAGAAGCTTTCAAAGATTTGCCAATCGCCATCGTTTCATTTTTTATAGCCTCGTTCCTTCCTAGATTAGGGTATAAAAAAGCGATGTTGATTGGTTTGGGACTTGTTTCAGTGGCATGTATGTCGATGTATTTTGGTAATTCTTTTGCCTCGGCAAAAATATTATTTGCCACAGTGGGGGTTTCCTTTGCATTGATCAAGGTTTCAGTATATTCCATGATTGGTATGGTTACTTCTGGTGAAAAAGAACATAATAGCCTTATGAGTTCTATCGAAGGTGTGTTTATGATCGGAATCGCTTTGGCATATTTTTTATTTCCCGCATTTAATTTTGAAAGAGAACCGGATTCTTGGCTTAATGTATATTGGCTTTTGGCTGGAATGTCTATAGCATCGTTTTTATTTTTATTTTTTACAAAATTTGAAAAAGAACCCGAAATTCCGGGGACAGACCTGAAAGATGACTTTGCTCAGATGTTTCGATTGCTAACAAAACTTTTGATTATCGTATTTGTGATTAGCGCATTTTTGTTTGTGATGATAGAGCAAGGAATTATGACCTGGCTACCATCTTTCAACGATAAGGTTTTGCAACTTCCTGAAAATATAAGCATTATGATGGCTAGTATACTAGCAATTTGTCTTGCAATAGGAAGGATATCTGCAGGGGTAATCACTCAAAAAGTTAATTGGATCTGGGTGCTTTCTATATGTACAATTTTGGCCATGATGATGGTAGTTTTTATTCTTCCCAAAACTGTAAACGTTCAGGTGGGAGAGATTAATGGCATTAGTGATATACCCCTTATTGGTTTTGCTTTTCCAATTGTAGGGTTGTTTATAGCTCCTATTTATCCGTTGTTAAATTCTGTAGTATTAAGTGCGCTTCCCGAAAAATTACATAGCCCAATGACAGGTCTTATTGTAGTTTTTTCTGCTCTTGGTGGTACTTTGGGGTCAAGAATTATTGGTTGGCTATTCAAAAATCAGGGGCCAGAGAATGCGTTTTATTATACCTTAATTCCTATGGGTCTGCTCTTAATTTCGTATTTTATTCTCAAAAAGATGACAACCAAAAATGCGTTTTAAACTTCACATAGCAGACACATTAAAATTACTCCTGGAACAAGAGGATACCGATGCCGATAAAAAAATTACAATCGAAGATAAAGGTCCCAAAAGATTTGTCATTATTTCTGTTGAAGGAGAATCATATGAAGTAAAGGGGACATATCATCTCAGTAATCTTCTTCAAGAACTTGCTTTGGAGCAAAAGTTAAACAAGGTTGTTGCAGAAATTCGATTAGAAAAAATAGAGGAGTTACCATCACAGAGGATTTCAAGAATGATAAAAGAATATTTTTGGGATGATCTTACCAGAACGATTGATAAAGAGGGATTGAATAAAATTCTTAATGACGAAAAAGCAAACGATTCAACACAAAGAATCTATATTCCTGAAGAAGATGTAGTAGGGCAAAATTATTATCGGTTACTTCTTAAGAAGATGCCTAATCTTAATATTGAAATTCTTCCAAAAGAGATTGCCCCTAAGTATGTAAAATCTATTAATAGTAAACCGGGACTTCTTGCACTTGCACTTAAAAACGAAAAAGGAGTTCCCTTTGTAGTTCCCGGAGGTCGTTTTAATGAAATGTATGGTTGGGATAGTTATTTTGAATCGGTTGGATTGTTAATAGATAATCGGTTGGATTTGGCCATGGCCATGGCAGATAATTTTGCGTATCAAATCAGGTATTATGGTAAAATCCTTAATGCAAATCGAAGTTATTATCTTACCAGAACACAACCGCCTTTTTTTAGTTCCTTGCTTAAGGAGATTTATCTTAAAAACTCTGATGTTTCAAAAAATTGGCTTTCAGAGAACCTAAAGATGGTGATCAAAGAATATGAAACCGTTTGGATGCAAAATGGAATTCGGCTAACCGGTACAGGGTTAAGTCGTTTTTATGGAGAAGGAATCGGAATTCCACCCGAAACTGAAGAAGGGCATTTTGATTTTGAACTTAACAAATATGCAAAAAAACATAAGCTAGATTTAAATGAATTTGTCGATAAGTATAAAAATGGAGAATTGGTTGATGAAGAACTAGATCATTATTTTACTCATGATCGATCTTTAAGAGAGAGTGGACATGATACCTCTAATCGCCTGGATGATATATGTGCAGATTTGAACACAGTCGGACTCAATAGTTTGTTATATAAATACGAAGTAGATATTGCTTTTTTAATTAAAGAGATATTTGATAATAATTTTGAAGGTCACGATGCAAAGTTTTGGTTAACTAAGGCTACAAAAAGAAAAGATCTAATGAATGATTTGATGTGGGATGATGAGGCAGGAGGGTATTACGACTATAATTTTGTAACCCAAAAACAACAAAAAACAGAAGCTGCTACAAATCATTACCCGCTATGGGCTGGAATTTGCTCAGATGAGCAGGCAAAGAGAATGGTAAAAAATCTGTTTGAAAATCTTGTTGAAAAAGGTGGAGTGGCAGGGACTAGCGATATTTCAGATAAAACCAATGCTAATGCACCACAACGTCAATGGGATTACCCAAATGGTTGGGCACCGCACCAAATGCTTATTTGGAGAGGTTTACAGAGGTATGGATACGAAAAAGAAACTCAAGAACTAGTTTATCGATGGTTATGGATGATCACCAAAAACGCAGTAAACTATAATGGAACCATCCCCGAAAAATATGATGTGGTAAAATGCACACACAAAGTATATGCAGAGTATGGTAATGTAGGAACTGAGTTTGATTACATTACTTCAAGTGGATTTGGATGGATGAATGCTTCCTATCAATTAGGATTAAACTTTTTAACAGAGGATTTAAGAGGTAAACTTGATCAATTGGTTGATCCTGATCATATTTTTAGAATTAAAGCCTAATAATTGTCATATTGTCAATATAACTCTTAAAAAACCACATACTTTTTGGTTATGTTGATTTTTCTAAAGATTAGCAGTTATTAATTTCCGCATCTCCCATAGACTTGTAACTTTGTATTGCACATTTATCTTGATTTAGTATGAGTATTGAAAGTAAAAGAAGAGAAGCTTTAGTATATCACGCAAAGCCTACCCCAGGAAAAATCAAAGTGGTTCCCACCAAAAAATATGCAACTCAAAGAGATCTATCTTTGGCATACTCTCCTGGTGTTGCAGAGCCTTGTTTAGAAATAGAGAAAGAAAAATCAAATGTATATAGATATACGGCAAAAGGTAATCTTGTAGCCGTAATTTCAAATGGAACTGCCGTTTTGGGGCTTGGAGATATTGGCCCCGAAGCATCAAAACCAGTTATGGAAGGAAAAGGTCTGCTTTTTAAGATTTTTGCCGACATAGATGTTTTCGATATTGAAGTAGATACCAAAGATGTGGATGCGTTTATCGAAACGGTAAAAAATATAGCGCCAACATTTGGAGGTATAAATCTTGAAGATATTAAAGCACCAGAAGCTTTCGAGATCGAAAGACGATTAAAAGAAGAGCTTGATATCCCTGTAATGCACGATGATCAGCATGGTACAGCCATTATTTCTGCAGCAGCATTGTTAAATGCTCTAGAAATAGCAGATAAGAAAATTGAAGATGTAAAAATCGTAGTAAGCGGTGCTGGAGCCGCGGCTGTTTCTTGTACAAGACTTTACAAGGCTTTCGGAGCTAAGGCTGAAAATATTGTCATGACCGATAGCAAGGGTGTAATTAGAAAAGATCGCGATAATCTTACTAAAGAAAAAGCAGAGTTTGCCACCGATCGAGACTTGAATGACTTAGATGATGCAATGAAGGATGCCGATGTATTTATTGGTTTGTCAATGGCAAATCTGGTTACTCCAGAAATGCTTATGTCCATGACAGACACCCCTATTGTATTTGCAATGGCGAATCCAGATCCAGAAATTAGTTATGACCTAGCTATAAAAACTCGTGATGATGTGATTATGGCAACAGGAAGAAGTGATCATCCTAATCAAGTAAATAATGTTTTAGGTTTTCCATTTATTTTCAGGGGAGCAATGGACGTAAGAGCAACAGGGATTAACGAAGAAATGAAAATGGCAGCGGTTAAAGCCCTTGCCGAGCTTGCCAAAGAGCCAGTGCCCGAGCAAGTTAATATCGCTTATGGAGAAACACGTCTTAACTTTGGTCGTGATTACATTATTCCCAAGCCTTTTGATCCTAGGTTAATAGCAAAAGTACCTCCTGCCGTGGCCAAAGCGGCTATGGAAAGCGGAATTGCTACCGAACCCATAACAGATTGGGAAAAATATGAAGATGAATTGTTAGAGAGAATGGGCAATGATAATAAGTTGGTAAGACTTATGCTTGATAGGGCTCGTACAAACCCCAAAAGAGTTGTATTTGCTGAAGGCGATCATCTTGATGTATTGAAAGCTGCTCAAACTGTTAAAGAAGAAGGTATCGCTATTCCAATTTTATTGGGAAGAAAAGATGTAATCCTGGAGCTAATGAAAGAGATAGATTTTGATCCTGAAGGAATTGAAATCATTGATCCAAAAGCTGATGAAGAACGCGAAAGGAAAAATAAATACGCCGAAAAATACTGGAAAAATAACAAAAGAGGCGGGATTACCTTATACGATGCCAAACGTTTATTAAGAGAACGTAATTACTTTGCAGCCATGATGGTTAATGAAGGGGACGCTGATGCATTGTTGTCTGGATATTCACGAAGTTATCCTACTGTGGTTAAACCAATGTTGGACCTTATAGGATTGGCCAAAGGAGCAACGCGTATCGCCACTATGAATGTAATGATGACCGATAGAGGACCGTTATTTATTAGTGATACTTCCATTAATATAGATCCATCTTCGAAAGAGTTGGCCAAAATTGCACAAATGACCGCAAGAACCGTAGAAATGTTTGGTATTAAACCTGTGGTTGCAATGGTGTCATATGCAAATTTTGGATCGTCCAAGCATCCCAATGCTACCAAAGTGCAAGATGCTGTTGCCTATTTGCATCGATATTATCCTAATTTAATAGTTGATGGAGAGTTACAAATGAACTTTGCTTTAAATAGAAAGTTACGAAAAGACAAATTCCCTTTTTCAAAACTTAATGGTCAAAAAGTTAATACGCTGGTATTTCCAAATCTAGATTCTGCCAATAGTAATTATAAATTACTTAGCGAATTGAACAATGCCGAATCTATTGGGCCCATTATGATGGGAATGGCTAAGCCGGTTCATATCCTTCAGTTGGGAGCCAGTGTTGAAGAAATGATCAATATGGCTGCTGTCGCAGTAATCGACGCGCAAGAGAAAGAAAAGAGAGATTTACATTTGTCACTAATCTCTAAAAACATTTAAGATTTATAAATAACATAAACCAAGTTTAATACCCTTTAAAGTAATCATTTTTAAAGGGTATGTTTTTATACTTTTTTGTAGGATAATTTTATTACATTTGACTCCTTAACACATCAACTTAATTAATGATCACTCATATCAAAGGGAGGCTTGTTGAAAAAAATCCTACCGATGTTGTAATAGATTGTGGAGGCGTAGGGTATATACTACATATTTCACTACATACATTTTCATTACTTCCCGAAGGGGAGAGTATAAAATTATTTACTCATCTGCAGGTAAAAGAAGATTCTCATACGTTGTTTGGTTTTGCCGAAAAATCTGAAAGAGAAATCTTCAGACTTCTTATTTCTGTATCAGGTATTGGAGCAAGTACTGCAAGAACCATGTTGTCATCATTACACCCCGACCAAATCAAAGATGCCATCGCTTCCAATGATGTTGCAACTATTCAATCTATCAAAGGTATTGGTGCCAAAACAGCGCAACGTGTTATTATAGACTTAAAAGATAAGATTCTTAAAGTTTATGATATTGATGAAGTTTCTGTGTCACAAAGCAATACTAATAAAGATGAAGCGTTATCAGCATTAGAAACTCTTGGATTTAACAGAAAATTGGCAGAAAAAGCTATAGACCGAGTTTTAAAAATCACCCCCAAAGAAACAGTTGAAAATATTATTAAACAAGCACTAAAAAATTTATAAAAACATTGAGTTCTTCAAATTACTTACATTTCAATTTTTTTAGAATAGTAGTATGTTTGATAACACTTTATAGTGGGGTGTTGCATAGTCAAGAAAACGAAACGGTTCGTGATTCTACGAGTACTACATTTTCATGGGGTGAAATCTCTTTACCCGACCCCAATAGTATAGTTACAAAATATGAGTACGACCCCATTACCAATCGATATATTTATCGTGAAATGTTGGGTGATTTCAATGTGAAATATCCTTTGTTTTTAACACCAAAGGAGTATGAAGCTCTAGTCGAAGAAGAACAAAGAAGAGCCTATTTTAAAGAAAAAATAGAAGCTTTTAGTGGAAAAACGGACGGAAGCGAAGAAAAAAGAAAGAATTTACTTCCGATCTTTTATGTCAATTCAGGATTTTTTGAATCTGTTTTTGGAGGCAATGAGATTGAGATTATCCCACAGGGATCTGTAGAAATGGATCTGGGGCTATTATTTACCAAACAAGATAATCCTGCATTTTCACCCCGTAACCGTAGTAACTTTACTTTTGATTTTGATCAAAGAATAAGCCTTAGTCTTTTAGGTAAAATAGGAACTCGATTACAAATAACCGCAAACTACGATACAGAATCTACTTTTGATTTTCAGAATCAATTAAAACTAGAGTATACACCTACAGAGGATGATATCATCCAAAGTATAGAAGTTGGTAATGTTACAATGCCTCTTAATAGTGCATTAATCCAAGGGGCACAAAGTCTTTTTGGAGTTAAACTTGGACTGCAATTTGGTAGAACCACTATTACTGGGGTGTTTTCCGAACAACGTTCTGAAACCAGATCTGTAAATGTTCAAGGAGGAGGTACTGTAGAGGATTTTGAGCTTTTTGCGTTGGATTATGATGAGAATCGACATTTCTTCCTTTCTCATTTTTTTAGAGATAACTATGATAGATCTTTGGCGCGCTACCCTTTCATCAATAATAACATTCAGATTACAAGAATAGAAGTATGGGTAACCAATAGAGCAACAAGCGCACAAACACTTACCAATGCGCGTAATATTGTTGCGCTTCAGGATTTGGGAGAACCTAATGTAGCTGGTAATATTACAATTCCTCCAGGGCTATTTAATCCTGGGGCAGGATCTTTTCCAGACAATAGTAATAATGACCTTGACCCTTCTGCAATTAGTCCAGCGGGACCGGTTACAGAGGCCGTGCGACAAATTTCTACCGTTCAACAGGGGTTTGTTGGCCCTATATCTGGTTTTAACGAAGGGTTTGATTATGCGATTTTAGAAAATGCAAGAAAACTTAACCCTAGCGAATATACTTTAAATACCCAGTTGGGGTATATTTCATTAAATCAACGATTAAATAATGATGAGGTTTTGGCTGTAGCATATCAATATACAGCCGGGGGAAGAGTTTTTCAAGTTGGTGAATTTGCAAATGATGGCGTCGATGCTACCGTTGGGGATGTTACTGGTGGGGATACGACCGGTGACGATACAGAAATCGGTTCCAGCCAGAGTTTGGTAGTAAAAATGTTGAAGAGTCCTATTATTAATGTTACCCTTCCAATATGGGACCTGATGATGAAGAACATTTATAGCACGGGAGCATTTAGACTTGAGCAAAATGATTTTAGATTAAATATTTTATATTCTAATCCTTCACCGGTAAATTATATTACTGCGGCCGAAGGTTCTTCAGTGCCCTTGCCTGATGATGTAGATCAAAATACGTTGTTGCGGGTATTTAATATGGATCGTCTTAATCCAAACAATGACCCTGTTGATGGTGGAGATGGTTTTTTTGATTACGTACCAGGAATCACTGTTGATACAGAAAATGGCCGAATTATATTTAGTACCGTAGAACCCTTTGGTGAACACCTATTTAACAAATTGAATAATGGACCAGTAGGAGCAAGTTATACCAATGAGGATTCGTATAACCCTAATCAGGCAGAATATGTATTTCGAGATCTTTATACCCAAACCAAAGTTATTGCAGAACAACGATCGGCAGATAAAAATTATTTTCAGTTAAAAGGACGTTATAAATCTTCGGGGCAAGATGGGATTCCTTTAGGAGCATTTAATGTGCCTCAAGGTTCGGTTACAGTAACGGCTGGTGGAAGAGTTTTGCAAGAAGGAGTCGATTATACTGTAAATTATCAACTGGGAAGAGTAACTATTTTGGACGAAGCTTTGCTTGCTTCCAATACGCCAATTCAGGTATCGACTGAAAATAATGCAGTTTTTGGCCAACAAACCAAGCGTTTTACAGGATTAAATATTGAGCATAAGTTTAGTGACGACTTTATAGTAGGGGGAACCTTTCTTAATCTAAATGAAAGGCCTATTACTCAAAAATCTAGTTATGATTTTGAGCCTATTAATAATACCATTTTAGGTCTCAATTTGAGCTATTCTACCGAGGTTCCTTTCTTGACCAGAATGGTAAATAAATTACCAAATATTGATACCGATGTCCCTTCAAATGTCTCTCTAAGGGCAGAAGGAGCATATCTCATAGCGGGAGCACCAAAAGGAGCAGATTTTGATGGTAAAGTTACAACGTATATAGACGATTTTGAAGGTGCTCAAACCAGAATTGATGTTTCGTCACCTTTGTCGTGGGAGCTTTCGAGTGTGCCGATAGGCTTTGGAAACCCTGACAATACAAGCCAGACTATAGTGGATGGAATACAGTCAGGTTATAAAAGGGCAAAACTGTCTTGGTATTCTATTGATCCAATTTTTTATAGTAACAGTAGACCAAGTGGTATTACAGATGAGAGCCTGGCTTCAAACAGAACCAGAAGGGTATTTATTGATGAAATTTTTCCCGAAACAGACATTGCTCAAGGACAATCTTTGGCACTATTTACTTTGGATTTAAGTTATGAGCCCAATGAAAGGGGGCAATATAATTTTAACCCAGATTATGCTCCAGGGAGTAATCCTGCAGATCGACCCGATCCAAGAAATAATTTCGCAGGGATTACAAGGCAATTAACCTCTACTAATTTTGAGCAATCCAATGTAGAATTTATAGAGTTTTGGTTGTTGGACCCATTCGAGTTTGATGATGTTGATAATCCTGGGGGTAAAATAGTTTTTAACTTAGGTAATATAAGCGAGGATGTTTTAAAAGATGGAAGAAAACAATATGAAAATGGATTACCATCTACGAATCAGGATGCAAATACTTTTGAAACCGATTATGGTACTGTTCCCACAAATCAATCATTAATTTATGCATTTGATACTGATGGTCAGGATAGGACAGATCAGGATGTGGGCTTTGATGGTTTGAACGATTTACAGGAACAACAAAAGGAAGAATACGGTGCATTTCGTTCTTTGGATGATCCATCTGGTGATAATTATACGTATTTTTTACAAGCTCCAGGAAGTGATATTGTAGAGCGATATAGAAACTATAATGGAACGCAGGGAAATTCTCCCACAGATGTTACCAATGACGATCGAGGAAATACAACCTTCCCTACTGCCGAAGATGTAAATAGAGATAATACCATGAATACCATAAATAGTTATTTTGAATACGAAATACCTATTTTTAGAGGTATGGATGTTGGGAATGATGGAGGTACAGGATATATATCTGATGTTACTCCTCCTGGATTTACTGTACGGGTTTCAGGAAGAGATATTCCTGTTAGATGGGTGCGATTTAAAATTCCAATTTATGAGCCAACAAATCAATTTAATGTTAGCGATTTTAGATCCATCCGTTTTATGAGAATGTACCTAACAGGATTTTCCCAGCCAACATTATTGCGATTTGGGAATCTGGATTTAGTACGTGGTGATTATAGAAGGTACATTCAATTAGGAAATACATCCAACGATCCAACTAGTGGTTTAAATGTTTTTGGAGAAAATGAGGTTATCGTTACTTCTGTAAGTGAAGAAGAAACACCAAATTATGTGACTCCGCCCGGAGTAGTAAGAGAGCAGTTAAATAACAACAACAATATTATAAGAGAAGATGAACGATCACTTGCGCTAACGGTAACTAATCTTCAGTCTAATGCAACCACAAGCGATGCTCGCGGTGTGTATAAGAATTTCAATGTTGATATGCGGCAGTATGAGAATCTCGAAATGTTCTTGCATGCAGAGTCTGTTCCTAATCAACCTGAACTACAAGATGGTGATCTCAGGGCGTTTATTAGAATGGGTAATGATTTTACCAATAACTTCTATCAAATAGAATTGCCATTGGTAGTCTCCGATAGGAGTGATACATCTGAAAATGATGTTTGGCCAGAAGCAAACCGATTGAACGTTCCTTTAGAATTTCTTCAAGAGGTAAAGTCAAATATTATTGCTGGCGGAGGTGCGTTCAATGCTGCTGATCTTAACTTCTTTGATGGGCCAAATAATATAAGGGTTGGTATAAAAGGAAACCCTAGCTTGGGAGATGTAAGAGTAATGATGGTAGGGATTAAAAATGATAGCGGTACAGATCAATCAGGTACTGTTTGGTTTAATGAAATGCGCCTAAGCGACCTTAAAAATCAAGGCGGATGGGCCGCCGTGGCGAATATGGATGCCAATATTGCTGATTTTGCCAATGTAAGTGCCTCTGGTAGGATTACTACTATAGGTTTTGGAGGTGTTGAACAAGGGCCAAATGAAAGAAGCCTAGAAGATCATCGACAATATGATTTAACTACAAATGTTAACTTGGGACAACTTTTACCAAAAAAATGGGGTGTACAAATTCCATTTAACTATAGTAGAGGTGAAGAGTTGATAACACCGCAGTATGATCCAGAGTTTCAGGATTTAGAACTTCAAGATCTGTTGGATGCGGCGCCAAATGCCGAAGAGCGAGAACGCAGAGAACGTCAATCTACCGATTATACAAAAAGACAAAGTTTTAATGTTATAGGGTTGCGAAAAGAAAGAACTGGAGATGCAAAACCTATGCCTTATGACGTAGAAAATTTTACTTTTTCGGGAACCTATAATCAAACAGATCATAGAGATTTTGAAATCGAAAAGTCTTTAGATCAAACGGTAAGATTAGGAGGGACCTATGATTTTACCTTTCAACCAAAAGAGGTAGAACCATTTAAAAAAGTTAAACTACTCGGTAAAAGTAAATATTTTGACCTGCTTAAAGACTTTAACTTTAATTTATTGCCAACAAGTATATCTGTAAATTCAAATATTAATAGGCAATATAACGAACAAGTATTCAGGGATATTACTTTGGCAAATTTGGGCACAGATAATATTGAGTTACCAACGCTATATCAACGTAATTTCCTTTTTGATTGGCAATTTGGTATTAATTATAACCTCACAAAATCATTGAATTTCAATTTTACTTCTGCAAATAACCGTATTGTAAAGAATTTTATTGATGAAAATAATGTTGTGGACAATACTATAGATATCTGGAGCGGCTTTTTTGATATAGGTGATCCTAATGCCCACAATCAACAGTTACAGGTGAATTATGAAATACCTTTCAAAAAAGTGCCTTTATTTAAGTTTATGCGTGCAACGTATTCTTACAATGCAGATTTTCAGTGGGTAAAAGGAAGTGAAGCTTTAAAAACTCTTGAAGATATCCCGGATTTGGGAAATACAGTTCAAAATGCAAACGTACATACTTTAAATGGTTCCTTGGATATGAATACTTTGTATAAGTATGTGGGCTTGACCAAAATAAAACCGGGAAGAAAGAAAGCTAAAAAAGAAAAAGACTCAAAAGATAAAAAAGAGAAAGAAGAAGAAGGAAAATCTGGAGAAACCAAGAGAACTTCAAAAGCTACCGCCAATAAGAGAATAAAAAGTAAATTGAGTGTTGGGCAAAAAGCATACAATACCCTTGTTGGATTGGTGACCGCAGTCAAAAAGGTAAATGTAAACTATCAACAGGATAATGGTATCTTTTTGCCAGGATATACTCGAGAACCTGGTTTCGTAGGGACTTTAAAACCTACAACCGGATTTACGTTTGGAAGCCAATCTGAGATTAGGGATTTGGCAGCGCGTAACGGATGGCTTACATTGTACCAAGAATTTAATGAACAATATAGAGAGGTTGAAGGAAGACAATTTAATGTTCAGGCTTCTTTAGGATTGTTAAAAGATTTGAAAATAGATATCAGTGCAAACCGTAACTATTCTGAAACATATACAGAGAACTATAGAGTTAACCTGGATACCGATGGTAATATCGATGTAGATAATCCTTATTCATCTCTTACTCCCAATGTTTTTGGTAATTTTACAATTTCGGCATTACTTATTAATACAGCATTCAAGAAGAGTGATGAGTTTAGTTCTGAGGCATTTGATAAATTCAAAGAAAACAGACTAATAGTAGCCAGACGTCTGGCTATAGACAGGGGTAACGATCCAAATGATGTGGGTGAAGATGGTTTTCCTATAGGTTATGGGAGAACAAACCAGGCAGTGCTGTTACCAGCATTTTTGGCAGCATACACCGGGACAAGCGCAGAAAGTGTGCAGAAAGGCGCATTAAGGGATGTTCCTATGCCTAATTGGGATATAAAATATACTGGATTAATGAATCTAAAGTGGTTCAAAAAACGTTTTAAACGATTCTCTGTTGCACATGGTTATCGAGCAAATTATACGATTAATCAGTTTCAAACTAATCTTGAGTTTAATAATAGTGAGTTTGATGAAGGAGGCAATTACCGAAATCCAATATTATATTCAAATATTAACCTTACCGAGCAATTTAGTCCATTGGTTAGGTTTGATATGGAAATGAAGAATTCGATTAAGATTCTTGCAGAATGGAAAAAAGACAGGGCACTTTCATTAAGCTTTGATAATAATCTACTTACGGAAATACAAGGAAATGAGTATATCATAGGTCTAGGATACAGACTTAAAGGATTGACCTTTGCTACTCGAATAGGAGGAAGGAAACAAGTATTAAAAAGTGATCTTAATCTTAGGGCCGATATCTCATTACGTCAAAACGAAACACTAATTAGATATCTTGATCTGGATAATACACAGGTAACCGCCGGACAGGATATTTATGGTATAAAATTCACTGCAGACTATGCACTTAGTAAAAACCTAACGGCATTGTTCTTCTATGATCATACGTTTTCTGAGTACTCTATTTCTACCGCATTTCCTCAAACAACTATTCGAGGAGGGTTTACATTACGCTATAACTTCGGGAATTAAGGATTTTTAGATAATAGATTAAGAAAGGTTATTGACAATAGTTTTTTGATAATTTTTTTATCGGTTTTCTTAAAATCTAACAAAATAGAATTATTTTCGTCGGGAGATTAATTTAAATACTTTTTTCGAATGAATATTCCTTCCGAATTAAAATATACAAAAGATCACGAGTGGATCAAAATTGATGGCGATATTGCTACAGTAGGTATAACCGATTTTGCCCAAGGCGAATTAGGAGATATTGTATATGTAGAAGTAGAAACTGTAGGAGAAGAACTTGAACAAGAAGAAGTTTTTGGGACAGTAGAGGCCGTAAAAACTGTTTCAGATCTATTTCTTCCATTAACCGGAGAAATTGTAGAGTTTAATGAAAACTTGGAAAGCGATCCAGAATTGGTAAATAGCGATCCCTATGGAGAAGGATGGATGGTAAAAATAAAAATATCAGATGCATCCCAAATAGAAGGCTTATTATCTGCAGATGGTTATAAAGAAGTTATTGGGGCATAAAATACTTTTGGCCCTACTTATTGTGTATATCATTACTATTACATGGGCCTCATTGGCCAAATTCATAGTGCCACTAAGTATTAATATGCAAGGAGGTGATAAAATAGGGCACTTTGTGGCTTACTTCATATTTACATTAGTTTTGTTTTCGTTTTTGTTTTTTTCAGAAAGGAGAAACGAAAATTTTAGGCAGAGCCTTATTCGATCTTCGATAATTTGTTTTTTTTATGGAGGATTAATGGAATTATTGCAAATGCTCCTTACAAATTATAGAAGTCCAGAGTGGAATGATATGTTGGCCAATACAAGCGGTATAATTTTTGCTGCAATTATATTGAAACTGTTTGAAAATAAACTGATTGTGTTTAATAAGGAAAAGAAGCCTGTTACTTGAGCAAAAACACTTTAATAGTATTTTGCTTCAATTCACCCGCGAGATAAAAGTTAAAAAACTAATTTTTTGTTTTACATTTTTATCTTTAATTGGAAATTACAAAAGAAATTAGCTATTTTAGCAATCCTATAACGTAATATAATTATGGAACCGAAGAAAAATCCTAAAGCAGATTTAAGCAGAAGAAGTACACTGTTCCTTCAATTGGGACTTATCCTTGTACTTTTTATAACATGGCGAGGTATAGAGTGGAAGACCTATGATAGAAGTAATATAGATATTGGTCAGGTAAACCTTGATGAATTAGAAGAAGAGGATGTGCCTATTACTCAAAATCTTAATACACCACCTCCGCCACCGCCTCCGCCACCTGCTCCGGAAATTATTGACGTAGTAGAAGATGAAGAAGAGGTTGAAGAAACGATAATCGAATCTACGGAAACAAACCAGGAAGAAGAAATCGTTGAAGTAGAAGAAGTAGAAGATGTTGAAGAAGAAGAAGAGATTGCAGATGTTCCATTTGCGGTAATCGAGAATGTGCCAATCTTCCCTGGTTGTGAAGGTGCAGGAAATAATGCTGCAAAGAAGAAATGTATGAGTGATAAGGTTAAGAAATTTGTTAACCGTAAGTTTAATACAGAACTTGGTAATGAGTTAGGTCTGTCTGGTGTAAACAGAATCTATGTAAGATTTAAAATTGACCGAAGTGGTAATATTGTAGGTGTTCAGGCCAGAGGGCCGCACCCAAGATTAGAGAAAGAAGCTCAAAGAGTGGTAAAAATGTTACCAAAGATGACTCCAGGAAAACAAAGAGGAAAAGCAGTTGGTGTACTGTATTCTTTACCAATCGTTTTCCAGGTACAGGACTAAAAAAAATATCCTTTAAAATATCAGAATCCCGTCACATTTATGTAGACGGGATTCTTTTTTGGTATGCTTGTTGATTCAGTATTAATTGTAACGTTAAAACTAAATATTATGAGTAACAAGCATGATGCTAATGTACGAAAAAGTACATTGGTGAACTTTCAGATTGGACTTGTAGCAAGTCTTTTATTTACTTATGTGATGTTCGAGGTGTATACTGCCGTGCCTATTGTAAATCAACCCCCGCCAAAAGAGGTCGATGATAGCGATACCTATGTTTGGGATGGTAGATTTGTAGAGTACAAAGAACCCGAACAAAAGACAGTAGCGGCAAAAAAACCGACACCCGTAGTGGATCCTCAGGATTTTGATATTGTTGATAATGATACTGCAATTAAGGATGAGGATAGGATATTTAAGAATGAACCAGCAGAATCTAACCCAATTGAACCAGGTGTATTACCAGACGATCCAGATGATAATAACGAGCCAATTGTGTATCCTTTTACCAAAATTGAATGGGTTCCCATTTTTCCGGGATGTGAAAAATTGAAAACCAATGCCGAAAGAGCTGCGTGCTTTTCAGAAAAAATTCGAAAAATTGTATCAAGAAAGTTTAATACAGACCTTGGAGAACGATATGGGTTAACAGGTTTGCAAAGAATCTATACACAATTCGATGTAGATCCAAGTGGGTTGATTACAAATATTCAAATAAGGGCTCCACACCCGAAATTAGAAAAAGAAGCAAAAAGGGTTATAGAGTTGTTTCCTCAAATGACCCCTGGAAAACAGCGAGACACGCCGGTAACGGTGAAATATCAATTACCAATTGTGTTTAAAATACAAAACTGAAAATGGATAAAACCCTGTTATCATAAATAGCAGGGTTTTGTTTTTATCTGGTGAGACTTTGATAAATAGTTTTCCTTATTTTTTCAGAATTGATGTAACCACTCCCGTAGCCCTTTACGTCATAATTTGCAGTAATTACAGTATTTTTGGTAACGTCATCTTCAGATTTACCAGCATCAATTTCCTTTTGAATTGTATCTGTAATGTTTTTTAGCATTGCTAAAAATGATTCAAGATCTTTTTTTGTTGCCAATTTTCCATGTCCGGGGATGATTTTTGTATCATCATTTACTATCATTAAAGCTTTTTCTGAGGCTTTTATGTATCCTTTAATACTTCCTCCTGATTTAAGATCTATATAGGGATAACGTCCATTAAAAAAGGTGTCACCCATGTGTAGCACGTTTCCTTTTGCGAAATAAATCAATGCGTCACCATCGGTATGTGCATTATGAACATGAAATGCTTTTATATGTTCTTTTTCAAAATAAAGTTGTAGGCCTTTATCAAAAGTAATTACAGGTAAAGATTTGTAAATGATATTTCCCTTTTCTTGCTGCCTTTTTTTCATTCTGGATCGTACATTTTTTTGTGCAAAAATGGTAGCGCCTTGATTAGCCATGTTTTCATTACCTCCTGTATGATCTCCATGAAAATGAGTATTAATTACCATGGTAATAGGTTGATTGCTTATAGTTTTTAATTTCGAAAGTATTTTACTAGATAGCCTGGCAAATTGATCATCTATAATAAAAAGTCCTTTTTCATTTTTAAAAACTCCTATATTGCCTCCTTGCCCGGTAAGCATATAAATGTTTTCTGATAGTGTATCGATTTTGATAACAACTTCCTTTTTTTGTGCATTAATTGATGTCCAAGTAATTAATAACCCCGCTATTAATAATTTTTTCATGAGTATATGCTTTAAAGAAGTTATGTCGAAATGAAAGTACAAAAATTACCATTGGGACTTGGATAAGTTTCAAAGTTCTTTTGTGTAATAATTGATACTCGAAGCTTTGTTAAGTTGTTAAAGCTTAATAATGCTTGCTTAGAAAGTTGTCTAAAAACCTTTTAAGGTATATCTTTGCACCACTTTTAAAAAAGCTATTATAAAAGACGTGCAAGATTTGAGTGTAACCCAAATTAAAACTGCAAAAGTTTCTGTTGTTCAGGATTTTAAAGAAATCACAAAAATGCGACTTGCGTTAAGTGTGGTTTTTTCTTCTGTTGCAGGGTATTTATTAGGAGTAGAAGTAGTCTCATGGAGCACTTTGTTGCTTTTGGCAGTTGGTGGTTATTTTATGGTTGGTGCTTCAAATGCATTTAATCAAATTATAGAAAGAGATTTGGATAAACTGATGGATCGAACCAAAAATAGACCTATCCCATCAGGAAGAATGTCTGTTAATACGGCTTTTGCCATCGCAACACTGTTTACAATCGCAGGGATTAGTGTATTGTATACTATAAATCCCAAAACAGCGATGTTTGGTGCGATCTCGATTTTTATCTATGTAAGCTTATATACACCTCTAAAAACAAAAACGCCTTTATCAGTTTTTGTAGGAGCAATACCAGGCGCTATTCCATTTATGTTGGGCTGGGTTGCTGCTACTAATGATTTTGGTATAGAGCCCGGGACATTGTTTATGGTACAATTCTTTTGGCAATTTCCTCATTTTTGGGCTATTGGATGGTTTTTATATGATGATTACAAAAAGGGAGGTTTTTTTATGCTGCCTACGGGTAAAAGAGATCAGGGTACAGCTGTGCAAGTGACTCTCTATACCGTTTGGACTGTTGTGACATCATTAATTCCTGTTTTTGGAGTAACAGGTGATCTTTATCTTACTCCTGTTTCAGGAATTGTAATCCTAATTTTGGGATTAATCTTGTTAAGGGCCGCAATTAGATTATATAAAAAAAGGGATGCAAAAACTGCAAAGCAGTTGATGTTGATGAGTGTTTTATATATCACATTGCTACAAATTATTTATGTGGCAGATAAATTTATTCGTATATGGATTTAACACAGGGAACAACCCAAGAAAAGATAAATAGATCCAAAAAAACCATGATGTGGTTTGCAATGGTGAGTATGGCTATGGTGTTTGCGGGTCTTACCAGTGCCTATGTGGTAAGTAAGTCACGAAAAGACTGGGTAACAGATTTGGTTTTTCCACAGGCATTTGTTTACAGTATATTGATAATTATAGCAAGTAGTGTTACTTTTTATTTGGTGAAAAAAGCCATAGAAAGAGGTAGTAGAAGTCTGGCAACTGGACTCTTGGTATTAACTCTTGTATTAGGGCTGCTATTTGTTGTATTACAGTTTGAAGGTTTCAAAGATATTATGAATCAGGGCTATCATTTTACTGGTCCAACATCTAATATTGTTTCTACGTTTATGTTTATTATCGTAGTAACTCATTTAGCGCACATTGTTGGGGGGCTTTTGGTTCTTTTAGTAGTAATTTATAATCATTTTAAACAAAAATATAAACCAGGTAAGACCTTGGGATTAGAACTGGGTGCTATGTATTGGCATTTTGTTGATTTTCTGTGGGTTTATCTCTTTTTGTTTTTGTATTTCGTGAGATAAGAAATTTTTATTGGTAAGACAATGAAAACAGTATTCTTTTTCCGATTTAGATTTACCTTAATTAAAAAGTAGATTTAAGGAGGTGAAATAATAAAATTGATTATTTTTGTGGAAAATTTAACAATACCAAATTCTTTATATGGAAACAACTGTTACTAAAACAGGTACCGAGGATAAGATCTGGGGAGGTGGTAATCAACCACTGAAGGTAAGCTACGGTAAAATGATGATGTGGTTTTTTATCCTTTCGGATGCACTAACATTCTCTGGTTTTCTTGCCGCTTATGGTTTTTCAAGATTTAAATTTATAGATTCATGGCCAATAGCCGATGAAGTGTTTAATCACTTTCCGTTTTTACATGGCGTAGATGCTCCTATGTACTATGTGGCACTGATGACATTTATACTTATTTTCTCTTCTGTTACTATGGTATTGGCTGTTGATGCTGGGCACCAAATGAAGCAGAAAAAAGTAATTATTTATATGTTCTGGACTATTATTGGTGGTTTGGTATTCGTTGGGTCGCAGGCTTGGGAATGGAAAAATTTTATCAAAGGGGAATATGGTGCGGTAGAAACCAAAGGAGGTCAGATATTGCAGTTTGTGAAACCTGTCGATGATGGTTACAAGAGAGTTAAATTAGGAGAGATTGCTATCCTTGATACGCATAAAGAAAGAGCTCAGCATGATAGAAAATCTGGAGTTTGGTATGAGAAAGAAGGTGCACTTCCTACCTATACTATAGAAGAAGTAAGGGCTGGTTTTGCCAAGAAGAGTGACTTGTTAATCCGAACTCAAACCCTTACCAAAGAGGGAGAAAAAACAGTATTATCCAGAGAAGAATCTTTAAGAAGATTACAAGGTGATGCTATCGGTATTGTCGAAGGAGCCAATCTAAGACATAATGAATATGGTACACCTTTGTTTGCCAATTTCTTTTTCTTCATTACTGGTTTTCACGGTTTTCACGTATTTTCTGGAGTGATTATTAATATTATCATCTTTATTAATGTAATCTTAGGTACGTATGAGCGCAGAAAGAACTATGAGATGGTAGAAAAAGTCGGTTTGTACTGGCACTTTGTAGATTTGGTATGGGTATTTGTATTTACATTCTTTTACCTGGTTTAATAAAAATATAGTAGTAAAATAACATGGCACACGATACAGCACATCACGAATCAAATACAGGAAGAATTTGGAAGGTGTTTTTTATACTTTCAGTTATTACTATCGTTGAAGTAATACTGGGTATTATAAAACCAGCGTTTTTAGTTGAAACAACAGTAATAAGCATGAAACTCCTTAACTGGATTTTTATTATTCTGACTATCTGGAAAGCATATTATATCACATGGGCATTCATGCACATGGAAGGTGAAACAAAAGGATTAAGAAGATCTGTGGTTTGGACGGCAATCTTTTTGATTTGTTACCTTATTTTTATATTGCTTACCGAAGGAGATTATGTATATGAAGTTTTCAAAGCAGGATATAAAAGTTGGGACTTTTAATGCATAAAATATATAGTTAAAAGCATTGTAAAAAGACGGTTTATTAGACCGTCTTTTTCTATTTTTGCACCACTTATTCGAGTAGAAATAAAGCTACTTTACGAAATGAAAAAATATCTTGTTCTTGGAATTCTATTTGTATTACCATTAGTGGCATATCTGTTTTTTGCTTCTGGAGTGCATAATTTTGCAAAACTTCCTGTGCTAAATACAAATATTGGAAATATTGAAAACTTCGAGTCTCTTACTTCAGAAAAAATTACTTTTAAAGATAAAATCACAGTATTGGGTTTTCTTGGCCAGGATATTCATAATAAACAGGGAAATGCATTCAATCTAAATCAAAAGATTTATAAAAAAAATCACGGATTTCAAGATTTTCAATTTGTGATGGTTCTGCCATTTGGAAGTGAAAATGCAGCGAAAAAACTTTTAGACGAATTGGATAATATCGCAGATGTATCTGGATGGAAATTTGTTTTTGGTACTCCAGAAAGTATACAAGAATTGTTTAATAGCCTTAAGTCTCCTCATAAACTAGACAAACGATTTGCTACGCGATTTGTTTATATCATAGACAAGAATCAAAGTTTGCGAGGAAGAGACGGAACATTAAAAGAAAATGAGTCAAAAGTATATGGTTATGATGCCAGTTCTGTGGCCGATTTGGCAAATGTTATGAATGATGATATTAAAGTAATTCTTGCAGAGTATCGTTTGGCACTAAAAAAATATAAGGCAGATCGTAAAGTAAAATAAAAACTTCATACAAATGAAAAAGTATTCATACGTAGGTATATCGTTTGTTATTTTAATCTTCGGAATCATTTTTATTCCCAGAATTGTTAACCGAATAAAAAATACTTCTATTGTTAAAAATGATAGAATGAGCGCTTCTAATCCTATAGCAAATGAGAAGTTATCTTATATAAAGATTAATGGAAAACCAAGGAAAGTTCCAGAATTTGCATTTCTAAATCAGGATAGTATTTTAATCACCAATCATGATTATAAGGGAAAAGTATATGTGGCCGAATTTTTCTTTACCAGCTGCCCAACAATTTGCCCAAAAATGAGCAGAAATTTGGTCTACCTTCAGAATGAATTAAAGGAGTATAAAGACTTTGGAGTGGCTTCATTTACAATTAATCCAAAATTTGATACACCACGTAGATTAAAAAGATATGCCGAGAATTATAAGGTCACAGATCCCGATTGGCATTTTTTAACCGGGGATAGAGAAGATATTTATGATTTGGCCAATGCCGGGTTTAATATTTACGCTGCAGAAAATCCTGATGTACCAGGAGGTTTTGAGCATAATGGGCACTTTGCCCTTATTGATCAAGAAGGATATGTAAGATCAAGATATGATGCGTCTGGAAATCCAATTATCTATTATAGAGGCACTATTGGAGTCGACGAGAAAGTTGATGAAAATGGAGAAGAAGAGCAAATCACAATTTTGTTAGAGGATATTAAAAAACTTTTGAAGAAAGATGAGTAACACAACCGTTGTAGAACAAAAATATAATAAGTGGATCATAATATTGTCTATTGCTATTCCGGTAGTAGTAGCTGCTTTATTTGGTGTTAATTTAAGAAGATTGGGTTTTGATGTGAAACCATTAACATTTTTACCTCCGATTTATGCATCGATTAACGGATTAACAGCGGTTATTCTTGTAATTGCACTTTGGGCCATAAAAAATAAAAAAGTAAAATTGCATGAAGGATTAATGAAAACGGCTATCCTTTGTTCGGTGCTATTTTTGGTAATGTATGTAGCTTATCATATGACTAGCGATTCTACAAAATTTGGAGGAGAAGGTGCTATACGTTATGTTTATTATTTTGTTCTTGTTACCCATATAGTGTTATCTATTGTAATTATTCCTTTGGTTCTGATAACCTATGTAAGAGCGCTAGCACAACGTTTTGATAAACACAAAAAAATTGCAAGGATAACTTTTCCTATATGGTTGTATGTTGCGATAACTGGGGTAATCGTTTACTTAATGATTTCGCCTTATTATGCATAATTATATGTTTGCCGAAAAACAGTAATGCCGTTATGAAAACAAAGGTTTTATGGATATCAATTCTTCTGTTATTTGCAACTTTGGATGTAGAAGCACAATGTGCGATGTGCAGAGCTGTTTTAGAAAGCGAAGAAGGACAAAAAACAGCAAAAGGAATTAACAATGGAATCATATACTTAATGATCATACCTTACATCCTAATAGGAACAGTAGGGTACTTTATCTATAAGAATAAAAAAAAATCTACCGGCAGTGAAGGTTAGTGATATAGTAGAATTCCTACTTTTAACATTTTCATAACAACCAAATATGTAACAAAAATGCTATAGGGTTAGTCTTATGTACAAGACTGCACTAGCCAATCAATAGTCTTCAAAGGGGAAAATTAAGAAGATTAATCTGAAAAATATATGTTTCCGTTAGTGAGTCTGACTTATAAAGGTGTATAAATACCCAATAAATTCTTAATAAAGAGTTATGATTGAAATAAAAGACTTACATAAATCTTACCAGATGGGGAGCAATTCACTTCACGTGCTTAAAGGAATAGATTTTAGTGTAAAAGAAGGCGAGCTCGTTGCCATTATGGGATCATCTGGTTCGGGAAAATCTACATTGCTTAATATTTTGGGGATGCTTGACGAGGCTGATAGTGGAAGCTATTTTTTAGATAATGTTCCGATTAAAGGGTTAAATGAAACCAAAGCTGCACAATATCGTAATAAGTTTTTGGGGTTTGTTTTTCAATCTTTTAACCTTATAAACTATAAGACAGCGCTAGAGAATGTTGCTTTACCTCTATATTATCAGCGTAAAAAGAGAAAAGAAAGAACCGAAAAAGCGATGAATTATTTGGGTAAAGTTGGTCTATCCGAATGGGCAACACATTTGCCAAGTGAACTTTCTGGAGGACAAAAACAACGTGTGGCTATCGCTAGGGCTTTGGCAGCAGATCCAAAGGTGCTATTAGCCGATGAGCCAACCGGGGCATTAGATAGTAAAACCTCTTATGAGGTGATGGATATCATCCAATCTATTAATGACGAAGGTAAAACCATATTGGTGGTTACTCATGAACCCGATATTGCCGATATGTGTAAACGAATTGTGCATCTTAAAGATGGTGTTATTGTAGAAGATAAAAAAGTAGAACAGGTAAGAGCATCTCAATATGTTTGATAGGGACAGATGGCGTGAAATATTCGAAGCTATAGGAAAGAATAAGCTACGTACTTTTCTTTCTGGGTTTACTGTAGCCCTTGGGATACTCATATTTACTATTTTGTTGGGTATGGGTAATGGGTTGCTTAATAGTTTTCTTAGCAGCTTTGTCGATGATGCGCAGAATATAATATTTATTAGAGGAGGGAATACTTCAAAAGCATATAAAGGATTTCAGGAAAATAGAAGAATACGATTCAAAAATGAAGATTTTGAGTTTATTAAGAGTAATTATATAGGACAAGTCGAATTTGCTACCCCTAGAATTTATCGCAATAGCCAGGCAAAGTATAAAAAAGAATCAGGAAGTTATAGTATAAGGGCCGTTCATCCCGATCATCAGTATCTCGAAAAAACAATTATGATGAAAGGGAGATACTTAAATGAAGAAGATGTAAATGAACGTACCAAAAATATTGTCATTGGAAGACTAGTTGAAAAGGACTTATTTAAAAATGAAAATGCATTAGGTAAAATGCTCAATGTTGAAGGAATACAATATAAGATCGTTGGTGTATTTCAGGATAGTGGAGGAGATAATGAAGAACGCATTATATATATACCTTACAAGACGGTACAGTTGCTTTATGGGAATAACGAATATTTAGATCAGATCAATATATCCTATAATATGGCAATGAGTACAGAACAGGCGATTGCCTTTGCTAACCAGATAGAAGACGATCTTAAAGAAAAATTTAAAGTTGCTCCCGACGACCAAAGTGCTGTTAGGGTTCGTAGTTTTGCTGAAGATATTAAAGAAACAATGGTGATTTTGGGAGGGATCTATTTTATAATCTTTATTGTTGGAATTGGAACATTGATTTCTGGAGTGATTGGAATAGGAAATATTATGACCTTTAGTATCAAAGAAAGGACCAAAGAATTAGGAATTCGAAAAGCTTTAGGTGCCTCACCCAGATCCATAATAGCTATGGTGCTTCAGGAATCTATTTTGATTACATCTGTAGCTGGATATTTAGGCTTAGTTCTTGGTATTTTAGCGTTAAAGCTTATTGGTAATAATCTTGAAGAATTTTTTATCCTTAACCCAAGAGTAGAAACAGGAGTAATTATTGTAGCTACTATTACACTCATTTTGGCAGGTCTAATGGCTGGATATATACCGGCTAGAAGAGCCGCCAAAATAAAACCAATAATTGCTCTAAGAGACGAATAATTAACTGAAACACCGTGCCGTTATGAAATTTATTTTTGAAAAAGATACCTGGCAAGAAATTTACGGAGCTATTCGTAAAAATAAAATAAGAACTGTAATAACGGTAATAGGCGTTACTTGGGGTGTGTTTTTATTCGTAGTTCTGCTTGGCATGGCAAAAGGTCTTGATAATAGTTTTAGAAGTCAGTTTAACGACTTTGCCACCAATACAATGTTCGTGTGGGGGCAACAAACCAGCATACCAAATGGTGGTTTTAAGAGAGGTAGAAGAATGCAACTTACGTTGGATGATGTAGAAGCACTGAGGTCACAGGTTAATGATATAGAATATATAACACCGCGTAATGTGACCGGGCAATGGGGAACACCACCAGGTCAATTTGTAAGGGGTTCAAAATCCGGTGCTTTTAAAGTTTTTGGTGATTACCCTACAATAGATAAGGTGTCGAAAAAGAAAATTTTTGATGGTGGAAGATTTATTAACGAAGAAGATATCACTTATGAAAGAAAGGTTTGCGTAATTGGAGAAGACATCTACAAGCAGTTCTATGATAAAGATGAGAATGCCATTGGAGATTTTGTGCGTATCAACGGGATCTATTTCAAAGTGATAGGAGTATATAAACCTACACAAAGCGGATTTGAAGGGGATGACTCTATTTTTCTTCCGTTTACCACATTTCAAACCATATTTAATCAAGGAAAGAATATTTCCTGGATGGTAATCACTGCCAAAGAAGATAGAAATATTGTAAATACTGAGACTAAAATTAAAACATTACTTAAAAGAATTCATAATGTTCATCCAGAGGATACCCAGGCATTTGGTAGTTTTAATTTAGGCGAAGAAGTTGCAAAAGTAAATGGATTCCTTTCGGGAATGCGATTAATAACATACATAGTTGGTATTGCTACCCTAATTGCAGGTGTTATTGCTATAGGAAATGTGCTTTTGATAACCGTAAAAGAGCGTACTAGGGAGATTGGAGTTCGCAGAGCATTAGGAGCTACTCCTGCTGAAGTGCGCGGACAAATAATGCTGGAGTCTATTCTACTTACTTTTTTAGCAGGTTTAATAGGTTTTGTCTTCGGAACCCTTGTGTTATGGGCTATAAATACTGCGATAGGTAATAATGATGACATCCCAATATTAAACCCTACGGTAGATTTCTTTGCAGTAGTTGGAGCATTACTATCAATAGTCCTTTTAGGAACATTAATTGGTCTAATACCGGCTCAAAAAGCAGTAAGTATTAAGCCAATAGAGGCGTTAAGAGAAGAGTAAATAGTTTAAAGAGAATAAATCATAATCAATCAGAAATAAAATGAAAAAAGTTTTTAAAATCCTATTGGTAGTATTTTTATTGGTAGCATTGGGTTTTTCAGGTAAGTATCTCATAGATTCCAATAGTAAATCACCTATTGTTTTTACCACAGAAAAGGCGTTTAAAACCTCGATAGAAGAAAAAACAGTAGCTACAGGTAAAGTAGTTCCTGAAGAGGAAGTAGAAATCAAACCACAAGTTTCAGGAATTATCGAGAAAATATACGTAAAAGAAGGTAGTGCAATTAAAGCAGGTGATTTAATAGCAAAAGTAAAGGTGGTACCCAATGAACAATCCTTAAATAGTGCTAGAGGGAGAGTTAAAAATGCCGATATAAGCCTTGCAAATGCCAAGCAAGATTATGATCGTAATAAGGCTCTTTTTGATAAAGGAGTAATTGCGACGCAAGATTTTCAAAATGTACAATTACGATATGATCAGGCAAAACAAGAAGTGCAAAATGCAAAGAATGACCTTCAGATTATACGTCAGGGATCAACAGGAGGAGCTCAGGCAATTACAAATGTGAGGGCTTCGGTTGCCGGAACTGTACTTGAGATACCTGTTGAAGAAGGAGACCAGGTTATTCAAAGTAATAACTTTAATGATGGAACCACAGTAGCTACTATTGCCGATCTTAACAAAATGATTTTTGAAGGAAAGGTGGATGAAGCAGAGGTTAATAAGTTGAAAATAGACATGCCCCTGAAAGTCAGTTTGGGAGCAATAAGAGATAAAGAATTTGATGCAAAACTTAAATTTATTGCCCCAAAAGGGACAGAAGAGCAAGGAGCCGTTCAATTTAAGATAGAGGGCGAAGTTTTTCTCGATAAAGCATATTTTATACGGGCGGGTTATAGCGCAAATGCGTCGATTGTTTTGGATACCAAGAATGATATATTGGCTATAAAGGAAGCATTGCTTCAATTTGATCGCGAAACCGAAAAACCTTATGTCGAGGTACAAACAGGAGATCAAGAGTTTGAAAGACGTGATATAGAGATTGGTCTTTCAGATGGGATTAATGTAGAGGTATTGTCTGGAGTAACCGAAGAAGATAATATCAAAGTTTGGAACAAAACGGAACCTATAAAGAAAGAAGGAGAAGAAAATCAGGGATAAATAAATAACTATATAAGTCTGTGTTTTAAAGAGTAAACCTCTTTTGGCACAGGTTTTTTTTAAAATATTTGTAACAACATCGATCAATAATATACATATAGGCATTATGCGAATAAAAATTTCACTTTTATTAATAGCACTTTTAACAGTGTTGGGGACCCAAGCGCAAGCGAAAAAATGGACGCTGCGCGAATGTATAGAATATGCTTTAGAGAATAATATAACCATAAAACAATCTGCGCTCGATATTGAAAATGCAGATATTGGTAAGTCTGATGCATTTGGTAATTTTCTTCCAACATTAAATCTATCTGCTTCTAATTTTTGGAACTCAGGTCTTGTAACCGATCCTATTACGAATACTAATAGTACTCAAACGCTTAGAAGCTCTAATTATGGCGTTAATGTAGGAATAACAATATTTAATGGTCTAAGAAATATAAAGACTTTTCAAAGAGCTAAACTTAATCAGTTATTAAGTCAATATAATCTTGGGAAATCGAAAGATGACATAGCATTGTTTATTGCCAATAGCTATTTACAAGTACTCTTAAACAAAGAGTCTTTAAAAGTAATTGAGAAGCAACATGAGATAACTTTAGAACAATTACAAAGAACAAAAGAGCTTGTAGATGCTGGGGTATTGCCCCAAGGAGATCTTCTTGAAATTGAAGCAACATCGGCAGATGAGTTAACACGTATTGTCCAGGCAGAAAACTCGGTACAAATAGCTTTAATAGGATTGGCACAAACGTTATTGATCAAAGATTATGAGAGTTTTGATATCGCAGAACAGGAATACTTGGTTCCAGGGGCTGAAATGCTTGAAAAACCAATTGATCAAGTTATAGCAAAAGCCAGAGATTCTAGATATGAAGTGCAAATTGCCGAACAAAATAAGCTTATTGCAGAAAAAGATCTTGAAATAGCTAAAGGAGCTTATTACCCAAGTTTAACAGGAGGACTTAGTTATAATACCAGAGAGTCTGGAGCCAATACATTTGCTCAGGTCTTGGATGAAAACAATCCAGTATTAACGCAAACAATTGGTTTTGTTGAAGGTACAGGGCAAAATGTATTAAACCAATCTCCAAATTTTACATTGGTTGAAAGAGGGCCTTCATCTTTTATTGATCAGCTATATACCAATGATGCAATTTCTTATGGGTTATCTTTAAGTGTGCCTGTGTTTAACGGATTTTCTTCCAGGAATACGGTGAAGAGAAATAAGGTAAATGTAAAACGTGCAGAATTTCAATTAGAACAAGCAGAATTAGATTTGGACAGTAATGTGTATCAGGCATATTTGGATGCAAAAGGGGCGGCAGAGGCCTATGAAGCATCTCAAGTTGCGGTAATAGCACAAGAAAGAGCTTATGAATATGCCAAAGATAGATATGATGTTGGGCTTACCAATGCTTTTGACTTTAGTCAATCAAAATTCAGACTTGAAAATGCACAAAGTCAAGAAGTACAAAATAAATTTGATTATATCTTTAAGCTCAAAGTATTAGAACTTTATTTCGGAATAAAGATCGCAGACATAAAATTATAAATCGAAGGTCTTCCTATTTTTGGCTGTTATCCAAAAGATTGTAATTTCATGTTACAGAATTAATGTAAAATAAGTCATGAATAGAAAAACACTACTTTTTATTTTAAGTGCCGTAATCGTATTAATCATACTTCTTGTCGTTGGTAAAAAAGCAGGATGGTTTGGTAAAAATGGAAATTTTAAAGAAGTATCCATTACCGAAATCAAAAAGATTGATATCATCGAAACTGTAGCAGCAACAGGAAAAATTCAACCCGAAGTAGAAGTTAAACTTTCTTCAGAAGTATCAGGGGAAATTATTGATTTGCCTATTAAAGAGGGGCAGCAAGTAAAAAAAGGAGATCTTTTGGTGCGTATTAACCCAGATATTATTCAATCAGGGTTAAACAGGTCACAAGCAGCACTAGAAAATGTTAGAGCAGGACTACAACAAGCCGAAGCAAGCTTAAAAGAAGCACAGCTTAGTTATGACCGTAACAAAGGTCTATTTGAAAGAGGAGTTATTTCTAAAGCAGATTGGGATGCATCTGTGTCGTCGTATGAAGTGGCGAAGGCTGCAAGACAGTCGGCATATTACAATGTAAAAAGTGCGCAAGCTACAGTTAATGAGGCAAAAGATAATTTAAGTAGAACTACCATTTATGCCCCAATGGGCGGTACAATTTCTAAACTATCTGTCGAACTAGGAGAAAGGGTAGTGGGAACCCAGCAAATGGCAGGGACAGAAATTGTAAGAGTTGCCAACCTAAATAATATGGAAGTTGAGGTAGATGTAAATGAAAATGATATTGTTAAAGTTTCAATTGGAGATTCTACTATTGTTGAAGTAGATGCATATCTTAAAAAACAATTTAAAGGTCTTGTAACCGAGATTGCTAATTCTGCGGAAAATGCAACCAGTGCAGATCAGGTAACCAACTTTAGGGTTAAAGTACGTATTCTTGAGGAATCGTATAAAGATTTAATCGAGGACAAGCCAGAGAGTTATTCTCCATTTAGGCCAGGTATGACGGCGACTGTTGATATCATAACAGATAAGAGAGAAAATGTTATTGGAGTTCCTATAAGTGCTATTGTTATAAAAAATGATACTACTACAACATCAAAAGAGAATAATAATAAAGAAAAACTATCTGATGCTGATGAGAAATTCGAATGTGTGTTTGTTAAAGAAGGAGAGCAAGCCAAGTTACGAGTAATTAAAACCGGAATTCAGGACGATAGTAATATTGAAATTACCGAAGGACTTGGCGAAGGTGTAGAGGTTATTACAGGTCCATATAATATTGTTACAAAAAGCCTTAAAACAGGTGATAATGTAATTTCGGAAACAGAAAAAAAGTCTGACAAATAATTTTTGAATAGGTTATCTTTGCCAAAATTTTTGAGGATGGCCTATATTCTTTGTATAGAAACTGCTACAACCAATTGCTCTGTTGCTTTGGCTCATAATGGGCAGGTTATTGCTTTAGAGGAGGACTATGATGTGAAATATTCTCATGCAGAGCGTTTACATAATTTTATAGATAAGATTGTAAAAGGAGAGGGGTTAACTATGAAGGACCTTGCTGCAGTGGCTGTAAGTAAGGGACCTGGTTCTTATACTGGACTTCGCATCGGTGTTTCTACAGCCAAAGGACTTTGCTATGCATTAGATATTCCTATGATATCTATTCCAACCTTACAATCCTTGGCTTTGCAAATAGAACCCAAAGAAAATGATGCCTACATCATTGCAATGCTAGATGCACGCCGCATGGAAGTGTATTCTGCCGTGTTTTCTCCCAAATATGAAAAAATGAGAGATACAAAAGCTGAAATCTTGGATGATAACTCTTTTTTCGAATATTTAAAGGCTCAAAAGGTATATTTTATTGGTAATGGAGTTGAAAAATTTTCCTTGATTTGTCAAAATCAGAATGCTGTCTTTATAAAAAATAAGTTGCCATCGGCAAAGGAAATGGCAACTTTAAGCCATTCGAAATTTTTAGAAAAAGACTTCGAAGATGTTAGTTATTTCGAACCATACTACTTAAAAGACTTTGTGACGGGTTAGCATTTAAATTCTTTAGAGCATTATATCTGGCAACTAGTCTTAGTAAATCTTCTTCTTTTTTAAGCTTTAATTTTTCTTTTTTCATGTATTCTTTTAGTTCTTTTTCTTTATCAGAAAAAGTAAGTAATAAGTCCTTTTTGCTTAGAGGTAATTCTAGAATTATTTCATTCTCTTCGAGATAAAATGTGGTAACAAGTTTAATTTTCCCCATGGTGAAATTTTCGGGCATTGTTTCCATTTCTACCGGATCTGTAATTTTAACCTCGAATTTTTTATATATCCTATAGGCATCATTTAATTCTACAAGAATATAATATCCTTTTTTTCGTATTCCACGCTTCGTCTTAAAATTACAATAGTAAAAATAATCGTCATTAATTCTTGCGTAAATGGTGGGTGCTTTGGTTATTTCAAATCTCTCTACACCCGATTGATATTCTATGGCATCAGTATATATGTTATAATTTAATTTTAAGTTGTAGGCATTTGAGTTTTCATCAATGATACTTGCCTCTTGAAATTCATTTTGAATATATATGGAACCAGCATATTTATCAAATTTAGAAACCCTTTCAGAGGACTTTAGGAAGTGCCGGGGAAGTTGTGCTAATAGAAGAGGGGCTGAAAAAAAAGCAATAATTGTAGTAATTTTCTTATAGCTAGATTATTTCGTATACTCTATGTATAGTTAAATTATCAATAAAATGCAAAAAAATAGATTTTAATGTATGTTTAATAAAGAAGAAGCGCTATAATCCCATGATGGGGATAATTAAATCTTTATTTTAAGAGACCATTACTTAGGTTGAATTACAAAAAAAATGCCGACCTATAATGAGTCGGCATTTTTTACTTTTCGATTAAAATAAATTAATTGCGCCTTGTGCTTAATAAACTTTGAGAAGGATTATTGTCACTACTTTTGAGTGCATTGTACCTAGCTACTAATCTAATAAGGTCTTCTTCTTTTTTAAGGCGTATTTTTTCTTTCTTCAAATACTCTTTGAGTTCTCCTTCTTTATCACTAAATGTCGCAAGCATATCTTTTTTATTCATAGGTAATTCCATAATTAGACCTGATTCTTCTAAGTAATATGTGGTAATCATTCTTAGTTCACCAGCTTCATTAGCTTGGGTAAGGGTGTTTCTAGTAGGTTCTTTGATTTTAAGGGTAAACCTTTTATAAATACGATATTTATCATTTAGTTCGACCAAAACATAATAACCAGTTCTCTTAAGACCACGGGGTGTTTTAAACTCACAGTAATAAAAATAATCTCCATCAATTCTAGCATGAACCGTTGGGCTTTTTACTACCTCGAACAATTTAGATCCTTGACTATATTCTAGAGCATCTGTAAAAACATTGTATTTTAGCTTGGCATCAAAAGTGCCAGCTTTTTCATCTATTACGCTCGATTCTTTGTATCTGGATTTCATATACATTGAACCGTCGTATTCGTCAAAAGTAGTAACTCTTTCTGAAGAGCTTAGTAAATCTCTTGGTAATTGTGCAAATAATGCAGAAGTTGTTGTCAAAAACAGTAAAAGTAATATTCTTCTCATATTCATCGATTTGGTTACGATAAAAGTAAATAAATGTCGGATTAAATGCAATCAATACGGTTTTTTGGGTAAATTTTTACGAATTTTGCAACACTACTTGTTAAACGCTTCATTTTTAGAAGTAAATAGTGCTTTTTGTCAAAAAATTCACATAAAAAAAGTACGGTTTAACCATAAAATTTGTCGGATTTTGGCTACGAAAACGTTGTAATTCGTCAATTTTCGTCATTTCAAGCACTAGCAGCAGTATAAATTTTAACAAAAAATAGTTGTTAAAGTGGATATGACTTTAAGATGGATTTTAGTTTTTTAAGCATGTATAACTTATCGAAAAAAATCTAATCTGTTATTAAGGACATTATATAAATGATATGGATATATGTCTAACCGCTTAATTAATCTAAACTAGTTTTTAACAATGATAATGTTATAATGTGCCGTAAAAGTTTGCAAGTTGTAACAAATCTTTTTCATCATTAAAACGCAGTTTCTTTTCTTTAATAAAACTTTTAATCTCGTTTTGATGGTTTGGAAAAGAGTTGGCTATCTTCTTTCTATTCATTTCAATCTTAATCAATGTACCTTTGTCTGTCTTTAGATAATAGCTTTGATGATTACTTAACTTGGCTGGAATATCCTTTTCCAAAGAAGTTTTTGCGGGTTTTGGTAAACGCAGTTTTTGATAATAATCTTTTAATATTACAACATTTTTGCTATTGTAAACCTCCTTTAGATATCCTAACTTTTGCTCATTCTTGTGATTAACAAAGGCTTTATAATAGAATTTATCATCTCCTAATTGTGCTACAAGGGTAGAGCCCTTTTTTAGTCCAACTATATTTTCTGAAGAAACATCGTATTTTACTTCAAACTCATCATTATAGATATTATATCGTAAAAAAACCGCTTCAGATTTCCCTGTAAGTTCATCAAGTATTTTTCCTGGTGAAAATTTTTCAGATAAATAGGGAGACCCGTCAATATCATCTACCTTAATAGGTTCATTTGTTGGCGTTCTCAAAAAAAACTCTTGTTTGATTCGATTTAAAAAATAAGTGTCCTGGGCAGAAATCCCCGCCCCTGTTTCTATGTTGTTTTGCGAATAACACATGAAACAACAAAATAAAAAAACAAGAAGATGAAATACTTTGGTTCTCATAACAAACAGTTTTAATGATTTCAATATAACAAAATTAATCAATACAAAGATTTTATTTAATAAACTTTAGCGCTTCTTTTATTTCTGAAACGGGGTACTTACAAGAATTGTTTACACAGATATAAATTAAAGTCTTGTCTTGTGAAAACCTATTTTTCAATAAATTTCTGTGAGAATCTTTAGCGCTACCGGCCAATAGTTTGTTGGGAATGTACATTGTATTTAATTGTTTTACTCTATTTATACATTCGGACCCTACAACAACGACTTCATAGAAGTTAAAAGAGAAGTTTAGCATTACATCAAGCCAGTTAGAATAACCGGAAGGATATGATTCGATCTGTGGTTTTAAATTATGTAGCATCTGCTGGCTTATGTTTTTATAATTAGACAGACCATAATAGTGAGATAATAAAAACAGGTTTTTGGCCATAATAGAATTTGATGCTGGTACAACATTGTCGCTAGATTCGATACTTCGGGTGATGAGTTTTGGATCCTTGTTGGAGGTAAAATAAAACAAATTTCTTTCTTCGTCGAAGAAATGTTTGATAGTATATTCGGTCATTTTTTTAGAGATATCCAACCACTCATGATCCAAGGTGTTTTGGTACAACAAAATAAAAGCTTCAATTAGAGTAGCATAATCCTCGAGGTATCCATTTATAGTACTGTTTCCGTTTTTATAATTATGAAATAATGAAAAGTCATTTTGTAACTGGTTATTTTTTATAAAAGTTGCGTTTTTAAGCGCAATATCAAGAAATTGCTTTTCTCCAAAGACTCTATAGGCGTCCAGATACCCTTTTAACATAAGGGCATTCCAGGATGTTAAAGTTTTGTCATCCAACCTGGGTCGAGAACGTTTCTCCCTGTATTTGATTAATGTCTTTTTCCAATAAGCTACCTTTTTATCTAAATATTCCTGATTTAAGCTATTTTCTTTACAAAACTCTGCATCGCTCGATCTCTTAATCAGCACATACTTCCCTTTTTCCCACAAACCATAATCGTTTATGTTATAATAATCAGAAAAAAGTTTGAAATCTTCACCTATAAGTGTCTTTAATTCCTCTTTTCTCCAAACATAAAAAGCGCCTTCTTCCAATTCGCCACTTTCGGTTTTGCTATCGGCATCAAGTGATGAATAAAAAGCTCCTTTTTTATTTGTTAACTCACGAGAAACAAAGTCTAAGGTCTGGTAAACCACGCTTTTGTACCAGGGATCCTTAGTTATCAAATAAGCATCAGCATACAAGCTCACCAATTGAGCATTATCGTATAACATTTTTTCGAAGTGAGGGATATGCCATTTACCATCTGTAGAATATCTTGAAAATCCACCGCCGATATGATCATATACCCCTCCATATGATATTTTGGATAATGTGGTATTTACATATTCAAACAGTTCTTTATCCTGGGTTTGGTGAGCATAGCGCAGTAGAAAATGATAATTATTGGGCATCATAAATTTTGGAACCCGTTTAGTTCCTCCTTTTTTATGATCGAATTGCTTACTCCATTGTTGTACTGCTGTAGCTATGAATTCTTTGTTAAAGTTAAACTTATCAGGGTTTGTTTCAATGAAATCAACAGCTTTGATACCTTCTTCTAGTTTTTTAGCATATTCAAGTAATTTTTGTGGTTGTTTTTCATATAGATTCGAAATTTGTTGCAATGCATCCATCCAATTTCCTTTTGGAAAATAAGTGCCGCCCCAAACAGGGCGTCCATCGGGTAACGCTACAACATTAAGAGGCCAGCCACCACTTCCTGTCATTAGCTGTACAGCACTCATGTAGACTTGATCTACATCGGGTCGTTCTTCACGGTCTACTTTGATATTGATATAGTTACTATTCATGATTTCGGCGACTTTGGAATCTTCAAAGCTTTCATGCTCCATCACATGGCACCAATGGCAAGCAGCATACCCTATACTTATAATGATAAGTTTATTCTCTTTTTTTGCTAAATCAAGAGCTTTTTCTCCCCATGGCTTCCAGTGTACCGGGTTGTGAGCATGCTGAAGTAAATAGGGACTCGTTTCGTTTATAAGATTATTGGTATATGCGTGTTCTTGCATAGGTGCTTTATTTTGGCTGTTGCATGAAGCGGTAAGTATAACTAAAAAAAAGAACCAATTTTTCACAACAGTTGGTTTTGAGAATACTAAAAATATAAAAAGCATCCCGAATAATCAGGATGCTTTTTATCAAAGAAAAGATAAATTTTTTAATCGATCACAAACGAGATTTTCAGATTTACTCTATATTCTGCTACTTCGTTATCTTTTACGACAACTTTTTGGTCGGATACCCATGCCGATTTAATGTTTTTAACTGTTTTGCCAGCTTGTTTTATCCCGTTTTTTGCTGCATCGTCCCAACCTTTTTCAGAACTTGCAATAACTTCAATAGTCTTTACAATTGCCATTTTAATAATGTTTTGGTTAATATTTTATGAAAGATTCTCTAAGATACGAGATACTTTGCGGTTTTAAAATAAAAACCCACATTCTTTTAATGGTGATTTTCGATGTAATTAACGATTATTCGTTCAACTACCCATTTAGAGCTTCAACATACTCGACTTTGTCTTTCAACATTTCTTTTAGCATGTTTTCAATACCGTTTTTAAGGGTAAAAGTTGAAGATGGGCATCCACTACAGGCCCCTTGAAGGATTACTTTTACACCTTTGCTTTCAGGGTCGTAAGAATCGAATAGAATATTACCCCCGTCACTTGCAACAGCAGGCTTAATATATTCTTCAATAATATTTACTATATCTTTAGAAACATCATCCAGATTCTCAAAATCAAGATCTGCTTGTTTTTCTACTTCACTTTTTGAAACAGTAGCATTGGCTGCTAAAACTTCTTTTCCTTGTTCTAGATAAGTACGCAGAAATTCTCTTACTTCTAGAGTAATATCATTCCAATCGGCCATATCGTATTTGCTTATCGAAATGTAGTTTTCGTCTATATAAACTTCTTTTACAAATGGAAAATGAAATAGTTCTTGAACCAAAGGGGCTTCATTGGCATCATCGATGTTTTTAAACTCGTGCCCGGTAGTTACTAATTTTTTATTGGCAACAAATTTAAGAACGGCCGGGTTGGGCGTACTTTCTGCATAAATAGTAACAGGTACTTTTTTGCTGGTTTTGGTTTCAGTAACTACAGCTTGTCCACTATTAAGATAGTTTTTGATTTGTTCTGCTACTTCCTCTTGCACATCTGCCCACGCTACAATATCATATTTATCAATGGCAACAAAGTTTTGTGCTATAAAAACCCTTTTAACAAAAGGGAGATGGAATAATTGTTGAGCCAAAGGGGAGTTTTTGGCATGATCAATATTTTCAAATTCGTAACTGGTATGTTGCGTCAAAAAATGATTGGCTTCAAATTTAATAATTCCTGAGTTTGAAGTAGACTCTATTTTTATTTCAAAATTCTTTTCCATGTGCTAATTTTTGACAAATTTACTAAAAAGCAATTCGATATCATTGCCACATAGGATCTACTAACATTTTTTAACAACTTATACTTAATGCACTTAAAATCTTGGTTTCTTGCAAAAATTTATATCTTTGAAATCGTCATTAATTGATGATATTTTAAAAAAAATATAGTGAAGCCCCACAATATAAACTGTTTTTAATAGTTTACATTTAATTCACGAAATCTGTTTGTCCCCATTAAAAGCAGTGCCTAGATGAGCTTAAAAAAGACTTATGTAATATTTTTAATGTTACTTTCCCAACTTGTTTTTTCGCAAGAAGGGATTCCTGTATATGCAGATTATCTTTCAGATAATCTTTATTTGGTGCACCCTTCAATGGCTGGCGCTTCAAATGCAAATAAAATTAGACTTACCGCAAGAAAACAATGGTTTGATGTAGATAATGCGCCTAATTTGCAATCTGCAAATATCAATTTTAGGATGGGAGATAAAACTGGTTTGGGAGCCATTGTCTTTAAAGACGAAAATGGTCGTTTCTCACAAACAGGGGTATATGTTACTTTCGCTTATCATTTACTGTTTTCTAGAGATAGAACCGATCTTAATATGCTTTCTTTTGGATTAAGTGGTGGATTTATACAATCTAATGTAGATTTAAGGGGATTAGATGATATTGTAGATCCTGATCCAGTGATTTTGAATAGGATACAAAAAGATGCTTATTATAACGTTGATTTTGGACTATCATATCATTATCTCGAATGGTATGGCCATTTTACAGTTAAAAACATTCTACCCACCACAAGAGATATTTTTGATAATAATACCCCAATACAGGAACCAAATAATCAACGCAGGTATGTAATGTCTTTTGGACGTGTTTTTGATTTTGGAGAGAAATGGAGCTTTGAACCTTCATTGTTATATCAAGTTACAGAACGTACCGAAGAGAGTAGTATAGATGTTAATGCCAAAGCATATCGTGATTTGGGTGAAAAAACAACTATTTGGGGAGGGTTATCCTATAGACGAAGTCTTGATGGGGCCGAATTCTCTGAAGATGGCGTTTTGGTTGAAAATCAACAATTACAATACTTTACACCTTTTCTTGGCGTAAATTATAAAAAATGGATGGTAGGATATACCTACAGTTATCAAGCCAATTCGGTCGTTTTAAGTGATGGAGGGTTTCACCAGCTTACCCTGGGGTATGATTTTGGAAAACGTAAAGAGCGTTGGAACTGTAAATGCCCTGCGGTGAATTCGAAGTAGAGTAGGAGTTGTGTATTGATTTAGGGTACTCTTGTCTGAATTGAACATTCTCAATTTCAAAGATCACTAAGATAGTTATAAAGTTATCTTATGTTTTTTAATTTTCAAGTACGTTAGTGAAATTAGTAGCATAATAACAAACCCTATTAATCCCAGAAGTCCAGATTCGGGACCATAATCTCCGCCTGTAAATAGATCTGATCCGATATTTTCAATACTTAACAAAGAGTTTATAGATTTATTACCACTCATTGTAAATCCGAATAGAGTTTGACTAAAATTCCAAGCAGCATGCAATCCAGTTGAAAGTCCTAAATTTTTAGTTATGACAAATGGAATGCACCATACAATTCCATTTATTGTAAGTAATGTCATTGAAATTATAGATGCATTATTATTGTTAAAATGGGCTAGTCCAAATAAAATTGACGATAGTAATAAGGAAATTAAAAGAGCTTGTTTCTTACTGATTATTTTGAATTTCAAGCCATCACGGAGATTAGTGAATAAATAACCTCTGAAAAATAACTCCTCCCAAATGCTTACAAGAAACATCTTAAAACCGAAAAGACATAGTAGCCAAGGTTTAGGTACTAATAAGAAACTATTTATTCTAATAACACCTATTGTTTTACCTAAAACTAGCATTAAAACAACAGATAAAAATCCGAATAGTAAACCAACTATAAGATAAACCAAGGTTTCTTTTTGTATTATTAAACCATAACTGGAAAAATCTTTTTTGTCAAGAAACTTTGAGTTTAAATAAATTCCAAATATTAATATTAATACAGCTATAAAGAGTTGTGCGTACGAATTATCAATTAGGGTTAGAGGGGAAATTGCAAGAATTAATAAGGAAATAAAAATTAGAATTCTCCAAAGCACTCTTATCTGGTTATTTTCAGTATAAAATACATTTTTGATATTCATCCAATCTCGTGGTTTAGTTTTATTACTTTCCTCTTTTCCGATCCAGAAGTTTGACGTTTATCTGGTATTGTCTTTCGAGTTCTTTTTCCTCGTCGCTTTATTTTGTTTGGGTATAATAATTGAATACATCCAAAAGTAGATATATTTCTAAAAACATAAAATTCCAAAAGTATATAAGTCTGAAGCTGTCATTATTCGAAACCAAAAAAGCCCTTCCAAACTGGAAGGGCTTTTATATAAAGGCTATATTATTGTTCCCACGAGAATGACTTTTTCTCTCCTTGTTTTTTTATTGCATTCAATAATGCTTGTTCAAGATTAGATTCTTCTGTTTTGCGATTGTTTTTGATGTATGTCACGCGTTTTTTGTTAAGCTCTTGTATCTTTTGTTGGATTTCTTTACGTTTTTTACTTTTTTCGGCAATGTGTTGTTTTAGTTCAGCTTTTGATTTTTCCTTTAATTCTTTTGGTAAATCATCTTTGGCTACTTCTTCCAACTCAAATGATTCATCCTCGGCGGCATCAATAAGATCCCAACTTTTGTTTTTATAAAAACCTGAACTTTTACTCACGGTTCGACTTACTGCATTGGCAGCACTATACGATGCAGCATTTTTATCTTGTTCTTGTTGCACCATTCTTTTTTGTGCACCTCTGTTTCCGTAATAGATGTAGGTATCATTAAGTTGGTTGTTCAACTCCAAAATGATATCATCATACGGTGTGGCAATATGCACGGTAGCAACATTATGATCTATTGCACTATATTCTCCATAAGTTATATCTGCTCCATGTTTCCACTTGGTATCGATCCCTTGTCGGTAATTACCACAAAAAATGGTATTGATGGTAACCCCTTTTTCCATAGCATCTATTGCAGCATCTTTATAGTTTACGGGGCCTTGTGTAAAAGGTTCGTTTCCGGCAATAAAAATGAGTTTCAGATGATCGTTATTTTTTTTCCAATCTAATTGATTGATCGATGTATTGATCACCTTTCCGCAATATTCATTTCCACCATTGGTAGTGAGTGCAAAAAGCTGTTTTGAGATTTCGTCTAGGTCCTCAGAAAAAGGTAAAACCTGTCTTATAAACCCTTCTTGAGATGGTAGACCATCGTTTCCGTATTCATAAAGAGCTATCTGAAGTTTTATTTTATGATGCCCACACTTGGCGTAAGAAAGCTCGTTTACAATTTCCCATAGCTGCGCTTTGGCCTGATCGATTAATCCGTCCATACTATTACTGGTATCAAGCAAAAGTGCTACCTGGATGTTTTTGGTATTCGAATCGGTTTTGGCAGTATAAATCTCATGCACCCCATCATTTTGAAAAGCAAGATTAGTATTCTGTTTGTGTTTTGCTGTGCATGAAATATGAATAAATAAAGATAATACACTACATATAAAAATTGTTTTCATCATTGTTTTTTTTTGAATTCTGAAGTAAAACTATGATGAACCTTTTTGTATAAAAATTAGAAATGAGGGAATGAACCCTTTGAATGAGGGATCAAACGCATGTACTTAGTAAAAGGTCTTTTAATAGAATAAAAAAGCTATTATAGCCAGAAAACAGGAAGAAGTACATTTTATAATCCCATCTAAATGAAGTAAGTTTATCGTATTATAAATGAGTATAATGAAGAAAATAGGTGTGATATTGATGTTTTTAGGGTTGTTACCACTCTTGGTTTTGAGCCAGGAGTCGCCAGCTGCTTCAAGGGTTTCTGAACCCATGAGGATAAAAGGGTCGGTAAAAGAGGAAGGTACAAGAAAACCAATTGAGGGGGCAGAAGTATCCGTGTTAGGTGGTAAAAGTGTAAAAACTGATGTTTTTGGAGATTTTAAAATAGAAGTTCGTGTTGGGGATAAGCTCACTATTAGTCATGATAGTTTTAGTACAGTTCGTTATACAATAAAGGATAATCAAAGAATAGATGTGTTGGTTGGAGAAAATCCCGCAGAGTCGGCTAGAAAGGCTAAAAAATTGAAACGAGATAATGCAACATATCAATCCAATCTAAATGCTGCAAAACGATTTTTAAAGGAAGATGCTACTACAAGCATAGGGTATATTACTAAAGCTTTGGAGACTGTACGTGATGATGATTCTAAAGCCGATGAGAAAAAGGCTGAACTATACGAGGCGTTGGCAGATATTTATGATTTTTGGAAACAACCTGATCTTGCTGAAAGTAATTATCTAATAAGCTTGAATAATAAATATAGTACCGATGTAAAAATTAAAATGGCTAAGGCACAATTAAAGGGTAATAATTATCAGAAATCTCTTGAAACGTTTAATGAGTTAAGGAAGTCAAGATTAAATTCTAACCAAAAAATCCTTGTTTTCGAAGGGTTGGGTGATAGTTATGTGGGATTACAAAATAATACCCTGGCGATTTCCAATTATAATAAAGCATTAAGTATGAGCCAACGTAAAGGTTTGGATGATAAGGTGATTTCATTAAATTCAAAACTTGCGGGATTGCTACAACAACAAGGAAATATATCTGATGCCCGGGAGTATTTGGAGAACTCTGTTCAACTGGCAGAACAAAAGGACAAGAAAACAGCAGCCAGACAACGTAGTGTGGCAGCCGATTTTTATAGTAAAAGTCGAAGTTTTGATAAAGAGATTCAGCTTAGGAAAGAAGCGTTGGAGGATATAGAGGAAATCGAAGAAGAACAGAAACAAAATAATTATGAAGCTCCTGCTTCGGTCGAAGAAGATGAGTCGTTGACTTTACAAGTTCAGAATTATAAAATAGCCAACGCTTTTGCAGCACAAAACAAGTATGATGAAGCTATTACATATTTGGATGAAAGTATAAAGGAAGCCGAATCTAAAAATGATCTGATTGTTCAAAAAGATGCCACCCGAAAATTAGGAGAAGTATACCGAGAAAGAGGAGAACTCAAGAAGGCTTCAGAGGCATTTGAAGAATATGAAGTAATTGTAGACAAATTATACATCCAAAAAGAGCAGGAGATATCACAGGCTGCACGTTTTAGTCGTGAACTAACCACTAGTGCTAATCGAATTGCCACTTTAGAAAAAGATAGAGAACTTAATGAAACCAGATATCAACTGGCTTTTGCATCTCAAGAATTAGTGAATCAACAAAGCATACGTCAGCAGATTATAATCTATTTTTTAATTGGGTTAACCTTATTATTACTCCTAGCGGCTTATCTAATGTATCGCAATATTAAGCAACAACGATATGCCAATAATCTTTTGGCATTAAAATCTCTGAGATCACAAATGAATCCTCACTTTATTTTTAATGCGCTTAATTCTGTAAATACCTTTATTGCAACAAGCGATGAGCGAACAGCAAATCGATATTTGACCGATTTTTCGGTGTTGATGAGAGCTGTTTTAGAAAATAGTGAACAAGATTTTATTGCGTTACAAAAAGAGATTGAACTTTTGCAGGTATATGTTCAATTAGAACATTTTAGGTTTCAGGATAAATTTGATTACAATATCGATGTAGATCCAGAAATTAATATCGAAGAATTTATGATTCCGCCAATGCTACTGCAACCTTATGTAGAGAATGCCGTTTGGCACGGATTGAGGTATAAGAAAGAAAAAGGGCAGTTAATCATTAGTTTTAAAAAGATTGACTCCGATAGTATAGAAATTAAAATTGTTGATGATGGGATTGGACGTAAAAAATCTAAAGAATTGAAAACTACTAACCAAAAAATACAGAAATCTAAAGGAATGGGTAACATTAAAAAAAGGATTGCAATCCTAAATAAAATGTATAAAGATAAGGTAGACGTTATTATTTCGGATCTTGAAGAGAATTCTGAAGGAACCCAGGTGCAATTAATTCTTAAAAAAGATAAATAAAATTTGGTATATGAGTATTACAGCAATTATTGTTGATGACGAGGCAAATAGTAGAGTTATTCTTAGAAATTACCTTAGTAAATATTGCCCATCAGTAAGTATTTTGGACGAAGCAGCTAGCGTGCAAGAAACATTAAAACTATTAGAATCTCATACACCAGATGTTTTGTTTCTTGACGTAGAAATGCCATACGGAAATGCTTTTGACCTTTTGGAACAAGTACCCGATCGTACTTTTGAAATTGTTTTTGTTACTGCGTATGATCACTATGCTGTTGATGCCTTAAATGCACAAGCCACCTATTATTTATTGAAACCTATTGCGATAGATAATCTTATCAAAGCGGTAGATCATGTTTCCCATATAAAAGAAAGAGAAAAAGAACTACAAGATGCTATTTTGGTTCCTAAAGTTAAAAATGTTGAAGGCAAAATTACGATACCCCAACAGGATGGATTCGAAGTTTTAGAAATTGTCGATATTTTATATTGCCAGGCAGATGATAACTATACCAAGATTTTTCTAGATCAAGGGCAAAAATTGGTAAGTAAAACACTTAAGTATTTTGAAGATTCTTTGACTGATTATGGATTTGTAAGAATTCACAAAAGTTATCTGGTTAATATTAACAAAGTAACACGGTATCGAAAAGGAAAGGGGGGAAGTATTGTCCTTTCTTCAGGAAAAGAACTTGCAGTCTCTTCTTCTAAAAAAGGGATTCTTTTAGATTATTTTAAATAAAACAGTATTAAAAGTCAAGTCTAGATACAGAGTAATCAGTGGTGCTTGATTTTAGAATGTCTACCAATGTGTCTACATTGTCATTGGTGTATAAAATATGTTTGCCAGATTTTGTATTCGTAGTAAGTAGGTTATTCGATTTTAAAATTGCCTGAGTTTGCCTTGCAACCGCTTCACCAGAATCTATAATAGTAACCTTGCTCGATAACATGGTTTGTAAAATAGGGATAAGGTATGGGTAATGACTACAACCCAAAACCAAATAATCAATATTTTTTTTGATCATGGGGGCAATATAAGAAAAGAGTAATTTGTGCATCTCGTTACTATGAATTTGACCTCTTTCAATTAGTTCTACCAAGCCTTTTCCGATGACTTCAATAACCTCAATATTCCTAGCATATAAATCGGAAGTTTTGGCAAATAACTCGCTAGATAATGTTCCTTTCGTGGCTAGAACCCCAACTTTTTTGGTTTTGGTATGAAGAGCGGCAGGTTTAATAGCTGGTTCAATGCCTATAAACGGAACATCGTACATAGATCTTAATTCTTTTATAGCATTGGTAGTAGCTGTATTACAAGCAACAACGATAATCTTACAGCCAAAGCCTAATAGTTTTTCGGTATTTTTGATACTAAGTTCGAGAATTTCGGCTTTGCTTCTTTTTCCATACGGTGCATACTTGCTATCTGCAAGGTAAATTGTGTCTTCATTGGGAAGTAATTGTGTAATCTCTTTCCAAATTGAAGTGCCTCCTACACCGGAATCAAATATACCTATAGCTTGTTGTTGCATAATAATTGCTCAAAAATAAAAAAAACAGTAAGAATTAACTCTTACTGTTTTTTTTATGTTTTTGATAAGAGGATTTTAAATTCCCAAATCTTTCTTTACGTCTGCCATAAGGTCCTTACCGTCTGCCATAATAACTCCAGTTCCGGTTGTAGAATCTAGTACATATTGAAACCCTTGAGCTCTAGCAACCTTTTGAATTGAGGTGCGTGCTTGTTCCATAATAGGCTTCATTAGTTCAATCTCCTTTTTCTGAAGGTCTTTAAGTGCATTTTGTCTGTAATCGTTAATGCTCTTTTCTGTAGCCTGAATTTCTTGCTGTCTTTTTAAATTTTCCTCATCAGTTTTTGTTTCTGCTTCTTGAGAATACTTTTTGATAGTGTTTTGTAATTCTAACACCATATTTCTGATTTCAGCATCATATGTTTTGTTAAGTTTGTCGATCTCACTTTTAGCATTTTTAAATGCAGGCATTGATTCTACAAGCTCTTGCGATGCAATATGTGCTACTTTTGATTGCGCATTTACAAAACTTGATGTTCCCAATGTAAGTGCAAAAGCTATAAGTAATGTTCTAAATTGTTTCATTTGTAATTAATATTAAAGGGTGTTATAAATTTATAAATTCGTTTTTCTAATTGTTGGCATCTCCATTTCCATCTTCATTATTAGAATCAGATGAGGTTCCACTTTCTTTTAAATTATCTCTTTGTTCTTTTAAAGCATTGATAGAGTCCTTTTTTCTTTTTTGCACTTCAAGAAGCTTAGCTCTTCTTTCTTCAAATTCTTTTCTTTTTGCCGCTCTAATAGAGTCTCTTTGTGCTTTGCGCTCCTCTAATAAACGTTCTCTTTCTGATTGCTTCTGTTGAACAGCTCTTTCTCTATCGCTTATTTCCTTTTCTTGTTCAGCATTTCTTTTTTCTGCTCTTTCAAGAGATTTTTTTTCTTTTTTTGTGTTAAGTTGTTTTCTTTTGGCAACTCTATTTAATCTTAATAAAACTTGATCACTTATGTCGTATCTGTCTGCTGAATATAACATCACTATATCTGCAGATTTGTCAAAGATAAAATCATACTTTTTGTTTTTTGCAATTTCCTGTACTGCTACAAAAACTTGATCCTGCACGGGTTGAACCAGTCTTCTTTTTTGAATAAAAAGATCACCATTTGGTCCAAATCTTTTTTGTTGATACTCTAGTATTTCTTTTTCTTTAAAAAAGATATCTTCTTCTCTTTCCTCAATAAGTTCTTTGGTTAGCAAGACCCTTTCATTATTTAGATCTTTACGCATTTCTTCAACATTTTTCAATTCAGCCTCGATCTCAACTTTCCATTTTTGAACTTTCTTTTCGAGATCTGCCGAAGCTTCATTATATTCTGCAACATTTTCTAGAATATAATCCATATCTATATAGCCAATTCTGATACCTTTCTGAGCTTGAACGGTATTTGCAAAAAATAACCAACCTATTGTTACGATAAGTAAAAGACCCTTTGTTCTCATAATTTTGTGTGTATATTGAAATAATCGTGCCAAAACTAAAACTGTTGTCCTATAATAAAGTGAGTTTCCCACCCATTTGGCTCGACAGTTCCAGGAATTGGATCAAAACCGTATCCAAAATCAATACCCAATAATCCAAATGCTGGCATAAAGATACGTATTCCTGCTCCGGCAGAACGATTTAATTGGAATGGATTAAACCCTTTGAAACTATCATAGGATGCTCCTCCTTCTAAAAAACCTAGCATATAAATAGATGCTGCAGGTTTCAATGTAATAGGATAACGAAGCTCTAACGAGTATTTGTTATAAATTGTTGCACCATCGCCATCAAAATCTTGATCATTTGGTCTACTAAGAGGTATTAATGATTGGTTTGGATATCCCCTAAGCGCTACAACTTCTCGTCCATCTAGGGCGGTAGCTCCTAATCCATCACCTCCTAAGAAAAATCGCTCGAATGGGATATTCCCCCGGTCATTATTATAGGCTCCCAAGAAACCATATTCTGCTCTTGTACGTAAAACTAAGGGTTTTTTTCCAAGGTTTATTAAACTTGTGTACCAAGTACCATCAAACTTGATTTTGTAGTATTCTAGCCACTTAAAGCGTTCCTGATCGATCTCACCAATTTCATCATTGATTTCGCTATTTCTTACAACATCCCTTGAGTTTGTAGGGTCAAGATTACTTTGTTCCTCTTCTAAAGCGTCTCTTTCTGCAGCTAAAGCACTATAGTCGTTTCCGTCCCAAATAGAGTATGGTAATGAAAGTTTGGCAACCAAGTTAAACTCAGAACCCCCTATTGGGAAAATTGGGTTAACTGTAGTATTATTTCGATTAATTCCTATGGTATATGATAGGTCATTAGAAGATCCGTTTCCGAAGGTAAACAATCTGGTATTATAATTTTTTAGGTTGTAATGTCTTATGCTTACTGCTTGTGAAAGGGTAAAATAATTATCTGGCCAGTTTAATCTTTTCGCAATTCCTATGGATCCACCAGTAATTAAAAACTTACTGTTTCGGTCCACATCACGGTTAAGGTTGTTAAATAAAAACTGGATGGTATGTGAAAATGAAGTCGAAAGCTGGTAAGGTCTTTTACCTCCCAACCAGGGTTCTATAAAAGATAAGCTGTATGTCTGGAAAAATCTACTTGCTTGAGCCCTTAGCCTAAGTGTTTGACCATCTCCCATTGGAAGCGGGCTATAAGCTTCTCCATTAAATATGTTTTTGATAGAAAAATTGTTAAATGCCAGACCAAGGGTTCCAACAAAACCACCACCTCCAAAACCACCTTGAAGTTCAATTTGACTGGATCCTTTTTCTACTACAGGATAGTTAATATCGATGGTTCCGGCTTGAGGGTTGGCATTTTTGAACTGAGGTTCTAGTTGCTCAGGATCGAAAAATCCTAATTGACCAATTTCACGAACTGTTCTAACTACAAGATCTTTGCTATAACGTTGCCCCGGTTTTGTTCTTAAAATTCGATAAACCACATGATCATTTGTTTTATCGTTTCCGCTTATGGTTATATGATCAAAGTAAGTGAGTTTTCCCTCTCGAATTCTAATTTCAAAATCAATGGTATCATTATATACCTTGGTTTCCACAGCATCAATACTCGAAAACAAATACCCATTGTTTTGATACAAATTGGTAAGGTCATTTGCATCTGGTTTGGTGTTATCGGCAATTTGCTTTTCAAGAAGAACGCCATTGTAGACATCTCCTTTTTTGATAACCAATTGTCGAGCCAACTGTTGGTCGGTATATACACTATTTCCTAAGAAATTAATATTTCCGAAGTAATAACGATTACCCTCTTCAATATTAAGATTTAAAGTAATGTCGTTGTCATCATTAACAATAAGAGTATCTGAAACTACTCTAGCATCACGATATCCTTTTTCTTTATATTTTTTTACAATACTTTCTTTATCTTCTTGGTAGTCTGCCTTTATATACTTTGATCGTTTCCAGAATCTAAAGCCTTTCTTTTGTTTCGTGTTTTTCATTGCTGCACGAACTCGTGAATCAGAAAGTTGACCATTTCCATTGATATTTATTTTATCAATTTTTACGCGATCTCCTTTATCAATTCTAACGAGCATATTTACCTTATTGGTGGCAACAGTATCTTTTACTGGAGTAGTATTTACAACAACTTTGGTGTTAAAGAAACCTTCTTTTTTGTATTTATTTGTGATAAAGTTTCTTGTAGTGGTTATTAGGTTTTCTGTAACTTTTGCGCCTTTGGTGAGATTATTGTCTTTGATTAATTCTTCGGCTTTTCGTTTTTTTACACCTTCTATTCTGGTTTCATTTAATTCTGGAACCTCTTGGATGTTAATTTCAATATCTGCAACATCTCCTTCTACATTTGTAATGTAAAAGTTGATATCACTAAATAGTTCAAGATCCCATAGTTTTTTAATCACTTTACTTATTTTATCTCCAGGAAGAAAAATACGTTCGCCTTTTCTGAGCCCTGTAAAAGTGATTACGGTTTTCTCATTATAAGTTGTAGTTCCAGTAACTTTTATTTCACCTAGAATATATTGTTTCCCACTGGCACCCGGTATGTTTTGAGCGGTAAGTGATAATGAATTTATTAATAATAGCACTAACGTAAAATACGTAAAAGGTAATTTTTTTGTCATTTCTTTAACTGAGCTGCTCACTAGTTTTTCCAAATCTTCTTTCTCTTTTTTGATAATTTAATATAGCCTCGAATAAATCTGCTTTTCTAAAGTCGGGCCATAAAATCTCTGTAAAATATAATTCTGCATACGCAATTTGCCATAATAAGAAATTACTGATACGTTGTTCTCCGCTTGTACGTATCAATAAGTCCACATCTGGCAAGTTTTTGGTATACAAATGCTCATTAATGACTGTTTCATTTATAAGATGTGGCGAAATTACACCATTTTTAACTTTAATACTTATTTCTTCAATAGTTTTTATAAGCTCTTCTCTGCTTCCATAGCTTAAGGCCAAGGTAAGGGTCATCCTAGAATTCGACTTTGTTTTTTCTATTACCTCGAGAAGTTCTTTTCTGGCTTTTCCAGGAAGGGATTGTAGATTGCCTATAGCGTTAAGTTTGATGTTGTTTTCCTGAAGTGTTTTTATCTCTTTTTTCAGAGAGCTTACTAAAAGTTTCATTAGGGTATCTACCTCTAGTTTTGGTCTGTTCCAATTCTCTGTAGAGAATGCATATAGTGTAAGATATTTTACGCCTATTTCTGCACAACTTTCAACTGCTTCACGTACAGCTTTTGTTCCTCTTTCATGCCCGGCGGCTCTGAATAAGCCTTTCTTTTTGGCCCATCTTCCGTTACCATCCATAATTATGGCAACGTGTTCAGGAATATTAGAGTTTAATTGTTTTTTGTCAATCATTTTTAAAAAGTACAATCACATGGTATTCTACCCCAGGTATAAGATATCGTTATGCCTGTAAACATATACCAGTCATTGTTGTTTAAATTACCAAATCCTTCGCCAAATCTACTTTCTGGGTCACTACCATCAAGGTTATCAGTAAAGGTAAATCTGGCGCCAATTTCTGCGCCAATTACAAAATCTCTGCCCAACGTTTTTTTGATTCCAAAAACCATAGGAATTGCAAAGCTCCACTTGTCTGCATAAGAATTTATTTCATTATTAGCATCAATGGCTTGCGCACCATAATTAAACGTTGTTATACCTGTATACAAATATGGAGTAAATTGAGGTTCGCTATCGTATAGATACCACTCCAAAAAATTATATTCCATTCCTACAGATATTTCCTTAATAGAATTATCAAAAGTTAACCCTCTTTGTTTTCTTCTGTCATCTCCCTTACTATCATCTCCATTGATTTCATAGTAGATAAAGGATGCTCTAAATGCATGCCGCTTACTTCTATTCCATTTTCCAATCGCACCAACAGCGATATCATTGGGGGCGATGTAGTATGTAGACCCTACATCACCTATGTAGTTGGCTCCTCCCGCAATTAAACCTACTTCATAAGTTTGAGCGGTTATGGATTGTACAAAAAACAGAACAATTATAAATGATGTTAAGTATCTCATAGATTTTCAAAAGTTTGCAAATATAACAATTAACTTTAGTACACAAGAATTTGAGTAAAATAGTCTGAAATAAAAAACACTTTTTACCAGATTTTATTGTTTAATTACGTTTATCTTCTCCCCATAGCATCTTTTTGCGCAAGGTTTTAAGGAAACTGTCGTTCTGCAAAACGACCATGTTAATCTTGAAAGGGGCTTTTTTTATAATCACGGTGGTTTCATTTGGTAGGGTATGAATTCTAGAGTCTAGCGAAACCAAATAGGTATCTTCTCTACTAGAGATCTGCAGCTTTATTTCTTGATTTTCTGGAATTACAAGAGGTCGCGCATTAAGATTGTGTGGGGCAATTGGAGTAAGTACCATGCTTTCGGCTTCTGGCATCATTACTGGTCCGCCGCAACTTAAAGAATAACCCGTGGATCCGGTAGGGGTGGCAACTATTAGTCCGTCGGCCCAATAAGAAGTGAGAAATTCATCATTAAGACTAGTATTTACTGTAATCATCGAAGTAGTATTTCTTCTACTTACAGCAATCTCATTCATTGCGAAATTTAATACGCCAAATTCTTTGGTAGCCGGAATGGTATCTACAGTTACAAGACTTCTAGGAGAAAGGTAATATTTCTTATTAAGGATTAAATCGATACTATCTTTGATTTCTTCCTTCTGGATGGTTGCCAGAAAACCAAGCCTTCCTGTATTGATTCCTGCTATTGGAATTCCTAAATCTCTTACATAGGTAATTGTTTTTAGGATTGTGCCGTCTCCACCAATACTAAAAAATAAATCGTATGAAGTGTCTAATTCCTCAAAAGTGCTAAAATGAGAATAGCTTTTATCAATTTCATCATGAAGGTTTATGAGTTCTAAAAAATTCTTTTCGATTACTACTTCTACATCATTTTCATCCAGTGTCTCTAGTAATTGCTGAATATATATACCAGAGTTTTTATGATAGAACTGACCGTATATACCGATCTTCATAATATATTGATTTGTGTTAGTTGATTAAATGGTGGTCTAAATATTAAGGTATTTTTCTAAATATTCTGACCTTTCTTTAAGATTGGTCAAAAATGTATCTTCATGATGTTTAGAAACAATGTTATAGCTATATCTTCTAAATGTTTGGACAATATTGTTAATATCACTGTCACTTATTTTCAAAGTGATTTGAGCAACATCATTTTCCATGTTTGAAATAAAGAGCCCTAGAACTTTTGCGTTATTAGATTCTATAATTTGGGCAATTTCACTAAAAGAATAATCTAAAACTCCTTTTTCTACAATTAAAATATTACCCGGCTCACTTAAAAAAGGTGTTTCATTGAATAGGTTCATGATGTCTCCTAATTCAAAAAAACCCAAGTAATTGTTGTTATCATCTAGAACCGGCATTATGTTGGATTTGTTTTGGGCAAAAGCTTCCAAAATATCTAACCAGTTATTTTCTTTTCTTACAAAAAAACCTTCAAGAGCATATTGATATGCTTTTAGGGTTTTATCGGTTTCAAAACATCTTATATCTGCTTCAGAAATGCAACCCATATATGTTTTTTCCTTAATTACGGGGAAATGAGTATAGGTGAGTTCGTTAAAATGTAACTGTGCATCCGTAACCTTTACATTGATATCTAAAGGTGCAATTTCATTAACTATGTACAAATTTGTTTTCATAATTTCTTCAGGAGCTATATTACGCAAAATAATCAAAAATTATGCAACCAAGGCGTTCTCAAGTTTGTATTTTTGCTTTTTTAGATAAACACATCAAAAAGTATGACAAAATTAAGTGTTAACATAAATAAAATTGCAACTTTACGAAATTCGAGAGGGGGGAATGTTCCAAATTTACTTATGGTTGCCAAGGATATTCAAGATTTTGGAGGCGAAGGAATTACTATACACCCAAGACCTGATGAACGACACATTAGATATCAAGATGCATATGATCTTAAACCCATTGTGCATACCGAGTATAATATTGAAGGGAACCCAATACCTAAATTTATTGACCTAGTTTTGTCCGTGAAACCTACCCAGGTAACATTGGTTCCTGATGCCGTTGATGCTATAACAAGTAATGCAGGATGGGATACAAAAAAACATAAAGACTTTTTGGTAGAAGTTATATCCGAGTTTAAAAGAAACAATATAAGAACTTCGATATTCGTAGACCCGGTAGAGGATATGATTCGAGGAGCTGCAGAAACAGGAACAGATCGTATTGAGTTGTATACCGAAGAGTTTGCTTTAGAATATGCTAAAGGAAATAAAGATTCGGTTGTTCCATATACGAATTGTGCAAAATTAGCGATAGACCTTGGATTAGGGGTTAATGCTGGGCATGATCTTTCGTTAGATAATATTAAATTCTTCAAAGAGCATATTCCTGGATTGTTAGAAGTTTCAATTGGCCATGCTCTAATAAGCGAGTCCATATATCTAGGATTGGAAAATGTGGTGAATATGTATTTACACCGACTCAAATAAATAGTATAAGCATATGAAATTACACGCAAATGTTTTTGGTGAAGGGGAACCTTTCATAATCCTTCATGGTTTTTTGGGAATGGGGGATAATTGGAAAACTTTGGGTAGAAAAATAGCTGAACAAGGTTTTCAGGTGCATTTATTGGATCAACGTAATCATGGGAGAAGTCCGCATAGCGAGGACTTTAGTTATGATATTATGTCAAACGATTTGAAGGAATATTGTGATGCCAATAGCTTTGAAAACATACACCTGCTTGGACATTCTATGGGGGGTAAAACGGCTATGCTTTTTGCTGTAGATCATCCAATAGTAATTCAGAAATTGATTATAGCCGATATAGGTCCCAAGTATTATCCATTACATCATCAGGATATATTAGACGGACTTAGTTCTTTGGATTTTGATGTTTTGAAATCCAGAGGCGAGGTTGATCGTGCATTGAGTCCATATGTTCAAGATATTGGAGTGCGAATGTTTCTCTTAAAAAATTTGTATTGGAAGGAAAAAGGAGTTTTGAGATTGCGATTACATCTTGATGCATTGATTAAAAATGCTTCAGAAATTGGTGTAGAGTTGGCAAAAGATAAAAGTTTTGATGGGGACGTTCTTTTTCTGAAAGGAGAAAAATCCAACTATATTATTGAGGATGATGAAGTTAGAATTCGAGCGCAATTTTCTGGAGCAACAATTGGCCAAATTTCTAACGCTGGCCATTGGTTACATGCTGAAAATCCAACAGATTTTTTGAGGGCGGTATTAGAATTTGTCAAAAAATAAATTAAAAATGCTATGTATGCATAATATTTTGCTCATTTCGTTGGATAATTGGTATTTTCTATTAAATTTGGGTCATCAATTTTTCAAAATCCTAAAAAACAAAAACAATTCTAATTAATTATGAGAAAACTTTTTTCGTTAGTTCTATTTGTCACGGTAACCATGGTTACATATGCAGGTGGATATAGAGTTAGTGTGCAAGGACAGAGGGCAATGGCCATGGGGCACACTGGGGTAGCCGTAGTAAATAGTGCTGAGCTTGTGTTCTTTAATCCTGCAGGACTGGTGTACCTAGAAAACAAATTAAATGTAAGCGTTGGGGCAAGTGGTATTTTTACCGATGTTATTTTTCAAAACGAAGATCTTGGAATTTCTTCGGAAACAGATAACTCTGTAGGTACACCGATTAACGTTTATGCTTCTTATCAGGTGACCGACTGGATGTCTGTAGGTTTAGGAGTATATACTCCATATGGTAGTGAGGTAACATGGCCAACAGATTGGGCTGGTTCTCATTTGGTGAACAATATTGATCTGGCGGCAATTTATGTTCAGCCAGTAGTTTCATTTAAACTTTCAGATAATGTTAGTATTGGTGGTGGACCAATATATGTTACAGGCTCTGTAAACTTTAATAGAAATGCTTCCAGAACATTAGCAGATATTAACGGGACAAGATCTAACATTACTGTAGATGATTCTGGAGTGAGTAATTGGGGTTGGAGCGTTGGAGCTATGGTGAACTTCACTGATGATCTTCGCCTTGGGTTTAGTTACCGAAGTGAAATTATTATTGAGTCTGAAGACGGGACGGCTACATTTGCTAATTTTCCAAATTCGCCCGCAACTCCACCAAATGGAGATACTTCGTTTAATGCAGAATTGCCGTTGCCTGCAGAGTTAACCATTGGACTTTCTTATGAGTACAAGAAATGGTTATTTGCATTTGATTATAACCGACAGTATTGGGATGTATATGAATCTTTGGATCTTACATTTGGTAATGGTCAAGTTTCTCAAAATCCGCGTAATTATAAAAATTCTTCTGTTTATCGTTTTGGATTACAATATCAAGCTACAGAGAAAATTGCTCTTAGAGCTGGGTATTACAGAGATGAAACTCCTGTGCAACCAGGATTTTTTGCACCAGAAACACCACGTAACGACTCTGATGGATTCTCTGGGGGGTTAAGTTTTGCTGTAACTTCTAGGTTGGCAATTGATGCATCTTTCTTTTACCTAAGATTTGAAGAAGTAGATGCTTCTTATGACTTTGGAGATGGAGGTCCTTTTGAAGGGACTTATAAATCAAGCGCTTTTGCGCCAGGACTTGGTTTAACTTATAAAATGTAATTAATGATGATAAAGAATAATATAAAATATTTAGCAGTTCTGGCCTTAGGATTAGTAGCTTGTGAGCCAGAATTTGATAACCCAATTGAAGATGCCGGAACCTTTACAAATGGCGAAGCAGATTTTAGCAATTATGTTGCGTTAGGAAATTCGCTTACTGCTGGTTTTGCAGATGGTGCTTTATATATAACTGGTCAAGAAAATTCATTTCCAAATATCTTATCTCAGCAATTTGCCAAAGCAGGAGGGGGGGATTTTACTCAGCCGTTAATGTCTGACAATGTTGGAGGATTTGCAGAGGATAACACTAATTTTCCTCCCAGATTCGTACTTGCTTTTGATGCCGATGGAAATCCTGGTCCTGCACCATACACGGGGGCGCCATCTTCTACAAGTATTGCTGCTAATTTAGGCGGTGCCTTCAATAATATGGGAGTTCCTGGAGCAAGAGTATATCACTTGGATTTTGCGGGATATGCAACACTTAATCCATATTATGGGCGTTTTGCACAGAGTCCTACAGCAACTGTTGTAGATGAGGCTGTAGCGCAAAACCCAACCTTTTTTAGCTTGTGGATAGGTAATAATGATATTCTTGGATACGCTACTTCTGGAGGAGTTGGCGAGGATCATAATGAAACGGGTAATTTAGATCCTAGTACATATTCTGTAGCCGGATTGGATATTACAAACAATAATGTTTTTGCTGCTGCATATAGCGGTCTTGTTGCAAAGCTTGTTGCTAATAATGCAAAGGGAGTTTTGTTAAATCTTCCTGATGTGACTTCATTACCGTTTTTTACAACAGTTCCCAACAATGCTTTGGTTCTTGATGCTACAACAGCGGCAAGCTTAACTGGATTTTTTCAAGCCGTTGCCGGTATTGTAACAGCACAAATTGCAGGAACAGGAGTGCCTTTAGATCAAGCACAGGCAATAGCTTCTCAGTATGCTATTACTTTTAATGAAGGACCAAATCGTTTCTTGCTTAAGACAGAGGTTACACAAACCAATCCTTTAGGCTTTAGGCAGATGACAGAGGCAGAGCTACTATTGTTAACTATTGATAGTGCTGCATTGGCACAAGGTTATGGGTCTGTTGTGCTGACCGATGAAGTTCTTCAGGTACTTGGAATTCTTCAAATGGGAGGGATGCCTACTCCAGAACAAGGGGCTATGGTAATTGCAGCAATTAATGCTATAGATGATAAAGATGTATTGGATGTTGATGAATTATCGGCTATATCATCTGCTCGCTCTTTCTATAACACTACCATTTCTAGCCTTGCTTCGGCAAATGGATTAGCGTTTTATAATGTTGCAAGTGATTTATCACAAGCGGCAAATGGAGGAATTCCTTTTGATGGAGGAGTGGTTACTTCCGATTTTGTTACAGGAGGAGGTTTTTCTTTAGATGGAGTTCATCCTACACCTAGAGCACATGCTTTGGTAACCAATGGTATTTTAGATGCTATAGAGATTACGTATGGAGCTAATTTGCCAAGAGTAAATTTGGCTGATTATGGTACTGTTACTTTAAGTAATGAAGTGAATTAAAAAGTATAAGCTTGTATATACATTAAAACCTGCTATCTTTAGATAAGCAGGTTTTTTTATATTTATAAAGAAAAACATCAATATATGAAACTTATCTTAAAATTAATTCTAAATGCTGTAGCAGTCCTGGTATTGGCTAATATATTACCCGGAGCCACCGTAGATAATTACGTAAGCGCTTTGATCGTTGCTGTGGTAATAGCTGTTTTAAACGCAATTGTAAAACCAATTTTGGTGATATTAACCTTGCCTGTTACTGTAATTACTCTAGGGTTGTTTTTGCTGGTAATTAATGCAGGAATTATCTTATTGGCCGATTATTTTATCGATGGCTTTTATGTAAAAGGATGGATTTGGGCCTTAATTTTTAGTGTTTTATTATCTGTATTTCAATCGATCCTTCATACTATTTTATTAAAAGATAAAAATTAACTGTTTTTCAGTCAGTTAAAAAATTTGTTGGGATGTAAAAAAGTGTTACTTTTGCATCCCAATTTTTAGTAGTAAACGCAGAGATAATGAATATTTCAAAAGAGCAATTAGACGAGTTAAATGCTATTGTAACAGTAGATATCGCAAAAGAGGATTATAGTGAAAAGGTAGATAAAATCTTAAAGGATTATCGTAAAAGTGCAAATATTCCTGGATTTAGAAAAGGACATGTACCCATGGGTCTTGTAAAAAAGCAATATGGAAAAGCGGTACTTGTAGATGAAGTTAATAAGCTTTTGCAAGATGCATTAAATAAGTATCTTACCGAGGAGAAACTTGATGTTTTAGGAAACCCATTACCTAAAGAACAAGATAATTTTGACTGGGATGCAGATAATTACTCTTTCGAATTTGAACTTGGTTTAGCGCCAAAGTTTGAAGTTAAACTTAACGGAAAGAAAGCAATAACACATTATAAGATTATTGCTAATGATGAGATGGTGGATAACCAAATTAAGACTATCCAAAAACAATACGGTAAGTTAGTTTCAAAAGAAATTGCAGAGAAAGATGATCTTATTGCAGGGACATTTGTAAATGAAGAAAAGGAGATCAACAATGCTACAACAGTTTCTCTTGAAAAGATCAAAGGGAAAAGAAATATTGATAAGTTTGTTGGGGCTAAAGTAGGTGATGTTATCACTTTAAAAACCAAAGGATTATTTAGTGATAATAATGATTTAATTAGTGCTTTAAAGATTAGTCAAGATGATGCTAGTGATTTAGATATCGAAGTTACTTTCACTGTTACCGAAATCAATAAGCAAGAGCTAGCAGACTTAGATCAAGAGCTTTTTGATAAATTGTACGGACCTGGAAATGTAAAGACAGTTACAGATTTAAAGGATAAAATTAAACAGGATGCAGAGCGTCAATTCGAGCAACAGTCTGATCAGCAATTGTTAAATGCGATTACTGAAAATGTACTAGAAAATACACAGTTTGACTTACCAGTTGAATTTTTACAAAAATGGATTCAGACTACCGGAGAGCAACCATTAACAGAAGACGAAGCCAAGGATGAGTATGAAAAAAGTGAAAAAGGGCTGCGATACCAACTTATTGAAGGTAAAATAATTAATGATAATAACCTTCAGGTTACTTTTGAAGAGCTTAAGGACTTTGCCAAGAATTTAATCAAAGGGCAGATGGCGCAGTTTGGGCAAAATTCTCCAGAAGAGAAAGAACTAGAAGATATTGCTGCAAGAATACTTTCTAATCAAGATGAAGTAAAAAGAATATCCGAGCAATTGATGAGTCAAAAATTGTTAAATTACTATAAAGAGAATGCAAAACTAAAAACAAAAGAAGTTAGTTTTGACGAATTCATAAAAGAAGTTTACAAATAATTAATGTTGTAATTTACTAACGAATTTATACTTATATTTAAGGCGTTAAACTGTGATTGGTTTAATGCCTTTTTTATAAATAAAAATTTCAGAAAAAGAAATATGGATTACGGTAAAGAATTCGAAAAATATGCTACCAAACATCATGGTATTAATAGCAATTACTATAATCAGATTATAAGTAGCATGTACCCGGTTGGTATGACTCCTAATATTATTGAAGAACGTCAAATGAATATTGCAATCTTTGATGTTTTTTCGAGATTAATGATGGATCGTATCATATTCTTAGGTACAGGAATTAATGACCAAGTGGCAAATATTGTACAAGCACAATTGTTATTCCTTGAAAGTGTTGATTCTTCAAAAGACATTCAAATATATATCAACTCACCAGGAGGTAGTGTTTATGCAGGTTTGGGGATTTATGACACCATGCAGTTTATTAAGCCTGATGTAGCTACAATCTGTACAGGTATGGCAGCTTCAATGGGAGCGGTATTGTTATGTGCAGGAGAAAAAGGAAAACGTTCGGGATTACCTCATAGTCGTGTTATGATTCACCAACCTTTGGGAGGAGCTCAAGGACAAGCTAGCGATATCGAAATCACCGCCAGAGAGATTTTAATTTTGAAAGAAGAATTATATAAGATTATTGCAAAGCACTCTGGGCAAACCTATGAAAAGATTTATGAAGATAGTGATAGGGATTATTGGATGAAGGCCGATAAGGCACTTGAGTATGGTATGATCGATGAAATTTTGACTAGGGAGTAGAGTAAATCTTTTTTTATTCGAAAGTTGTGATTTATATTTTCGACTTATCGTAGAATAAGAAATAATAATGAATTTAGCATATTAATAACCAGATATTTCCGTTATATTAATTGCTCAAATTTTGTCTATTTTTTGAGTTATGGCAACTTGGCAAAATTATAATTGAAACTAAATAACTATGGCCAAAGAAGATTTAGAATGCTCTTTTTGTGGGAGAAAAAAGCCTGAGACCAATCTGTTAATTGCAGGTTTGGATGCTCATATTTGTGATCGCTGTATTGTTCAGGCACATGGGATTGTTGTTGAAGAAGCAAAGGATGAAGAAACCGGCGAACTAAGCAGTGAGCTAATGCTACGTAAACCAAAAGCAATCAAAAAGTTTTTGGATGAGTATGTAATCGGACAAGAGTTTACCAAGAAAATAATGTCTGTTGCGGTTTATAATCATTATAAAAGATTGCTCCAGCCTCAAACCGATGACGATATAGAGATTCAAAAAAGTAATATTGTAATGGTTGGTCAAACCGGTACAGGTAAGACTTTAATGGCAAAAACTATTGCCAAAATGCTTAATGTTCCTTTGGCTATTGTAGATGCAACAGTACTTACTGAGGCAGGTTATGTTGGAGAAGATGTAGAGAGTATTTTAACAAGACTACTTCAGGCTGCAGATTATAATCTTGAAAAAGCACAAAGAGGAATTGTATTTATTGATGAAATAGATAAAATTGCTAGAAAAAGTGATAATCCTAGTATTACAAGAGATGTTTCTGGAGAAGGTGTGCAGCAAGCACTTTTAAAACTTTTGGAAGGTACTGTTGTAAATGTTCCGCCAAAAGGAGGGAGAAAACATCCAGATCAAAAATTTATCGAGGTAAACACCGAAAATATTCTTTTTATAGCGGGGGGAGCTTTTGATGGGATAGAGAAGATGATCCAAAAGCGTCTAAACATGCAGGCAGTAGGGTATAGCGCTTCCAAAAGTGAGGATGAGATAGAAAAGGATAATTTACTTCAATATATCATCCCCAAGGATCTAAAAGATTTTGGATTAATTCCAGAAATAATAGGTCGATTACCAGTACTTTCCTATATGAATCCTCTTGATGCTGAAACATTAAGATCTATTCTTACCGCGCCAAAAAATGCTATTATTAAACAGTATAAAAAACTGTTTGAGATGGATAACATTTCTTTCTCTATTACAGAAGGTGCTTTGGAGTATATTGTTGAGAAGGCTATGGAGTACAAATTGGGTGCAAGAGGGCTTAGATCTCTTTGCGAGGCTATTCTTACCGATGCAATGTATGAAATGCCAGAAAGTGAGGATACAGAGTTTAGAGTAACCAAGGACTATGCAGAGAAAAAACTCAATAAATCGACAATTAAAAAACTTAAGGCAGTTTCTTAAAGAAATAAAATTATTAAATAAAAAAGACCTTAGTGCTCGGCACTAAGGTCTTTTTTTGGTTGGAGTAGTTAGAACCAATCTTTAATCTAGTCCGTATAGGATACTCTGTTTCTATTTCTTTTAATAATGTCCTCAGTATTTTTTAAAGCAATGTTGTTACTTTCTTTAAGTTCGATATCAAAGTTGTTTTGTCGAATTAAAGCTTCGTAAAAAGTAACTTTTGAAATTTCGCTATAACAAATATCTTCTTCCATTGCAGTACTTGACATTTGTAAAGTTTCAGAAGTAGTAGTGTTTTTTTCAGAAACTAATGTATTTTCTGTTTTATTATTATGTTCGGTTGTAGTGATGGTTTCTTGCGCGTGAACTCCTATAGTCAGGAATGAAAAAATAAAAAAAGATACAATCGTTTTCATACTTTGGGACTTTGATGAATTTATAACTATCTGGCATCAAATTTAATACGAAAAAAAGAAGGCAAAAAAGGATTTGTTAATTTTTAGATTAAACGCATTTTTTGAACGATGAAATACTGCTTTTTTTGTTAAAAATTATAATTCTTACACACTTTTTTTGCGGTAAAACCGTAATTTAAATATTAAAATCAACTCTAATTTCAAAGAAAAAAGCAAAAAAGGAAACTATATTTTGTCTAAGACGAAAAAGAATTTACTTCGTTAAGTGCAAGTAATTCATCTACATATGTTCTGGTATTTGATAGTCGAGGAATTTTATGTTGACCACCTAATTTATCTTTCATTTTTAGCCAATCATAAAATAATCCTTTTCTTGCTTCTCTTACCTTAAGTATGGTAAGTGTGGTGTCATTGTAACGTTTAGCTTCATAATCACTATTTACATTTTGTAAATTTTGATCAAGAATATGTTTAAACGCATCAATATCGTTTGGTGCTTTTTTAAATTCGATTACCCATTCATGGGCTCCTTTTTCTTTTCCTTGCATGAATATTGGTGCGACAGTATAATCTACAATTTCGCTATTGGTTGCCCTGGTAGCTTTTTGCAGTGCTTCTTCTGCATTTTCGATAATCAATTCTTCTCCGAATACATTGATATGATGTTTGGTTCTGCCCGAAACTTTAATTCTGTAAGGTTTAATAGATGTAAATCGTATGGTGTCACCTATTTTGTATCGCCATAAACCAGCATTAGTGGTAATCACCAACGCATAATTTTTTCCGATTTCTACTTCATTAAGAGGAATTATTTTTTCGTCGGAAGTGCCATAGGCATCCATAGGAATAAATTCATAAAATATTCCGTAGTCTAACATTAATAGTAATTCTGAAGAGTCATTATGGTCCTGAATAGCGAAAAAACCTTCAGAGGCATTATAGATCTCATAATATTTAAAAGAATCTTTCGGTAAAATCTTGGCATATTGATCACGATATGGATCAAAACTTACTCCTCCGTGAAAATAAACTTCAAGGTTGTTCCAGATTTCAAATAAGCTTTCTTTTCGGGTAGCTTCCAATACTTCATTAAGTAGTACCAACATCCAGGAAGGGACACCAGCAAGACTGGTAACGTTTTCCTGAATGGTTTCATTTACTATTGCCTTCATTTTATATTCCCAATCGCTCAGTAATGATATTTCACTACTAGGAGTAGAGCTAAAGTCAGCCCAAAATGGCATATTATCAATAATAATTGCAGATAAATCACCAAAAGAAGTGCCATTTTCTTTATACAACTCTTTGCTTCCTCCAAGGCGTAAACTCTTACCTGTAAAAAGTTGAGAATCCTCATTATTATTAAGGTACATGCATAAAAGATCTTTACCAGCTGCAAAATGGCAATCCTCTAAAGATTCTTGGCTCACCGGAATAAATTTACTTTTTGCACTAGTGGTTCCACTTGATTTGGCAAACCATTTAATAGTAGAGGGCCAAAAAATGTTGTTTTCGCCCAAACGGCTTCTTTCGATCATCGATTCATAGTCTTCATATGATCGTATAGGAACACGTTCTTTAAATTCCTCATAGCTGCGAATAGAGGAAAAGTCGTATTTTTTTCCAAATTCGGTATTCTTTGCAGTCTCCAGTAATACATGCAATAATTCACGTTGAACCTCATTAGGATACTTAAGGAAAAGTTCCATTTGGTGAAACCTTTTTTTTAAGAACCAGCTTGCAATGGAATTAACTAAAGGGATTGGCATTTTTTGATGTATATTTAGGCTCAAATAGTATTTTGCTTACTATTTTTGGTTGTAGTCAACTAAAATAATAAAAATAATTACATTCTATTTAACGGGTGAATTTATAACAAAATTTTATGCAATATCAAGGAGTGCTTACCAAAATGCAAACAGAGATAGGGGACCCTATTCAATATTATCTGGTTTTCGAATCCGATTTTATTCATGTAAATCAGTTGCTTGATAAGAAGCTGCGTATCGAATTTGTCGGGTATGAGTGCCTTGCCTGTAAAGAAAACAAAAAAATATATAGACAGGGATATTGTTATGACGATTTTTATAATCGCCCCGAAGTAGGGGATTGGGTGATGCGCCCAGAGCTAAGCAAGGCACATTTGGGTGTTGAGGATAGGGATTTGGAGTTTGAAAAGAAAGTGCAATTACAACCGCATATCGTCTACCTTGCAAATTCTAGTAATGTTAAAGTAGGGGTAACCAGAAAATCCCAGGTACCTACGCGCTGGATTGATCAAGGAGCTCATGAAGCAATCGAAATTGTAGAGACCCCTAATAGGTATCTTGCGGGTATTACTGAAGTTGCTTTAAAAGAACATGTTTCTGATAAAACCAATTGGCGTAATATGCTTAAAAATGATGTTAAGGATGAGGATCTTATTGTTTTTAAGAATAATCTTAAAAATTTTATACCTGATGAAGTCAAAGAGTACTTCATTGAAAATGGTAAGGAAACAGAATTGCATTTCCCGGTACTGCAATATCCTGATAAGCTAAAAAGCCTCAATCTGGAAAAAACACCTGAATATATGGGTGTTTTGAAAGGGATTAAAGGTCAGTATCTAATCTTTGACGATAATACAGTTTTTAATGTACGTAATAATGAAGGGTACGTGGTTAAACTATCTATAAATTAATTTTTCTGCCTGCTGGTTTCCAAAAGTTGTTCATCGGCATAAATCTCACATTCTTTCAAGGTGTTTTTAATATCTTCGAGCGTGGTTCTTGGATTTATTAAGCACATTCTAAGTACAATTTGGCCTTGTAATACGGTTGTTACTAGCAGTGCTTCTCGAGAAGTAACAATTTTTTTAGAAATATTCTGGTTAATTTGATCTAGTTCTTCCTCTGAAAAACTACTCCCAATAGGATTGTATCTGAAATTAATGATGGCCAATGTGGCTGGTGAAGTTATTTCCCAAAGAACGCTTTTTCGTAGTATGGCTTCAGTTTGTTCTGCCAGATCTAGGTTATAGGTTATAGCACTTTTAAAAGATTTTAAACCAAAAGTTTTTAAAGACATGTAAAACTTTAAAGCTCTAAAACGACGTGTTAATTGTATACCATGATCATAGAAATTAATTTCAGATTCGTTTCCTTCAATATCTCTTAAGTACTCTGGGGTTTCAGTAAAAGTACTACTTAACCAATTATGATTTTTTACAAGCAAACATCCTATTTCATAAGGTTGAAAGAACCATTTATGTGGGTCGACCGTTAATGAGTCGGCTCTTTCAATCCCTTTAAGAAGCTTCTTTCCATTTGGAGATAAAATAGCTGCACCGCCATAGGCACCATCAATATGAAACCACATATTTTCATTTTCACAAATGCCTGCAATTTCATCAAGGGGGTCTATTGTTCCAGTATTTGTAGTTCCTGCCGATGCGATTATACAAAACGGTTGAAGCCCTTCGAGGCGATCTCTAGCGATGATGTTTTTTAATTTATTCATAGAGATCTTGAACTCCATATCGGTGGGAATGATACGAATTTGTTCTTTTTTAAAGCCAATTACTTTGATAGCTTTAATATTGGATGAGTGAGCCTGATCAGAAAGGTAAATAGTAGCTTTAGAAAAATCACTTCCACACTTAATTCTCCTGGCTGTAACAAGAGCAGTCAAATTTGCCATAGAGCCGCCACTTGTGAAAATTCCGCCTCCTTTTTTTGTTGGAAACCCAAAGATCTCTAACAACCAGTTCATGGTTACAATTTCTAATTGTGCTGCAGCTGGAGATGCCGCCCACCCCCCAGAAAAAACATTAAAACCTGTTGCTATAGTATCGGCCATTACACTTATATAATTGCTGGGGCCTGGGACGAAAGAAAACGATTTGGGATGGGATACGATATTGCTATTGGGAATAACTTGGTCCATAACAAAATCCAAAACTTCATTGGCAGGCAAAGGTGTATTGGGGATGCCTTGCATGAGTAACGATTCCATTTCCTCTCGAGAGGCTAATGCAACCGGTTTTTTAATGTTCTGAGTTTCAAAATGATTTACGATATGGTCTATGATCTTATAACCATATTGGCGCATCTCTTCTTTTGGTAAACTTAACGTATAATTATTCTGATTTTCTTTTGAGGTCATCTTATAGCTTTAGGACCTACAAAAATACAATATATACCTATTAATTTACTTGTATAATTCTTTAAAAAAATGGTAATCTTAGAACTTGATAATATTATTCAATCACGAATTGGATACTTTGGAAAATTGAAATTGCGATGAGTGCGACACCAATAATTCTATGAAGTTTTGTCTTAGAACCTTCTTGTTTTTGTGCCATTCGGTTTCCTCATCTTCCATAGAAATATAATGTGGTGATTTTTCCTATATAAATGCCCATGAAAAAGAGGAATAAAGAAGAGATAGAGTTCTGAACGGTGAGCTTAAAAATATATTTGTTAACTAGAGAAATTGCTATGATCCAATAAATGATTACTGGAGGATTTAATATTGCCAATGAAAACCCGGTGAGTAGTTTTGAATCTGATATTTTGATTCTGCGGCGCTTGTTTGGGAGCGTTATTCTATTGGTTAGAAACATGAAATAAACCCCTACCAAGAAGAAAACAACTATAAAAATGACTTGAATCCATCTGTTTTCTTGAAAAAAAGTGGAAAGTTGCAAACTACAATGTAATGCAAAAAGCGCCAAAATTACTTCTCCTACTCCTGCTGCAAGGGCTATGTAAGATGCTTTTTTTACATTTTCTTTTATTGATGTATTAATTACAGCAATATTAACAGCGCCTAGAGGTGCAGCACCTATGATAGCAATTAAAGTCCCAAAAAGAAGATATAATATTGACATGCTTATTTAGTAGTAGTTCATCCTGTTTGCTTACAAAGTAATAAAAATAAGAAAGCGGCAATTGCCGCTTTCTACCCTAAGTAAATCTGATAATTTAAACACATTACAAATTATAATTTTTCTAGAAACTCCCATTAACTCCAATGCGCATTTTTTTAATGATCTCCTCAAAATAGAGGATAGTCCAAATTATTTTTTCGGTATCTGCATATGGAACTAATTCCTCGATAGTTTCCCGGGTGACTTCTAGTCCTTTTTCGGTTGTTTCTTTGTTGTTTTTAAGTATTTTAACATGTCGAGAATCTTCCTTTATACCAATGTCTCTTAATCTTACTCCAGCTTCATTTGTAAGGGATAAAAGAGGTAATACGGTCATAATTTCTTCAACACGATCTTTGTATATCTCAATAAGTTCGCCCTTTTTCATTGCTTCAAGATCCCCTATTGTATGAAATCTGCTAACTTGTTTTTGTTGGTTAAAAAAAACAGCATCATCTATTTTTTGAGCAAGCACCGTATTTGTAATGAAAAGAAAGATAAAACTAAAACCAATTATTGTTTTGAGCATCATAATGTAATCTAAGTTTGGTATGCATTAATGTTTTTAAGAATTGTGTAAAACTTAATTATTGCATAACCATATAAGTGTTTAATGATTTTTTTAATTGAAATTTGGGGTTTACATTGCTCTGTGGATCGTTAAACAATTCTTTTACATCTACAAAGCTCTTGGTAAACCTATTGTATTTAAGAATATCTAATGAAGTCTTTTTCATGGTTTGGTTAGCGACCATAACTCCTTCTCCATGTATATTAAAAAAGCTATTATCCATCATAAATGCCTTTTGAAGAAGGGGTAATGATGTATAGGATTTGTCAAACTTAACTACATCAGAAAATCCAGATATTTTTGAGTTGTGGACATAAATAAGAGCAGAGTTTGTTGCCGAAATTGCTGCCGTAGTATGTTGGTAGTTTGTTTTATCTGATAAATTAACCAATGTTGCATTGGTGATAGTCACATCGGTAACTGCATTTGGTTGGATATACCCTAAATCGCTATTGTAGCCGTCAACTTCAACGGCATAAGATCCTTTTGGGCTGGTAATATAAGGGTGACGTATTGCAATTACATTATCCAAATTACCTTTGAAACCTTCAGAAAGTTGATAATCATCATCTTGAGCTTTTAAAGATATAAGATTTTGCATATTGTTTTTCCCACCATGAAAATTAAACGAATCCTGGCCAGAATAACTTACCATAACATTGTCAATGATTGATGCAGTTCCAATTCCATATAAAGATAAACCATTGGCTCCTTCTTTTCTTTTAGAGGTGTTTCCTGCGAATTCAATTCTTACATGGCTAAATATTGTTGTTTCTTCTTCAGATTGATTACCTCCGTAAATGGAAAACTGTGGCTTGAAATTTCCTTCGATTAAACCGTTTCCAGAAACAGTATTAACTTTTCCAGATCCTGCAATAACTATTCCGCCCCAATCTCCATTACTTCTTGACTTTGGTGCTTTGTTTGATGTAAAAACAATTGGATATGCTTTGGTGCCAGCTGCGATTAGTTTTGATCCTTTGGTTACAATTAGACTTGCAGGGTTTTCGTGATCACAGCGTATTATGGTTCCTTCTTGAATAGTTAGAGAAGCACCATTGATTACATAAACGTCACCAGACATTAAGTATACAACATCATTTCTTAAATAGGTATGATTTGCGATAATATTAGGTAGTTTCTCTTCAGCTTCTGGATAATCAGTTTTATTGGGCGAGAAATTCGTCCATCCTTTTACCCATCGGTCACTATTCTCGTTAAAATTTTGTGCGGTAATTATAAAAGAAGAAAATAGAAATATAAAAGCTGTAAGTAGAGAACATCTTTTTTTCATGATATTTTGTTTTGGGGTTAAAATTTTTGGAGGAAATTTCTTTCTACCAATTTTGGGAACACTAAGTTATGCTAGTTTTGTTAAAGTAGGTTACGTTTTTACCGTAAACTTTGTACGTTTATCGGTATTTTAACTTAATTTAATATAAAATTATAAGTAAAATTCCTACGTGACTATTGTGTATTATGTTGAATATCAAAAAATTAACTAGTGTTTATTTTTTCTATGGAAAGGGTGAACAAAAATTATGCAATGGCAGTTTTTTTAAGAAAAAATGTAATTTTTCCCTGTAATTTGAACGTTTTGGGCTAATTTTTTACAAGTAACGAATGCATTTTTTATTCAAGAAAAGTCAGTTTTTTAACATAATATGTTATTATGTCATACATTATATCATAAAATTAACAATCAAAATTTATTTTATTATGATGTTTATAAATAAGCCTATTTTTATAGACCTGATTAAAAGCGGGTGGTTTTAGTATTAGTAATAACTAAAAATTTCCACTGGCTCCGATCCTTATCTTTTTTATGACTTCTTCAAAGTATAAAATTGCCCAGATGATTTTTTCGGTATCTGCATAGGGTATTAGTTCGGTGATAAGATCATTTGTGTTTTCTAGGGCTTTTAGAGTAGCCTCATGGTGTTTATCCAAAGATTTTAAATTACCCGAGTTTTCTTTGATGCCAATGTCTGATAACTTTACACCAGCTTCATTGGTTAATGCTAGGTAGGGTAGCACTGTTATGATTTCATTAATGCGTTGTTTATAGAGTTTAATTAATTCGCCTTTTTTTAAATCTTCTAGTTCATCAATAGTATGAAACTTACCAATTAAAGTACTTTGATCAAAAAAAACATTTTTTTTGGATTGGCTATAACCTATTGAAACCATAAAAATGGCCAAAATTGTAATATATAAAGATTTCATTACTGAGGGGATTTGATGATTGTGTTATTCAAATTTACTGCATTGTGCTATAAGTACCAGAATCTTTGATAGTAAATTTACCTTTTTACTCAAAAAGATGAGTAAAAAAGAATCTATTAGGTGCCGAAACGAATTGTATTTAGTTTTTAGTTTTGTTTGGTGGTGTCCTTTTTCTTCCCCAAGAATCCACCTAAAATATCTTTGGCAGTATTTTTTAATGCATCCTCTGTTTTTGTAGTTGTAGAATCACCTTTTTTCGAACCACCCAATAAATCTGTAAGAGCTTTTTCACCTTTACTAACCAATTGATCCTTGGCTTTATTCTTTTGTTTATCTACAATTTGTTGGGTAAGTTGTTTTACGGCCTGGGCAGTATTCAGGTTTATTTTGGGATTTGTAAAGTTTCCTGAAATCCCAATAGGAAGTCCTACCGTCATTGTATTTGCTTCTTGATCGTTAAGTTGTGACATTAAACTTCCTACTTGATTTCCTAAATATTTAGCCGGTAGATCCAAAGTCACATTATAACTCATGCTTTGGTCAAAGCCATGTTCTCCTCCTGCCTTAATTTTTATACCCTCTACATCAAATTCAAAAGGTTTTACATGGATCTTTCCGTCATCAAAACTTAAATTGGTCTTGATATCTTTCAAGTTTAACTTGTCTAATTCTACAAAATTAAGTTGATTGTTTAGTTTTGATAATAATGGAGTTTTTGTAGTAGAAACCTGGGCATTCAAAATTTCGGCCAGTGCTTTACCCTTTAACGAAGTTAAAACCGGGGTTAAGTTTTCGTTTAATCTTCCATTTAGATTAATCTGTGTGGTAAGATTACCTGTTAAAGCTCTGGCTATAGGGGCCAACCCTTTGATCAATTCAAGACTATTAAAGGATTGTACGATATCTATTTGGCTTAGATCCAGGGCCATGTCAAAAGTTGGGACTTGAGATTTGGTGGATACATTACCATTAAAAGCCAAACCACCATCAAAAATGTTTGAAGTTACATTTTGAAGATAAGCAGTCTCATCTTTTATTTTTACAGTTCCCTTTGTGTTAAGTAGTTGTAGGTTGTCGTACACTACCTTTTTGGTGTTAAAATTTAATGTAGCATCCAAGAAGGAAGGTATTCTCATGGTTTGATCTTCGACGCCGTCATCATTCGTTTCATTCGTTTCGTCAGGTATTTCTTGTTCGTTCACCATAAAATCACTTACGGCGAATACATTAGAACTAACATCAAAATTTCCTTTTAAGTCTTGTTTTGCAAATAAGAATCCCATCAAATTGGTAATCGTTCCACTAGCCAGAAGATCGGATTGTCCTGTAGTTGCTTGTATTTGATCAAGGGATATAGTTTCCGGATTGAAACTTACATCTGCTTTAGAGATTTTTATTTCATTTGGCATTTCCTTGGAAGCATAGGTGAATCCAGAAATACTAGCTGTTCCAGAGCTTTTCACATTTTGATATTGTTCTTTTTTCAAAGATTGCATATCAAAATGTGTTTTAACATCTGCAGTAACGATACCGTTTAACTTTTCTTCAAGATCAAGTGGATAGGCTTGATTTAGGTTTTGAAGGTTAAGAGTGCCTTTGAGGATCATATCTACAATAATGTTTTTGGTAAGATTGCGTAGACTTCCTTTTGCCGCAAATGAATCTTGGTCTATTTTGAAGGTGAGATTTCCAATTTTGATATAGGTATCATCGACCAAACCGGTTTCATTTTTAATCTGTGTATCAATATTGATGTTTTTAACTCCCTTTGGAAGATCTGGATATTTAAAAGATGCATTGTGTGATACAATAGCAATATCCATTTTAGGGATATACGTATCATCACTTTTTCCTTTAATGAAACCATTAATAGAGAAATCCCCACTTGTTTGAACCCCATCAAGGTTTTTGGTGTACACTTCGGGTATAACCGCTAAAAAGTTTTTGAAATCTGAAGACGGTGTTTTAAAGCTGAGGTCCACATTGGTATGCTTTTCAAACAATTGTACAAATCCGGTAAACTCTAGTGGTAATCGATTAATAAGTGCTTTGTTTTCTTTGAAAGAATATTTTTGATTTTTAAGATCTAATTCTATTTGTGCATCCAGCTGGAGCTTATTTTTATTTAAATATTTTGTGTCATCCAATCCAAAAGAAGCTTTGGTATCCGTATGCGTGTCCAGAATTACTTTATCTCCAGATACAGCCCCATCGCCGTTATGGTTAAGGTGGACCATTTCTAACACAGTTTTGCTTACATCGTCTCTAAATAAGATCTTACTGTCATTGATTTCATAATGTTCGAGTGCAAATGTGAAGTCTCCACTTTCTTCTGTGGCAGGAATTTCTTGTTTGGGCTTTTGTGTTTTTCTGGCGATATCAAAGTTCGAGTTACCCAAAGAATCGGTTTTGATAGCTATATTTGCCTCATCGATTATTACTTTTTGAACATTAATTGCTTCGCTGGCATCTTTGAACAATTCGTTAATAGACATATCCAGAGTTATTCGTTTAGAATATGCAAGGGTATCACCTTCAAAAGGAGCATAATTTATAATTGAAAGATCGTCAATAATTACAGATGCTTGTGGGAAACTGCGAATAAGGCTAATATCAATATTTGCAAAATCTACTTTGGCATTTACATGTTCGTTTACCAAGTAACGTACTTTATCCTGAATGGTCCCTTTGAATAGAAAAGGAATAGAAATAATGCCTATAATTAATAATAAAAGTATGATTCCGAAGATTTTAAGGGCTTTCTTCATGACTTTACGTTAAAAAAGATTATGGTTGTATATAGAAAAACTAAATACAAAGATACTATGTTGCTTTTTTAAAGTTAAGTATTTGTTATAATTTAAATTTCCATAGCTAGCTCGCCTCCTTCTTTCAGGTTAAATCTGCGTCTTAAAAAATACACAGCTACATAAAGTATGGGTGTGTCTAGTGCGGCTACAAGAACTTTAAATAAAAAACCGTTTAGCAGTAATACCCCAAAACGTTCCCATTCAATAATGTCTGCAGAGCATAAAAGCAATAATACGGTGAGTGTATCTATAAATTGGGAAGAAAAAGTTGAGAAATTATTACGCAACCAAAGGTGTTTTCCTTTGGTGATTCTTTTCCAGAAATGAAAAATCTGTATGTCAATGTATTGAGCAAAAAGGTAAGCCATCATAGAGGCAAATACAGCAATGACCGTAGCTCCAAAAACTTTGTCAAAAGTTTCGTCGTTTATAGGAGACCATGAGGTGGCAGGTACAGCTGCCGAAACAGATACAATGATTAGCGAAAAGAACGAAGCAAAAATACCAGCAGTTACAATTTGATTGGCTTTTCGTTTTCCGAAGATTTCACTAATAATATCGGTAATCAAAAATGTTATGGGATAGGGTAATATGCCAACAGAAATTTCAAAAGTGTAAATCCCTAAAAAATCCCAGGAAAAGAATTTCTGAAAAATAAGATTTGAGGCTACCAAAGAAGATATAAAAAGGGCTCCCAAAATTAGATAAATTCGATATGCTACTCTTTGGTCCTTAAGGTTCGATACGATTTCGCTCAAAATGAAATTAGTTAATAATACTTCAACAAAATATAAGGTGAAGTGTTTTTGTTTTGCTTAATTTGCTCCTAAAATAAGGAGTTCTGACCAGAATATAAATACTCAAGCTTGAAAACACCACATCTCATACATATTTCTTTAGGAAGTAATATCGGGGATCGATTAGATTTTATCCAAAATGCGGTTGACGAAATTTATACAACTATAGGAGATGTAACAAAGATTTCTGGAATTTATCAAACACCGGCCTGGGGCTTTGAGAGTGACGATTTCTACAATGCCTGTATTTCTATCAGTACGTTTTATAGAACCGAGGAAGTCTTGGACCGATTGATGGCTATAGAAAAAAAATTGGGCAGAGAAAGAAGCAATGCCGAAGGTTATCAAGCCAGAACTATCGATTTGGATATCATTTTTTCTTCGGAAGGAAATATAACCACCAAAAAACTCACCGTTCCACACCCAGCACTACAAGATCGAAGGTTTGTACTTGCTCCTCTGGCTGATATTGCTGGTGAACTAGAGCATCCTTTACTGAAACAAACTGTGTTTCAATTGTTGGGTAATACTTCAGATAGTGCAGAAGTAACAAAAATTGCGAAAAAGATCATAAGTCCTAAAGAGGAATATTCTTTATCCAAATTTCAATACCTTACGATTGAAGGAAATATTGGAGCTGGTAAAACAAGTCTTGCAAAATTGATTGCCTCCGAGTTTAACGCAAAACTGATCCTAGAACGATTTGCCGACAATCCTTTCTTGCCTAAATTTTATGAAGATATGGAGCGGTATGCTTTTCCGCTAGAAATGTCCTTCTTAGCAGATCGGTATCAACGACTTCAAGAAGATATTGCACAGTATGATCTTTTTAAAGATTTTGTGGTGAGCGATTATGATGTGTTCAAATCTTTGATTTTTGCCAAAGTAACTTTGCAAGAAGAAGAGTTTTTATTGTATAAACGGGTTTTTGACTTGATGTATAGAAATCTCGCAAAACCTGGTTTGTATGTATACTTATACCAAAATACCGAACGACTTCTTGAAAATATCAAAAAAAGAGGCCGAGAATACGAACAGAAAATCCCTGCAGAATACCTGGATAGAATTAATAAAGGATATCTTCAGTTTATAAAATCTCAAACAGAATTTAATGTAAAAATTATTGATGTGTCTGAAAGAGACTTTATATCAAACCGAACCAATTATATTTCAATTTTGGAAGAGATTTGTGGTTAGCCATTAACTTTTTTGAAATTCTTTGGCTACTTTTTGTACTTCGTCCAGTACGCGTAGCAGATTTCCGCTCCATAACTTTTCTATTTCTTCTTCGGTATACCCTCGTTTAACTAATTCTAGGGTAACATTAAAGGTTTCAGAGGCGTCACTCCAACCTTCGATACCGCCACCACCATCAAAATCTGAACTTATTCCTACGTGATCAATGCCAATTTTTTTAACCATATAATCGATATGATTTACAAAATCAGCTACATCAACAGCCGGAGGGAGGTTGGTCATTTTTTTGACTTTTGCTCTTCGAATGGATAGCATCTTCATGTAAAAATCATAATATTTTTCTTTCTCTTCGGTATTTAGTTTGCGTACTTCATGACGTTCTAACCAAGTGACTCCCATAGAATCGGCTATGTTCTTGGCAATAGCAACTAGTTTTTCGTTTCTTTTTTCAAATTTCTCGGTATTCAAGTAAGAAGTAAAAGCAACAGTTTGTACAACTCCACCATTTTCTTTTAACCATTGCAATTGCTCATCATCAAGATTTCGACTATGGTCACAAAGTGCTCTAGCCGAAGAATGAGAAGCGATTATAGGAGCTTTGGAGAGTTCAATCATCTGGCGCATGGATTCTTTTGAAGGGTGTGAAACATCGATCATCATTCCGTATTTATTCATTTCGGCAATTACCTCTTTGCCTAAGTCACTTAGTCCATTATGCAACCAGACGCCATCAGCCTCACCTGTATTCGAATCACAAAGTTGACTATGACCGTTGTGAGATAATGACATATATCGGGCGCCCAGATCATAAAACTTCTTTACGTTACCAATATCTGTGCCTACGGGATACCCATTTTCGATACCTATCATAGCCACTTTTTTTCCTGTTTTATGAATTCTTCTCACATCTTCAGAGGTTAAAGCTATTTCAACTTGATTAGGTGCTATTTCTTCCGTAAGTTTATGAATGGCATTAAATTTTGACATGGCAATTTCATGTGCCTTTTCAAAGCCGACAGGTGTTAATGAGTCTTGCCCTGTGTAAACAATAAACCAGGCAACATCAAGCCCTCCTTTTTTCATTTTTGGAAGTGTTACCTGTGCATCCAAATCTTGGGTGTAATTAATCGAATCGGTAAAATTCTTTACATTAATATCGCAATGTGTATCGAGAGTGATAACCTTATCATGAATTTCTTTTGCTTTGGCAATCAATTGATTTTCCGAAAGGTCTTTTTTTGTAGTGCTTTCTTGTTTGCAAGAAAAAAGAAAAAGCGTAATTAGGGTAAATACTAAGAAGTTCTTCATTTTCGAGTATGGTTGTATGTGAAACTTATCTTGCTTTAAACTTACGAAACAAATTTCAGATGATATCTTAATAAAATAATAACTGCCCAAAAACTAATTTGGGCAGTCGTAACTAACAATTCAAAGGTAAACTCTAATTTTTAACGAGTTTATGGGTGACCTTTTGGTTATTATCTTCTATAATTATAAAATAAACCCCTTTGCGAAGGTTGCCAATATGGTAAGTGATGGTTTCGGTTTTAGAGTTAAAAACATCAATCTTTTTTCCTAGGAAATCGGTAATCGTAATATTTATGGACTCATCTGTTTTTGACGTACGAGGATATTTTATATTTAAAAATCCAGATGTTATTGGGTTTGGGAAAACGCTGATATTTTTAAGAGAAATTTCATGAATATCATCATCGATAATATCGTTCGAGCCAGATGTAATATCAATATTGTCTATGGCCATATCACTTCTATAACTTGATCCAGTTATACCTTTAAGTTGTAGTTTGATTACAGAACCACTATACCCTGATAAACTTACGGTTTTAGAATTCCAGATATTTCCTTGGTCATCACTTTTAGTCCAGATGGTAGTCCACGAAGCTCCATCATCATTAGAGGCTCTTATTTCCAGAGTTCCCATATTGGATCCGTACATGTGATAATCAAAACTAAGTTGTGCATCGGTTTCAGTGGTTAAATCTATACAAGGACTAGTCAATAAAGCTATTTTGTTTGGATATCCGGTGCCGTTACCTGATGCTTCAGTAAATATATAATTGCTTCCGTGTGTTGGTCCCGAAGGTCCTGTATTTGAAGAAGGGGTGGTGTTGCTCTCAAGAGACCAATTGATATCGTCATCGGTTTCCTGAATCCATGACCCAAAATCGGGTTCAAAACTTTTTCTATAAGGAAAACCTGTAATACCATTACAGCTACTGGGAGGATTTGTTGTTGTTGAAGCAATCTTTATATTATCGATAGATAAATCACTTCGCCAACTGCTTCCTGTGGTTCCTTTGAAACGTATTTTGATTACAGCCCCAGAATAAGTGGCAAGATTTACGGTTGCCTGGTTCCAGGTATCACCTTTATTTCCGTTTTGAGACCAAACAGAAGAGTATGAGCTTCCATCGTCTGTGCTAATTAAAACTTCTAGAGTTCCCATATCGGTTCCTAACATGTGATAACCAAATTCTAGTGATAAATCAGTTTCGTTGCTTAAATCGAAACAAGGGCTATCAAGTATAGCTACTTTATTTGGGCTACCGGGTGGAGATACGTTTGTTGAAGCTTCTGTATACAAATAATACGAGCCACTCTGACCTGTCGAAGGTCCGGTACCATTAGAAGGAGTGCCTCCAGAATCTCGTGTCCAATTTATATCATCTCCATTGGCATTGGTCCAATCTGCAAAGCTAGATTCGAAACTTTCGCTGTATGGAAAATTACTGATGTTGGTACATGCCGGAGGGGTTGTTGTGTCCAGTAAATATGCTCTGTCTGATTCTAAAGAAACAATAATAGCATTTTGTTGTTGTTGAGTAAAACCACCGTCTCTACAGCTTTTTCGAGTGTAAGACATTACATTTCTAGTGTCAGGCTGGTATTGATCTCCATTGGCGTCAGTCCCAGAACCCGTATAATTGCAGCTAGAGTTCACCAAACCACTTAATCTGGGATCTGCTGGCGTATCACAAAAAAAATCTCCCGCATTGCTACAATTAGTTCGTTGTACTAATTCTCGTCCATCAGAAGTTGAATGTGTATGAAGTATAGAGAAATAATGCCCTAATTCATGAGAAGATGTAGATCCATTTTGCGAACAGGATGCATCTAATATTGCCCGATTTCCAGTTCCTGGAAACTTAGCAAATCCACATATAGTAGAGCTTCCTGAAGTTACTTCGGTAAAGTAAAAAATATTGATTGCTTCGCTAACTTCATATTGCACTAGTTGGCTATCATTACTTTTGTTAAATGTAGGGTTCCAATTATTGTTATCGAGAAACCTGGTAGGCCCGTACTCATAAAATGAAATATTCATAGATGCGTAGGTGGCATTAAGTTCATCCATAACGTTTTGAATCTCTGTAGCAGAAACAGACGGAGAACTCCCGTTTGATTTACGTGATACATGATGCTGAATTGGTAATGATACTGGAGTAGCCAATGCTTTGGCATTTGAAATTGATGCCAGCCTTTTAAGCATAAAATTACCATAGTCCTTTGGAGGCTCTGCTCCACATTCCTCCTGGGTAAATCCAAGCCGTACGTTACATAACATTAAAAATGTTAGAAATACTACTAATTTTGTGTTTGGTTTCATGAGTTTGTGTGTTTTAGGTTGTGTGTTAAAATCACTTTGGTTGTTATTTATAAAGACGTAGAAAAAAGAAAACACCCTAGTTAGGATGTTTTTTATTGATACAACTTATATGATTTTGAAAGAAATGTATCCTAATTTTGAAGTTTATTAAACAAATCCCAGAGCACGACTCCGGCACTTACAGAAATATTTAAAGAATGTTTGCTTCCGTATTGCGGGATTTCGATAACCGTGTCACTTTCTGACACTACTTCTTGTTGAACACCTTTAACTTCATTTCCAAAAACAATGGCATATCTTTGATTGGGTTCAGGAGTGAAATTGTTTAACATAACTGCATTTTCGGCTTGTTCTATAGAAAGTATTTTGATGTTTTGGGCCTTAAGGGTCTCTATTAATTGTGAGGTGTCTTTTTGATGTTCCCATTCTACAGTATCTGTAGCACCAAGCGCAGTTTTTTGAATATCTTTATGAGGAGGTGTGGCAGTAATACCGCACAAATATATTTTTTGAATCAAAAAAGCATCGGCTGTTCTAAAAACAGACCCGATATTGTTTAGACTTCTGATATTATCCAAAATAATAATCAACGGTGTTTTTTGTGCTGCCTTGAATTCTGCAATGCTTTTACGATCAAGTTCGCTGTTTTTTAGTTTTCTGTTCATTTCCATTGGTGCAAAAGTATTATTTATTGTCATTCTGGCGTAAACCAGAATCTATTAATATGGATCCCAGCCTACGCTGGGATGACATTTTATGAAACTTTATTACAAATATCCACTACCAAACTACCCACTAACTGCTACCCACGAAATAATTGTGAATAAAATTGAATAACTCCTAAGGGTGATATTTCAAAAAAAATAAGAGAATAGCTACTTTAGCATGATTGATAAAATTACAGGCTGAATGGCAGGAAAGAACGGCAAGAAGGTGACCCCATTAATGAAGCAATACAACGCTATAAAAGCTAAGTACCCGGATGCTTTGTTATTATTTAGGGTAGGAGATTTTTACGAAACTTTTGGTGAGGATGCGATTAAAACAGCCGCAATTCTAAATATCGTTTTAACAAAAAGAGGAAACGGTAGTGAGCAGGAAACGGCACTTGCTGGATTTCCGCATCATTCGTTGAATACCTATTTGCCAAAATTGGTTAAAGCGGGTGAGCGTGTTGCTATTTGCGACCAACTAGAAGATCCCAAACAAACCAAAACTATTGTGAAGCGAGGAGTGACCGAGCTTGTAACACCTGGGGTCGCGTTGAATGATGAGGTGTTGCAAAGCAAAACGAATAACTTTTTGTGCGCACTGCATTATGGTAAAAAAGAGATTGGAATTGCCTTTTTGGATGTGTCAACCGGAGAGTTTTTAACAGCACAAGGTGACATAGCACATATGGATAAGCTAATGCAAAACTTTAGCCCTAGTGAAGTGTTAGTGACCAAACCCAAAAAGCAATCTTTTTATAAAGATTTTGGAGAAGATTATCATTCGTTTTTTCTAGAAGATTGGGTTTTTCAAAATGACTATGCCAATGAAACTTTAAATAAACATTTTGGTACAGCATCTTTAAAAGGATTTGGAATTGATCATTTACAAGAAGGTGTTATTGCAGCAGGTGTAATTTTACATTACCTCAGCGAAACCCAGCATCATAAATTACAGCACATCACCTCGATTCAACGCATTGCCGAAGACCAGTATATCTGGATGGATCGTTTTACTATGCGTAATCTGGAATTATATCGTCCTAATGCGGCAAATGCGGTAACCCTTTTGGATGTAGTAGACAAAACTATTTCCCCTATGGGCGGTAGGATACTGAAACGTTGGTTGGCGCTTCCGCTCAAGAATATTGCTGCAATACAGAAGCGTCATGAAGTTGTGCAGTTTTTTATAGATAATCCAGAATTGCATCAAAAAATTCAACATCAAATAAAACAAATTGGAGATATTGAACGATTGATCTCCAAAGTAGCTACAGGAAAAGTGAATCCTCGAGAGGTCATTCAGCTCAAAAATTCACTAGAGGCTATTGTACCTATAAAAGCACAAGCTTCTAATAGTAAAAATGAAGCTTTAAAAGTAATTGGTGATACATTAAATGATTGCGAATTACTGCGTAACAAAATTAAAGAAACCCTTAATGAGGAAGCTCCGGTAAATGTACTCAAGGGGAATACCATTGCTAATGGATATCTAGAGGAGCTGGATGAGTTACGATCTATTGCTTTTTCTGGAAAAGATTATCTCGACAAAATGCTTGAGCGCGAAACTGAAGCTACTGGGATTACTTCTTTAAAAATTGCCTCAAATAATGTATTTGGATATTATATCGAAGTTAGGAATACGCACAAAGATAAAGTACCGGATACATGGATCAGGAAACAAACCTTGGTAAGTGCCGAGCGCTATATTACGGAAGAGCTTAAAGAATATGAAGCTAAAATATTAGGGGCCGAAGAAAAGATACTAGCACTAGAGCAACAACTGTTCAATGATTTAGTGATTTGGATGAATGAGTATATAAAACCAGTACAGCTTAATGCTATGCTAATCGGTCAGTTGGATTGTCTATGTTCTTTTGCTCAATTAGCTCAAGAAAACCAGTATGTACGACCTTTTATTGATGAATCTTTTGATTTGGAAATAAAGAATGGTCGTCATCCAGTAATCGAAAAACAATTACCCCCAGGTGAACAATATATTGCCAATGATGTATTATTAGATAGAGAGCAGCAACAGATTATTATGATTACCGGGCCCAATATGAGTGGTAAATCGGCCATATTGAGGCAAACTGCATTAATTGTATTATTGGCGCAGATGGGATGTTTTGTCCCTGCTGAAGAAGCAAAAATAGGAGTTGTTGATAAAATTTTTACCAGAGTAGGAGCCAGTGATAATATCTCAATGGGTGAATCTACGTTTATGGTAGAAATGAATGAAACAGCAAGTATTCTTAATAACATTTCTGATCGTAGTTTGGTATTGCTCGATGAGATTGGACGAGGTACCAGTACCTATGATGGAATTTCTATTGCCTGGGCCATTAGTGAATATTTACACGAACATCCTGCAAAACCCAAAACATTGTTTGCAACACATTACCATGAATTAAATGAGATGTGCGAAACTTTTGGACGTATCAAAAATTATAATGTATCAGTAAAGGAGTTAAAAGATAATGTGCTTTTTCTGCGTAAACTTGTCCCTGGCGGTAGTGAACATAGTTTTGGAATTCACGTTGCCAAGATGGCGGGAATGCCCCAACAAGTATTGCATAGAGCCAATAAAATGCTAAAAAAGCTTGAGAAATCGCATAGTAGCGAAGAACTTACAGACAAAATAAAAGGAATGCAGGAAGAGGATGAGTTGCAATTAAGCTTCTTTAATTTGGACGATCCTTTACTAGAAGAAATCAAAGAAGAAATTCTGGATATTGATATTGATACACTTACGCCTGTAGAAGCCTTAATGAAGCTAAATGAGATTAAACGTATGTTAACCAGGAAGAAAGCTTCGCCTGCATAATTTTTTTTATTCTTTTTCTAAAAAAGACTTTGGTATTACTAGAATTGTATTAAATTTGCATCCGCAATAACGAATTGCAACGATCATTAAATTACTGCGAAAGTAGCTCAGGGGTAGAGCATCACCTTGCCAAGGTGAGGGTCGCGGGTTCAAATCCCGTCTTTCGCTCTGAGATTATATAAAGTCCATGCTGAAGTGGTGGAATTGGTAGACACGTTGGACTTAAAATCCAATGGCCTGTAAGGCCGTGCGGGTTCAAGTCCCGCCTTCAGTACTTAAAAGGTTCTATATCATTATAGGACCTTTTTTTATTTTGTACATTTTACTCATCCTTTTTTGGTATATCTGATAGCAGATTTTAAGATTCCCATTTTGATCGAACTATTTACCAACTTTATTTCTCTATTACAAAGCATTTTGTATACATAAAATCCGAATGTCGGAAATATTATACTCCGTCGATTTTATACCATTCCTCAGTCGGAAATCTATATAGATTTGACGGACTTCTTCTATAAGTAAGGCATTATCTCAAACTACCTTTGGCATAATAAAAAATAATAATCCGGGGTGTGTTATGGTAAATGTTGTATTAGATGTTTTAAAAGATAAACTCAATGAATATTTTAAAAACGTAGTAGGTACTACAGAGTCAAATATTATAGAATTTATTAGTACTACTGGTAATGATCCGGTTTCTTTTACCAACGATAAAATAACTCCATTTTTAATCAACATTTCAGAAGACAGGAAATTTAGAAATCCAGATCAATACTCGGGTATCGTGAAAAATGGAATCCGTACACAGACCAATCCTGAAATACGAATAGAGCTTTTGATTCTTTTTGTATCCAAATTCAGCAAGTATGATCAAGCACTTAAATTTTTATCTCATGTCATTAAATTCTTTCAGGTAAATAGGATTTTTAACCCACTTAATTCCCCACAATTATCCGATGAGAATATAGAGAAATTAGTGGTAGAACTAATTTCAATCCCTTTAGAAGAACAGAATCAAGTATGGCATTCGTTAAACACTTCCTACTTGCCCTCTGTATTGTATAGAGTACGTCTGCTTTCGTTCATTGATGAGCAAAGTATAGAATTTGTAGGAGAACCATTATCAAGTATAGCACTCAACACAGGACAAAAATAAGATTAAGGTTCTTAAGATGAATAGATTACTCTAATAAGTAAGTAACATATTGAATTAAAAACATAAGCAGAAAGATGAAATATCATGAATTCTTTCATATAGAAATTATACATCCTTATTTTTCAGGTTTACCCAAGGATTTAGTACTGGTCCCTGATAATGAAACTAAGAAGCGCTTAAATAACCTGGGCTGTATCCTAAGAATAGATGTTGGTAAAATAAAGGTCTTAGCGCCTATTGATCAAGAGAGTAATGTCTTCCCTGTTTTAGGAGAAAATGATGTATTTACTTTTTACATCTATCCAACATCAGAACGTATCCAGGAAATCACGGATTTTTCTGCCATAAAAAAGAAAAACATGATTTCTTTTACAAATTTGGGACAACCAGTAGGTAATTCAGAATTAATGAGTACCCAGATAGAGCAAAAAGGTGTTTTTCAAGGATTCCCCTCAATAGCAAATATTGTCATTGCCGGAAATAAGATCGATACAGATATTATTGGTGAATCAGCCAGATTTAAGGCAATATTCAAGGTAAAATCTATAAAATGGAAGTATTATTTCGTTTCTGAGTCTCAAGATTCTGATGTAAAATTAGAATCCAGAAATGAACAAATCCATTTTAATGAAATCAATATTGATCAAAATACATCAGATCAGATCATAACTTCCCTACAATTAAATTTTCCGAATAGTCATATCAGAGCCTTTGAGTCCAAAGAGGCAATCCCCTACAGCAGTAAACCCTTAAAAAATATCAAACTAATTCAAAATGGAGATGTACTCATCAATCATTTGTCAAATCCCCAAGAACAACAACAAGGTATTCAAATAATTAAAATTAAATAAGAAAAAGGCGTATCAGGAGAATCATATTGGTTTTTAGAAATGCCCATTATAAATATTAAAACTATTAAAATATGTCTAGATTTTTAACACCAGATGTGTACACTGAGGAAGTACCTCTTTTACCACAGTCTGTAGCAGAAGTTTCTACTGCAGTACCAGCTTTTATTGGATATACAGAAAAAGCTGTAAAAAACGGAAAAAATATTAGAAATACAGCCGTTAGAGTATCTACGCTATTAGAATTCAAAGAGGCCTTTGGAGGCGCGCAACCTGCATCTTTTAAAGTAAGTATTACTGAAGATGATGTAATAGGAGATATTGAAGTCACAACTCCTCTACATACCTTGTATCACGCCATAGATTTATACTTTAAAAACGGAGGTGGTGATTGCTATGTAATTTCTGTAGGAAGTTATCAAGATGATTATAGTAAAACATCATTCTTGGCAGGACTTGAAGCATTGAGCAAAGAAGATGAACCTACTTTGATTATGCTAGGTGAGGCTATTAGGTTAGACGCCGTAGATTATCATGAGGTGTGCCAAAGTGCATTAGCACAATGCCAAGAATTGAAGGATAGATTTTGCATTTTTGATATTCAAAAAGATGATGAAGAAGGAACTTCTTTTAGAAATGGAATAGGAACCAATAATCTAAAATATGGTGCAGCCTATACGCCATATCTGCAAACATCGCTTACCTATCGTTATCAAGAAGACCTTGTTGAAGTATCAGGTTCCTCGGCTAATGAAACTCTGCAACTAGAAATCGCTGGAGCTATTAGAGTTGTGTATAATGGATCTGCTCAGGACACACCTAAGGTTAAGATTAATAAAGGATCGGGTAATGTTCCTTCTTTGAGTGTTTCTGATACTACATTAACCATTAACGTTGGAGATGGAACCCCTGCCAGTGAAATTATAGATGAGTGGAATGCAACTACAAACAAAGGTGATTTTGATATTATTTTGTTAAATGGAGCTACTATCGTAGAATCTTCTACAGGAACCAGTGATCTTATTACTACTGGTGGTGATAATGCATCTGTTAGTTTATCTACTTTCAAAGAATCTCGCTCTGAGTTATACAGTAGAATCATCAGTGAAATATCAAAACAACGTATCATTTTACCACCTAGTGCTGCAGTAGCAGGTGCATATGCTACCACAGATAGAGAAAGAGGTGTATGGAAGGCTCCGGCAAATGTAAGCTTAAATGCTGTCATTGGTCCTATCTCGAAAATTACTTCAAAAGATCAGGAAAAACTTAATGTAGACGCTACCAGTGGAAAATCCATCAATGCCATACGAAGTTTTGTTGGAAAAGGAACCATGGTTTGGGGCGCTCGTACCCTTGCCGGAAATGATAACGAATGGCGTTATGTACCAGTGCGAAGGTTATTCAATATGATAGAAGAATCTACCAAAAAAGCATCTCAATTCGCAGTTTTCGAGTCAAATGATGCAGTGACCTGGCTTAAGGTTAAAGCAATGATTGAAAGTTTTTTATATGGAGTTTGGCAACAAGGTGGATTAGCAGGAGCTACAGAAGAACAAGCATATTTTGTAAATATCGGACTGGGTAAAACTATGACACAACAAGATATTCTCGAGGGCAAGATGATTGTAGAAATAGGACTAGCCGCAGTACGCCCTGCAGAATTCATTGTGCTAAAATTCTCTCATAAACTACAGGAATCATAAGTAGCATAGAAAAAATTTAATGAATAAGTAAAAAGTAAAAACAATGGCTTTAACTAAAGAACAAATAAAAACAAATTATCCCTTGGTAACCTACAACTATAGGGTAGACATTAATGGAGAATCTATAAGTTTCTCAGAGGTATCCGGTTTAGAATTATCCTTTGAAACTACAACGTATAAAGAAAGTTTTGCCACTGGAGGGAAAGTTGGACCTGATATCATGTACATGCCTGGGCAGATTCAACCCGTAAATATATCTATGAAAAAAGGACTGGTAAAAGGAAAGAGTATTCCTGTTTTTTATGATTGGATCAATGATATACAATTGAATCAGGTAGACAAAAGGGATATTGTAGTTCATCTTTTGGACGAGACGGGTAGTACGGTAGTTAGCTGGAAGGTAATAGATGCTTTTCCAACTAAATTGACAGCACCTTCTTTTGATGCTAGCTCTAATGACGTGGCTATAGAATCAATGGATTTGATGGCCTCTAGAGTAACTATGGAAGAAGCCTAAAAAATGTTGCGTACAAAAAGCAAAATTAAAGTAATAAAACTTTTAGTGTGGCAGTCGATAAACAACATATTGTAAATAACTATCCTTTACCAGTATATAACTATCAAGTAGTGGTTAATGGTAGTGAAATAATGTCTTTTTCTGAGGTTTCAGGTTTAGAGCTAGATTACGATCATGTGGTGTACAAGCATGGGTTCAGTTGGTTCACGGGTAATTATTTAATCCGTGGCCAACGAAAACCGATCAATGTAAACTTAAAAAGAGGGGTCGCAAAGCAACGCGATCATCTGTACCAATGGATAAAGTCTGGAGAAGTAAAGGATATTAGGATAGAACTATGTGATGAAGCTGGTATGCCAGTAGTAACTTGGGAAGTAATCAGAGCAGTGCCTTTAAAACTAGATGCACCATCTTTTACAGCCAATTCTAGTGAGGTGGCTATAGAAAGTTTGAGTTTGGTTGCTCATGATTTGAAAATTAAACATAATTAAGAATATCAAAAGATGTTAGACGTTTTAAAAGCCATAAATTTTGCCGATAGAGAACCGACCTTGTCGCACAGATTTGGAGTGTTCTTTCTGGCAGGAGGAATAATTCCTAATCCGATAGATCTTAGGTTTCAAAGAGTAAGTGGTATCAGTACCGAAGTACAATTAGAAACCATTAACGAAGGTGGAGAAAACCTACATATGCATCGTGTGCCAAAAATGACGAATTATAACAATTTGGTTTTAGAACGAGGATTTGTAGCAAGTCCAATTCCTTCACCGTTACATCTAGAATTTAAAGCAGCCTTTAACTCGTTTACATTTTCACCATCCAATGTATTAGTAACTGTATTTAAGGAAAATGGAATCCCAATTGGGGGATGGATCTTTAAAAAAGCGTATCCGGTAAAATGGTCGGTATCCGATCTGGATGCGCAATCAAATTCGGTAATAATTGATACCATGGAATTGGCATATTCCAATTTCCAAATTCTAAGAATGTAAAATGGCTGTAGAGATTAGAGAGATTGTGATTCGGGCAGTTATATCCGATGACCAAGAACCGAATGTGATAAGCAATTCAGAAGGCGACGCATTGGATAAAAACAAAATGGTACAAGAATGTGTAAACCAGGTGTTAAAGGTGTTGAAAAACAAAAATCTAAGGTAAATGTCAAATTTCAATAAAAAGGAAATAAAATCTTTTAAGCTTCAAAAGCTCAAAATCTTCTCTTTTGACAATGAAGAAAGAACAGATGGAAAGAACGAGTTCGAAGTGATGTTTAATCCTGAATCTGTACGACGAAGTTTTGTGAATAAGTTCACTAATGATGCTAGCAACCCGCAAAATAAAAGTAGTACTAAGTTTATGTATAGTGGGTCATCCACAGTTAGTATGAAACTAGTTTTTGATGGAACCCATGTTGATCAATATGGAGCAGAGATAGCATTTAGACGATTACGAGGCACCCAAAAAAACGTTACGGCACGGATAGACGATTTTTTAACAAACATTGCAAAAATAAAAGGTAAAATCCACGAACCTCGTCATCTGGTATTGAGCTGGGGGGAAACATTAAAGTTTAATTGTAGACTTACTAGTTTAGATATTAACTATACACTATTTAATAGAAGTGGCGATCCGTTGCGAGCAGAACTAAATGTATCTTTTATTGGTGACAATGCAACCAAAGAGCAATTAGCAGAATTGGATTTGCAATCTCCAGATTTAACGCATTATCGAATGGTAAAGGCAGGGGATCAATTGCCCTTAATGTGCCAGGAGATTTATGGCTCTCCTTTTTATTATCCATTAGTAGCAAGTGCTAATAGGCTAACAGATTTTAGGAATCTCATCCCAGGACAAGAAATTTACTTTCCACCAATAGAAAAATAAACAATGGCATCAACAGCAGTAACCAATACGATCAAAAGTAACGGCAAGATCCTTCCACTAGGATCGTATGAATTGATGTCGATAGATACCACTAAAGAGTTCAACAAAATACCAATGGCAGAGCTCAAACTATCTGATGGTTGTGTGGCAAATCAAAAGTTTGAAACCTTAGAAAGCGATGCTTTTATACCAGGAGCTTTGATCGAAATTTTTATGCGTTATGAAGGAAGAAATACAAATGAGCAAAAGATTTTTGAAGGGGTAGTGATCAATCAGGAGATTGAACGCTCTCAGTTTCAGTCTATACTTACTATTGAGCTCTGGGATCCATGTATAAAAATGACCAGTTTACGAAAAAATAAGGTGTACCAGAATCATGCAGATAGTAAAATTATAAAAGACCTGATAGGTACTTATAACGATCTAAAAGCACAGAAAATTGAAAGTACTTCTTTTACACATCCTCAGATGGTGCAGTACTATGTTTCAGATTGGGATTTTATGGTGTCTAGGGCAGAAGCTAATGGACAATTAGTACTAGCCGATAATGGAGAAATCTCTGTTTTTACTCCACAAATTGGTAGCACAGATCATACCTTAACCTTTGGGATAGATCTGGCACATTTTGATTTAAAAATTAGTAGTCGTCATCAATATGAGAAGGTACAGGCATTTGGTTTGGATACAAAGAAGGATCAATTAGCATTAAGCATACCAAAGAAAGGTAAAGAACAAGTACTTAATAGTATTGATTATAAAACATCACAATTGTCTGATGCTGTTGGTGCCAAAGAAGCCAAGCTAGTGCATGCGGTACCTACAGATCCAGAAGAGTTGCAATCCTGGTCGGATGCCCAGCTCATAAAATCCAGACTTTCTCTTGTACAAGGAACGATTAGAATTAACGGAAATGGTAAGATAAAAGTGGGGCAGACTCTAAAAATCGAAAATGTGAGTCGGTTTAATGGAGAGCATATCATCACTGGAGTTCGACATGGGTTTGTAATGGGGTCTGGGTGGTATACCTATATACAAATCGGGATGGATGCCAACTGGTTTAGCACGAAATCTGATATTATCGCAACACAAGCTGCAGGATTGCTTCCAGGGGTTAATGGTCTACAAATAGGAACCGTTTTGGGACATGTAGAAGATGCCGATCATGGATTTCGTCTACAAGTTCATATTCCGGCATTTCATCAAGAAGGTAAACCTGTAGAGGTATTAGCGATGTATACTTCCTTAGATGCAGGAGTAGATCATGGAATCTTCTTCCCTCCAGAAAAAGGAGATCGAGTAGTCGTTGGTTTTTTAAATGATGATCCAAGGCAGGCAATCGTATTGGGAGCTATGCATAGTAATAAAGTACCACATACAGTAAAGGAAAAAAAAACATATAAAGGAATTTTTACCAAATCTAATTATCAATTGCTGTTTGATGAAGAAAAGGAGACAGTAACACTCTCAACCACTGATGCTAATCAAACCAACGAGCAGCTTCTTACTCTTAATCAGAAAGAAAAGATAATTACACTGAAAGATGCTCATGGAAACAGCATTGAGATGGGGAAAGATGGTATCAAAATGTTAAGTACCAAAGATTTTTCAATAGATGCTACAGGAGATTTTAGTATCAATTCAAAAGGAAAGGTAAAGATTAAAGGAAAAAAAGTGGATTTAATATAATAGATTATGAACAATACATTTTTAGGAAACGGTTGGGCATTCCCTCCGGCTTTTGGAGTTGGGGGAGCAGAGGTCGAACTCACTTCGGGAGAAGAAGATATCAAACAAAGTCTCCAGATTTTATTGTCTACTTCGTTAAAGGAGCGCTTGATGCATCCTGATTTTGGATGTGATCTTACTCAGTTTTTATTCGAAGAATTAGATCAACGATTTGCCAATGAGCTAAGCAGTACAGTATCTCGTGCTTTATTATTATATGAACCAAGGATTGTCGCGGATAACGTATCTGTTACCAATATAGATCCCGAAAATGGTATAGTACATATCGATATCGATTATGTGGTAAGAACTACAAACAATCGATTTAATCTGATATATCCATTTTATATCAATGAAGCTTCTGCCATAGCATTTGACCTCTAATTAATATAGTGAACTAAGTAAAAAATCAAAATGGAGCTAATACTAATGGATGGAGATCAGGTTAATTTTTTACCTGTATTTGGAAGTGCCTTGGTAAGTGTACAACCAGGAAAAATGATTGCGTCAGGAAAAACGACAATTAACGGAAAAAAAGTTTGTGTGGCAGGAGATGAATCAAAAGTAGAAGTTAAAAACTGTTCCTATGTTGCACCTCCTTTTGTACTTCCTGGTCAAGGGACTTTAACAATAAAAGAACTAGGTCCGAATCAATTAACAACAAAAAGTAAAAGTGGAAATAAAAATATTATTGTAAAAGGTAATGCGTTCATAGCTGAGTTTAAAGTTACATCTCCCGCAAAACAACCACCTCCAGCTAATACTCCTGATCCTTTACCAATGTATCCGGGACAAGGAACATTAGTGCCTTCGAATGCAAAAATTAAAGCCACTTAAACCTATAAAAGCTGTAAAAAGTGATGAATACTATTCAAAATTCAGATACCATACTACTTAGAGATGGAACCAGTCAAAAAGATCGGTATGTAGATGCGATTCGCACTGATTATATACCAGTAGAGGATCGTAGTATAGAAGAAATGATTTCTGAAGCACAGCGTTTGGCCAAAGAACTTCAGTTTTTCGATAAAAATAATAGACCCACCGCTACTTGGGAGTCATTTCTAATAGATGATCCGAATATTTTTAGTAAGAACTCGCCAGAAGGGAGAAGAATACAACAAAAGAATTGGGCAAAAGAATTAGCCAAATATGTAGAAAATCCGGAATTGTTTTACAATGATTCCGAAAAGAAAGTTAAGTTATCTAAACCTCACGTGGTTCTGTTTATGACTTTTCTGAAGTTACTGAATCATGTAAAGTCCAAAATGAATGGACTTACAGAAAAACATCTGGATTTTTATTATAGAAAATGCTTGGGATTACATCCAAAAGAAGCCGTGCCCGATGTGGTGAATGTACTTTTGGAATTAGAAGAAGATACCAAGTATCTGGAAGTAAAAAAAGGAACTAGATTACAAGCTGGAGAAGATGCAGAAGGAAACGAATTACACTATGTAACCAATGAGGATACCGTGATTAGTAAAGCTCAGATAACACAGCTAAAAAGTGTTTTCGTTTCAAAGGAACTGCTCACTATCAAAAAGGTACATCAAGAACGTGGAAAAACCAGGGAGACTGCTTTTGTAGATATGATAGAAATGGCCTTGGGACATCCAAATCCTGGAGATAAACTTCCGGATTTTCCTGAGGAGCAAATTGGGGATATTTTTCAATTACATGAAGCCGTAAAAAATGAAAATACCGCTGCAATTGAATATGTGAACAAAACGCTGTTTTTAGAAAGAGATCAATTTGAAAACATCTTTTTAAAACATCAAAAAGAGCAAGAAGGGATTCCTACAGATTGGGAACCTGTATATGAGTTATTGGATCAGGCGTATAAGAGAAAAATTATCCATCAAAGACAACAAGATTTGCTCGAATTGGATACGAGTGAGGGATTTGATACTATGCTAAAAAAGGTATATGGTAATCCAAATCCTGGAGATGCATTGCCCCTATACAATGGCGAAACAGCTTCATTAGAGCAAGTGTTTGAAGATATGCAAAGCACAGAAAACGACAGCGCAGAAAAAGCATTGGAATATATTGAGGTAGAATTACTGTTAAAAAAACCGGATTTTATCCATATCATGCAAACCAAAGCGGATTCAGAGGCTTCTGAAGCAGATAATGATAAAATATACCGTATTCTAGAGTTTTCAGAACGAGAGTTACGTTTGGTTACCATTCCTTCTCCGGAAATTGAAAAATTATCTGATATTTATAGCACTTCGAAAGCCAAAGATTTTCTTTTTAGCCAATATGATTCAGCATCCGAAAGTAAAAGATTCAAAACCTTTGGTAACAGGCTATCGGCAATAGCAGATCATTCTTTAAAACCTTCAGAGATTGGTTTTGCGATCAGTTCACCTACCTTATTACTCAAAGACGGAAAACGTACTGTTGAAGTATTACTAGATCTGGCTATTAAAAACCATGAGATTAAAGAGGTACAATCTGTTTTTGATCAAAATGATCCTTTTAAGACCTATTTAAGCAGTGAAGAACAATGGTTTATTCCTGATACGGTTCGATATTCTTTAGGAAATTATGTTGGATCTGCATCAGAAACTAATTTAGATATAGAGATAAAGGATCAAACCATTACCATAATAGATGCTACTAATTTTAACATCACAGATGTTGGAAGTTTTATTGTAGATACCACTCAAAAAATTTATGAAATCATAAGTCTTAAAGATCCTAAAATTGTGAAGGTTAAAGAAGTAGGTCTTACTGATGTGCCAATGGAAAAAGCTCAGAAATACTCCAAGGATCAAGTGTATCTGAACGCCCTAAAAATCGAAATACAACTTCAGGATAATGATTTACCTGTTACTTCCTTCGGGTCCCTTCCTTCTCCTTTTATAACATCAGATCACCCAACCATAGTGTGTACCATGAATTATTTTCTAGAAGAACATGGCATTAATAGTAGCTATCAACATTTGGTGGGTTTGACATTACAGAAAGCTCATATTTATGTCGATGTACAGGGAATGCAGCACAGTATTGTACAGAATGATCAAGGTACAATTGATACTAAAAAGCCATTTGAACCTTTTGGTTTTCAGCCCGAAATAGGAAACAGTTTTTATGTCGCGAATGAAGAAATATCTCAGAAGAGCCTAAAAGATTTGCACTTTAATTTAGAATGGGTCAAACCACCCAAATCCTTTGTGGACTATTATAAAAACTATTGGCTGATACAAGCAGATCTCACGGAAGACGAACTTGCAGTACTGAATGAAGATCAACTCACTGAACTTATTGAACAAAAGTTAGCATTTGATGCAGCCATTATTGAAGACAATAGTGATTTTAGGGCTGATGTGTTTTTCCATGATCGTAATGCAGAGGTATTACTTTCTACAAAGACCAAAGATGAAAAAGGGAACACGTTAACAGTAGGATTTCCACTTTTCAACAAAGAAAATACGATGTCGATTACCCACATGCCTTCCAGGATAAAGGAAACGAGTCCAGGCTATCAATACAAAGAGCGTTTTGGAATACAGACAGATGAAGATGAAGTATTGCTATGGGAACGCTATTTTAGGGTAGAGCTAACCCCAATAAACTTTCAACATAGCGCATATAATACCTTATTTGCTAAGCAAGCAATATCGGAGAATGTAGGGATAAAAAATCTTAGAATCAATCCGCCGTATCTGCCTAAGCTAAAAAAACTAGGAGTTTCTTATACCGCTTGCGAGACTATCACAGCAGATATAGAGGCTGCCACAGATACGAATAAGATGTTTCATATACATCCGTTTGGATATGATTATATAACACCAGGAAAGGAAACCTCCTTGATCCCGGTATATAACGATGAGGGTTCGTTGTATCTGGGCATAGCGCAACTAAGTACACCACAAATTTTATCGATTTTATTTCAGATGGCAGAGGGTAGTGCGGATCCAGACATACAAAAACCCGTATTGCAATGGAATTATCTGCGTAATAACGAATGGGTGGCATTAACACCGTCTGCCATTCTCCAAGACGGGACCAATGGGTTGGTTAACACAGGTATTGTAAAAATCAAAATACCCGAAGATGCTACCCAAGGAGGTACCCTAATGCCAGCAAATTTGCATTGGATCAAAATCTGTGCTTTTAGAAATATAGAAGGTGTATCCGATACGATTGATATCAAAAGTCAGGTGATCAGCGCCACACTTGCTAGTGAAACCGTTGCGCCGGCTCATTTCGAAAACCCTTTGCCTGTAGATACAATTACAGAAGTGCTTAATCCGATACCCGAGGTGGCAAAGATTACACAACCTTTTACCTCGAGCAAAGGAAAACCGGCCGAAAAAGGAAACGCACTTTATAAAAGAATCAGTGAACGCTTGCGGCACAAAAACAGAGCACTAACGATGTGGGATTATGAGCATATGGTATTGCATCGGTTTCCAGAGGTCTATAAAGCAAAGTGCCTTCCATCTACAGATCGAATAGGCGGCGTGGATGTCATTGTAGTACCTGATATCAAAGGAAAGTTACCGTTTAATCCCTTTGCACCCAAAGTAGCGGCAGATACCTTGTTTCAGATCAAAGAATACTTGCAGAACCTTGCCCCAACCTATGCAGAGGTAAGGGTAGCCAATCCTTTTTATCTTCAGGTTTCTACAGAGTGTATTGTAAAATTTCATCACGGATACGATGAAGGTTTTTATAAGAAAAAACTTATTGAAGAAATCAAACGATTCATGTCACCTTGGGCATATGGAGATGAGAGTGATATTCAAATTGGGGGATCACTTCACGCCAGTGTGATTATCAATTTTATAGCAGAACGTCCCTATATCGATTATGTGGCAAATCTGAAATTATTTCAGAGTGAAGATGGAAAAACCTTTACCGATGTGCGAAGTCTTAATAATGGAAAATCCATAGTAACGCCTTTACAACCCGATATGATAATGGTGGCTGCGCAGATACACGAAGTTTACGTGGTCAATGAAGGTGTATTCCAAGAGGATAGCTTTGAAGGAATTAATTATATGGAAATTAATAAAGATTTTATCGTACGGTAAACACTTTAAAGAGTTGTAACGATAGTAAACAAAATACAGCATAGCCCATAGAACTAGGGGTGATTGATGAAGATAAAAAATAGAACCTTATGGAAATCAATAAGAAAAACCGAACGGAACTCAAAGAATATTTTAAGATTAATGATAAACCTACTCAGGAAGAGTTTTCGGATTTTATAGAAGCAGGATTGAACCAGGCTGAAGATAGCATTGCTAAGGTACAGGGAAATCCTTTGTCGATACAAGCAGAAGGAGAGCGGGTTGGTACACAAGAGGTATTAGACCTCTATGAAAACTTTGCCGATGATAATCCACAATGGTCTGTCAATCTGAATCCGAGGGTAAATAGTAATGAGCCTACTAGCAATCAACCTGGATTTAATATCAAAGATGCTACAGGCCAAAGTCGCTTGTTTATCAAATCGGGAGAAGGTACTGTTGGAATTGGCACTGTAGAACCTGTAGCACCTTTAACGGTAAAAGGAAATACAACATCAGATAAACCTATCGGTGCTATGCAAATTGCCGAGGACCGTATTTTATTTGGAGGTAAAAACACAAATGAACATAAGGATTCTGCAAAAATTGAAGTAGGAACAACCACGCTTACAATATTTGGGAAATCAACTAATAGTGATTCTGCTAGTAGAAAACTAGATATTATTGCCGATGGTGGTACCCGTATTCAAGGAGCAGTATCGGTCGAAGGGGATATGACAATAAAAAACCTAAAGGCAGAGAACATATCTCCTAGTGTAGATTTAGATAAAGAAGGTGCAAGTCATCAAAGAATTCCTACCCAAATGGCTGTAAAAACCTATGTAGATACGCGTATGCCAAAAGGAGTGATCGTCATGTGGTCCGGAAATATAAGTAGTATCCCGGTAGGATGGGTATTATGTGATGGAAGCCAAGGTACTCCAGATCTATCAGGAAAATTTGTTGCGGGATTTGAGAAGGATAATCCAGAGTATCAAATTGGAAAAACAGGAGGGAAAGACGCAGTAACCCTAACTAAAAATCAATTACCTGCTCATAATCATTCAGGAAATACTTCAGAAACAGGAGATCACATACATGATATATCACATCCTGCTTCAGGAAATGATAGTGGTAATGGACTTAAAACCATTACAATGGATGGGGAAACACATGGCGCATTAAATACCAAGACCAAATCAGCCGGTAAACACAAACATTCTTTTACAACCAATTCTGTTGGAGGTAATCAACCTCACGAAAATCGTCCTCCTTATTTTGCCTTGGCATATATCATGAAACTATAAGGGCCTAAGAAAACCGGTAACAACAGACCTATTGTAGAAAAGCTATCATCTTAAAAGAATAAATACATGGAAATCAATAAAAAAAATAGGACAGAACTTAAAGAGTATTTTAAAATCAATGATAAACCTACACAAGAAGAATTTGCCGATTTTATAGAAGCTGGGTTAAATCAAGCAGAAGATGGCATCGCCAAGGTACAGGGAAATCCAATATCTATACAAGCAGAAGGAGAGCGAGTGGGTACACAAGAGGTATTAGATCTATACGAAAGTTTTGCTGATGATAATCCACAATGGTCCATCAACCTAAACCCCAGAGTAAATTCTGATGCGCCAAATAGCAATCAACCTGGGTTTAATATAAAAGATGTTACTGGTCAAAGTAAATTGTTTATTAAATCCGGAGAAGGGAATGTTGGAATAGGAACCATAGAACCTACCTCCAAATTAGCAGTAGAAGGAAAAGATACATCTCCGTTAGTATCAATAACCGATACCACAAGTACTCCTACTACTATTTTTAAGGTTTCTAAAAAAGAAGGGGTGGCTGTAAAAGGCACCTTACAAGTAGAAGGAAATCTAAAAGCATCCAATATTTCGGATGACGAAGAACTGGATAATGGAGCTACGAGTCATGATAAGCTTGCGACTCAAAAAGCAGTAAAAACCTATGTAGATACCCGTTTGCCAAAAGGGCTAATTTCTATGTGGTCTGGGCAAGATATTCCAAAAGGATGGGTGTTGTGCGATGGAACCAATAACACTCCTGATTTATCAGGTAGATTTATTGTAGGAATGGATAAAAATAACTTAGAGTACCAAATTGGAAATACAGGAGGAGCAAAAGAAGTAACTCTTACTAAAGCAGAAATGCCTTCTCACGCCCATTTAGATAAGGGTCATAAACATAGTATTTCAGATCCTGGACATAATCACATTAATGGAAGTTTTGACAGCTTAGTGAGATTTACCGGTCATAATACAACTAAAGGTGTAGATAGTAGTCTGGGAAAAGATAAGAAAAATGAATTTGATTTAAGACACTCTGGTAAATTAAAAACAACCAAAACCAATGTTTCGATTGTTAATGGGAAAGCAAATATAGAACCCACCGGAGGGAATCAACCCCACGAAAACCGGCCACCTTATTTTGTATTAGCATACATCATGAAATTATAACTTTTCAACACTTAGAGAAAGACATGCATACCATTTTGGTGAATTAATAACACGAATTACCTTTTACGACGATGACAGATACAATCACAATACCCAAAGAAGTACCAAAAGACAGTGCCTTGAGTTACGAATTCCTTCGAACAGAGGGGATGAAATTAATTCAAAAAATGGCAGGAGACACCTGGACCGATCATAATATCCATGATCCTGGTATTACTATCCTGGAGCAAGTATGCTATGCAATTACAGATCTGGCCTATCGTATGGAATATGATATCCAAGATTTGTTAGGAAGTAATTCTGGGAGCACGTATGATAATCTATATAGCGCTGCGACCATATTGACCACCAATCCTGTAACCTTATTGGATATTCGTAAAATGGTAATTGATGTAGAAGGTGTTAAAAATGCTTGGATCGAAAAGGCAGTTCCTGAAACTACAAATGTGCCTGGAACTATGATTCCTAAAGGATTATTTCGGGTTTTTATTGAAAAAGATGGCTTATTTGATATTCCTGGAAGTAAAATCATTGCTGCTGTAAGAGAGAAATTGTATGCCAGCCGTTCGATCTGCGAAGATTTTGAGGAAATAAAACTACTGGATACTCAGGGAGTTCGTTTGCAAGGTATAATTGAGATTGCTGATACCGTTGATGATGTTAATGAAATGATCGCAACTATGTTGCATCGAGTTGGAACTCATTTTTCACCACGAATTCCTTTCTATACTTTACAACATCAATTGGAAAAAGGGAAAACAACAGATGAAATTTTTGATGGCCCCAGATTAGAGCACGGTTTTATTGAAGATCGGGATTTGATACACGCCTATCGTAAAGAGGAGATCCAAACCTCGGATGTAATCAAAGAAATTATGGATCAACCGGGAATATTGGTCATAGATAAACTTGCCCTTGCTACGGGAACCAATACCGTAAAAAATTGGATATTGCCACTAGACCCTTCCAAAACACCTATATTGGATATAGATGGTACATTGGCACAATTGTCATTTACATCCAAAGGACTTACCGTAAGTATCGACCCAGAGCGCATCAAAAAGATATATAATCAAAAAAGAGCTGATGAAGGATCCAGATTAGTATTACTGCAGGAAAAAGATATCATCCTACCAGAAACTGAAGCACCAAAATTAGAACAATATTATCCTATTCAGAACCAGTTTCCTATGAATTATGGTATTGGAGAAATAGGATTGCCTGATACTGCTTCTACAGAGAGAAAAGCACAAGCAAAACAGCTAAGCGGATATTTATTGTTTTTTGAGCAAGTACTTGCCAATTACTTTTCCCAGTTGGCAAACTTTAAAAAGTTGATGAGTTTTGATGGTGAAGATACGCATACCTATTTTAATCAAAATTTATTGGATTGTGTTCCAGGAATGTCTGAAGTACTGGGAAATACAGAAAGTTATATTTCTTATTTACAAGAAATGACCGCCGATACCGCTAAGGGATTGTTACGAAAGAATAAATTCCTCAATCATCTGTTAGCTCGATTTGCAGAGAAATTTACTTCCTATGGGATGGTATTAAAAGATGCTACCAATGATCAGGATACTTCAGATAAAAAACTAATCAAGGACAAAACCCTATTTCTGAAAGAATACCCAACAGTAAGTGCTTGCAAGGCTAAGGCTTATGATATCAATAGCAATAGCTGGAATACCCGGAATATCTCAGGATTAGAAAAAAGAATTGCATTAAAGGTAGGGATCGAGGATTATAGTCGCAGAAACCTGGGGAAGGGGGAAACTTCAGGATTACATATGGTAGAACATATTTTACTTCGACCCAGAAAATCCTATCCCTATCCTTTTACAACATCCTATACTCCTTTTCAGATTCAACGATTTGAGAATGCAATTACCGATGAATTTACGCGCTGTATTGTAGGAAACCATGCATTACAATCAGGAGAAGAAATACAGATTACAGGCAATGAACAATTTAGCGGCACCTATACCATATTGGCTACAGGTGAAGATTTTTTTGAGATTAAAGCTGCTTTTCAAGAATCGGAAGCGGGAGGGGTATGTCAACGAACCCCCGATATACGATATTACCTGCAGTCGGCAGGGATAAGAGAATTCGCCGCATCAAGTAAGGGGGCTAATCATGTGTTTTGTAATGTTGGTATGCACAAGCTACAGGTTGGAGATACTATAGAAATCACCCAAACTGAAAATTACTATGGAGTACATACGGTAGTATCAATAACACCAGAAGGTTTTGATATCCCAATACCTTTTGTAGAGGAAGAGGTAGGAGGTAGATGGATGTCGACTACAGCTCCAGAGGATCCCTACTCTTTACAAGTAGCTTTTATGCTTCCTTCTTGGGTAGAAAGATATCAAGATACCGATTTTAAAAAATTTGTGGCGCTCACTATACGCGAAGAAACGCCTGCTCATATCAGAACAAATATCCAGTGGTTAGATCAAGCCGAAATGAAACGATTTGATCATGCATATCAGCGTTTTCTTACCGAAATTCACAATGGATAAATAAACGTACCATGGCACAGCAAAAACATATCATCAATAAGCAAATTTTAGAAATTCACCTGTCCCCAACAGCAGATGCTTTTGCGGTGCAACAGCAGTTGAGTGTGTTATGTCGAAATCAATTAACTACTGTGATGGATCGTGTGTTTTGTCAAGTAAATGAAGCCAGTTTACCGCTCCAGATTGAACAGCTAACATTAGATTTAGGAAAAGTATCTTTAGAAAATTTTGAAACGGTTTTTACTAAAAAGTTACAAGAAGAACTTGTTGAGTATAAACAAACTGAAGAGGTTTCAAAAAGACAAAAAAATAACAATACTGAAGAAGAAACACCACTTAGAGCAGTAGTTTATTATCTAAAAACAGGCGTATTACCATGGTGGGCAAAGCAAGGAAACAAAACCGATTTTCAAGAGCAATTGGGCCAACTTTTACAAAAACCTAATACCACTTTTATTAGATTACTAAAGGAATTACAATGGAACACCAAACACTTAGAACGATTTGTGTATGCAAGTGCCGAACGCCAATTGCTGGCATCTTTTCAACTGATATCGGAGCTTTCATCTAGGGATATTCTAAAATTCAAAGACAGTATTCAGAGTAAAATTCAGAAAAAATATACTATTGAAGATAAGAAGATACAACGTAGCTTTTGGAAAACTGCTTTTCTAAAACATCATATTGCCAGTACCGATCGCCTATTCGAAAGAGAATGCACGCACCATCTACTTTTAGACTTAGGAATTGATCATAAAGAAAACAAAATACAGCGTCACATTCAGTATGTCTATGAGATCAAGTCTTTAGTAGCTTCTTGTAAGCAGATGTTTCCCAAAAATCCTATATGGAAAGCATTTTTTAAACAGTTATCTACTGTAGTCACAAATCCTTTTTTTGACCAGTTACCTGCTCAGGTATTGAAGCAATCTATACAAATGCTTCAAGACTTGCATAGTATTCAGGAGCAAACATTACAAAAAATAGATACCAATAGTTTACTGAAGCCTTTAGCAACTAGCTTACAAGGGCTACAAAAGGAATTAGAAAGAATAAAAGCACAACCTCAATCAATGGTTACAGACCAGTTTTCATTAGATTTTGAAGATACAGATTTTATATCCATACAAAATGCGGGATTGGTGTTGTTTTGGCCGTTTTTAGTACGTTTTTTCGAAAATTTACAACTCATAGCCAATAAGACTTTTATAGATGAAACGGCTAAACATATGGCTGTTTATGCGTTACAATATCTATGTGAAGGTGAAGACCAGGAATGGTTTGAAGGCGCTCTGCCATTAAATAAACTATTATGTGGTTTGGAAGTAGATGAGGTTGTGTCTCCCATCGAATTATCAGAAGAAGAAATAGCAATCGCAGATGATTTGTTAACCGCTGTGATAGAAAGAGGTCCAAAATGGAAAAACCTTTCCCCAGAAGGATTCAGAGCTTCCTATCTGTGTCGACCAGGCTCTTTACGCACCCGAGATGGGCATTGGTTATTGCAGGTACAAAGAGAAACGCATGATATCACCTTAGAAAAATTGCCGTGGGGTTTTCATACCATAAAGTTACCCTGGATGCAAGAAATTATTGTTGTAGAATGGTTGTGAAAGGAATTGATCAAATAGAAGTAGTACGGTCAGTTCGAGTGATCACTTGAAATGTAATGTAAAGTGATTGTAACGAGAACTCTTTTAAAAATTGATAGTTAGGTTACATATCGATACATTTTTTGCTTTGCTATCGCTATGCAAAAAACGCTAGATGCGACGTATCAGGATTGATATAACTAATTTGAATGAGGTTAAACAAAGAACAAAAAGATTAAAGAAATAGCACTATGGAAAAACAACTAGAGATCATAAAAGATCATCATATTAAACTATCTGCCGATAAAAACACCAGTACTGCCAATGCTTCAGTATTACAGGCGGAACTCGCTTGGCTAAGCGCCGTATTGCAAACCCGTTTAGAACTACATTTTCAACAGGAAACACCATATCAATCTATACAGGAGTTAACACCGCCAAACATAGTAGATAAAGAAGGAAGCTATGCCAACTTTATCCAGGAACACAAACTCAACTTTGCGGGACGGTTGCTACTGATTCTGGCATTAGTACCACATGTCAAACCCGAAGTGTTAGATATTCTGTTAACTAAGAATAAAGACTATGATCGCCGGTATAGTGAATTTGGGGGGCTGCTATTAGAAGGACATTTAGGATTGATCCCTACCGCAGAAACAGCCATGTTTTTATTAGCAGGAGACAACCTCCAGAAACGATTACAATATCACGCATTAGTTACCCAGGATTTTGTGCCAATACGACAAGGGATAATAAGTATATCCCAAACCAAAGGCAATAGCCCATTGCTAAGTAGCATCTGGATGATTGCCAATGAATATGTAGCTTATATCCTAACAGGCACACCCTATCAAGCAGTGTACAGCCCTGATTTTCCTGCGCAGCAATTGCATACCAAGCAATCGTGGCAGGATCTTATCGTCTCTAGGTCTACAGGCCGTAGCTTGCAGGAAATCAGGGATTGGGTGACTCATGGGCAAACGGTTTTGGATGCTTTGGAACTTGGTAAACGACTAAAACCTGGTTATAAAAGTTTGTTTTATGGTCTACCGGGAACCGGTAAAAGTATGGCAGCTGCTTTATTGGGTAAAAGTACTGGTAAGCAAGTCTATAAAATCGATTTGAGTATGACGGTCTCTAAATATATTGGAGAAACCGAAAAAAACCTGGCCAAAGTATTCGACCAGGCACAACAACACGACTGGATCTTGTTTTTTGATGAAGCCGATTCTTTATTTGGACAACGTACCCAGGTAAGTAGCGCCAATGATCGTTATGGAAACCAGGAAATAGGCTATTTACTACAACGTATCGAGGATTTTCCCGGAGTAGTGATTCTTGCAAGTAATCTAAAAGACAACATAGATGAAGCCTTTACCCGAAGATTCCAATCCATGATAGAATTTAAAATGCCAGGAGCAGAAGAGCGCTATCAATTATGGAAACAATCCTTTGCCAAGAAATTACCCTTGGATGAAAATGCAGACCTGTGGAGCATCGCAGAATCCTATGAGATCTCAGGGGGATTGATGATGAATGTGATACGTAAATGTACGTTGCAGGCAGTCACGAATAAAGAGAAAATGATTACACAACAAAGCCTGGAAACCGCTATACGATGTGAATTACAGAAGGAAGGAGTTTTATTGAATTAGTATGAAAGTAGTATAAAATGAAAACGAATGTCATACTGAGTTTGTCAAAGTGAAGTCTAAGGATCACTAAACTCACAATGACACAGATTTGCAATCGGTAATGATTATAAAAAGTAAAAAAATATGAAAACACAAACCGATAAAAGCCAGGAACCAAAAAACTCGATTACCCCGAGAGTTACTAGTGAATCTAGTAACGGAGGTACGGCTCAACTTATGGACAACCGTACCTCTTCTATCGATCAACGTAAACTAAAATCAGGAATAAACAGTGCTGAAAACAGTATAACACCGATTCAACAAAAAAATAATACCGGATTACCTGACAAATTTAAATCTAGTATCGAAAATCTCTCTGGCTACAGTATGGATGATGTAAAGGTACACTACAATTCCAGTAAACCAGCACAACTACAGGCTCATGCCTATGCCCAAGGAACGGATATCCATCTCGCACCAGGCCAAGAAAAACATTTACCGCATGAAGCTTGGCACGTAGTGCAACAAAAGCAGGGGAGAGTGAAGCCTACAAGACAGCTAAAAAGTAAGGTAAATATTAATGATGATGCAGGATTGGAAAAAGAGGCGGATGTGATGGGTGCTAAAGTACTAAGAATGCAAAGTGCAAATAGTCAAAATCTAATTTTAGAAAAAGAAAATGGTAGCAGTAATACAATACAAAGAAGGAGAGAAGACACCTACATATTAAGATTGCTGTTTTCGGGCTCAGGACATAACTTTATAAGTGAAAACAGACGGATTGAGGTAGAGAATAATGTACATCAAGATGAAAAGTGGTCAACAGAAGAACGCGTAAAGGTAAAAAAAAGATTACTTCCCACTACTCATGATACCGAAAGAGAAAAAGTAGAAGAGTTCGATATAGCAGGACCTGGAGCACCAAAAGCGAATTGGTTCAAATCGCTTGCTGGTACAGTTGATGTAGGATCAAATAAAATAGCAAATCTTAAAACAGGAATATTAGAACTGGTTAAGCGCAAGATTATTGAAAACAAAGACTTACCGAATAAAAAAATAAAAATAGTGGGACATAGCAGAGGTGCAGTAGCAGGAGCATATGTAGCAGAAGCTTTAAAGCAGGAATATAGAAATCAAAGAAATCAAGTAGAAGTATCTTATTCTGGTTATGATCCAGTACCTGATGCTAAATATTTTATTGACCTTGGATCAACTACCCCTACAGATTTAGAAAGTGTAGATAAATCTGCTGTAGTATATTCAGTTGCTTCTGGGCAAACAGGGGCAATCGATTCTGTAAGGAAAAAAATGTTTGGAAAAAAAACTCAACATAAATTTAGTGGTTTAATGAAGCCTAAAGCGCTATTGAACTCTAAAGTAGTTATTTTAACAAGTGCACAACATAGTGCTAATTTGAACGGAGTTTTTGAATATGTAGGTAAAGAATATAGCATGTTCAATCTAGTAGACCTTCCTGGCGGAGTTTATGTAGAAGATGAGTGGATTGAGATGGAAGGTGGAGGAAAAAGAGGAGAAGATAGTGCCTTTGGTAAAATAATACTTGCCAAGCTAAATGATATAAATGATTTTGATAACGCGTATAAAGAGTTGCAAAAAGAGAGCAAGGCTATACCAGATTGGGGAAGACAAAAAGAGGTTAAAAAAGCAGCAGTTACAACATTTACAAATGAAAATGATACTTAGATCAAAACTGAATAGCATCAGCTCCCGCTAGTCTTCCCTATGGCGCGGATTTACAATCCGTGCTACTAATGTCCGTAGGTCTAAATTAATATGAGAATTAAGAATAATGAAAGCACCACTAGAAAATACTCAAGAACAAAAAAAAGAAACTGTACAAAGTGTACAACAAGAACCTACTACTGGGGGCACTGCTATGATGGTAGATAATCGACCTTCAGCTGTTTATCAACGTAAGTTAAGATCGGCTATCGACGCCTCGCCTACTAATGACAAACCTGTTCAAAGAAAAGTACTCAAGGGTTCCTCCCGCTTTCAACAAATAGCGACTAGTATGGGTGAAAAATATGGGGTAAATACATCCAAATTAGTTGCTACGCATAATTCTCCTTTTCCTGCTACATTGGGTGCAGCGGCTACTATACAAGGAAATAATATACATTTTGCTCCAAAAATGGATACAGACCATAATATAAAGCATGAAGTGGCACATGCTATTGATAACAAACTTCATGGAACTCCAAAAGGAGATAAGATGATAAATGGACATAAAGTAGATACCACTAGAGAAAAGGTAGTAGATACTATGGTAAAGAATACACAGCAAGTAAAAGGAACTAATTCAAAAAATAGTGCAAAAGAAGAAGTATCCGATTCACCTGTGCAAAGGTTACCGTTCGTATTAAATCAAGTTACAAAAAAATTAAGGAAAGGAGGATTTGAATTTGATGATGATGCAGTGACTAAAGAAGGTGATGGAAACATATCTAGACTGACTATAGAGCAAATGCAATATCAAGGTTTAGATTTTAATGATGTTGTATTTGAAGTTAGAGGAAGAATTTTGGAAGGAGATATCGCGCAAGGAGTTAGACTTAATATCGGAGCAATAACAGGTAACAATTTGAAGGTAGGTAACAAATTCTATAGAGTTACCATAAATAATCTAAATATAAATATACTATTAATCAAAAAAATTAAAAACATAGGAGTTATTTTGACGACTATGATTATCAATGGGATTATAAGATGGCTGCCTTTGCCAAAAAGTCTTAGACCAAATCAAATTTCAGTACCGTACTCAAAATATGGCCTGAATATGCTTGGGGCTGGTTCTGAGATCACTATTCAACAGTTACAAATCGATACATTACTAGGATCAATAGCTACAAGGATAGGAAAAGGCGGGTATACCGGAGAAGAAGGAGAAGTACAAACACAAAGTCGGGTAGAAGGTTCTGTTCAGGTAAATAATTTAGCGTTGAATGTAGCTCGGGTACCTAATAGAAATCAAGATGAATATGAAACCAACGTGGCCATGGGAAATCTAACTATTGATCAAAGGAAGAAAAAATTAATTAAAGCAGGAAGAGAAACTAATAAAACTGCTCGTGATCAGTTCGCAATAGCGAATTTAGATTTTACAATAAGTCAAAACCGTGATAATTTTAATTTAAATAATTTGAATTTCGATAATCAGGTTCCAAGTACTATTATAATCCAAAATAAAGGACCTTTTAGGAATATAACAATAGATAGTTTACAATCTGCTGTAAATCAAAACGGAACAGGTAACATAACTGCTAATATTAGTATAACAATTAAAAATTTACCTCTTGTAAATATTAATTTTCCAGTTAATGTACCTATTACTAATTGGGTAGTTACGTTAGATGACATCTACCAACAAATTAGTGTCGGATTAAGAACTAATTATCTCCCTCTTCCAGTAGAAACTATTTTATCATATATAATAGATTTAAGAAACCCAGGTGTACTAAGGCGAACGTTAGAGGTATTCGATCCAGAAATCCCAAATACGGATCAGGATGTTATTACAACAGCCGCCGCACAAGGAAACCAACCAGAAAGATCACTAGGGATTAACATAGCAAGACTTTTTGAATATCACGCAGCTTCTAAAATTCGTGGAGCTTTAGGAAGATAAAGATTAAATATACACTTTTAAATGGGCAATATCTCATTAATTGTGTAAGTAAAAAAAGACGTTCTTTAGAACGTCTTTTTTTTATACAGTTATCTGTCTATACTCCTAATTTTGCGATATCATAGTAGCATACGCATCTTTGGCAGTACCTGTGGTGACGGTTATAGAAGCATCACCATCATCATTAATTTGTAATACTGCGATGTCGGTTAAAAAACGCACCGTAGCAAGATAATCTTTGCCTTTTTGACCTGTATTGAATTCAAGATCTTCAGTCCAGTAATTCATAAAAAAGTCAACAACAAGATCTTTATTACCCTCAAAAACTACTTTGGTACTGATTCGTTTTCCTGTAGGTAACTGGTCATAATATAAGGTGTACGAGATTTTTCTCTTTTTAAGGTTACCAGGAGTATTGCTTTGGTGTATCCACTGTAAACAATTCGTTTTGCATGCTATAGCTTTGGCTTCCCACTTTGTTTGATTTTGAATAAAAGGTTGCACCATTTTTATAATACCATAGGTATAATCTACCTGATCACCTGTAGTATTGGTAAGTAACCATTGTTTGTCGTGCGTAGCGGCTGCTTCAATATCCTCTTGCGAGTAATCGGTTTGAGCAAAAACAGTAAGAGGAAATAAGAATAGAAGAAGTAATAGTTTTTTCATAAGCTATTGATTTGTAATTTGTTGTATTTAAATTTACGAAATTTTTTTGAATTTTCCTCGGCTTATAAACACAAAAACATATTTGTTTTGACCATATCCAGATGAATTTAAGATTTGTGTAATGATATTTTCCAGGTATTGTTACAATATCAAAACGAATAACAGATCCCTTCAATACCTATATCTACATCAACCTATCGGGTTAAGGAGTAATCGCAATACGTAAAGCGTTATACGCATTGAATAGGTAATTATTTTCCAAAAAAGAGGTGGTTGTATATGGTTCTTTATTATTTCTAAGGGCCACTTAGGTGGTTCAGTGTGATTTTGAGGCACTTTGAAGGGATATATAGGTGCTTCGAATCGTTAAAAAGGTAGTTCGAACCACCTTTCTTTGGGTTGATTAGGAGTAAATGATCACAAAAAAGCGCTTCATAATCCCTTTTATTCGGTGATTTATCGAAATGAAGCACCAAATTATCAGCTCGAAGTAGTAAAGTATCAGCTCGAAGCGGTAAAGTATCACTTCGAATTACCTTTTGTTGGACTGAAACCCATTCAGAGGTGCATGTACCCCTTATGAGTAGGGGGTATGGTCATCACTATTGGCCTGTAAATAATAGCCAAAGTGTTTAACTAATATCTGTCTACAATTCGATAGCATCTGGGGGGCGCATTCGTAACTTCCAAAATATGAACTTTGAGATGCTGAATATAGTAGGGCTATTTAGCCAAAAAATATTTTTTTCATAGCCTAAGTCGCCGTAAATCATAGGAATGTCGGAATTTTCCTTTTATTTACCGCTTTTGTGCTAGCTATTCGATGCATTATGATACTACATTTGGAGTAACATAAATCGGTACACTATGGAAGATAGAACATCATTGTATTCGTTAAGAAAAACGATTGGTATTTTGGGATTGGCACTACCCATATTGCTGTTAGTAACCCATCAGGATTTGCTCGCTAGTATGAGTCATTACTACTATACTGCAGGTAGTGTGTTTTTTATTTTAATTCTATCTGCTTTTGGTTTGATTTTGATCAATTACAAAGGCTATCCCAAAAAAGAAGGAGAGTTGCTAAGCGATCGATTCATAACCACCGCAGCAGGAATCTGTATCCTAATTACGGTATTGATTCCTACGAAATCCGAAAAGTCATTGGGGACGTTGTTTTTTACGGGATCTCCTTATCTATTTGGTCATGAATCTAATGGGTTTTTGGGAGCGGTTCACTTACTAAGTGCCGGATTATTTCTCTTTTTACTGGGATATATGAGTTTTTTCAAATTTGTATTGAACCATCAGGCATCTGAGTCCAGAAATCGATTGTTTAAAAGAAGTGGTATCATCGTTTGGGCATCTGTAGGAACGCTTGTGATGATTTTTGCTCTGGAAGCAATTCTGGGGATTAATTTTGATACCATTATTCCAGCATATACTTTCTGGATAGAATGGGTGGCTTTGTATGCCTTTGCAGTTGCTTGGCTGGTAAAAGGAAGAATTCATCTGGATCTTGAAAAAATGATCAAAACCTTTCATACAGAAAAAAGTATGAACAAACATTAGGTTATTTTTTGAAAAAGTATTCCAAGTTAATAACCCGTCTTAAAATTTCTTTCATTTGGCGGTTTTGTGATAGTCAAAACACCTGTTTCACGATACTTTTGGACAATCGATTATCTAATTCAAATATTCCATGAAAGCTACCAGTATTGCAAATCACGAAAAAACCTTTTTTGAAACAGGAAGAGACTCAGACGGCAAAGAATTTGTGTTAACAAATATGACTGTGCCCATTAAAGGGACTAACCAAGTAATGCCATATATAAATTGTAAGTCAAAAAATGGAGACACTTCGTTTTTTTATCAAGAAAAAAATACGAAGACGCAAATTGTACTTCATTATACAGCGGGTTATTTAAAAGGGGATGTAGCTGCTTTGTCTAAACCCAATAATCACGTATCTACTCCGTTTATCATTGCTCGAAATGGTAAGATCTTAAACTTATGGTCGTCTGCATATTGGTCATATCATTTAGGCTCTGGAGCAATTGGTGGTAATACCAATGGCAGCAAAAGAACCATTGCAATAGAAATGTCTAATATTGGTTTTTTAAAACGAATAGATAACAAATTGGTCACTGTGTATAGCGATACGGATGTGTATTGTGATATAAGCGAAAAACAATTTTATACCAAGTTGGAGTCGCCGTATCGCGGAGAATTATACTACGCCAGATTTACAAGACGACAATATCATAGTTTGCAGCTGTTACTTCGTTACTTAACTGCCGAATATGATATTCCTAGAGAATTTTTGCCAGAAGAGAAGCGATATATAACAGGGGCAGAAAATGAGTTGGTTAATTTTAAAGGTATAGTATCGCATGTAAATTACAGGTCTTCTGGTAAGTGGGATATAGGTCCAGCTTTTGATTGGAAAAAAGTAATCGAGAACATTTCATAATGCTCTTACCCCTGCATGATGTCGCAAAAATCAAAGAATTTGTCGCATCTGTTATAGTATGATGGCTAGCTGTAGACGTAATTTTGTTACTACAGGTATAGTGTGTCTTAAAATCGATGCACAAAATAAAATCATTGCACATGAAAAATCTCAACATTTCTTTTTTCCTTCTTCTCATTTGTATTTCAGGTTTTGTAAATAGTTGTGCGAGTTATGCTCCAAGAAATAATAAACTTTCTGTAGTCTTATCAAAAACACAACAAGCAATAACAGGTTTAGAAGAAAAAATTATCAAGTCTAAAGAAGATGAACTTATACAGGTCTATAGCAAATTGAATAAAAAAAGTGAGGAACTATTTCCGCTCTTAAAAAAATGTAATGACAAATATGCACTTACCACAGAGTATATAAAAACGTTACAAGAAACTGAAAAGATATTACGTAATATGGTAAAGGAGTATGAAACATTACCTGATAAGATCTTTATCCTAGATGCAATATCTCAAGATTATGATGCCAAGCTACAAACCATCAAAAATACCGCAAAAAACGACGCGACCACAAAAATTAAAGTAATAGTAAATTCAAATGAAGAAGAAGGATTTTTTGTTTTCGGAAAATTGTCCTACGAGCAGGGACAGGATATTAAAAGATTTCGGTTTAATCAACCTACTCAAAATGCTGTACAGGATTTTGTGCCTGGGTATTATCTATTTTGGTTAGAAAAAGAAGATCGTATAGGAGAGCCAGAACTACATCTTATTATGAGTAATGCTGGTGAAGAAGAGAAAACATTGGTTTTAAAAACTCCAAAATTGTAATACTATGTTGGTATCTAAGTTAAAGGAAGTTTGGAAAGAAATTACGTTGCTCAGTACCTGGATTGCTTCGGTAACTGGCGCGTTTATAATACCTCTACCTTCATGGTATGCATCAGACGAGAATACTTCGTTTTTTGTAAAATTTGGAGTCTTTATCGCTACAGTCCTAGCCGGATTTTTGATTTTGTACTCCCTAAAAAATAAAATAATACGTACGTGGATGCGTCTGTCTATCGAGTTTATTGTTCTTTTTATAGGGGCCTATGCCACATATCATTTTGCTCGTGAAACAAAAACATTACCCTACCTGGAAAAAGATATTGTTATTGGGGAAGAGCTATTGGTTAACAATCCATTTGAAGCCTTTAAAGCATCGCATGGATTTTTACCCGCACGAAATGAGCAGATGATGATTATTTTGGGTGATCCCGAAAAAGCCTGGACCAAAGAGAGTATTACATCAAATAGAATACAACTCATGGTACTGTTGTTTTTGTGTTATCTGTTTTCGGCGGGGTTTATTATTTCTTTTTGCAACCTTATCATTTTGCACAAAGAAAAATATCAAAAAAAGAATGATGTTTTATTAAATAAGTAGTGTTTTAAAAGTGTTTAGTTCGAAGTTTTGATAGAAAATACCTTTCAACTATTTCCTTTTCAATATCACAAATTTTTGGTCTTATGATCTTCTGTCTAAAGATTATATGATAATTATGCAATTTTCTTAAACAAAAGAAAAGTTCATTGATATATGTTGAAAATCTTCTAATATGTGTTGGATTTAACACTTGTTACGGGTGTGATTAAAAAAATGATAAGTAGTTTTATAGCAAATTTAAGCAGCTTAAAACCTATTATTCTACCTGTAACCAAGATTTTTCATGTTTTTTTTCAACATTTTTTTATGTCAATCCAGAAGATATGTATGTAAAAAGAAGTCTACTAGTTGTGTTTTTATTGGAGTTCTGTTTTTTCTGAGTTTTACAAAGTTATTTGCAAATACCCAAAAAATAGATAGTTTATTAGATCAATTAAATTCATATAAAAAAGAAGATACCATAAAAGTAGATCTTCTTAATACTATTGGTTTTGAATATTGGATCATAGATGCAAATAAGTCTATCACTTATGGTGAAGAAGCATTGCGATTATCAAGAATTTTATCCTACGTAAAGGGGCTTGCAAAAGCAAATCGTATTATTGGCGTAGCGTATTGGGCACAGGGGAATCAAAATAAGGCATTAGAATACCTGAATAATTCTCATAAGTTTTACGAAAAAATCCAGGATAAAACAGGATTAGCCAATACAAGGCTCAATATCGGGATGGTCTATGCCGATCTCAAAGAGTACAAAAAAGCGCTACATTATTATGAGCAAGCGATTAATGAGTTTACAGCTTTAGGGTTAAAAAGTAGAATTGCGACTACATTTACCAAAATAGGTACTTTGCTTATAGAACAGCATAAAGATGATGAGGCACTGCAATACCTTTCTGATGCCTTACAGATGCATACAGATAATAATTTCACATATGGTATAGCCGAGGCTCATAATAGACTAGGGAGATTATACTTGTACAAAAGTGAGATCGAACAGGCTCATTATCACATAAAAAAGTCTATGGAACAAGGTAGTAAAGTAAGTGATATTGATGGGCTAACCAATAACTTGATTATTCATGGAAAAATCCTTAGGCTTTCCAACCGATTAGATGAAGCCGCTATTGAATTAAACAAAGGTTTGGAACTCGCAAAAGAAAACGGCCTCAAAAAATACGAATTACTGGCATATGAAGAATTGAAAGAGTTGAAAAAGCTACAATCTGAACCGGATGAAGCTTACGCTTTTTACGATAAGTATCTTATTCTAAGAGATTCTCTTTTCAACTTAGAGAAATCAAAGCAAATTGCATACTTGGAATTTGAAAATGAGTTGAAAAGAAAAGATAAAGAACTGGTAGCTCTCAAAGTACAAGAGAAAAAGGATAACCTTATTCAGCTTATTTTGGTTTTAGGATTTTTGATTATATCAATGTGTGGAGGCATTATTTATATCATCACAAGACAACGTGCCAAAAAGAACAAACAGTTGACGTTGAAAAACCAGGAGCTTTTAGAATCAGCATTCGCACTTACTCAAAAAGAATTGGAGAATTCAGAATTGAAGCAGCAGGAATTGAAACAACAATTGGATTTTAAGAATAGGGAACTTAGCTCATACACACTTAATTTTATAAAAAAGAATGAGGTTGTTCAACAATTACAAAAAACTATTCAGAATATAAAAAGAGCTCCTTCTTTAGAAAAACAGAAATTGATTTCAGATCTCAATAAAATAATTCGAAAAAACCTTAGCATTGATAAAGATTGGGAAGATTTTGGCAGATTTTTTGAAGATGCACATCAAGGATTCTATTCAAGATTAAAATCAAAGCACGAGGGTTTAAGTACGAATGATTTGAAAATTTGCTCTTTGATACGATTAAATCTTAATGTTAAAGAAATGGCGAGCATTCTTGGAATATCCCCAGATAGCGCAAGAACGGCTCGATATCGCCTTCGCAAAAAGCTAAAACTAACTCCAGAGCAAGAGATTTTTACCTATTTGGTACACATGGAAAAAGAATCTGAGAACGTATAAAGAGTTATTATTGTATTAAAAATAGAAACAGCTTAAGTATTTGAAAATCAAGTTTTTGTTTGTTTTTTGTCTACAGATTGTACCCCCTTTTTAACAGTCTACTTTTTTAAAGTTCACATATTGTAGGTATTACTTTTATGGAGTAACCTTAAGCTTGCTATAGCTTTGTATTTGTTACACAACAAGTCGCTCATGTAATGATTGTAAAATCAGAGTTTGACATTTCTTATACCAAGAACCAACTTATTTTTTGATACGATATGATGAAACCTAAAACTGCCTATACCAAAAGTGGAAATGTGAATATAGCCTATCAAGTTTTTGGTTCTGGCCCCATTGATTTAGTATATATTCCTGGTTGGGTTTCTAATATCGATTGGATGTGGGCCTGTCCAGAGTTGGTTCATTTCTTGCAGGAATTGGGTAAAATAGCCAGAGTTATTTTGTTTGACAAACGTGGAACCGGACTTTCTGATCGAATTGTAAATTTTCCAACTTTAGAAGAAAGAATGGATGATATACGTGCTGTGATGGATGCAGTAGGTTCTGAAAAAGCAGTTTTATTTGGTCATTCTGAAGGAGGATCTGTATCGGCTCTTTTTGCAGCTACCTATCCCAACCGCACAATTTCCTTGCTTACCTTTGGTATTTTTGCAAAACGAAAATATTCTCCAGATTATCCTTGGGCACCAACCAATCAAGAGCGACAGGTAGTTTATGATATGATTGAAAAAAATTGGGGGAGCGGAGAGATGAACTTAGAATCATTAGCTCCTTCCAAGGCCGATGATAAGAGGTTTATGGATTGGCTAGCCAATTATTTTCGTTCGGGAGCCAGCCCAAGTGCTGCTATGATGTTAACAAAAATGAATACCGAAGTGGATATCATTGATATTTTGGGTTCTATAAAAGTTCCTACTTTGATCATGCAACGTACCCATGATATTGATGTTAAGATTGCAGAAGGACGGTTTATAGCCGAGCGTATCCAGGACTCAAAATTTGTGGAGCTCGAGGGTAGTGATCATTTGTTTTGGACCGGTAATACAAAGGTTATTTTGGAAGAAATGAAGGCTTTTATTTTAAAAGTGAGACCAGAACCGGTATATGAAAAAAAGCTGTTCACGGTTATGATAGGGAAAATTAATCCTTCTAAAACGCATAGCACAGAATACCAAAAGCTTATACAAAAGTATATAAAACAATATACAGGAAATATTATAGAGTATGATGCCCAAACATTTACTGCCACGTTTCAAGGGCCCAGCACAGCTACATTTTGTAGTATTGATCTAACCAACGCCATTAGAAATAGTAATGGTGAAGTATTTATTGGTATAGATATTAAAGAATGTTTTGTGAGGAATTGTATTTGTGAAGAAACAGAAGATTTTGCTGTAACAGTTTTTAAGCAACCCAAACCTAATCAAATAATCCTCACACAAACAGTAAAGAATTTATTGGTGGGGTCTGGAGTAAACCTTGTGCCTCATAAAACAATTTTTAAAACCGAATCTGGCCAACCTCTTTCGCTTTATGCAATTAGCGAAAAGTTAAAGCATGATAATTGCAAAAAAGTCAATGAAAAAAGACTCCCACAGCAGGATTCATTCTTAGAAAAAGTGCTTCAAAATATAGATAATCACTTAAGTAACGACTATTTTGGAGTAACAATGCTTTGTAAAGAGATAGGCATAAGTGAGCGACAACTACAACGTAAACTTAAGGCGATTACCGATAAATCACCGAATCAATTAATTTCCTCGGTACGTTTGCATCGGGCCAAAGAATTAATTTTAAGTCAACAAAAAACTATTGCTGAAATTGCTTTTCAGACTGGTTTTTCTAGCCCTTCTTACTTTTCTAAATGTTTTAAAAAAGAATTTGCATTAAGTCCCTCTGAGCTTATGAACTAAAAAATGATTTTATTTTACGGATTTCCGTAAAAAGTGCACCTAGAAATTTCTGAATTTAGCATCGTGATTAAATGTCAAAGATGAAGAAAGAAGGTGTAATACTTGATGAATACGAAAAGCTTATTCTTGATAAACTAAAAACAGGATCAACACAAGTTGATATTTCAAATTATCTTAAGGAGAAAAACATTGAGCCTCATAGCCTTAGGTCAATTGAGCACCGTATAAAAAATCTTAAAAAAAGATTTCAAGCAAAAACACTTATCGCTCTTATATATATACTTACCAAAAATAATCATATCTAACTCCTCAATTTAGTTTCCTTAGGTTTAAATACATCGGTAAACGACAAAAAAATGTTTTTGATCGGGTTTTACCGTTTTTATTCACCAGTTTTTTGATTGTCTGAAAATTAGATCAGTAACTTCATTATAAGTTATCAGTTAAGTTAATAAAGTGATTATATAATGAAAGACACTCTGGACATTTCAGATATACGTTTGATTATCCGGAATTTAATCACATTTATTGTGGTTGAAGGGAAGGAATACGTGAGCGATATTTATAAACGAGAGTATGTTTCTGGTTATGTACAGGTGCTTATTAAAACTATTCATCTTATCGAGGAAGAGGAGAGACTTTCCATTGTTGAAAATATTGCCGAAGACATCTCAAAGTACCTAGACTAAAATACCATTGGTTGGTTGTTTTTTTATGTTGATTCGAGAAAGCCTTTTTTATAACTATAAAAGAGGCTTTCTTTTTTTGGGTAATATTTTTTATATATTAAGCGTTTTATTATCCAAATCTTATATCATAGTGGACAACAAAGACTATATCGAACGGTTAAAAAAAGAAAACAAATTACTTCAGGATAAGCTGGATAAGATCAATGCTGGTAAGCAGAGAAAAAGACGTATTCGATGGTGGTTGTTAAAGAAATCAAGTGTTCCTGTCTTAGGTTCACGACTTAAAAATAGTATCACTAGTGCGATTAACGAGTATAAAGAATATAAAACAGTCTCTGTAGATACAGTTTCCGATGTTTCTTCAAGTGTGATTTGGCGAATAACCCGGATCGGGCTATTTGCTTTTTTCTTTGCGGTGTTGCCCTCGGCAATATTAATTGTTCAAACCATGTTTTTAAAAACCCAAAATGATTTGGTCGAAACCCAAACCGGATTGGTAGAATCTCAACGAAGATCTTCTCTTGTATTTGTAATGGATAATGTGTTAAGTGATTTGAACGAAGAATTGAAATACAAAAGTGTTAATTCTAAAAATAACATTAGTAATACATTACAAGCAAGAATAGTAAGCTTGTCTCGTGCTATGCAGCCTTATAAATATAAAGAGGGAGAAGAGTTGATCGAAAAAAAGATTAGTCCAGAACGTGGTCAATTGCTCTATAGTTTAATTAAAAGTGATTTGGGAGAACAATCATTAAGTGATATTTTTTATGCCGGAGATTTTGAATATAGTAACTTAAAAGAAGTATCACTGGGTAGAGGGGTTTATCTTAAGTATGCAAAATTAAATCATTCCAATTTTGCCAATGCAAATATGCCGGCAGCCAATTTGTCTAGTAGTGAGCTTAAAGAAGCAGATCTTCATGGTGTTAACCTTTCTGATGCCACCCTAAGTAGAGCAAGATTAATCAAGTCAAATTTTAAAAATGCAGAATTGGCGGGTACAGATTTTACGAATGCCAATGTGTCTGGAGCAGATTTTACTGGAGCAGATCTTTCAGAATCAAAGTTGTGGGGAGCAAAATTAGTGGACGCAAATTTAACCGACGCCATTCTTGATAATGTGATCGTGGATCGACAGGATTGGATGGATCATATAGACGCTTCTGGAGTAATTGGTGCAGGGGATATCGAAGATAAGTATAGAATCAAAAAACAAGGAAAACAACAGTTTGTGTTGGTGTCTAGAAAATAATTTTATTCAGTTTTTTGAGGAATAATAACCGAGTGTACTTTATTAACAAACCAGTTTCCTGCAGGAAAGTATAAAGCAAAAAACAGAGCCATACCTAAACTGAAGTTTTGAGGGTTAAAAAAATGGTCTAATACATTATCCGGATAAGCATAAGATGTTTTTAGCCAATACCCAAGAAACTCTAGTATCCCCATAGCTACAAGTCCGTAGGCATATTGTTCAAAGAACTTATATTCTCGTAAAAGTATCGAGATAGGAACCATATACAAAATATAACAGGTGATTACTTGCCACCAATACGTAAATCGAGCAATTTCCATTTCTGCTCCAAAACGATTCATACCCAATCCCCATAAGAAATAAACGATTACATAAACAAGTAATAAAGTTTTTGGTGTTGTTTTTAAGGTTGTTAGGTGTTTGTTTATTAGTTTCTTCATTGTTTTAAAGGTCTATTTTGATAATTAGTCTAAAAAACGGCTTTTTCAAGATTTTGAATTTCTTAATGCCAAAATCTTCAATTATTTTTTTTAGCTCAAACACCGAAAAGGCACGTTGTATTGCTATTAAACCATCTTTTTTTGCAATATGAGATATTGGAAGCAAATGTCTAATGAATTTAAACAAATAGTACGCTATTACATTCCTATACAGTTCACTAAAGATAACATGTTTAATAGTTCCTGATTCAATTTTTTTAAGAAAAACAAGAAGTCCTTCATTATCAAAATGATACATAAAATGACTGCTAATAAGAAGATCACAATCGGGTACTTTAAAAGCGGGATCGATGATGTTTGCCACTTTATAATCAATTTGTTTCGGGTTGGGGTTATTTTTGATGGCATAATCAATACTATGGGGATTTCCATCGATTCCTATAAAATGCGCTTTGACTCTACTTTTTTCCAGCTTTTTTGATAAATAAGTGATACAATCTCCACCACCGCAACCAAGGTCTACAATATGGATTTCATTCGTATTTTGATTCGCTCTACAATATTCAAGAACGGCTGTACCCAACTGCCTATGATTACCCAATACTGAATTAATGAATTTTAAGCTTTGCAAAGTTCGTTTAAGCGGAGTACCAGATAACGATAGATTGTCAAGCTCTTCTGGTGTATGTAAACGATTCTGCAGTTGCTTCATACTATTAAATTAATGATAAGATTCAATTTTAGTCCTTAGAATAGTAATAACTTTACAAAAAAAGAAATTATATGATTTATAAGAATATACATGAAGTTATAAAAAACCGAAGATCGGTTTTTCCTCCGCAGTATAATAATACTCCGGTTAGTAAAGAGTTTATAACAATGTTATTGGAAAATGCAAATTGGGCGCCAACACATCGATTAACACAACCCTGGCGTTTTAAAGTAGTACAGGGAGAAGCAAAAGAGCGACTGGGAACATTCTTATCAGATACCTATACAGATATTACACCAGATAATGAATTTTCTCCTTTCAAACACAAAAAAATTCGTAATAATTGTAAATCTGCAAGTGCAATATTGATTATTTGCATGCAACGCGATTTAAAAGAACGAATACCAGAATGGGAAGAAATAGCATCTACAGCCATGGCAGTCCAGAATATGTGGTTAACTTGCTCTGCATATCGAGTAGGGTGTTATTGGAGCAGCCCTAAATTGATTAATTATATGGGTGAATTTTTAGAGTTTGAAGAAGGGGAACGTTGTTTGGGTTTCTTTTATCTGGGGAATTATAGTGTAGAAGATGAGTTGACTTCAAAACGTACTCCTGTTACAGATAAAACTATGTGGGTAGAATAAAATATAAAAGCCATCTCAAATTTTGAGATGGCTTTTCTTAATCTAATATAACTTTGTTACTGCTTCTTTTTAAGGGCATCAGCGGCAGCATCAGCTGCTTTGTCAACACCTTCTTTTGCAGTTTCTTTTGCAGCGTCTACTGCTTCACCAGCAGCGTCTTTTGCGGCATCTACCGCTTCACCAGCAGCATCTTTTGCAGCGTCTACCGCTTCACCAGCAGCGTCTTTTGCAGCTTCTGCAGCTTCACCAGCAGCATCTTTTGCAGCTTCTGCAGTTTCTTTTGCAGCATCTACTGCCTCAGTAGCAGCATCTTTTGCAGCTTCTTCAGCCTCTTTAGCAGTTTCTCTACATGATGTTACTGTTAGAGCAAACGTTAGAGCCAAAGCTCCTAAAAATACTTTTTTCATAATAAATAGATATAGTTAATTGGTTACTTTAACGTCAAACATAATATTTTATTTCGTGTATTAAAAAATAATAATGGGTAAAAAATCCACACATTTGCGCTAAAACACAATATTTTAACGATTAAATGCTATTCTGATACCAATACTTCCCTGATTAAGTAGTGTTTTTCTCGATAAGATATTTCCAATATCGTTTAGGAAGATGTTGATGATGTAATTTTGTGTTTTTTCGTGATTTTATGTTTACATTTTCGTAATAGGTACTCCATAACTTTTGAGAATCAACTTCTTGGTTGGCGTAGTGGTTTTTAATTGTATTGATGTCAATTCCTTTTAAATTTTCGAATGTTACTATTTCTACAGAATGTAAGTCGTAGTAAATGCCGTATTTTCTGGCAGTGTCAAAAATCAACCATTTTTGATCGGCATAGCGATCCTTAAAGTGATGTGTTATTAAAGGCAAGACATTAAAGTCGGGTGAAACTGTAGCCACGTACAATCCATCTTTGATAAGTTGAAAACGTACAAAGGCCTCCATTCTATGTTTTTCTCGGCCCACCATACGTGCCACCTGACTTATTTTCAGAATATCCTTATTACTAAAATCAATATTATTATTGGTCTCTTTGGTAAAAGTACTTCTCATATAACTTAACAAAGTATTTTCAACACCTTTGATTTCACTTAAAAAAGCTTTGAAAAAATCTCTTTGTTCACTTAAATTCGTTTTTTTCTTAAAGCCATTCCATACTCTTTCAGCTTTGTCCTTTTGGGTAACAACTTGTTCGCTTATTGTAAAAAGCTGATTGTTGGTTTGTGTTTTTTTTCTAATTATTGGAGCGGATATTTTTTGTTCATAGGCCATAAAAACACTACATAAAAACCCATCAAAAGTGCCATCATAAAGAAGTATAGTTTGCGGATTCATTGAAGGGAATTTTAAGAAAATAAACTTAATTGTTGATTAAAATACGTTCTGTATTTACTATTAGAGTTTTTCACTATTTTATTTTTGAGCGCTACGGGAGAAAGGTCCTTATTATAAAAGTCTTTAGAATTGCAAATAATGAAGTATTGTGCTTTATTTAGGGCTATACCAATTGCTTTAAGATGTGACCAATCCAGATTTCTAAATTTTCTGGCATGCATAATTTTGTATACAGATTGCATACCAATTCCTGGTATGCGGGCCAACATTCGTTTTTCTGCTTTATTAATATCTACAGGAAATAAGTGCAAGTTACGTAATGCCCAACCCAATTTTGGATCAATATCCAACTCTAGATTTTTATAAGAGTCATTTAGCAGTTCGTTTATCGAAAAACCATAAAACCTAAGTAACCAATCAGTCTGATACAATCTGTTTTCCCTTAGCATTGGTACGGCGGTACCTAATGAAGGAAGACGATCATCGGCAAGTACAGGTACGTATCCAGAGTAATACACTCGGCGCATATTAAATTTTTTATAATAATATGTAGCCGAATACATGATATCACGGTCACTTTCTCCGGTTGCACCAATAATCATTTGTGTACTTTGCCCCGCGGGAGCGAATCTTGGAGTACTTTTAATGATTTTGCGTTCTACTTTGTATTGAATGATTTCATTTTTTACTTTTTCCATTGGTTTAATGAAATCGTCATGCTTTTTGTCTGGAGCCAGAAGTTTCAAACCGGATATTGTTGGAATCTCAATGTTTACACTTAAGCGATCTGCATATAACCCGGCTTCATACATAAGGTCATCACTTGCACCAGGTATTGATTTTAAATGAATGTATCCATTAAAATTTTCTTCTAATCGAAGTTTTTTGGCGACCTGTATGAGTCGTTCCATAGTATAATCTGCATTTTTGAAGATGCCAGAACTTAAGAATAACCCCTCAATGTAGTTTCTTCGATAAAAATTTATGGTAAGGTCTACAACTTCTTGAATTTTAAAAGCTGCTCTTTTAATATCATTACTTTTTCTCGTTACACAATATGCGCAATCAAAAATACAATGATTGGTAAGTAGAATTTTTAACAGGGATACACAGCGACCATCTTCGGTATAACTATGGCAAATTCCCATACCTGTATTATTGCCCAAACCTTTATTGCTATTAGAGCGTTTGCCGCCACTACTGGCGCAAGATACATCATACTTTGCGGCGTCGGCCAGGATAGAAAGCTTTTCTCTTACACGATCAAACGACATAAGAATTTGAAGTTGTGGCCTGCACCTGATTTTTGATAGCTCTAAAAATTTCGTCGATATCGACCAATACCTGATAATCGGTAAATCTTAATACCGTTACTCCCAGTGAAGCAATAAATAACTTTTTGGAAGCGTCCTGATTGTGAATATCTTGAAACTCATGCGCATATCCATCAATTTCGATTGCGATCTTTAATTCTGGACAATAAAAGTCAAAATGGTAACGACCAATTTGTTGGTTTTTTAGGAAATGATATCCTTTTTCCAATAATTTGTCCTGTAGGATATCTATAGCCTTAATGGTGTTGTTTAAAGAATGACGAATAACTTTTTCGGGTAGTTTTTGATGTAATGGGATAATTTGTGTTGACATAGCTGGCTGATTTAGTTGTAATTTTTCCAAATTTATGGAATTTTTCCATAAATATTAAAATATATTTATGTTAAAATTGGAATTATTCCAAAATCTTTTATCTTTGTTAGTAATTATCCCAAATCCTAGAGGTGTGTATCTGAGATAATAATTAAAATCCTGACTTTATGGATAATTTGACTGACCAAACCATTAAGCGATTTAAACAAATTCGCGAAGAGAACCATTATACCCAATCTGATTTTGCTGGAATCTTGCAGATTAAAAATTCAACAGCAGATATCGAAAGAGGGAAGACCAAAATTTCGGGGAAAGTCGTTGCCAGACTATTACAAGAATTTAATATTAACCCTTTGTGGCTCTTTGGCGAGAGTAATCAAAAGAAGATCCAATTGCATCAAGGGGATGTGTCGCCAAAAGTTGTAACTGTAGATTCGCAAAACAATGAAAATATTGTTTTGGTGAATGTAAAAGCAGCTGCAGGGTATCCTCACAATGTACAAGATTTGGATTGGTACCAACAGCTGCCTGCATTTGATATTCCTTTACCAGAGTACCGCAATGCAACCTATCGTGGTTTTCAGGTAGAAGGGGATAGTATGATGCCGGTTTTAGAACCGAAAGAGTGGGTCATTGGCAAGGCAATTAATAACCTCTCTGAAATTGGAAACAATGCAATTTGTGTTGTCGTTTTGGAAGATAGCGTAGTGGTAAAAAAAATTAGAAAGAATGAAGATGCTTCTGTTATTACGTTAATTTCTTTGAACCCCGAATATCTACCCTATAACGTGCAAACACATCAAATTGTTGAATTATGGGAAGTAAATAGCAAATTGAGCTTTAATATTGATGCGAATTCTGATTCGGCGAGTATTAAGCAATTGCAAGAGGCAATGTTAGCGCTTACTTCAGAGGTTAGAAGTATGAAGAGCTAATTAATAAGTCCTAGCTTTGTAGCGTGTTCCATAGCTTCTTCGGCACTGTGAACAAGTAAAATCGGTGAAGCATCAAAGGATTGAATTATCTTTTTGATTCGTTTTTCTTTGCGTCTATGGTTTACATTTCTTAAATAAATTGCCAAAATACGGCCTGGAAAATCCTGAGCTATTTTGGTGTATATATCTGCGTCCTTTTCTCCACTGTCACCGATCAAAATAAACTTCATTTCTGGATACATTTTCAGAAGATTTAAAATTTCGGATAGTTTATGTGGCATTTTCGGTTTGGGCGTTTTGTCAAAAGGAGTTCTGAAGTCCCTTAATAAAATGGGGCCTTTAGGGAAGTTGTTCTTCTTAAAAAAAGCATTTAGGTAGTCATATAAATTCCAGGGACTATTACTCACATAAAAAAAAGGATTCTTCGGATTGTTTTTTTTACCTAACTGTAATCTCTTGTAAAATTTTACAGTACCGTCAATTGCCTTACGTTTATCAAAATTTTTAAATATAGTATTTACAATAACTCTCCATTTAAAGAATGAGGCAACACCGGTATGTAATATAGTATCATCTATATCACTAATCACTCCATATTCAGCTTCTTTAGAGGGGATCAGCATTTCGCTGGCAAAGGTGTTGAGATTGCTTATTTCTTTTTTGGTTTCTTCTTCTTTATATGAAACGCTATAGGTTACCCATCCGGTTTTATTCAAATATTGGGATAGTGAAACAATTTCAAGTTCCAGATGATAATATCCTTCATGATCGGTTGAAGCTTCAATAGTTTGGTTGTTTGGAAGCTTTAATGTTAATGAAACATTCCTTACTTCATCACTCTCAAATTGCCGGTATATATTCCGTAAGGTTTTTAATGTTCCCTGATTGTGACTAAAATCTACATTTTCATCTTCTAAAGCTCTACCGGTTGCTCGGAAAAGGGTATTTGTTCCATAGCCAAGGTAAGTATTTATGCGCAAAGCTTTTTTTCTGAACATAGATTAGAAAAGTAGATTTTGACATAAAAATAAACAACCTCGCCCAAAAGAGCGAGGTTGTTGTATGTTATTTTTGACTTTTTTATTTAAGTGAGACCTTTATTTTTTTAACTTCAGCCTCTACTTCTTCAAGAGATCCTTTAAATTCTTGTACTTCTTGAATTATTTTTCCATCTTTTGTAGTCTCATAAGTAACCGTTGCAACTGCTAAGTCTCCATCCATTTTGAAAGCTACTTTAACCTTCTTTTTAGCATTGCTTTCCAATGCGTCAATAACCTCGACATTGTGACTTGCGACAGCAGTTCCTTCAGTATGCCCTCCTAAAATCGGAGCGATCACTAAACCAACAAGGCACGTTAGTTTGATTAAAATATTCATAGATGGACCAGAAGTGTCTTTAAAAGGATCACCAACCGTATCACCAGTTACTGCAGCTTTGTGGGCGTCAGAGCCTTTGTACGTCATTTCTCCATTGATTTCAACTCCAGCTTCAAAAGATTTTTTGGCGTTATCCCAGGCACCTCCAGCATTATTTTGGAAAATAGCCCACATAACACCGGATACACAAACACCTGCCATATAACCTCCTAATGGTTCTGCTCCAAAAAGTAGTCCAATGATAATTGGAGTAATAATAGTAATTAATCCAGGTAATATCATCTCTTTTAATGCTGCTTTTGTTGAAATATCAACACATTTTGCATATTCTGGAGTACCAGTGCCTTCCATAATACCTGGTATTTCTTTAAACTGGCGGCGTACTTCTTGTACCATTTCCATTGCTGCTTTACCTACAGATTTCATGGCTAAGGCAGAGAAGATCACTGGAATCATCCCTCCAACAAAAAGCATGGCTAGTACATCGGCTTTAAAGATATTAATACCATCAATTCCTGTAAATGTAACATATGCCGCAAATAAGGCTAATGCAGTTAATGCCGCAGAAGCAATAGCAAAGCCTTTTCCTACAGCAGCTGTTGTATTTCCAACAGAATCCAGAATATCTGTTCGCTCGCGCACATGGTCTTCTAATTCACTCATTTCAGCAACTCCACCCGCATTGTCTGCGATAGGTCCAAAGGCGTCAATAGCCAATTGCATTGCTGTGGTAGCCATCATTGCCGAAGCTGCTAATGCCACACCATAGAACCCGGCAAGTTCATAGGATCCATAAATTGCAGCAGCAAAAAGGATTACCGATAAAAACGTAGATTTCATTCCAACTGCGAGACCGGCAATAATATTGGTAGCTGCTCCTGTCGAGCTGTTTTGAACGATATCTAAGACTGGTTTTTTGCCTAAACTGGTGTAATATGCAGTTACAACAGAAATTAGCGCACCCACGGCCAAGCCAATTAGTGTAGAATAAAATACATTCATTGAAGAAACTGATTTAAACCCTTCACCGAAAAAATTCATTTGCAATGTTTCAGGTAACATATATTGAATCAGGAAATAACTAGCTATAACGGTTAATATAATAGCAACCCAGTTACCAAGATCTAATGCTTTTTGTACTTGTGCTTCTTTGGCCTCATTATTCTTCACGCTTACTAGAAAAGTTCCAATGATTGAAGCTAATATACCTACACCGGCGATAACAACTGGCAGTAGGATAGGGCCCATATTACCAAAAGCATCAGTAAACTGAGTGGTTTGCGACATATCTCTAATCACATAGTTTCCTAATACCATAGCGGCCAGTACTGTTGCTACGTAAGAGCCAAATAAATCTGCTCCCATTCCTGCAACATCTCCTACGTTATCTCCTACATTATCGGCAATGGTTGCTGGATTACGTGGATCGTCCTCTGGGATCCCCGCTTCAACTTTACCAACAAGATCGGCTCCAACATCGGCAGCTTTTGTATAGATACCACCCCCAACACGAGCAAAAAGAGCAATAGATTCTGCTCCCAAAGAGAAACCGGCCAGAGCTTCTAGTACAATAGTCATATTATTATAAAAAGATCCTTCTGCACCCATAAATTGACTGGTAAAGAACATAAAGAACAAGCTAAGTCCTAGTACTGCAAGTCCTGCAACGCCAAGCCCCATTACTGTTCCACCGCCAAAAGATACTTTTAATGCCTGTGGAAGACTTGTTTTTGCCGCTTCTGCAGTTCTTGCGTTAGCTTCAGTGGCGATACGCATACCTATATTACCGGCAAGAGCAGAAAAGATGGCTCCAAAAACAAAAGCCGGTACAATCATCCAACTTGTCGTAGGGACCAATAATGAAATGCCAAAAAGAGCTGCCGAAGCAATAACTACAAAAATTACCAATAGCCTATATTCTGCAGCTAGAAATGCCAAAGCACCTTCTTTAATACTTTTAGAAATTTCTTGCATTCTTTCATTACCAGGAGCTTGCTTTTTTACCCAAGCCATTTTGATAAACATGAAAAGTAACCCCAAAATTGCCAATGCAATTGGCACAAAGATCATATTTGATTCCATTAAATATATTTTAAGTTAATTAGTCGCTAAAAGTAGTAAAAATACCCTAAATAGAAAAAGCACAATATTTTGTTATAAATATTGCGCTTTTTAACAGTTTTTGGATTAAAAATTAGTGGATACTAAATAATCCGGCGGGTTTGTCTTTAATATCTTCAAAACGCTTTACGCATGCTTTGATAATCTCTTTGGCTTCATCTATATTTCCCCATCCGCCAACATCGACTTTCTTTTCTTCTAAATCCTTATATACCTGGAAAAAATGTTCTATTTCTTTAATGAGATGAGGGTTCATTTCTTTTAAATCTGCTAATCTATTTGCAATAGGATCGGCTACAGGGACACATATAATCTTTTCGTCAGGTCCTTTCTCATCAGCCATATGAAATACTCCTATTGGTTTTACTTCGATCACGCACCCTGGAAATGTAGGTTCGGTAACCAATACCAAAACATCAAGTGGGTCTCCATCTAATGCCATAGTTTCAGGAATGAATCCGTAATCAGCAGGATACATCATTGAAGAAAATATCATGCGATCATATCTTATTTTTTTTATATCAAAATCGTATTCATATTTATTACGACTCCCCTTTGGGATTTCGATAAGTACATCAAAGCTCTCACTATTCGCTGCGCTCATAATTTTTGTTTTCTTTTTTAATGGGCGGCAAAGATAGGTATTACAAGGAGTTAGTTAAAATTTATACAAAGAAATTATTGCTTTTTTGAGTAATTTCTATTTCGATACTAAACTATAACGTTTTCAATAACATTAAAAACACTAAAACTTAATGTAAAAATAATGAGAAAAGTCTCCGTTTCTTTTAGAAATAGAAACCAAAAGACCCAGTAACTCCAAATTTTCGGGCATCTGGATTATCAAAATAATTTCCTCTGAAATGGAAATCAATCCTGAAAATTTTAAAAATATTTCCAACGCCCAGGCTATATTCCCAATAGATTTCATCTTCTGGAGCTATCAAAATTTCATTTGAAGGAGCACTTAATAGAAGGTTCTCTTCAGATAGTTGTCCCCATGCACCTCGTATGCCTACTAATTCTCGAAGATTTAGTTTTCGTAGGAAAGGGATTCGTGAAAATATTCTTCCGTTAAAATTATGCTCAAGATGCAGTGTTGCATAGGTGTCGGTTACAAATTCGTAGAAGTTAAGTAATGGGAATGTATTATAAATGGATAGGTAAGTTTGGTTACCTGGAATCACACTTAACAAACCTAGAGGCACATCTCCAAAAGTTTTACCAACTTCAAGAGTACTATTTAATCTTCCAAAACCTCCAATATTCCAGGGTTGTTGATATAGGAATTGAACTTTTTGGTACTCGAAATCACTTTCTATAAGATCTTTTAAACCTACACTATAATTAAGAAATATTGTAGCAAAATCGCCGTCATTTACCGTTACTCTATCGACTCCGTATCCGGTTGTTTTTCTACCTGGAAAGTAAGCAATGGAAGTAGCTATTTCTGTTTGCTTGATTTGAGATTCTAATTCATTGGTTTCCGGATTTACAAAATCAAGACTAAATAAAGATCGATCTGCAGGTTTTAAGGTGCGAAAAGATCCAGTAATGCCCACAGTTAGATTCTTTTTGGGTTCCAGTTGCATTGAAAATGCGGAAAGATTAATCGAGGTTAATCTATCATTGTCCCCTGTCGCAATGATCGAAGATGACGCAAGACTTCTTCCTTCCACGTCATTGGTGTTAGTTAAACTGGCTCCAAGTTGCTCAACATCTCTGCGATTTCCGGCAGTAACAATAAGTCTGGATTTTCGATCTACCAAATACTTTCCGGATATACCGTATTTAAATTTATTATCTTTAAATCCATAAGCTCCGTACCCTTCAATCCTCCATCTGTCATTGGCGGTAAAGTAAGTTCGACCTCCGGCTCGCAGTCTCCATCCTTCAATATCATTAAACCCTACTGTAGAAAATAATGGCCCAAAGTCAAAACCGTCAAATTCTATATATCCTGTTGCCAAAATGGTACCAATATTATATAATCTTTTGAACGCTTTAACGGTTCTTAATGTATCCAAAAGTTTGTATACTTTCTTTTCATCTTTATTAAGTTCTTCCATCCGGGCATTTTCCCAAAAAGAATCTTCACGATTATATATATCTTGGTCATATGGGTCTACCTGGCTTTGATAGAATTTTTTATCTTTTTTAATATCAAACTTGTAATTGTCATAAAGGGTAGTTCTTTTGCCATATACCCCTCTGGATTTTTCTTTTTTACTGAAAGCAAAATCGGATTGAAAGTAATCTTTTGTAATCAGAAATATGGAGTCATTTAGGACATCAAACTCTTGCTCGATATATAAATCTTTTACCCAGTTGATGTTTGCACTTTTGGTAACTTCAAGATTAATATCTTTAATTGCCCAAGTAGTATCATTTACCCAAAAATCTCCTTGAAAAGTAAGTTCATTCTTTCGTCTAGGGTAATAGATAATATTATAGCACCATTTGTTGTCGATGTATGCGCTGTCTGTAAGTACATAGTTGTAAACATCGATACCTGTTCTTGATAAGGGGCTTGTAAAACTTTTGTCAAAAAACTTTAAGTAATTATCATACACATCATAATCAGAATAGAGGTCTTTGACAAAAGCGATTAAGGTTTGATTGTCACTAAAACCTGCATTTTTATTACCTGTTAAAACTTCTTTGAAGTCATTTGATGTGTTATCACCATACACTTTTGAAATAGCTTCATTAAGGAAAATAGGAAGGTATGTTTTACCAGTAATTCTAGATGTGTCGACATCATCAAAAATGAATTCCATACCATTAAAAATACGACTATTGATTAATGCGCTATCAATGGTATTAAGGTCGAACTCTAGTTTTTCGTACTTGTTGTATTGATATTGTTTAAACTTTTTAACGCCATTGGCTCTCCTGTTTTTCCATATCTTTCTTAAAATATCAATAGCAGGATTATTTTTTTTGGAAGTTTTTCCTTTGTAGATGACTACCTCATCAAGTGCAGCAGCTTCTTCTTCAAGGATGATCTCCATATTATAGGTAACACGCTTTGCGAGCTCTATATTTTTGGTCTTGAAACCGATAAAAGAAATTTTGATATTAGAGTAGTTTTCGTCGGACTCCATATAGAATCTACCATTTTCATCGGTAATTGTTCCAACAGTAGAATTTACAAAAACTACATTGGCAAATGGTATAGGTTGATTATAACTATCGTAAACCTGACCACCAACTTTAGTTTGTGCGAAAAGAAATGCACAACTAAATACGGATAAAATCCCCCCTAAAATCAGTTTTCTCATCTAAAGATATTAAATGTTAATACTTGTTGATAATGACAAGTGGATTGCATCAATTTTTGGGCCATTTTTAATACAATATCTACATGGGTGTAAAATTGATGAAACGTAAAATGAAAATTTTCATTTTATTTATACATCACTTTTTTTACAGCTTTTATAACATCTGTACTATTTGGCAGCCATTCTTCTAATAATACTGGGGAATAGGGGGTAGGCGTGTCTGCAGTATTAATTTTGATGATTGGCGCATCCAGATAATCAAAAATATTGGATTGAACTTGATATGTGATTTCTGAAGCTATATTGGCAAGTGGCCAAGCTTCTTCTAGAATTACTAAACGATTGGTTTTCTTTACAGAGGTGAAAATAGCATCAAGATCCAAAGGACGTACGGTTCTTAGATCGATGATTTCACACGAAATATTTTCCTTGGCAAGCTCATCGGCAGCTTTATACGCTTCTTTTATAATTTTACCAAAAGAAACGATTGTCACATCAGAACCATCTCGTTTTATTTCGGCGACACCAAGAGGAATGGTGTATTCTCCTTCAGGAACTTCTCCTTTGTCTCCATACATTTGCTCACTTTCCATGAAGATAACAGGATCGTTGTCACGTATAGCAGATTTTAGTAAACCCTTGGCATCTTTTGGATTTGAAGGAACCACGACTTTTAAACCAGGTGTGTTGGCAAACCAGTTTTCAAATGCCTGAGAGTGAGTAGCACCTAATTGCCCGGCAGAAGCGGTTGGTCCTCTAAAAACTATTGGAATATTAAACTGACCTCCACTCATCTGGCGCATTTTGGCAGCGTTATTTATGATTTGATCAATTCCAACCAGAGAGAAATTGAATGTCATAAACTCAATAATAGGACGGTTTCCATTCATGGCGCTTCCCACACCAATTCCGGCAAAACCTAATTCAGAGATAGGAGTATCAAGAACTCTGTCGGGTCCAAATTCATCTAGCATACCTTTACTAGCTTTATAGGCACCATTATACTCTGCAACCTCTTCACCCATAAGATAAACAGATTCATCTCTGCGCATTTCTTCACTCATTGCTTCGCAAATTGCTTCTCTGAATTGTATCGTTTTCATTGATATAAATGTTATTTTTGTGCTATACGAAAGGCAAAAGTAGCAATTAATAACTTTTTGGAATACCTGAAAATTAAAAAATTTATTATGCACGCATAGTAAATTCGACATTTTATTTGTACCTTCGCGATTATTATTAAATTCTCAAAAAATACCTATATAAAATGAAGATATTAGTATGTATTAGCCATGTGCCAGACACAACTTCCAAAATTAATTTTACGGATGGTGATACTAAATTTGATACAAATGGGGTACAATTTGTAATTAACCCTAACGATGAATTTGGTTTAACTCGTGCGATGTGGTTCAAGGAAAAACAAGGTGCGACAGTAGATGTTGTAAATGTTGGAGGACCAGAAACCGAGCCTACGTTACGTAAGGCGCTGGCTATTGGAGCAGATAACGCAATTAGAGTAAATACAGAGGCTACCGATGGTTTTTATGTTGCTAAACAGCTTGCAAAAGTTGTTCAGGATGGAGGGTATGACCTAATTATTGGAGGTAGAGAATCTATTGATTATAATGGAGGAATGGTTCCGGGAATGGTAGCTGCAATTACTGGTGCCAACTTTATTAATACTTGTATTGGTCTTGAAATCGAAGGAGATACGGCAACTGCTACAAGAGAAATTGATGGAGGAAAAGAAACTGCCACAACTAAATTACCACTTGTTGTTGGAGGCCAAAAAGGATTAGTAGAGGAAAGTGACCTTCGTATACCTAATATGAGAGGAATTATGATGGCACGTAAAAAACCTCTTACTGTAGTCGAGCCTGTAGAAGCAGGTCAGGAAACCAAGGCAGTTCAATTTGAGAAGCCCGCACCAAAAGGTGATGTAAAACTGGTTTCTCCAGACAACGTTCAAGAACTTATAGATTTATTACATAACGAAGCAAAAGCTATTTAAAAGAAAAAATATGTCAGTTTTAGTATATACAGAAAGCGAAGGCGGAAAATTTAAAAAAGCTGCTTTTGAAGTTGCTTCTTACGCAAAAGAAGTGGCAAATATGTTAGGAACAACAGTAACTGCTGTTAGTGTAAATGGAGGAGATGCGAGTGAATTAGGAACATATGGTGTAGATAAAGTTTTAGAAGTAAAAAATGATAAGTTAGCTACTTTTAATGCAAAAGCGTATGCTGATGCCTTAAAACAAGCTGCAGAAAAAGAAGGAGCCAAGGTGGTTGTGGTAAGCTCTTCGGCTGATAGTAAATTTTTAGCTCCTTTATTGGCAGTAAATCTTGATGCCGGTTATGCTTCAAATGTTGTTGCCTTGCCAGAAAGTGCAGCTCCATTTAAAGTAAAACGTACTGCATTTACAAACAAAGCATTCAATATTACAGAAATTTCTACAGATGTTAAAGTGGTAGGATTGTCGAATAATGCATTTGGTTTAAAAGAAAATTCAGGTGCAGCTACAGCTGAAGCATTTGAACCCGCTCTTTCTGATGCAGATTTTGGTGTAAATGTAACCGCGGTTGATAAAGCTACAGATAAGGTTTCTATTGCCGATGCAGAAATTGTAGTGTCTGGGGGACGCGGCCTTAAAGGGCCCGAAAATTGGAATATGATTGAAGATCTGGCCGATGTTCTAGGGGCAGCAACTGCTTGTTCAAAGCCTGTAAGTGATATGGGTTGGAGACCACATAGCGAACACGTAGGGCAAACAGGAAAACCTGTAGCGTCCAATTTGTATATCGCAATAGGGGTTTCTGGAGCTATTCAGCACCTTGCTGGAATTAATGCAAGTAAGGTTAAGGTTGTTATAAATAATGATCCCGAAGCTCCTTTCTTTAAAGCCGCAGACTACGGAATCGTAGGAGACGCCTTTGAAGTAGTCCCTAAACTTATCGAAAAATTAAAGGAATTTAAGTCGAATAACGCATAATTTTCATAAATTGTGCCCAATTAAGGGCTGTTTGAACTTTGGTAAAAGTCCGCATGTTCAAACAGCCTTTTTTTATTGAGAGCAATATGAGTTTAGTTCGACTGAACATAAAAGGAATATCTTACAGTCAAACCCAGAATGGGGCATACGCACTAATTTTAAGTGAAGTGGATGGAGAAAGAAAGCTACCTATAGTAATTGGCGCTTTTGAAGCACAATCTATAGCAATAGCTTTAGAAAAAGAAATAAAACCTCCTAGACCCTTAACGCATGATCTTTTTAAAAACTTTGCAGATCGTTTTGATATTTTAGTCAAACAAGTAATTATTCACAAGCTTGTTGATGGAGTTTTTTATTCGAGTATCATCTGCGAGCGTGATAAAATTGAAGAAATCATTGATGCCAGAACAAGTGATGCAATTGCATTGGCTTTACGCTTTCAAGCTCCAATATTTACTTATAAAAATATCCTAGATCAAGCTGGTATTTACCTCAAAGTAAACCCTAAAAAAGAAGACGAAAACGATCCCGAAAGCTTGTTGGTAGATGAGCTAGTGTCTGAAGATGTTGAAATGGTTGGTAAAGAAACTAGCTATAAAGATCTGTCACTAGAGGAATTAAATAAGATGTTGGATCAAGCTGTAGCCAATGAAGATTATGAGCTAGCTGCCAGAATCAGAGACGAAATTTCTAAACGCGGATAAGTTTTGTTAGTTGCATTCACACACTTCTTAAGGGAATCTAAATTATATTTTTAAATGATTTCAATTTCTATGAAGAGAGTATTATTTACTTTTCTATTTTCATTATCTGTATGTACTACTTTAACAGCACAATCCATTGAGAAAAAATGGACTTTCGACCATACCGAAGAATCTTCAGAACAGTCCTTCGAAACCAAAAAAAATAACTACTTCGAATTTGTTGATGGTACTTTTTCTTACCTTTTAAAAGATAAAAAAACTCTTAAAGGGGATTATTTACGTCAGAATAATGTTTTGTTGTTATTTCCAGAAATTGCTGAAGATTCAATTATAAAATACAAAATAAAAACACTTACCGATTCGACATTGGTATTGTCAAAAAATAGAAACACCTACTCTTTGGTTTCTCAAAAAGAGATAATTTCTTTACCAGAAACTCAAGAAGTTAATCAATTGGTGCCTAATCAGGGATTTTCTTTCAGTAGTTTATGGCGAGGTTTACTAGGAATGTTAGTGCTTCTGGTGATTGCATACTTATTCAGTAGTAACCGAAAAGCTATTAATTGGAAAACAGTTGGATTAGGTGTCGGGTTTCAGTTAATAATTGCCATTGGAGTTTTAAAAGTGCCGCTTGTTCAAACGATATTTGAATGGGTTGGAAGTCTATTTGTTAGTGTTTTAGATTTTACTAGAGCAGGGAGTAAATTTCTGTTTGAAGGTTTGGTTGTAGACATGGACACCTTTGGTTTTATATTTGCTTTTCAAGTATTACCAACGATTATATTCTTTTCAGCTTTAACCTCCTTATTATTTTATTTAGGGATTATTCAAAAAGTAGTAAAAGGCTTGGCTTGGTTGTTAACAAAAGCACTAAAGATATCTGGGGCAGAAAGTTTAAGTGTGGCAGGTAACATCTTTTTAGGCCAAACCGAAGCACCTCTATTGATAAAGGCGTATTTAGAAAAGATGAATAAGTCTGAAATGCTATTGGTTATGATCGGTGGTATGGCCACTGTTGCTGGAGCTGTACTTGCAGCTTATATCGGATTTTTAGGAGGTGACGACCCCGTTTTACGATTACAATTTGCAAAACACCTATTAGCAGCATCAGTAATGGCAGCTCCTGGAGCAATTGTAATTTCTAAAATACTATTTCCGCAAACAGAAGAAATTAATACAGATGTTCATGTTTCTTCAGAAAAAATAGGGTCGAATATTTTAGACGCTATAGCAAATGGAACAACTGAAGGCTTAAGACTGGCTGTAAATGTTGGCGCTATGTTGTTAGTGTTTGTAGCCTTTATTGCCATGCTGAATGGTATATTAAGCTGGATTGGAGATATCACTTCTGTAAACGCTTGGATAGCATCAAACACAGCATACCAAAGCTTATCTCTCGAACTTATTTTGGGCTATCTTTTTGCTCCATTAATGTGGCTTATTGGAGTCGCCAAAGAAGACATCGCTTTAATGGGTCAACTCCTGGGGATAAAACTGGCAGCGAGCGAGTTTGTTGGCTATATACAATTAGCGGATTTAAAAAATGTAACAAATGCAACGCATCTTACCTATAATAAATCGGTAATTATGGCTACCTATATGTTGTGTGGGTTCGCAAATTTTGCCTCAATAGGAATACAAATAGGAGGGATTGGATCACTTGCACCAGGACAAAGAAAAACCCTTTCCGAATTTGGAATGAAAGCTTTAATTGGTGGCACAATCGCTTCATTGTTGTCTGCAACTATTGCAGGAATGATTATTGGATAAAAATTACCAAGGTATTTTATTAAAAATATAATATTAACAACCCTTTGATAACTATTTTATAATCTTAGGGTTAAACCATATCCAGAAACCTATTTTTTGTATATTTGAAAAGCACTTATTAAACTTTAAACAAACTATCAACGTAAACTTGTAGGAGGAGTATGAAGCAATATTTAGATCTTGTGCGTCATGTAATTGAGAATGGAAACGCAAAAGAAGATCGAACTGGAACAGGAACAAAAAGTGTTTTTGGGTATCAAATGCGTTTTGATCTGAGCGAAGGATTTCCAATGGTGACTACCAAAAAACTACACTTAAAATCCATTATTTATGAACTTTTATGGTTCCTAAAGGGAGATACCAATGTAAATTATTTGAAAGAAAATGGTGTTCGTATTTGGAATGAATGGGCCGATGAAAATGGAGATTTAGGGCCGGTATATGGGCATCAATGGCGTAATTGGAATAATGACGAAATCGATCAGATTAAAGATATTGTAGAAACACTAAAACACAATCCAGATAGTAGACGAATGTTGGTTTCTGCCTGGAATCCAAGTGTGATGCCTGATACGTCAAAATCTTTTTCAGATAATGTTGCCAATGGTAAAGCTGCATTACCCCCTTGTCATGCTTTTTTTCAATTTTATGTTGCCGATGGTAAATTGTCCTGCCAATTATATCAACGTAGCGCAGATATATTTCTAGGCGTGCCTTTTAATATAGCATCTTATGCTTTATTTACTATGATGATGGCACAGGTTTGTGGTTATGAAGCAGGAGAGTTTATACATACTTTTGGTGATGCTCATATCTATAACAATCATATGGAACAATTGGAATTACAACTTTCTAGAGAGCCCAGAAAATTGCCTAAAATCATAATCAATCCAGAGGTGAAAGATATTTTTGGCTTCGTTTTTGATGATTTTAAATTAATAGACTATGATCCGCACCCTCATATCAAGGGAGCGGTGGCGGTTTAACCCCAATTTAAAATTTTAACCTATGAAAAGACTATTACTATTATTAGCTATATTACTTTCGAGTTTTTCATTTTCGCAAGATGGTATTGTATTGTCTCAGGAAAGTGCAAATGAAAAGGGAATTACGCCAATTTGGCCTAAATGTGCTAATGCGTCTCGACAAACTCCGGCACAATGTTTCGATCAAAAGCTTAGAAAGCATATTTTTGCGACATTTGAATACCCTGAGGTGGCAGTGCCACTTGGATTAACAGGAACGGTTACTGTAGAATTTATTGTAAATCAAAAAGGTAAAGTAGAGGTAATAGAGGTTACAGGTGCGCATAGATACCTACAACAGGAAGCAATTAGAATGATTAGAGCGATTCCTAAAATGAAACCCGCAAAATGGGGTAATAAACCAATATCTGTTGCCTATTCTGTTCCGATAACATTCAGAAAACCTCAGTAGGAGACTTCTTATTTTAACATTGGATTAACCTTACTTAAGGTTTGATAAAAATAAAAATCAGTAAATTTGAGTGTATTCGTAAATCGAATGCACTTTTTTTTATGATAATTACCGATACTTTAATTACCTCATTTCTTAAAACTCGTTCTGATACTGAAGAAATTTGTGCTCCTCTGGAAATAGAAGATTATGTAGTCCAGCCTGTCGTAGATGTTTCGCCTCCAAAGTGGCACTTAGGGCATACTACCTGGTTTTTTGAAGAGTTTATTCTTTCAAAATATGATACTTCCTATAAACGTTTTCATCCCGAATATGCTTATGTTTTTAATAGTTATTATGAAAGTGTAGGTAAAAGGGTGATTAGAACCAATAGAGGTAACCTCTCGCGACCCACGGTGAGCAGTGTTTATGAATACAGAGATTATGTTACTTCGCGCTTGCAAACCTTTCTTGAGGGGAATATCGATGAAAAAATACGGGAATTGGTTCAGATTGGGATTCATCATGAAAAGCAACATCAAGAATTGTTATTAACCGATATCAAGTTTATTTTAGGAAATAATCCTTTGTTTCCGAAGTATAACGAAACATTTACCGAAACCCCAGCTTCTAATTCGAAGGTCAACTATATCCCTATTCCAGAAGGTATTTATGAAATAGGGTATAAAGGACGTGATTTTTGCTATGATAATGAGTTAGGAGTGCACAAAGTTTTTTTGGAAGAATACGAAATATGTAATGTTTTGGTGTCCAATCGAGAATACCTGAAATTTATCAATGATAACGGATATCAAAATAGTCTTTTGTGGCATGCTGAAGCTTGGGACTGGATAAGTCAAAATAATATAAAAACCCCATTATATTGGCATGAAATAGATGGGCAATTCTACCAATATACATTACAAGGGTTAAAAGAATTAAATCTTGACGCCCCGGTAACCCATCTTTCCTATTATGAGGCATTTGCTTTTTCTCAATGGAAAGGACAGCGACTACCAACTGAGTTTGAATGGGAAGTTGCACAACAATATTTTGAATGGGGCGATCGGTGGGAATGGACCGAGAGTGCATACGCTCCATACCCCAATTATACAAAAGCTCCAGGAGCATTGGGAGAGTATAATGGAAAGTTTATGGTTAATCAAAAAGTACTTAGAGGTGGCTCTGTTGCTACACCTCAAAATCACACAAGACCAACATATCGTAATTTTTTTCACCCACACCTAAGATGGCAATTCACTGGGCTTAGACTCGTGAAAGACAAATAATTCTCCTCATTTTTATGAACTCCAAAGAACAAAAGACAGTAATTTCGACTTTCGAAAAAGAAGTTTACGAAGGTTTAACGGCATTTCCTAAATATTTGTCGTCCAAGTATTTTTATGATGAAGTAGGAGATGAGCTTTTTCAACAGATCATGGCATTGCCAGAATATTATCTTACACGAACAGAATATGAGATATTTAAGGCAAATAAGTCAGAAATCGTTAAAAGCTTTGATACGTATCAAAAGGGCTTCGATTTAATCGAATTGGGAGCAGGTGATGGTAAAAAAACAAAAATACTGCTACAAGAATTACAAGAGAAAAATTACAATTTTACTTATATGCCAGTTGATATAAGTCAAAATGCTATAGATGGATTGGTTTCTGATCTGGACAAAGGAATGCCACAGGTTAAAACTCAGGGGCAAGTAGGAGAATATTTTGAAGTATTAGATCGACTCAGGCAGATGAGTGATCGCAAAAAAGTGATCATGGTTCTGGGGTCTAATATTGGTAATTTATTACATCCCAGAGCAATTCAGTTTTTGAAGAAACTTTACAAAGCAATGCATCCCGAAGATTTGGTTTTTATAGGTTTTGATCAAAAAAAACATCCTCAGAAAGTTTTGGATGCCTACAACGACAAAACTGGTGTAACCGCAGCTTTTAATAAGAACGTTTTGTCAAGAATAAATAAAGAACTTAATGGGAATTTTGATCTTGATAAATTTATTCATTGGGAAACTTACGATCCCGAAAGCGGTACTGCCAAAAGTTATTTGGTGAGTAATGAAAAACAAACCGTAGACATTAATGATTTATCGCTACAAGTGCATTTTGAAGCCTGGGAAAGTATACATACAGAAATTTCTCAGAAATATGATGATGATATTGTTAAATGGCTCGCTGAAGAATCAGGATTAGAAATTGTAAAATCATTTACAGATAAAAATGAAGATTATAAGAACTATCTCATTAAAAAGTCAAAGTAGTAAAAATAACATAACCCCAGTTTTAAAAATGAAAGCAATTTGGAATGGACAGGTAATAGCAGAGAGTAACGATACTAAAGTTGTAGAAAATAATCATTATTTTCCTCCCGAAACTATTAAAAAAGAATTTTTCAAAAGTAGCGACACTCATACCAATTGCCCATGGAAAGGTGTAGCATCCTATTATACCGTAGAAGTATCGGGTAAAGAGAATAAAGATGCTGCTTGGTATTATCCGGAAACCAGTGATTTGGCCAAACAAATAAAAGGCTATGTCGCTTTTTGGAAAGGAGTCGAGATTGTAGATTAATAAACAATCTCAACTCTCTTAGCATTTATTAGTTTATAATACCAGCAAACTATTGTCGCCAGATGCAAAGTCATTCCATTGGTAACCATCGGCTTCTACTTCATTGGTCCATTGACCGTCTACCACATACTTAAATGCGAACTGCTTATCTTTTGGAAGGTTTATTGTTCCCTTAAAATTTCCATTTTTTAGTTTTTTAAGCACAGTTGCTTCAGTGCTCCATTCATTAAACTCCCCTGCTACACTAACACTATTGGCATCCTTTGCAGGTACCGTAAAAGTAACTTTACAAATAGGTTTTGTTTTTAAATATTGTTTGGTAATCGCCATAATTTATGTTTAATAATTAATTGTTGGTTAATAAACTATAGTTAAATTAAAACAAATCTAGCAGATATAAAACAAGTAATAGACAGATTTTCAGATATTTATTAACGATAACGATGTAGTGCGTGGATTAATTCTTCGATATCACCTTTTGTGTTATAAAAATGTAAGCTTATTCGTATTCCAGATCCACGTAGAGATGTAATTATGTTCTGTTTTGTTAATTTCTCAAATAAAAAACTATCGCCTTTTATATTAAAAATAGAGGAATGAGATTTTCGTTTTACAACCTTTTCTTCTAAAAGATTAAGTTCATTTAATTGATTTTTTGCAGAACTAGCCAGTTCGTTAATTTTCATTTCTATATTTGATAAACCAATATCTGACAATATTTCTAATGAGTGTTTTAAACTACCAAAGTTGAATGTGTCCAAGTGTCCACATTCGAATCGAGCCATTAAATTCGTATAAGATTTGTCATAGTTAGAATTTTGTGAAGCCACTACATAGTGAGATGGAGTGATTTTTTTTAGAAGACCTTCTTTGAATAATATAAACCCGTTGCCATAACCACCCAAAAGCCATTTGTACCCGCTGCATCCCAAAATATCTATACCCGAAGTACTGAAATTAAAAATTTTGGTTCCACAAAATTGTGTGGCATCAGCAATGATAAGAAGTTCCGGATACTTCAATTTTATTTCTTTAAGAAAATCAAGATCTATAGTAATTCCATTTATGTATTGAATCAAACTGAAGATAAATACTGTCGGCTTGTGTTTTTTTATTGATTTCTCAATATTATGTTCTAATTCGTCATCTATTTTTGCATAACAAACTTCAAAACCTTTGTTATTTACCGCAAAATTAATAGATGGATAATCATCGTTTAATAAAAGTATTTTTTCATTTTTTTGAAGACCATTTAGTATGGTGTTGAGCCCTAATGAAAAATTGGGAGTTAATGCAGTATCCCCTTTCGAGTTGTCAAAGAATTCTGCTACTGTCTTTCGAACGCTATTCAAGAAAAATTGTTGGTTTTCTCTAAAAATACTTCCGTTATTCAGAAACATTTGATCATGATTTTGTCTAAAATTTAAAAGAGAATCATACAATAGGCCAGAGGAAGCAGTATTCAAGTAATTGGTGGTAGATAAAAGAGGAAGTTCTTTTCTTAAATTCTTCATAAGTACCTTTAGGGCTTTTTGTTAAAAACTATATCTTTACTTGCCGATACTAAGTTAGCATTAATATGTTTTCAAAAAGAAAAGAAGCTTTACAAATTGATCCTCAACAACGCGATTTATACGAACATGCGCGTAAACGAATTGTGCAAAAGAAAAGGTTGTTTCAGCATTTTGTGATTTTTGTAGTGGGTTCTTTTTTTATGGCTATTCTTAATCTTGTATTTGGTTTTGGAAAAGACATTACATTTTTTGGAACGTATTGGTTTGTAATAGGGATTATTGGCTGGGCGTTTTTATTTGTACTGCATTTTTGTAACGTCTGGTTGTTTAGTACGTTTATGGGGCAGGAATGGACCGATAGACAAATGGAGCGATTGGTGGCAAAGCAAAAGGAAGAAATTGCTCTTATTCAAAAAGACATTGATCTTATGTATCCCAAAGAAGAACTAGTGAAAAAGAAAGAAGAGTTTATTAAAGGAAAAGCTTCTGATATTGTAGAAGAATTAAAAGAGTCCAAACCAATGATTACAATGATTGCCGCTGCAGGAGAAAATAATGCTTTAGGAAAAGATAATGATCTTGTATGGCATTTACCTGATGATTTTAAACGTTTCAAAAAACTTACTACGGGGCATCATATTATTATGGGGCGCAAAACCTTTGAGTCTTTCCCCAAGCTGCTTCCCAATCGTGTGCATATTATTATCACTAGAAATAAATCTTATCAAGCAGAAGGAGCTATAGTTGTGCATTCAATGGAAGATGCATTAGAAAAAGCAAAAGGAGACAAACAGCCATTTATAATAGGTGGAGGTGAAATATATCAAATGGGACTGGCTCATGCAGATTGTATCGAATTGACCAGGGTGCACTCAGACTTTGAAGCTGATGCTTTTTTCCCAGAAGTGGATACAAATGTTTGGAAACTGGAAAAAGAAGAGTTTCATGATATTGATGAAAGACATAAACATCCGTTTACATATCTTACTTACAAAAGGAAATAGTGCTTTCTTCTAATATAATATATCACTTTGAAGAATTACTTTCAGAAAAAATCATAGCCAACAAACCTCTATCTGGAGGAGATATTAATGCAGTATATCTTTTAATAAGTGATAAACAAAAGGTCGTTGTAAAACTGAATTTGGAATCAAAGTTTCCAAAAATGTTTGAAACCGAAGCCCAAGGGTTACAAAAGCTTAAAGACACCAGCACATTTATTGTTCCTGAAATTCTACATATTGGAGTAGTTGATAACATAGCATTTTTGATGCTACAATATATTGATCAAGCTAAGTCAAATGTTACCTTTTGGGAGAATTTTGGAAAACAGTTAGGGAGACTGCATCGAAATACTGAATCTTATTTTGGCTTAGAAGAAAACAACTATATCGGGAGTCTTCCGCAATATAATAGTATATGTGAATCTGCTTCAGAGTTTTATATTACCCAACGATTAGAACCTCAATTCAAAATAGCATCTCAAAATGGTTTTTCTTTTTCAAGATTAAGCGGTTTTTATAAGAATATTAGTGAAGAAATACCAGATGAAGCTTCAAGTCTAATTCATGGTGATTTGTGGCGAGGTAACTATATGGTAAGTCAAGGAGGAGAGCCATGTCTTATCGATCCTGCAGTGGCCTATGCGCCAAGAGAAATGGATATTGCCATGATGCATCTTTTTGGTGGGTTCAATTCACAATTATTTAAAATTTATAATGAAGTTTTTCCTTTGCAAATGGGATGGAACGATAGAATATCGATTTTTCAATTATATTACCTTCTGGTTCATCTTAATGTATTTGGAAGCTCTTATTATAATCAGGTTAAAAATATCGTGAATCGTTATTTTTAGCCTTTACAATTTGTTAAGCTTATAATCCTTATTTTTGTCAAAATTTAAAACTCACAGTACATGAACGCATATGTATTTCCTGGTCAAGGGGCTCAATTTTCAGGTATGGGTCTGGACCTTTATGAAAATTCAAAAATAGCCAAAGAACTTTTTGATAAAGCGAATGATATATTAGGTTTCGAGATTACAAAAATCATGTTTGAGGGCACGGCAGATGAACTGAAACAAACCAAAGTTACCCAGCCTGCAATCTTTTTGCATTCGGTGATTTTAAGTAAAGTGTTAGGAGAAAGTTTTAAACCAGATATGGTAGCCGGGCACTCGTTAGGAGAATTTTCTGCCTTGGTAGCCAATGGAACACTTAATTTTGAAGATGCTTTACAATTGGTTTCCAAAAGAGCTATGGCTATGCAAAAGGCATGCGAATTAAAACCTTCAACGATGGCTGCAGTATTAGGATTAGACGATAATGTGGTAGAAGAAGGATGTGAGGCAACTGAAGGAATTGTTGTGGCTGCAAATTACAATTGTCCCGGTCAATTGGTAATCTCTGGAGAAGTAGAGGCTATTAACAAAGCATGCGAATGGATGAAGGAAAAAGGAGCCAGAAGAGCATTAGTGCTACCCGTGGGAGGTGCATTTCATTCCCCACTTATGGAACCAGCTCGCGAAGAACTAGCAGCAGCCATTGAAGCCACGACTTTTAATACACCGAACTGTGCTGTATATCAAAATGTGACTACAACAGCTGTTACCGATCCTTCAGAAATAAAGAAAAATTTGATCGCTCAGCTTACAGCTCCTGTAAAATGGACACAAAGTGTACAAAATATGATAAACGATGGAGCCACATTATTTACCGAGGTTGGTCCAGGAAAAGTATTGTCGGGATTGGTAAAAAAGATTGATAGATCTGCAGAGACGGCTATTGCTGCATTTAAAGAATAATAGTTTTTAAAAGTTATAATTACTAACCTCAAAGACTTTTGTTTTTTGAGGTTTTTTGTTTTCTAAATACAGGTATTATTTAATCTTAAGTTCGCCTTTTATAAACCTATCGATGTAGGTTGCTATTTCTTCTCCTTTTTCTTCTTGTAAAAAATGCCCTGCGTTTTTGATGATAATCTTTTCCTGCTCATTACTTGTAGGTATAAGTCGATAAAAGAATTTTTCCAGCCCACCAAGAACTTTGTCTTTGTCAGAAAACAGAACTAGTGCAGGTTTACCCCATTTTGATAATACGTCTCTTGCTTTCTTCATAGGTTTTACTGCCGGGTCTTTTGGATTACCCGGCACCAAAAGAGGGAAAGCAACGGCACCACCTTTGTGTTCCTTATTAGGAAATGGGGCATTATAGGCAGCAATGACTTCTTTTGATAATTTTTGATACGAAGCATATTGAACAATACCGCCAACGGGTAATGAAGGGTGGTATTTGGCAAATATCTGCCATAACTTGAATGGAAGTGAGATTTTCTTTCCTGTAGGCAAGAAGGTGTTCAAAACAACTACTCTTTTAAACTTTTCAGGATATTTGGCTAATAAAGATAACCCTAAAAGACCACCCCAATCTTGTACGACAAGGGTGATGTCATTAAGATCGAGTTTTTTAATGAAATTTTCTAAAGACCTAAAATGAAGGTCAAAAGAATAGTTTTTTCTTCCAACAATTTTGTCAGATTTCCCAAAGCCAATAAAATCTGGAGCAATAAAACGATAATTTTTTAAAACGGGAATAAATTTTCTATACAAATAAGACCAAGTGGGTTCCCCATGTAACGCCAAGATAGTTTCTCCTTGTCCTTCATCAATATAATGCATTTGCAGTCCTTCAAAATCAAGAAAATTTTCTTGGTAGGAAAAATCTTTAATAGTTTGAAAACGAGTAAAGTCTGGCTTTAAGATTTGCATGGTTTTGTTGTTTATAGTCTATTATTCTTTACTTGTAGTCTTTTTGGCTTTAAACTGTGTTTCTAGATATACTTGCTTCCATGTACCGTCTTCATAATTTCCAACTTTGAAATTATAAGTATTTTCATCTACAAACTCCCACATATCGGTGACTATAGATTCTCCATATTGGTATTGATAAAGAATATTTTTGTCATCTACTATAACTTTTCCTTCGGTTAGACCTCCAAACGTATCAAATTCCCAAAATTTTATAGTGTTGCTGGTGACATCATATTTTCGAATACCATGATTTCTGGGGCCATATTTTGTTTGTTCTTTATTGGTAAATCCCTTGGATTTGGCAATTACAATTGTGCTGTCTAAATCGAATTTGAAGATAATTTCTTGTTTAAACTTTGATCCATCTCCCCAATTACCTTCGGCTTTCCAAACTTTATTAGTTAAGTTCTCAAATATCGAAAGGTCAGACTCTTGAGCGGATGTTATTGCTGTAGTAAAAAGGAATAATAATACCGTTATTATGGTTTTCATTTTTATTGTAATTTATTTGTTCCTAAACAACCAATGAACTGTATACGTAAACTGTTCTCTCCAGAAAGCTTCATTGTGGTTGCCTTTGGGATCTATAATAATCTTTATGTTTTCTTTGGGATGTTTTGAAGAAAGAATTTGGTCGTACATTTTTTGTGTATTCACGGTCATACCATCACCTTCTTTTTGACCAACTAACAAAAACAAACGTGTGTCGTTAGGTACCGGATTGTTTTTGATATAACTAAACACTTCATCAGAAAACCAATAGGAGGGGGAGAATATACCCGCCTTACCAAAAATATTAGGGTATTTGTATATGGCATAATGAGAAATTAAACCACCCATAGAGCTTCCCATAATGGCTGTATTTTCTCGATCTGTTAATGTTCTATAGTTATTGTCGATATAAGGTTTGATTCGATGAACTATAAAATCCATGTATTCTTCACCTTCGGCTTTTCCAAACTCTTTGTTTTCCCAAGGGCTAAGCTCGTTCATTCGTTTTTCCTGACCATTATCGATCCCAACAACAATTAATTCCAATCCCGTTTTTTTGGCAACTTCATTCAAACTTTCATCTACACCCCACTCACCAGAGTAGGAAGTTGCGTTGTCAAACAGATTTTGGGCATCATGCATGTATAATACGGGGTATTTTTTGTCTACATTTTTATAATTAGGCGGCAAATAAATCCTGATCTGACGATTTCGATTCAATCTGGCTATCTTAAACTGTTTGTCTAATACTATAACGTTGGGTTGAGCAGTAGATTTTTTAGAATCCTCTTTTGTTTTTTCAATGTTGCCAGAACTTTTGGGAGGCAAATCTTGTTTTTCTTCCTTCTGTTTACAGCTCAAAAAGAGAATTACTATTAATGCAGTTAATAAATATAGACGATTCATATATGTTTATTTTGCTTTCGCGAAAGCTATTTTTACTGCCAAACCTGTAAGAACAGAAGCCATAAACCATTTTTGTACTCGAATCCAAATTGGATTTTTAGAGAACCAAATGGCCATTTTGGCTGCAGAAATAACAATAAGAAGATTAATACAAAAACTTATTATGATTTGGATGATACCTAATTGAAAACTTTGCGAAAGAATCGATCCATGTTCAGGCTTTATAAACTGTGGGAAAAATGATAAATAGAATAACGCCATTTTGGGATTGAGTACATTGGTTAATAATCCGATATTAAATAATTTGATCGGTTTATCCTTTTTTAATGTAGAATCTCCGTCGAATATATTTTTTCTACCGGACCTTAGTGTAGAATACGCTAAATATAATAAGTAGCAAACTCCAAGAAATTTTACAATAATAAAGGCATAAGGTACCGCAAAGAATATAGCGGTCAATCCAAAAGAAACCATTAGGATATGGAATATAAAACCAGATATCACACCAAATAAAGAAATAATTCCTGCCTGCTTACCTTGAGACAAAGATCTTGAGATTAAATATATCATGTTTGGACCTGGAGATAGTACCATGACTAATGAAGCAAGAGCAAAAACCAGAAGTTCATTGGTAGGAATCATATAGTTATATAAACAAATTCAGAAATAAAAGTATTACCTTTTTTTGGAGCATGAAATCGAATTAACAATATCTTTTGATATAAACAAACGGATAATACCCTAGTTGATAGGGGATACCCCTTTTAAGAGAGGGGTTCTGGATCAGGAAGAGGTAGTTCGAGTCAATAAATTGAAGCTTCGAAGTAATACATCAAGGCTTTGAAACGATAAATTGGCGCTTGTAACCCATTCTTTATGGCTCTGTAGGGAGGATTTACAGGATAAAAACTATGTTCTACGGGTTCTTATGCTTTAAAAAGGTAGTTAGAAGTACCTCTTTAGGGCTTCGCCTTACTTTTTTGACACCTAGGAATACTTTAGGGATGATAGGAGTCAACCATTTGATACTTTGAATAACCTTGATGACGCTTCGAGATACCTACATATTGATAATACCTACTTTTATAGTGTTTTGCAGGGGTATCAAAATGGTTTTCTTCTTTACCAAAATTAAGACATCAAATTATGTATTTGGGCATATTGCAATAGCATAATGGTTTTTGCATCTTTAATTTCTCCGGATTGCATCATTTCTAAGGCTTTTTTAAAGTCTAATTCGACAACTTCTATATCTTCTTGTTCTTCGGCAAGTCCTCCACCTTCACTTATTTTCATTTCAGGAGTATACTCTGCAATAAAAAAATATAATATTTCTGTAACCGCACCTGGAGACATATACGATTCGAATACCTTTTTGATTTTGCCAATTTTATAACCGGTTTCTTCTTCAGTTTCCTTGCGTATACAATTTTCGGGATCATTTTCATCTAGTAATCCGGCACATGCTTCTATCATCATGCCGCTTTGGTTACCGTTAAGATATGTTGGAAGTCTAAACTGTTTGGTAAGTATTATTTTTTTTGAACTTGCATTATAAAGAAGAATTACAGCTCCATTTCCACGATCATATGCTTCTCTCATATGTGTTTTTATGTCGCCGTTTCTGGTTTGGTATTCATAAGTTACTTTATGAAGTGTATACCAATTGTCTGATAATACTTGAGTTTGGATAATTTTGACCGCGTTGTTTTTCATACAAAGAATATTATACACTGTAAATCTTCAAGAAAAAAACCTTTTCAAAGTCTTACAGGCGGTTTTACATGTATTTATTGTTTATAAACTTTGCCGTTCTTCATCACAAATACAATATTTTCCATTGTACTGATTTTCTTTGTTGGGTCTTCATTAACCGCTACAATGTCGGCCAGATAACCTACGGCAATTTGTCCTAACTGGTCTTCCATATTTAGTATTTTGGCGTTGGTTATGGTAGCACTTTGTAGGACTGCCATAGCAGGCATACCTGCTTCTACCATATAACCAAATTCTTTTCCATTTTGGCCATGTTTAAAGACTCCTGCATCTGTACCGAAAGCGATCCCTACTCCACGATCATAAGCTTTTTTGAACGTATTTTGAATTTTCGGACCAATTTCAAGGGCCTTGGGGACGATGATTGCCGGATAGTATCCTTCGATTGCAGCTTTTTCGGTTACTTCTTTTCCGGCGGTTATTGTTGGTACCAAATAGGCATTGTGCTGCTTCATGAGATCCATAGTTTTTTCACTCATGAGTGTACCGTGTTCGATAGTTTTTACCCCGCCAAGAATGGCTCTTTGCATTCCTTCGTCACCATGAGCATGTGCCGCTACATGGAATCCATAGTCCTTTGCAGTTTCACATATTGCTTTAATTTCTTCAACTGTAAACTGTGGGTTTGAACTACTTTTGGCAACGCTTAAGACTCCTCCGGTAGCTGTAATTTTAATAAGATCGGCTCCATTTTTATAGCGTTGTCTTACTGCTTTTTTGGCGTCTTCGATACTATTTACAACGCCCTCTTTTGGTCCGGGATCCCCGATTAAAGACCTCTTACTTCCATTGGTAGGGTCTGCATGACCACCCGTGGTGGCTAATGCTTTACCAGCCGTAAATACACGAGGTCCGGCGATTCTTCCTCGGGCAATTGCTTTTTTTAGGGAGATGTTTACGCCAGTTCCACCAAGATCTCTTACGGTTGTAAACCCTGCCATTAAGGTGGTTTTCGCATATTTGACAGAGTTGAAAGCAACATCAGCTTCACTATCGGTATATTTTTGCAAATATGCCTTTGGATTCGTCTCACCTTCAAGATGTACATGCATATCGATAAGCCCGGGTATTATTGTTTTATTCTTTAAATCAATAGTGGTGTCATCTTTTTTTCCGGTTACATAACCATCCTGAATTTTAATAATTTTATTTCCAGATACAACTACTGTTTTTTCAGTTAAAACCTTACCCGATTTGGTGTCGATGAGTTTTCCACATTGTAGATAGATGTCTTGAGAATATGTAGTAGTGCAGATTAGCATTACTAGCGTAATGAATATGTATTTCATAGAGATTTGTATGAATATGTGTTTATCTATGCTAAATATAGAGGAATTGATCGGTTTGGCAAAACACCAAGAATACTAGTGTCTTTTTGATGGTATGACTTTAACTTAATAGGTCAGCCAGATCTTTTTCAATATAATCCGGAATGGTATTGATGTCAATAATGTTGTCTGATAGATTCTTTTTCTTTTCTTGAAGTTTTAAGATTTTTTCTTCTATCGTATTTTTAGCAATGAACCTGGTTACCATTACTTTGTTTTTTTGCCCGATGCGATGCGATCTCGCAATAGCTTGCTTTTCGATAAAGGGGTTCCACCAGGGGTCCAATAGTATTACATAGGAAGCCTTGGTTAGGTTAAGACCAACGCCACCTGCTTTTAAAGAAATGAAGAATATGGAAATACTTTCATTTTCCTGGAACTCGGTTACTACTTTTTCTCGGTCTGAAGATTTTGTTTCTCCGGTCAGGGTGACATAGGATACTTTTTGAGTGTTGCACCATTCTTCATATACCTCAAGATGTGAAACAAAAGAGCTAAAGACCAAAACCTTTTTATTAGACTTTATCAAGGTTTGTATATAATTGGTTACATCTATAAACTTGCCAGATTTATTTTTTGTGTCGTTATCCAGAAGTTTTGGGTGGTTTGCAAGCTGCCTTAACCTTGTTAAGGTATTGATGATATGAACTTTATTTGCTGTGATTGTATCAATACCTAAAAGAAGATTTCTGGCCGCTGATTTTTGAGAATCGTACAGCTTATTTTGTTCTGTAGACATTTCTGTATAGATAATCTGTTCTGATAGTTCAGGTAAATCTTTGGCTACTTGTTCTTTGGTTCTTCTTAAGATAAACGGATCTATTAAGGTTTTTAATTCATCAATGCGGTCTTGATCTTTATGTTTTTCTATCGGAATTTGAAAATAATCCTTAAAGAAAGTATGGCTTCCTAATATCCCTGGGTTAATAAACTCCATTTGTGACCATAGATCGGATAATGAATTTTCTATAGGTGTACCACTTAAAGAAATTTTATGTGAAGCAGAGATACTATTTATAGCACCAAAGACCTTTGAAGACTTATTTTTAATTTGTTGACTTTCATCAATTACAAGATAGTTGAAGTTGGTTTTCTTTAAGGTATCGATGTCTTTGGATACGATATTGTAGCTAGAAAGAATAATGTCATAAGTTTCTAAATATGGAGTAAGTGTTTTACGATTTGCTCCAGTATATTTAACAATGTTAAGATGAGGTGCAAACTTCAAAATTTCTTGAGCCCAGTTAAATAGTAAAGAGGAAGGGAGTACTATAAGGGCTTTTAGATATGTTTTTACTACTAATGGATCACTAAATAAGTCTAAACGTACGGTTTGCACAGGTTGATTCTCTGGGGTTAATTCTTCTTTTGCATAAAGTAGCATAGCTATAGTTTGCAAGGTCTTACCAAGACCCATATCATCGGCCAAGCACGCTCCTAGTTTATTTTGATAGTGATGTATTAACCATTGTACACCATCTTTTTGATAAGGTCGCAACGTGGCTTTCAATTTTGGGGATGCTGTGAATGTTTTTGGAGGTTCTTCTAGTAGTATTTCACCCTCTATCGGGATAACATTTTTAAGCAAAGTGTAATTACTTTTTGCGATTTTTATATTTTGGTTTTTTAGTCGACCAAAATCGGCTACTTTTTTATACCGCGTCATCCATTCTTGCGGAATCACAAAAATTTGATCTTCATTTATAGGAAAAAACCTGTTGTTTGTTTTTATATAAGGTATAAACTTTGAAAAAGAAATAGTAGAATCTCCAATATTCACAGTTCCTTTAATATCAAACCAATCATTATCTTTTTGATTTTGAAATGTTATTTCATGGGGAGCAACATTTACGGTTCTGTTCTCTATTGTTGGAAGAGTAATAGTAAATCCTCTTTTTTCAAGTTCAGATTTATGAGCAGTAAGCCAATATAATATTTGATATGGATCTTGCCCAAAATTGGTTTCGAAAAGCAAGTTCTGATTTTTTTTCAACCCCATATCGATTAGAATATCGATGATTTTTTGCTCTGCCTTGGGGTCTCTTTTGGTTTGGATGATCTTTATGTTATCATTGTCATCAAAAAGGACGTTAGATTCGGTGTTTTTTGAATTTTGATATTCAAATGTTGTATGTTGATATTCGAATATAACTTTGGCCACGTACCTATTTTGAATGAAATCTTGTATAATTTCGATACCGAAAGAGCTTAGTGTATTGCAGGTAATGATCTCGAAACCGTTGGTGATAACATCTATGTTCTTTATAACTGGAACTATAACTTTCTCAAGGTAAGTTTTAAGGTGTTTTTTTGGGATAGTTATTTTTTCTTTATTAAAAAATGGTTTTAGTTTATTGGCATTAAGGTTTTCTATTTGCAGTAAATACTTGTTTAAAACAATCCAAGAAGGTTCATTGAGTAATTTCTTGATATTGTTGTTTTTTGGAACAATTCTTTTTCCTTCATCAGTCAAGGAAAAAGCGTATTCGATGCCATCTTGAGTTTTAGTGAACTCTAAAATAGGTTTTAGCCTCGTATCTTTTATGAATAGTCTGTTTATTTCTACAGGATCTTTTCTTTGTTGATTATAGCTTATTGGATAGTGGTTGTTATGTATTAAGGAATAGAAAATAGAAAGCTTTTTGTTAATATAGTTTAAAACAACGTGCTTTGTTTTAGGGTCTTCAATAAGTTCACCAAGGTTGATTTTTTTTCTTTTATTTTTTGGAAGGAACTTTTGTTCCAATGCACTAGGCTTTAGGTCCGAACAAATATCGAGAAGTTCTACATGTGGAGTAGAAAGCGTTGAGATGCTATAACTTTTTAACGTAACACCAGTAGCTTGTTTTTCTATATACCCCAGGGTATCATCTTTTTTATGTACTATATAAGCTTCTGGTAATGCAGGTACTTCAGGATGATTATAATCAAAAATATTGTAACAAATACAAAATAAACTCATAGGTTATGTGAATTTAGGGGCGAAACGAAGATTATATAAATTTAAAGTTCCCTCTCAAAACTCGAAAGGGAACTAAATACTATAGTATATATCTAAAATCTTAATGTAGCTCTTTTTTGATTACTCAATTACCTACAAAATCAATTACAGTTTTGGTGATAAAAGCGATTTGGTCGTTGTCTAGTTCGGTATGCATAGGTAACGAAACAACTTCTTTAACCAGTTGATTGGTTATAGGGAAATCTGCTTCATTATATCGCCTATCTTGATATGCTTTTTGGCTATGTAATGGGATCGGGTAATATACACCACATGGAATACCTTTATCATTTAGGTGTTGTACAAGTTGATCACGTTTACCATTAGTAATTCTTAAGGTATATTGATGAAAAACATGACAGTTACAAGTGTCACAAATAGTATTCTCATCGGTATTGCAGCTGTTCCCTTTTACTTTTGGGGTGACAATGCTATTAATACCTGCAAAAGCATCATTATATTTTCTGGCCGCAGCCCTGCGCGCTTTATTATAGCTATCCAAATTTGGGAGTTTGGCTCTCAAAACGGCTGCTTGTATAGAGTCAAGTCTAGAGTTAACACCTACAACATCATGATGATATCTTTTGTACATCCCATGATTAACAATACCCCTAATGGTGTGCGCAAGATCATCGTCGTTTGTAAAGATGGCTCCGCCATCGCCGTAGCATCCCAAATTTTTCGAAGGAAAAAAAGAAGTCGAAGCTACATCACCTATTCCCCCGGTTTTGGTTGAATTTCTATTTGCAAATTTATAAGTAGATCCAATACCTTGTGCATTATCTTCAATAACATACAAATTATGTTCTTTGGCAATAGTCATAATTTCATCCATATTGGCAGCTTGGCCAAACAAGTGAACGGGTACGATTGCTTTAGTTTTTGGTGTAATTGCTTTTTTAATGGCTTCGGGATCAATATTAAAAGAGTCAAGTTCTACATCAACCAATACAGGAGTTAACCGTAATAAAGCAATAACCTCTACGGTTGCGGCAAAAGTGAAATCGGCGGTTATCACCTCGTCTCCTGGTTCTAATCCCAGTCCCATCATTGCAATTTGCAAAGCATCTGTGCCATTGGCACACGGAATTACATGGGTAACATCCAGATATTCTTCTAACTCTTTTTGAAAACTATGAACCTGGGGGCCGTTAATAAAGGCTGTAGAATTTATAACATCAAGTACAGACGAGTCTACTTGTTCTTTGATTTGCTCATATTGACCCTTAAGATCAACCATTTGTATTTTCTTCATCTATGTGTGTATTGTAACCTCACGAAAGTACAAAATATTGACACTTTAGCCAATGCCAGCCGTGATTTTAAGTGAATATTTTCTGTTGTAATTACAATAAGGCAAAGTATCTAATGCAGAACGCGATTGAAGATACTTTGCCTAAGGGGGAGAACAAATTACTTTAATTGTTTTTGACGAATTTTAAGGTTTTAAGATTGTTTACTTTTAAAAGGTATATTCCAGGATTTAATGATTGTATATGTTTAGAAATATCATATTGTGTTGTCGATCCTGTTTTTTGGTTCCAGTTCTTTACCAGTTTTCCTGTAATGTCATAAATTTCTAAGTTTAGATTATTTGTCAAAAGCTTGGCGTTAATAAGTAAGTAAGCTTCATTTTTGATAGAATTAGGTACAATTTGGACTTTATCCTTTTCTGGTGTAATTGAGTTTTTATTTTCCTCGACACCAATATCTTTATCAATGTTTCCTATTGTGAAACCAGAAATGATACTTCTTCTAAAATTACCTTTACTTTCAGAGTTTAGAAATAAACTATAAACACCATCTTCTAAATCTTTAGTATCATAGTAGTATAGATTGTTTTTTTGATCAAAATGAATTACTTGAGTAATATTTTGTGTTAGAGAACCGTCTAATTCTGCGGTCTTTACAAGTATTCCTCTTACTGCTATATCCTTAGGAAGTTTAACGTCTTTTTTTGAAGAATAAACAGCAACTTTTAGCTTTAGATGGTTTTCTGTTTTTTCTTGTTGAAAAGACATTTTGATTCCGTTATCTTGTTTGATAAAAGCTGCAAATTTTGAGTCGCTTTTCAATTGAAGATTATCATCGATAACAGAAATAAGAGTTCTATGATTTTGTGTGGTATGACTCTTAAAGGTTTTTGAATTCTTGTTCGCATCAAAAATGCTAAAAGTAGCTTTTGGATTTTGGTGCAGCACTTCGGCTACGGCATATTTTGAATTTTTATCTAATACGATTTTATCATACTCATTTTCTGAATGAATGATATAGTAATCGCTTTCTATTTTTGAAAGAGCATTACTTTTGGTAAGAATTGCATTACTTTTTTGGGCTCTATTTTCTATGTAAGATTTTATGTAAGGCCAGCTAAATTGTCCCAGCCCAACATCCAAATGATCAAAAATGGCACGGGAATCATTTTTTTCAAATACAAATTCGGCTCCTGGTCGTAATGTACTACTGTATGGGGCTACTCCATCATTGGCGCCTTGTATTGGAAACAAAATTCCTCCTGTAACCAAAAAGGCAGCTGCAGCAAGGGTTGATCCTTTATAAAAACCTGAAGCGCCCAGTACTACAAATTTTTCTGGCTCGTTGTTTGGGTGATTGTCAAGTAAAGGGCGAACCACATCACGACAATAATATGTAGTAGATGTTCTAGCACCTTCGTTAAGCCCGGTTAATCGCCAGGCCCAATTTAACCATGGCATTTGAGATATGTCGGCAAGATAAGTTCCCCAAAAGGGAGTGCCCAGAGCAAATGCTTTGGTGACCTTATCTTTTTTACCGTATTGGAACATAGCAGCCTCAGAGGCTTTTCCACCATTACTATGCCCTACTAAATATACTTGAGGGACATTATATTTATCTGTAACGATATCAATAGATTCTGCAAGTAATTTTCCATTAACCCAAATACCCTCTCCTCGAGTAGTAGCTACAAAAACTGCTTGATATCCTTCATTATAAGTGTCTTCATAAAATGAATTGTCAAATAAAAATTGCCCTTGGTTAAGATCTATGTATCCGTGATTGAAAATAATTACTTTTCCGTTATAATTTGGAGGAGCAGCACCATAATGAATTGTAGATTTTATTATGGAACCTATAAACAATGGGCTTAATTTATCTGGAGTAGGGAGTTGAACTTCTAGAAAACTCTGAGAAAACAAGAATGCATATGAGAATAATGCAATTAAAGTAGTTTTTAATTTCATAGTTGATGAGTTTGTGTAATATTAGGTATCAAATTACTAATTTTTTAACAATTATTATTGTTTTAATTTTGTTTTATTGATAAAATATTGATTAATGATTAATTTTTACACAAAAGTTCTTTTAAAGATTTAAGTATTGTATTACAATAAAGAGGTGTATTTTAGCAACTCATTAAAATCAATGCTTTGGGTTTGCTATACAACATTCTTATTGGCCTTTTTAATTTTGTGCTTCCGATTTCGGGATTATTCAGTAAGAAACTTAAACTGTTTATTGATGGAAGGAAGTCAGTTTATGCTACTTTGAAAGAAAATATCACTTCAGAAGATCGAGTTCTTTGGTTTCATTGCGCGTCTTTAGGTGAGTACGAGCAAGGGGTACCCGTAATGGAAGAATTAAAAAAGAATCATCCTGATCATAAATTACTGGTTACTTTCTTTTCACCATCAGGATATGAAGCAAAGAAAAATAGTACGCTGGCAGATGTTCTTGTTTATTTACCTATGGATACCAAAGCGAAAGCAAGAAAATTTGTAGAGCTGGCAAATCCTAGACTAGCGGTATTTGTGAAATACGAGTTTTGGCCCAATTATTTGAAGGTTTTACAAAGTAAAGAGGTTCCAACAGTTTTTATTTCTACAACTTTTAGAGAAGATCAAGCCTTTTTTAAATGGTATGGTGGGTTTATGAGAAAAGCGTTGAAAACAATTGATCATTTTTTTGTTCAGGATACCATATCGCAAACATTAATAGAAGGTCAGGGTTTTAAAAATGTAACCCTAAGTGGGGATACACGTTTTGATAGAGTATCTCACCAGATTGAAATGAACAATCATGTAGATTTTATTTCTGAATTTATTAATAATCGATTGTGTATTGTTTTTGGTAGCTCATGGCCCGAAGATGAAGAAATATTTATAGATTTTGTAAACAATGCTTCTAATGAAGTGTGTTTTATTATTGCTCCTCATGAAATTAAAGATAGTAGCACACAAACTTTGAAGCAAAAGATTCATAAAAAGACTATTTTATACTCTGAAAAAGAAAATAAGGGTCTTAAAGAATATCAGGTATTTGTCATGAATACTATTGGATATCTTTCTCGGGTATATAGCTACGGAGATATTGCGTATGTGGGTGGCGCTATGGGAACCGGGGGACTTCATAATATTCTTGAACCCGCTACTTTTGGGATTCCGATTGTTATTGGTAAAAATTTTGAAAAATTCAGAGAAGCAAAACAACTTCAGAAATTAGCTGGTTTGTTTTCGGTTTCCAGTTCAGATGAATTTTCTAAAATCATGCATAAGTTGGTAGATGATAAGAAGTTTAGAGAAAAGACTGGTATGATTGCTGGACATTTTATAAATAGCAATACCGGAGCAACTTCAGTTATTACAGAATATCTGAATGAAAAAATAAATGAAGTTTCAAGCTAATTTTTATAGCTTTTAGATCTATACGGTTACGGCTTGCCTTAAGTATCGCCTAAATGGGAGCATTTCTTTATAAATTTCGATAACTTTTTCGGTGAAATTATCTTTAAAAACATCTGTTTTATCTAGTTCATGGACTACTGCAAATGTCTTGTGCTTAAGTAAGTCAATATGCTCATGATCCGAGCGGTAGCCTTTAGGAGCTGATTTCAAAATCCCATCATCAGGATATAATCCCCCAAAAGTCTTTTTGAAGTTTTTTTTGTTTAGTATGTTGACCAATTCTTCTCCATTATAATCAATAGCTTCTCTTATACTGTTTAATGTTTTACTTTCTGGGCGCCAATATCCACCAGCCAATAAACATTGAGAGAGTCCAATTTCAATATAAAAATCGCCTTGCTTGGTTTTTTGATCAAGTCCTGCCCCAAAATGATCTTTGTAAATAGGTTTATTAGGGTGGAAGAGGAGGTTGTTATTTATACGGTTAATTCCCTTTTTTCCCGGTGTAGAATAATAATCAGGATCTATAGTGGTCAATTTTGAATCTAATTCATCTAACCATTGTATAAACGAATTTCTAATGTGGTGATAGTGTTTTCGATTAGCATCCATCCATTCCTTATGATTATTTTTTTGTAATTCTTCAAGGAATTGAAATAGTTCTACAAAGTCCATAGAAATTTAAAGTCTTTTTAGAATAGACCATGCAACTCGGCATCAATACGGCTAATAACACTGCCTAGATCCTCTGGGTTGTCAACAAAATTTAGATTATCTACATCTACAATAAGAAGGTTTCCTTTATCGTAATCATGAGCCCATGCTTCATAGCGTTCATTAAGTCTGCTTAAATAATCAATGCTAATGGTGTTTTCGTATTCTCTTCCGCGTTTGTGGATTTGAGCAACCAGGTTAGGGATACTACTTCTTAGATATATTAAAAGGTCAGGGCCTTCTACAACATCTTCCATCAAATCGAACAATGATCGATAGTTTTCAAAATCCCTATTGGTCATTAGTCCCATGGCATGCAGGTTTGGGGCAAAAATATAAGCATCTTCATAGATGGTTCGATCCTGGATAATATCTTTTCCACTTTGTCGAATATCCAGGATTTGCCTAAAACGGCTATTCAGGAAATAAATCTGAAGATTAAAGGACCAACGTTCCATCTTATTGTAAAAATCCTCTAGATAAGGGTTTTCCAATACATCTTCAAAATGAGCTTCCCATTTATAATGTTTAGCAAGTAATCGGGTCAAAGTTGTTTTTCCTGCACCGATATTTCCAGCTATAGCTATATGCATACTTGATTATTTTTCTTCGGGGGTTTTGTATCAAAGTTTGAGGGTAAATATAATAGATTTTATGAGTAAGATGAAAAGGGATGCATAATAATTTGAATAACTAGCATTAATTTTGAAGCTTTACCTTAATTGGGCCTCCATTAGATACAAATCTTCCTCCAACTTCGTCAATATTTATATCTAATTCATCATCGGTACTAATGCTATTAAGATCAACTTTTAGTTTATCGTAGGTGTCGATGCTTTTAATGTTTACGCTAATCTCATCTGTAGAAATTAATCGCACATTTATAGAGCCATCAGAGTTTACGGGAACGATGCCATAGTTATTTACCGGAATGTTATTCGCATGGGCTTTTGGGATCAATTCAATATCTTTAATTACTATAATAACCAGACAAATAGCTATAATCGTGAATATAAATTTGGTGTACTGATCAGTTTTCATAATTTATAAATTTATGTTTACTGTAAAACACCAATAAAGATGCCAAAAGTGATAATTTTATTGGCTAAAGACTTTGTTTGTCAAGATAGTAACAAAAAAAGATGTCTTAAACAAGACATCTTTCCTGATGAATTACTGTGGTTTGAGCAATTCTTTGTATCGGTCTTTGTAAATGTATAGCATAAGGATATTAAGACCTAAAAAAGCAACTCCAATGTACCAGTTTTTAATATCGAGTTTAATGTGATATAAAAAAGCATTAACAGATACACTCATCAGGACTACCATCATTAAAGGAGCGAACCTATTTGCCAATAGAGCAATTCCCGAACAGATTTCGACAATTGCAACGAGCATCATGGTTTTGGAGGATATTAAAACTTTTAAAAAACTTGAAGCGATTTTTGTAGAAGGAGCAGGGGGATCCATAAAATAAAATAGTTTATTGCACCCAAAGAATAGAATGGCCAAGCCGAAAACTATTCTAACTCCCAAGATAACTTTTGGATTCATAGATTGAATTTTTTGGTTAATTGTACTAATAAGTAACGTGTTAACCCTTTTTAAATTGCCGTAAAGAAAATGATCAGTGGATGGTTTCGGTCGAAGAAAAATTCAAAATACGATCAAAACCCTCGTTTTATCTATATTTATTGCAGTAAAATCTTACAAAGTGATCTCTAGGTTTTTTTAAATAGCTAAAAATCAGTTTAAAACAATTTAAAAAGCTTAGCTTTGCGCCTTTTTGTAAACAATAATACTGCTCAAAATTCGTTTTTTGGGCATAACTAACCAATAACCAATAATGATGACTAAACCCACAGGTCGATTGCATTTTTTGGATGCAATTCGAGCATTTGCTATTATAATGATGCTTCAAGGGCATTTTGTGCATGCGCTTTTGGGCGACGCTTTCAGAGATAGAAGCAATACTATTTATAATATATGGGAGTATTTTAGAGGTATGACGGCTCCCACATTTTTTACAATTACAGGTTTTATTTTTACTTATTTATTATTAAAACAGAAGAATACCGGATTTGATAATCCCCGTGTTTTAAAAGGAATAAAAAGAGCTATCAAAGTGATTTTTTGGGGGTATTTGTTGCGCTTAAGTTTTTACGCCGTGTTTACGGGTACTTTAAACCCTTCGTTTTTCTATGTAGACGTTTTACAATGTATAGGTACATCATTATTATTATTAATAGGGGTGTATTTGATGTTGTATCGTTACAATTCCAGGTTGTTTCAAAGGGTTGTTTTAAGTTTGGGAGTAGTTATTTTTCTCCTACAACCCGTTTATGAAACGTTTATCCTGGATTTTCTGCCCAAAACGCTAGCAAATTATTTTACATATAAAAATGGATCTGTATTTACATTATTTCCTTGGTTTGGTTACGTATGTTTTGGTAGTTTTATGTCAAGTTTGTTTTTGAAGTATGGAAAGCGGCCCTTGTTTTATTATTATACCCCTGCATTATTACTCATCATAGGGTTACTGCTTATTTTTTGCTCATCAAGCCTTCTTATGATATTATATAGAATAACAGATATTACCATTTTTAAATCGGTGGCATATAATAATTTTTTGTTTATTAGATTAGGCAACGTACTTGTTCTATTCACTATTTTTATTTTGGGCAGAAATTATGTTTCACATCCAGTAATAACTAAAGTTGGAGGAAAAACCCTGTCCATCTATATTATTCATTTTTTTGTCCTGTATGGAAGTTGGTTGGGGTTAGGTCTTAACCGTTTTTTCTATCATGATTTAACACCTTTGACTGCAGCAGTAGGTGCGATTTTCTTTGTAGTTGGTATTTGTTCTTTGGTTTTGTATTACTATAAATATGAAACTGAATTAAAACTTAAACTGAATCTTTTGTTTAATTACATTTACAGAGTAATAGATTTTAACCTCTCCGAGGTAATTTCTAATATTAAAAGGGAGATTATTCGTACGCTTAAAAATATACGTTTTGTGAGAAGGTAGGTTAATCCAAATGTGGATTTTGTATCTATAGAAGTTTTTTATTGGTTTAAAAATCAGTATCTTATAGAGGTCTAATCAATACTTGTTTTGTTATGCCTACTATAAAATCGTTAAACAAATGGGCTAATGCACATACGTATTACCCTTTGGATCTGTTACGAATTGCTTTAGGAGTATTTCTATTTATAAAAGGAATAAATTTTATTAGTAATAGTCAGATTCTTGTTGATCTCATTAAACCCGTTCAAAACCTTGCCGGAGCTATGATAGTAGTTCATTATGTGGCTCCTGCGCATTTAATCGGGGGTATATTAATAGCTTTTGGTTTACTTACAAGATGGTCTGTAATGGCACAACTTCCATTATTAGTTGGAGCGATCTTGATTAATTTCATTGGAGAAATGAACGTGGCAAATCTTATCATAGCCAGTATAATATTTCTTCTTTGCGCATTCTTTTTGTTTTATGGATCGGGAAAGCATTCTGTAGATTATTACCTAAAAATGCAGCAGTAAATTTAAAAAGGAAATAAAAAAACCGCTTTGTATGAAGTGCCCCCAAAAAGTTAGACACTATTTGGGGGTATTTTTAATATTGTAAAATCTTCAATTACCAACCGGATAGACTGGACCTTGTTGGGTAAGATTCAATATCTACATATATGGTATCAATAGTTTTGTACGTGTGTATACCACCTTCAATTTTTGAAATCCTCTTCTTGTTTTTAAGAAGTTGTTTTTTGATTTTTCTCCATTCTTTTTTGCTAAAAAATTGCTTGTCTTTTTTAGAAATATTATCCATTGAAGTTTTTAGCACTAATCTATCGGTAGTAACAGAAACATCATCAGAACTATATTTATTTTCCTGAATTTGATTATCTATAGTTTTTACCGAAGTAAGATCATTTTTAAAATCTTGACCATAAAATATGCTGCAAACACATAAACATGAAATGGTCATTAAAATCTTTAATTTCATTTCCCTAAATTTTGATAAGTGTACAATTTTCTTTTTCATTTTTCTTTTTAAGAATCAACAGAGTATATATTTCCCAGATTGTATACTTTTTAACTCAAAAAAAGCAATATTTATTCCCCGATATTTGCACATTATGTGCTTGAATATTAATGGTGTAAAAGTAAGAATAATAGTTGGTTTAAAGATGCGGGAAAACCGCATTTTTTTTAAGCATCAACCAAAAATCGACATAATTGTTATAAAATCAGATAAAATGTATTATGGCGTGTAAAAGCTTACAAGTTAAAAGCTTTTTTTACCTTATCTACATAATCTAGTTTTTCCCATGTAAAAAGCTCTACCTCTTTTTCTATTTTCCCAGAATATGGGCTTTCAAAAACTTTGGTAATTGTTTTTGGTTCTTTACCCATGTGCCCATAGGCTGCTGTTTCCAAATACATCGGATTTCGTAATTTAAGGCGTTTTTCGATTGCCGCGGGACGCATATCAAAAATTTCACTAACTTTTTTGGCTATCTCACCGTCGGTTAACCCTAATGAACTGCTACCATAGGTATCTACAAAAATAGAAGTAGGCTCAACAACACCGATCGCATAAGAAACTTGTACCAAAACCTCTTTTGCTACTCCTGCAGCTACTAAATTCTTTGCTATATGTCTAGATGCATAAGCAGCAGAACGATCTACTTTACTAGGATCCTTTCCAGAAAATGCACCACCTCCATGAGCTCCTTTGCCTCCGTAGGTATCAACGATAATTTTTCTCCCTGTAAGTCCAGTATCTCCATGAGGTCCACCGATTACAAATTTTCCGGTTGGATTGATATGATACGTAATTTTATCGTCAAATAATCGTTGCACATACTCTGGTAATTGTGCGATTACTCTGGGCATTAAAATAGTAACGATATCATTCTTGATCTTTTGTAGCATTATGTCATCATCATTGTCAAAATCATCATGTTGAGTAGAAACTACTATTGCAACTATTCTTTGTGGAATATTATCGTCACTATATTCTATGGTAACTTGGCTCTTAGAATCAGGACGCAGATATGAGATTTCATTTCCTTCACGTCTTAATTTCGCCAATTCAATTAGAATTTTATGTGATATGTCAAGTGCCAAGGGCATATAGTTGGCGGTTTCACTTGTAGCATATCCAAACATCATTCCTTGATCTCCTGCTCCTTGTTCTTCTTTAATCTCTTTGTCTACACCTTGATTAATATCCTGAGATTGTTCATGAATTAAGGAGATTACTCCACAAGAATCACCACTAAATTGATAGGCTCCCTTTGTATAACCAATTTTGTTAATTACTTCTCTGGCAATATGTTGTACATCAAGATATGTTTCTGATTTTACTTCACCAGCCAATACTACCTGACCTGTAGTTACTAGTGTTTCGCAAGCGACTTTTGAACTTGGATCAAAAGCTAAGAAATTGTCTAATAAAGCATCACTAATCTGATCTGCTACTTTATCTGGATGTCCTTCAGATACACTTTCTGAAGTAAATAAATATGCCATTCGTAATTGTTTTAACTAATAAGGTGATAAGACGAGATTGCGACACAAAACTTTCAAAAAAACATGTTTCGTCAAACTGCTTTAGCATTTGTGAATCTCGAACATTATTCGTAAATATTTAGTTTACTGCATAAAAGTTCGATAGCTAGGGTTGCAATCAGTCAAATCTATCCCCGAAAATATTTCGGCAAAGGTAAAAAAAATGACAATACTCAAAAGTATTTAACGTATCATTAATTTTCTTTTATTATTACAGGACTATTCCCAACGTTTTTTCTCAAAAAGACAATTTTACAGTCAAACTTGTTTTGGTTTAAAAATAATTACTAGCTTTGTCTCAAGTTTCTTATACATTTTTAGATAGTTATTAAGAAAGGTGGAGGGAATAGACCCTGTGAAACCTTAGCAACCCTTTATCATTAAAGAAGGTGCTAAATTCTATCTCGATTTATATCGAGAAAAGATAACTCGTCACAATTGCTTTATTGTAATTGTTGCTTCCTTTCTTTTTAATTTTCTATTTCTATTCACTTAATAATTTAGTGTTTGATGTATTTGAATTTTATTAATCACTAAAATTTAAATTAGAAAATTATGAGTACTCAAAAATTTGCAACAGGAGCTTTACATGCGGGTCACGATGTTACTGCAAACGGAGGTACACGAGCAGTACCTATTTATCAAACTACCTCGTATGTTTTTAACGACGCAGATCATGCAGCGAATCTGTTTAACCTGTCTGAAACAGGTTTTATTTATACCAGATTAAATAATCCTACCAATGATATATTAGAGCAACGTTTGGCGGCATTAGAAGGTGGTATTGCTGCCGTAGTAACGGCATCGGGTACAGCTGCTATCAATACTACTTTACTAACACTATTAAAATCTGGAGATCATATTGTTGCTTCTAATAGTTTGTATGGAGGCACATACAATCTTCTAAATGTTACCTTGCCTAGATTTGGAATCACGACCACATTTGTGGATCCTTCTGATGCAGACAACTTTAAAGAAGCTGTACAAGAAAATACACGTGTATTTTTTGTTGAGTCACTAGGGAACCCTAAACTCGACGTACTTGATTTAAAAGCAATTTCGGTAGAAGCGAAAGCGTATAAAGTTCCTTTGATTGTCGATAATACGGTGGCAACACCTGCATTATTAAATCCTATCGAATATGGAGCCAATATTGTTATTCACTCACTTACCAAATACATTTCGGGTAATGGGACATCTCTTGGGGGTGTAATTATTGATGCTGGTACTTTTGATTGGTCCAGTGGTAAATTTCCTGAATTTACCGAGCCTTCACTGGGATATCATGGGCTAGTGTATCACGATGCTCTGGGTGCTGCTGCGTTTATTGCAAAAGTGAGAATAGAAGGCTTGCGAGATCACGGTGCGGCATTAAGCCCTTTTAATGCCTTCCAGATTTTACAAGGTTTAGAAACCTTGGAAATAAGAATCAAAAAACATAGTGAAAATGCGTTAGACCTTGCAAAGTGGTTAGAACAACAGAACGAAGTGACTTGGGTGAAGTATCCTGGGCTAGAAAATGATTCATATCACGATTTGGCCAAAGAATACCTCCCCAAAGGACAAAGTGGTATAATCACTTTTGGTATAAAAGGAGGGTTTGACTCTGCAAAGACTGTTGCCGACGAAACCAAAATATTTTCATTACTTGCCAATATTGGGGATTCTAAATCTTTAATTATTCATCCGGCAAGTACAACTCATCAACAACTTACTGAGGAACAACAAGAATCTACAGGAGTTACCCAAGATTTGATTAGACTGTCTGTGGGACTAGAGGATCTTGAAGATCTTAAAAATGATTTAAAAGCTGCTTTTGCAAAAGTGAACGAAAAAGTTAAATAATAGTAGGGACTTCTTATGCTTCAAAAAATAAACATTTCAAACTTTACAACTGTAAAGGGTAAGGGTATCGATACTATTTCCTTAACCTATGAGGTTTTTGGTAAACAGTTGTTCGAAGCGCCTGTGGTGCTGGTGAATCACGCACTTACAGGTAACTCTAGAGTGTGCGGTCAAGATGGGTGGTGGAATGGTTTGATTGGTAAAGGGAAATGTATAGATACAAATCACTATACCGTGCTTTCTTTTAATATACCAGGAAATGGATATGATGGAGTTAAAGAAAACCTGATTGATGATTACAAAATGTTCAATGCAAGAGATATTGCCAACATTTTTTCAAAAGGTCTGGAAGTCCTTAAAATCGAAAAATTACATGCGGTTATAGGGGGGTCTGTTGGCGGTGGAATTGCTTGGGAACTAGCTGCCCTAAAACCCAATCTAATAGAGCATTTGATTCCTGTTGCCTGTGATTGGAAATCTACAGATTGGCTCAAAGCAAATTGCCTTGTGCAAGAGCAAATATTATTGAACTCGAAGAATCCAGTACATGATGCAAGGCTTCATGCAATGCTTATTTATAGATCCCCGCAGTCTTTTAAGCAAAAGTTTAATCGCACCTATAATGAAGAAAAAAATATGTTTAACATCGAAAGTTGGCTATTGCATCATGGCGAGAAGTTGAATAAAAGGTTCACTTTGTCTGCATATAAAGAGCTTAATTACATTTTGGCCAATATCGATATTACCGAGGGAGGAAATGATTTTTTAGAGGTTGTAAAAACAATTCAATCTAACATTCATCTCATAAGTGTCGATTCAGATGTGTTTTTTACAGAAACAGAAGACAAAATTACATATCAAGAAATAAGAAAAGTAAAGCAAAATGTTACTCATGGCATCATCAATTCTGTTCATGGACACGATGCTTTCTTAATCGAGTTTGAACAACTTAGTGCATTGTTGAAAGATGTTTTTTAAAACAAAAGAGAAATGAAAATTTTAAAGTTTGGAGGAAAGTCATTGGCCAACGGAAAAGGAATTCATACCGTTGTAGATATTATACATGATAAAGTAAAAAATGGAGAAAAGATAACCGTTGTCCTTTCGGCAAGAGGAAATAGTACTGATGAACTCGAAGAAATTCTTGAAAAGGCGAGTAAGAATGAAAATTATAAGGATCAATTGAATGCCTTTAAGAATTATCAAATTGAAGATTTTGAAAATACTAATTTTGATAGTGAGTTTAATACGCTGGACAAACTTTTCGAGGGGGTATCTTTACTAGGGGACTATAGCAAAAGGATAAAAGATCAGGTGTTATCTCAAGGAGAAGTGATTTCGGCAAAATTAGTCACGCAATTACTTCAGAAAAAAAACATAAAAGCAAACTTTACAGATGCAAGAGAGTTGATTAAAACCGATGAGCAGTTTGGTGAGGCTCAACCACTCAATGATTTGTCAAAAAAGAATGTAATTACTCACTTTCAGAAGTATAACGGAAGTACCGTAAATGTGGTTACAGGCTTTATTGCTTCAAATACCAAAAAGGAAACCACAACCCTAGGGAGAAACGGAAGCAATTATACCGCTTCATTGCTTGCTAATTATTTGGAAGCCGAAGAACTTCAAAGTTATACGCATGTAAATGGAATTTATACCGCAAATCCAGATTTGGTTCCAGGGGCAAAAAAAATTGAACAACTTTCGTTTAATGAAGCCAATGAATTAGCATACTTCGGGGCAAATATATTACATGCAAAAACCATTATTCCGTTAATCGAAAAGAACATTCCATTACGAATATTAAATACATTTGATCGTGATAGTGAAGGGACAGTAATTACTTCTGAAGTAAGAGAGAAAGGAATAAAATCACTTTCTGTATTAGAAAATGTAGCGCTTATAAATCTTCAAGGCCGAGGGCTTTTAGGTAAAGTAGGAGTAGATGCTAGAATTTTTAGAGCACTGGCGCATAAAAATATTAACGTAAGTTTCATTTCGCAGGGATCTTCAGAAAGAGGAATTGGATTTGTAGTAAACGCAGATAAGTCCAAAGAAGCAAAAGATGTGCTTGAACAGGAGTTTGAAGCAGATTTTCAAAAACATGATGTAAGTGCTATATCCATTGAAGACGAAGTGTCTGTGGTTTCAATTGTGGGGCAAGATCTAAGTACATTTCACAAACCATATAATGCTTTGATTAAAAATCAAATAACACCATTACTGTTCAATAATACCGTAAACGGTAAAAATGTAAGTTTGGTGGTGCGAAAAGCTCAATTACATCGAGCTTTAAATGTTATTCATGGCGAAATTTTCGAAATTTCGAAAAAAGTAAATCTGGCCATATTTGGTCACGGACTCGTTGGAGGTACGCTTATAGATCAAATGTTGCAATCGGCAAAACAAATTGAAAAAAGGAAAAACATTGTCCTGAATATTTTTACAGTAGCAAATTCTAAAAAAGTAGTGTTTGATAAGGACGGAATTGATACAGATTGGAAAGCAAAAATAGATAAAGAAGGAAAATCATATACAATAGAAGATATAATCAAATTTGCAGACGAGCATCACCTTGAGAATTTAATAGCTATTGATAATACGGCTAGTGTAGATTTTACCAAAAATTATATTCCATTGGTAACTCATGGTTTTGATCTTGTTTCTTCAAACAAAGTTGCTAATACGCTAAGTTTTGATTTTTACAAAGAGTTAAGGGCAAAACTGGACAAAAATCAAAAACAATATTTATATGAAACCAATGTTGGAGCGGGTTTGCCATTAATAGATACGATAAAATTACTCCATCTTTCTGGAGAAAATATTACTAGAATTAAAGGAATTTTTTCGGGTTCGTTAAGTTACTTGTTTAACACATTTTCTTCTGAAGAAAGACAGTTTAGCGAAGTGTTACAAGAAGCAATAGATAAAGGGTTTACAGAACCAGATCCAAGAGAAGACCTCTGTGGTAATGATGTAGCTAGAAAATTATTGATTCTGGCTAGAGAGCTAGATTTAAGCAATGAATTTGAAGATGTGAGTATCCAAAATTTGATTCCAGAATATCTAAGAACAGGGGAAACGTCTTCGTTTTTAAAACGGCTACCAGAGCTAAATGAGGTATATCAGAAAGTTAAAGAAGAGCAAAAACCGGGTTGTGTTTTAAGATATATTGGTGATCTTTGGGGGGATTTATCACAACAGAAAGGGAACCTTGATGTAAAGTTGGTTTCGGTGCCCAAAAGTAGTGCGTTAGGACAAGTAAAAGGATCCGACTCAATCTTTGAGATTTATACAGAGTCGTATGGAGATCAACCTATCGTAATACAGGGTGCAGGAGCAGGTGCCGCTGTAACAGCGCGAGGAGTTTTTGGTGATATATTGCGACTAGCAGATCGAGAATAAACAATAAATAAATCATGAAACGAACATTAAGAGTTTTAAACATTCTCTTTTGTGAAGCAATTTTTAAATAATTATTAAAATTTAAACGTGTGAAAATACAGTTAAAAAGAATAGACAACGACTATCATTTCGAATTAAAAAATGAAAGAGGCCATGTTACACATATTGATAGTAAGGCAGAAGTAGGGGGCCATGATCTGGCTCCTAGTCCAATGGAATATGTGCTGATGGGTGTAGCTGGTTGTAGCGCTATTGATGTTATTTCGATATTAAAGAAACAACGACAAGAAATTACGGATTATAGAGCCGAAGTAGATGGTACACGTATTGAAATTGATGGGGCAAAACCCTTTAAAGAAATTGATGTAACCGTGTTTTTAGAAGGAAATATTGCTCCAGAGAAAGCAAAAAGAGCAGCGCAACTATCTTTTGAAAAATATTGTTCGGTTTCCAAAACACTTGAGCCTACTGCAGAAATAAAATACAAAGTGGTGGTTAATAATGAAGAAGTATGATTAAAAAAAGTTACCATTTTGAAACACAAGCCGTAAGAACACAGACAGACAAAACGCAATTTCTAGAGCATTCTACACCGATGTATCTCACATCGGGATTTGTTTTTGAGGATTCTGAAGAGATGAGAGCAGCCTTTGCCGAAGAAAAAGAACGTAATCTTTATAGTCGATTTAGTAATCCAAATACAACCGAGTTTGTAGACAAGATTTGTAAACTTGAAGGCGCAGAAGATGGTTACGCTTTTGCTACTGGTATGGCGGCTGTGTTTTCGACTTTTGCGGCTTTACTTGATGCTGGAGACCATATTATTTCGGCTAGATCAGTTTTTGGATCAACACATACCTTGTTTACCAAATATTTTCCAAAGTGGAACATAGAAACGAGTTACTTCAAAGTTGATGAGGTTGAAAAAGTAGAAGATTTAATCAAGTCCAATACCAAAATTATTTATGCAGAGTCTCCAACAAATCCTGGGGTAGATATCCTTGATTTAGAATTTTTGGGCAAAATTGCAAAAAAACACAACCTGCTTTTGATTATCGATAATTGTTTTGCAACACCTTATTTACAAAATCCAATAAAGTTTGGAGCTGATCTTGTAATTCACTCTGCGACCAAATTAATTGATGGACAAGGAAGAGTTTTGGGAGGTGTAACTGTTGGAAGAAAAGAATTAATTAGAGAGATTTATTTATTCTCTCGTAACACAGGGCCGGCGTTGTCTCCATTTAATGCCTGGGTATTGTCAAAAAGCTTGGAAACTTTGGCTGTAAGGGCAGATCGCCATTGTGAGAATGCACTGAAACTAGCTACGTTTTTGGAGGCTCATCCCAAAGTAAATTGGGTGAAGTATCCATTTTTGAAATCTCATCCTCAATATGAAATTGCCAAGAAACAGATGAAATTAGGGGGCAACATAGCAGCTTTTGAAATAAAGGGAGGGGTGAAAGCTGGGAAAACTTTTTTTGATAGTGTAAAAATGTGCTCATTATCCGCAAATCTTGGTGATACAAGAACGATTGTCACACATCCTGCTTCAACAACGCATAGTAAATTGGCAGATGAGGATAAAAATGTAGTAGGTATAACCGATGGTATGGTTCGATGTTCTGTAGGATTAGAGCATATTGATGATATTATCAATGATATCGACCAAGCTCTAAAGAAATTATAATAAAAAAGCAGCTGGAAATTAAAAGCTGCTTTTTTTATTAATAAGAATATTAAATTTTATTGCTTGGTTAGTACAAAAAATTGATCACCAGTTATAGATACAGGAACACTATCTCCTCCTATATCCACAGTTGTGTCTTCGTCTATTGTTATTTTTAATGTCATAGATTGTGCTGTCAATGCAGTTATTTCATAAGATGTGGTTTCTTGTTGTACAGTTATTGAAAGTGTATTTCCACTCACGGTCCATTCTCCTGCACCTATTAGGTCTGGGACATTTTGTTCAACCTCAATTGGATCCTGTGTAGGTAGTGAAAAACTTGCAACCAATGTGAAACCTCCAGAACCTGTTACTGTATTGGGCTCGTTTTCTGAATCTGATGTTGTAAATGTAGCCGTAGCTGTATAATCTTTACCAGTTACACTATAATCTCCGCTTAATGGAATACCCTGTACTGTGGCGGTAGCTTGACCATTTTCAGATCTTATATCTGTCAAATTCCAAGTTCCTGGTATTATTGATTGGTCTATTTCAATTGGATCTTCATCATCATCACTACAAGAAACGAACAAAGTCGTTGTGGCCAAAAATAAGAATAGGGCAAATTTTTTCATCATGATATTTATTTTGTTAGTATTGATCTAGGTTCTTAAACGTAGTTTTTGTTCTAGATATTGTTCAAGTTGTATTTCGTAAAATTAGTAATCAGTACAAATAATCGCTATTAGCAATCATATTACTTAAATAATATCCGATTTGTTAGTAATTCAATAAAAATCGACTAAAGTGTTCTGAATATAAAATTTTATATATACATTTGTTCAATAATCTACTAATCCGATAGGGTAATAGAATTTAAAAAAAATGATTGTAGATCAAATGATATTAGACAAAGTAGCTACACAAAAGACAACATATCGTGATGATAAGTCTTCTGAGAAACCTGTGCGCAGTATTGCAAAAGCAGTTAGTTGGAGGATAATAGGAACCCTTGATACTTTAATAGTATCTTATTTCCTTACAGGTGAAATAGTGCTGGCAACTTCGATAGCGTCAATTGATTTTGTAACCAAAATGATTCTTTATTTCTTCCATGAAAGAATTTGGAATCGAATTAAATGGGGAAAATGACACAAAGTGTCATCCTGAATTCTTGCCCGTCCGTCAGGTGGGTATTTCAGGATCTCATAAGTAGTAAGGGAAGAAATTCGCTAATAGAAAAAAGAAAAATGAGTGTGATTTTAACTGAAAAAGAAATTAAAGATTTAAATATATCGCTAAAAGATAAAAGTCCTTTAGAAATTGCGCAATGGGCAGTTTTGAATGCCAAAAAACCGGTGGTTACGACAAATTTTAGACCGTATGAGTCTGCAATTTTAAATGCGTGTTCAAAGGCATTGTCTGATATCCCTGTGATATGGTGCGATTCTGGCTATAATACGCCTAATACCTACAAACATGCAGAAGAAGTAATAGAATTATTAAACCTAAATATAAAACTGTATGTGCCAAAGCAAACTACGGCGCATAGAGATGTGCTTATGGGTATCCCTGATATAGATGATCCTTTGCATAAAGTGTTTACAGAACAAGTTAAACTGGAACCCTTCAAAAGAGCAATGGCTGATTATACTCCTGATGTATGGTTTACAAATCTTAGAAAAGGCCAAACGGCTCTGCGAGATTCTTTGGATATTTTAAGTATGGGTAAAGATGGAGTTTTAAAGGTGAGCCCATTCTACTATTATTCAGATGCAGAACTTGATGCGTATTTAACCGAAAACAAATTGCCTAACGAATTTAAGTATTTTGACCCAACCAAGGTTTTAGAGAATAGAGAATGTGGGTTACACACTAACTAATAAATGACGAAAAAAATAGTATGGAGATATTAGAAAAGAAAGTTGAACAATTAAATGGATCTGCAGGTAATCTTGCTGATACTTCTATTCTTAATGTGAATCCTCTTGAAAGTGAAGCGATCTATATTTTTAGAGAAGTTGCTGCTCAGTTTGAAAAGCCAGTATTACTTTTTTCTGGTGGTAAAGATTCCATTACCCTTGTTAGATTGGCTCAAAAGGCATTTTACCCTGGTAAGATACCTTTCCCATTATTGCATATTGATACAGGACATAATTTTCCTGAAACTATCGAATTTAGAGACAGATTAGTAGAGGAGCTTGGAGTAGAACTGATTGTTCGTAATGTTCAAGATTCTATTGACCAAGGTAAAGTTGTTGAAGAAAAAGGGAAGTATGCAAGTAGAAATAGTTTACAAACAACGACACTTTTAGATGCTTTAGAAGAATTCAAATTTGATGCCGCCATTGGTGGAGCACGTAGAGATGAAGAAAAAGCTAGGGCCAAAGAAAGAATATTTTCGGTAAGGGATGATTTTGGTCAATGGGATGAAAAAAATCAACGTCCAGAATTGTTTGATCACCTTAATGGAAAAATTGATCTTGGACAAAATGTACGTGTGTTTCCAATTAGTAATTGGACAGAATTGGATGTTTGGAGTTACATCCAAAAAGAAGGTATTGAAATCCCGTCGATTTACTTTGCTCACAAGCGTAAAACTTTCATAAGAGACGGTATGATTTGGTCTGCAGAGGATGATGTGGTGTATAGAGAAGAAGATGAACTTGTAGAAGAACGAATGGTACGTTTCCGTACTGTTGGTGACATGTCATGTACGGCAGCGGTGCTTTCTGATGCAATAACTATTGATAAGGTGGTTGCAGAAATTAGGGAATCAACCATTTCTGAAAGAGGAGCTCGAATTGATGACAAGCGATCCGAAGCTGCTATGGAAAAAAGGAAACAACAAGGATATTTCTAATGATACTTTTTGTTGTCATTCCAGCGTAAGCTGGAATCCATATTTTGATAATAAATAATAAAGAATATAACCCCAAAGAGAAAAATAAATAATAGCTATGGATGTATTAAAAATAGCAACAGCAGGAAGTGTAGATGATGGAAAAAGCACCTTAATCGGTCGAATCTTGTATGATACAAAGTCATTAACTACAGATAAATTAGAGGCAATTGAAGCCAGAAGTAAGGCTAATGGTTTTGACTATCTTGATTTTTCATTGGCTACAGATGGATTGGTAGCAGAAAGAGAACAAGGGATCACCATTGATGTTGCCCATATCTATTTTTCTACAAAATCAAAAAGCTACATTATAGCGGATACTCCTGGGCATATTGAGTATACACGAAACATGGTTACTGGCGCTTCAACCTCACAAGCTTCAATAATTTTGGTTGATGCCCGTAAGGGAGTTATAGAGCAAACGTATCGCCATTTTTTTATCAATAATCTATTGAGAGTAAAAGATGTAATAGTTGCTATTAATAAAATGGATCTTGTAGAATTTTCACAAGAAAAGTTTGAGGGGATCAAGGCAGATTTTGAAAAACTTATTGAAAAAAGTAATTATAAAGAACAAAATATCACTTTTATTCCGGTAAGTGCTTTACAAGGGGATAATGTAGTAGATAAATCTGAAAATACCCCATGGTATAGCGGTCAGACATTATTAGAACACTTAGAAGAATTAGATGCTCAAGATGTTTACGAAAAATCACAGGCCCGTTTCCCAATTCAAACGGTAATTCGTCCTAAGACAGATGATTTTCATGATTTTAGAGGATATGCCGGTAAATTATATGGAGGTGATCTTGCTGTTGGAGATGAGGTGACTGTTTTACCTTCGTTAACGACTTCAAAAGTAAAAGAGATTTACTTCTTCGATCAAAAGTTTGACAAAGCGGGTAGAGGAAGTTCATGTACAATTACCTTAGAAGATGATGTAAATGTAAGTCGTGGCGATATGATTGTAAAATCATCAGAGAAACCAAAAACTGAAAAACAACTTACCGCCACCGTTTGTTGGATGGATAGTGTAGCTCTTAATCCAGGCACCAATTATTTTGTGCAAAGTGGTAGTAATCGCATTTTGGCTAAAGTCAAAAGTATTAGTGGCAGTATAGCTACTGACTTTTCTGGAGAGGATACGTCTAAAAATGCGTTACAATTAAATGAGGTAGGGAAAGTACAAATACAACTAAGCAAACCGTTAGCCTTTGATTCTTATAGTAATAACAAGGCTTCGGGTTCATTTATACTAATCGATTCACAAACCAATAACACATCGGGCGTCGGTTTTATCGAATAGATAAAATCGTTCTGAAAACAAGGAAAAACTAAAATTTTTTAAGAGCAAAAAAACACCATACAAAAGTCATAACTATGCCCTTTTTTAAAGGGTCAAATACGAAAAAAAGATGCAAAGTTTTAGAACTGAAATAGAAAACCCTGTTGTTGAAAAAGACATTATCGAATTAGCCAATAAGATTGAGCAATTCCATAAGGGGAAGATTGATGAAGAGAAGTTTCGTAGTCTGCGTTTGGCACGTGGTGTTTACGGACAGCGTCAGGAAGGCGTGCAGATGATTCGTATTAAATTGCCGTATGGTAAGGTGTTAAGTAATCAGTTAAGACGTATTTGTGAAGTGTCTGATGAGTATTCAAGAGGGCGACTTCATATTACTACACGTCAGGATATTCAGATTCATTATGTGGATCTAAATCGTACTCCAGAGCTTTGGGCAGAACTTGAAAAAGATGATGTCACCTTAAGAGAGGCTTGTGGTAATACGGTTCGTAATGTAACAGCATCAGAAACAGCGGGTGTTGATCCAAAAGAACCATTTGATGTTTCACCTTATGCAGATGCATTATTTCGTTTCTTTTTAAGAAATCCAATCTGCCAGGAAATGGGGCGTAAATTTAAAGTTTCATTCTCCGGATCTGATGAAGATACTGGGTTGTCGTATATGCATGACCTTGGTTTTATTGCTAAAATCGAAAATGGTATCCGCGGATTTAAAGTCATGTTAGGTGGTGGATTAGGTTCTCAACCTAGACATGCAGACGAGTTGTATAGTTTTTTGCCTTCAGATAAAATCATTCCGTTAATGGAGGGAGTGCTTCGAATTTTTGATCGTCATGGAGAACGTAAAAGTAGAGCCAAAGCCAGAATGAAATTCTTAATCAAAGATATTGGGTTAGAAGCATTCAAAGAATTGGTGGAGGCTGAGCAAAAAGCTATAGTACAAAAATCTGTACCGATCGATGCAGAGGCGTATAAAGCTTCAGTTCCTGTTAACATTGAAGCCCCAAAAGTTGAAGTTAAAGATCAAAAGGCTTTCGATTTATGGAAATCGACCAATGTGATTCCTCAAAAGCAAGAAGGGTTTGTAGCTATTGGTATCAAAGTACTTCTTGGGGATTTTTATACAGATAAGGCAAGATTGTTAGCCGATTTAGTTGAAAAGTATGCAGCAGGTGAAATAAGATTATCATTGCGCCAAAATATTTTAATTCCTTTTGTAAAAGAAGATTTAGTTCCATTTTTCTACCAAGAGTTAGGTAAGTTAGGGTTTACAGAAGCTGGATATAACAAAGCCGTTGATATTACTGCTTGCCCAGGAACCGATACATGTAATCTGGGAATTGCCAGTAGCACAGGTATTGCTGAAGAGTTAGAGCGAGTAATCAAAACCGAATATCCGCAATACCTCGAAAAAGAAGATTTGGTAATCAAGATAAGTGGATGTATGAATGCTTGTGGACAACATAATATGGCTAATATTGGTTTTCAAGGAATGTCTGTTCGAACCAAAGATAAACTAGTTGCACCCGCACTTCAGGTATTGTTAGGAGGTGGAAATTTAGGAGACGGAAGCGGTCGTTTTGCCGATAAAGTTGTAAAAATACCAAGTAGACGAGGTCCAGAGGCATTACGAAGAATACTAAATGATTTTGAAGCTAATGCAAATGGCAAACAGTTTGTAGCGTATTACGCAGAGAAAGGCGAAAAATATTTTTATGACTTTCTTACTGATCTTTCTAACGTAGATAATTTAACGCCACAAGATTTTATCGATTGGGGTAACGAAGAGGAGTATGTGAAGGCCATCGGAATCGGAGAATGTGCAGGAGTTGTGATAGATCTAATAGCAACTTTATTTCTTGAAAGTGAAGAAAAGATCGAAAATGCTAAACGATCATTTGATAATGAAGTGTATTCTGATGCTGTATACCATGCGTATAGCTCATTGGTAAATTCTGCTAAAGCTTTATTATTGGCAGAGAATAAGAAAACAAATACCCATGCAGGAATTATTCGCCAATTTGATGAAGAATTCGTAGTTACAGGAAAAATAGAGTTAGACGGAACATTTGCAGATCTGGTATATCAGCTTCAAAAAAATGCTCCTAGCAAAGATTTTGCTTTAGATTATATCAAAAAAGCAGGCCAATTTTTACAAAAAGTGCAAAAGTACAGACTGGCTGAGGTAGAGAGCGTTTAATGCTATAACTTTGATTGAATTTCAAAGAAAAATTAGTTGAAGTGAAATGATTTAAATCATAAATGATGATGAATAAAACACCGAAATTGACCGTTGTAGGCGCAGGTCCTGGAGACCCGGATTTGATTACACTTAAGGCTATCAAAGCTCTTAAGTATGCTGATGTGGTGTTGTATGATGCACTCATTAATGAGGTTCTATTAGACTATGCTTCGAATGCTGAAAAGATTTTTGTAGGTAAACGAAAAGGTTGTTACGCGTATCAACAAGAACAGATCAACGAACTCATTGTAAGTAGGGCTAAAAGCCATGGGCATGTGGTAAGATTAAAAGGAGGGGATCCATTTATTTTTGGGCGAGGGGCCGAAGAAATTGATTATGTACAACAATTTGATATAGAAACTGAAATGGTTCCAGGAATTTCTTCATCCTTAGCAGTGCCAGCATATCAAGGGATACCTCTTACAAAGAGAGGTGCTTCAGAAAGCTTCTGGGTGATCACAGGAACAACAAAATCTCATAAATTGTCCCAGGATGTTTACCAGGCAGCAAAATCGAACGCAACGGTGGCAATTTTGATGGGAATGAGTAAGTTAAGTGAAATAGTTAGTATCTTTGCAGCCGAAAACAAACAAAATGTTCCAGTAGCAATTATTCAAAATGGGACCACTGAGAATGAGCAGTTTGGATTCGGTACTATCGAGAATATAGAGCAGGTAGTTGCTGATAAAAAATTATCATCTCCGGCTATAATTGTGATAGGTGAAGTAGTAAACCAACGGGTTAAACTGACTTCGATTTGTAAAGAAGTACAGGAAGAAATCGTATCTTGATAGTTCAGGATAGCTATAAGATGGAAGAAAGAAATAATTTATATCCAGTTTTTCTGAAAGTAAAAAACCTTCAAATCCTAATCGTAGGAGGCGGAAATGTAGCCGAAGAAAAACTTACGTTCTTAACAAAATCTAGCCCAGATGCTAAGGTGACCATGGTTTCTACTATGTTTAGAGAAGATACTATAACCTTAGCAAACAAGTTTGGGGTAGAAATGATTACAAAAAAATACCATAAACGTTTTCTGAAAGGGAAACATATTGTGATTGCTACAACAGATGTGCCCGAAGTTAATATGAAGGTATACAAAGATTGTAGAAAAAGAAGCAAATTGGTAAATGTAGCAGATAACCCACCATATTGTGATTTTTATATGGGTGGGATTGTGACCAAAGGTAATGTGAAGGTGGCTATTTCGACTAACGGAAAGTCGCCAACAACAGCCAAACGTCTACGTCAGTTTTTTGAAGAAGTATTACCAGAAAACATAGACGATTTGGTGAAAAATTTAAGTGAATACAGAAAAACAATAAAAGGTGACTTTGAAGAAAAAGTAGAAACACTCAACGAATTCACCAAAGGATTAATAGGAAAAAAAGAAGTTGAACATGATAAAGACTGATATTTTAATTATCGGAGCAGGACCAACAGGTTTATTTACTGTTTTTGAAGCAGGATTACTGAAGTTGAAAACACATCTTATTGATGCATTGCCACAACCTGGGGGGCAATGTTCAGAGATATATCCTAAAAAACCAATTTATGATATCCCTGGATTTCCAGAGATTCTTGCTGGTGAGTTAGTAGATAACCTAATGGAGCAGATTAAACCTTTTAATCCGGGTTTTACACTTGGCGAAAGAGCAGAAACTATAGAAAAGTTAGATGATAATACCTTTTTGGTAACAACAAACAAAGGTACGCAACATAATGCACCTGTAGTTGCAATTGCAGGAGGATTAGGTTCGTTCGAGCCGCGTAAACCGCCTATTCCTAATATCACAGATTTTGAAGATAAAGGTGTGGCCTATATCATTCGTGATCCAGAAGTGTATAGAGACAAAAGAGTTGTAATAGCGGGAGGAGGAGATTCTGCTTTGGATTGGACGATCTTCTTGGCTGAAGTGGCCAGCGAGGTTACTTTGGTACATCGAAGAAACGAATTTCGCGGGGCTTTAGATTCTGTAGAAAGAGTGGCAGAGTTATCAAAGCTTGGTAAAGTAAATCTTATAACCGAAGCCGAAGTAAAAGAATTAAAAGGTGATGATCACATTACAGGTGTTGGGATTAAACATAAAACGAAAGGTGATATCCACTTAGATACTGATTATTTTATCCCATTATTTGGGTTGTCTCCAAAGTTAGGTCCTATTGCTAACTGGGGATTAGAGATCGAAAAAAATGCAATTAAAGTAGATAATTCATACGATTATCAAACTAATATTCCTGGTATATATGCAATTGGAGATGTAAATACCTATAAAGGAAAACTTAAACTGATCTTATCTGGTTTTCACGAGGCGGCAATTATGTGTCAGAGTGCGTATCAAAGAATTTTCCCTGATAAAAAATATGTGATGAAATATACTACCGTTGGCGGTGTAGAAGGATTTGATGGAACGAAAAAAGAAGCTAAAAAAGAAGTAGTAAAAGCAATTATATAAGTTCCCCTCCCCCCAAAGGGGTTGTCCAGAGGGAAACAAAAAAAGAGAAGAATGATTCGCTAGCCGAATCATTCTTTTTGTTATAAATTTGAAAAATCATCAAATAACTAATTTTAAGGTCCAATTTGGCCATACATTGAACATGTCAGATATTACCATAAAGATAAAAGATAGAGAAGGTGAAGTACACGAAGTGCAAGCACCAACAGATATGAATATGAACCTAATGGAGGTTTGTAAAGCGTACGAACTTCCGGTTGAAGGAACCTGTGGAGGTATGGCTATGTGTGCTTCATGTCAATGCTATGTTTTATCAGATCATGAGCTTCCAGAAATGAGTGATGACGAAGATTTGATGCTAGCCGAAGCTTTTTATGTTGAAGATAATAGTAGACTTGGTTGTCAAATCCCAATTACTCCAGAATTAGATGGTCTAGAGGTCGAATTGGCACCAGAGTCCTAGAACCCTATTTTTTAAATATTTCTATAGTTTCTTTTTTCGGTTTTTTTATTCTAACCGTAATTTTTTGATATTCCCATGTATCATTTTGACGATGCGCGAGGATATCAAGCATACCTTTCTTTTTGCTTCCTAAAAGTTTAACGGTAATATTTACAGTATTGTTATTATTACTATACATTACTTCCCCCTCAATTAAGCGTAAAAAATTATATTCAGATATTTCACCTAATTTTTGAACTACTGTATCATTTTTATTGGCCATTTTATAAGCTTCTTTGATCAAACCAGGTTGCATATGTGCTGAGCCGTATCTGAATGTAGCATCTCCTGTAAAATAAAAAAATACTGTTATTAATAAAGCTATTGTTGTTGAAGGAAAGGCCCACTTCCAATGACGAGTTAACCAGCTTTTTTTAGGTGTAGAATCATTCATTTTTGTTACTTCTTTTTGTTTAGATGTTTAAAATGACTGCTTTTTGAGTGCAATAGTTGCATTAAGACGTATACTTTTTCTTACATTTTTAGGGTGTTTCCCTTGTAAAATGGGGTGTTTACCTCTATTTAAGAATGTTTGTGAGACGTATTTTTAATGCAATACTTAAAAAACAACTAAGAAAATCATACGTCATGAAAACAAAAACATTGGAACTAAAACATTGGATCTTACCATTACTTTTGGGTGTTATTTTATTATTTGCGAATTGTGAAAGAGAACCCCTTGTTGAAGAAGAATTAAATGTGTCAAATACCGAAGAGGAAGATGTTATTACTAAAGAAAAGAAAAAGTACTTAGAAGAGAAAGGATATGATCTCATTAATATCGATATCGACATTATTGATATTGATTGGTGTTCGATTGTACCAAACTTATCTGGATATTATTATGCCAATGATGGTGGGCATTATTATGTAAGGCATATCAATAATAAAATTTATTGGTTTGGAGAACACCCATCGGGTATCTGGGCCAATGTCTTTACAGGAACAATAAGTGGTAAAACAATTACAGGAGATTTTTATGATGTTCCAAAAGGGAGGATAGCGGGTTCAGGTAGTTTAACATTAAGAGTAGGCTGTTTTGGAAGTGGTTTTACCAAAGTATCCGGAAACAATTTTGGAGGGTCTGTTTGGACCAAAGCGATACTTCCTACAAATTTACCGCGTCCTCGTTCTGCTGGGTTCGGAGTGCGAAATGATTTTAATGATATAACAGGCAAATGGATAGGAAATGATGGCGGGCATTATTATATAAGACAAATTGGGAATCGAGTTATTTGGTTTGGTGAACATAGTTTTACCAGTGGCCGCCCGGCATGGGCTAATATAGCTTGGGGAAGCAGATTTTATAGCCAGTTATGGTTAGACTGGATAGATGTACCCAAGGGAAATACAAATAGTGCAGGGGGAATTTTAAGAGGATTTGTTGAAGAGCCTAATTACATATCGTTGGGTCACAATACAGGAGGGTTTGGAGGTTCAAAACTCTGGAGGTAATATAAAAATTAAATAAATGATAAAAGAGATTGCTTTACATGCAATCTCTTTTTAGTTTCTGTAAAAAAAACCGGATATTTTCGTAAATTGATAAAACCGTCAAATAAACTTGCAAAACAAAAGGCTATGCCTTTAATTTGTAACCGTATTAGCAGTTAAAACTGTTTGGTTCATATAATTATTAAATTGTTATCAAGAAAGGTGGAGGGAATAGACCCTTTGAAACCTTAGCAACCCTTTATGAGTACTGATGCCAGTCAGAATTTTAAAGAAGGTGCTACATTCTATCCTAACTTGTTGGGAATAGATAACGAAGACTCATAGCTCATGCTATTTTTCCATTTGTTTTCTTGATACTTTTGTTTGTACTTTTTTACAAAGAGTACCTTAGCATTATAACGTATTTGAATGAATGACATAAGAAAAATAATAAAAGAAAGGATACTTATTTTAGATGGAGCAATGGGTACAATGCTACAACGTCATAAGTTTACCGAAGAAGATTTTAGAGGAGAAAGATTTAAGGATTGGCCAATTCCTATTCAAGGGAATAATGATGTGCTTAGTCTTACGCAACCCGGGGCGATCAAAGAAGTGCATAGGCTTTACTTCGAGGCAGGGGCCGATATTGTAGAAACAAATACATTTTCTGGTACTTCTATAGCAATGGCTGATTATAAAATGGAAGACTTGGTATATGAATTGAATTATGAGTCTGCAAAAATAGCACGGGAAGTAGCAGATGAATTTACATCCAAAGAGCCTAATAAACCCAGATTTGTAGCAGGTGCAATAGGTCCTACCAATAAAACCGCAAGTATGTCGCCAGATGTAAACGATCCGGGGTATAGAGCCGTAAGTTTTAACGAATTAAAGATTGCTTATAGAGAACAGGTTGAAGGATTATTAGATGGTGGAGCCGATATTTTGTTGGTCGAAACCATTTTTGATACCCTTAATGCCAAAGCAGCTCTTTTTGCTATTGAAGAAGCTAAAGAAGAACGGGACATTGAAGTTCCAGTCATGGTAAGTGGTACTATTACTGACGCCAGTGGAAGAACATTATCTGGGCAAACAGCTGAAGCCTTCTTAATATCGGTTTCACATATCCCGATGTTATCTGTTGGGTTTAATTGTGCGCTAGGGGCAAGTCAACTTACACCACATCTCGAAGTATTATCACAAAAAGCACCTTTTGCTGTTTCGGCACACCCAAATGCCGGATTGCCAAACGCTTTTGGAGAATATGATGAAACACCAGAGCAAATGGCATCGCAGATTAAAGAATATTTAGATAAAAACTTGATTAATATAGTTGGAGGATGTTGTGGGACCACACCAGAGCATATAAAAGCTATTGTCGATTTAGTTAAAGAATACAAACCACGTTTATTAGAAACTGAAGTATCGTTATGAATAGGGAAGAGGAAAGATATATGAAATTATCAGGCCTGGAACCCTTGATAATTACTCCAGAGTCCAACTTCGTAAATGTTGGTGAACGAACCAATGTAGCAGGGTCACGCAAATTCCTTCGATTAATTAAAGAAGAAAATTATGAGGAAGCCCTATCGATTGCCAGACATCAGGTAGAAGGAGGAGCACAGATCATCGATATTAACATGGATGATGGCTTGATTGATGGTAAAGAAGCTATGGTTAAATTTCTGAATTTGATAGTGGCAGAACCCGATATAGCCAGAGTTCCTATAATGATTGATAGCTCAAAATGGGAAATTATCGAGGCTGGATTGCAAGTGGTTCAAGGAAAATGCGTTGTGAATTCTATTAGTCTGAAAGAAGGAGAAGAAGAGTTTATAAAACATGCAAAGGCTATAAAAAGATATGGGGCAGCCGTCATAATAATGGCTTTTGATGAGGTAGGTCAGGCAGACAATTATAATCGTCGAATTGAAATCGCCAAACGATCATATGATGTTTTGGTAAATCAAGTGAAGTTTCCACCGGAAGACATTATTTTTGATTTGAATATTTTTCCAGTTGCCACCGGAATGGAAGAACATCGCAAAAATGCAGTCGATTTTATAGAAGCAACGAGATGGGTACGCCAAAATCTGCCTCATTGTAGTGTTAGTGGAGGAGTAAGTAATGTTTCTTTTTCGTTTAGGGGAAACAATACCGTGCGAGAAGCAATGCATTCGGTATTTCTATATCATGCAATTAAAGCAGGAATGAATATGGGTATAGTAAACCCAGCAATGCTTGAAGTATATGATGATATTCCAAAAGAATTATTAACGCATGTCGAAGATGTAATTTTAGATAGAAGAGATGATGCAACCGAGCGATTACTAGACTTTGCTGAAACGGTTAAAGGTTCTAAGAAAGAGAAAACAGTCGATCTTTCCTGGCGAGAAGAATCGTTACAAGACCGAATTACAAGAGCCCTGGTAAAGGGAATAGATCAATTTATAGAGGAAGATGTTGAGGAGGCTAGACGAATCGCAAGTAAACCTATCGAAGTTATTGAAGGGCACTTAATGACAGGAATGAATGTTGTAGGTGACCTTTTTGGTTCAGGAAAAATGTTTCTTCCGCAGGTGGTGAAATCTGCACGTGTTATGAAAAAGGCGGTGGCTTATTTGCTTCCGTTTATCGAAGAAGAAAAGAAAAAAGCCCCTAAATCGGCGCAAGGAAATGGTACCGCAGGTAAAGTATTAATGGCAACGGTAAAAGGCGATGTTCATGATATAGGCAAAAATATTGTTTCTGTAGTACTTGGATGCAACAATTATGAGATTGTTGATTTAGGTGTTATGGTTCCTCCAGAAAAAATAATTCAAACCGCCATAGACGAACAGGTAGATATTATAGGATTAAGCGGTTTGATTACACCTTCATTGGACGAAATGGTATTCCTTGCCAAAGAAATGGAACGTAAAAATCTTAAAATTCCATTATTGATAGGAGGAGCAACAACATCAAAAGCGCATACAGCGGTTAAAATTGATCCCCAATATAAAAATGCTGTAGTGCATGTTAATGATGCTTCTAGAGCAGTGACTGTGGTAGGAGATCTTTTAAATAAAAGAAGTAATCAAAAATATATTGGAGCCCTTAAAGAGGATTACTCAACCTTTAGAGAGGGATTTTTGAAAAGAACAAAGAAGAAAGAATATTTGTCTATAGAAGATGCTCGCACCAATAAATACAAGATCGATTGGTCAACTTCAGAAATAGCAAAACCAAAAAAGTTAGGAATTCAAACACTTGAAGATTTCGATTTAAAAACACTTGAACCATATATCGATTGGACGCCTTTTTTTAGATCATGGGATCTTCATGGAAAATACCCAGAGATATTAACCGATAAAATTGTTGGAGAACAAGCAACCTCTCTGTTTAAAGATGCACAAGAGTTATTGCAAGAGGTATTAGATCAGAAATTATTGCAAGGAAAGGCAATATTTGGATTGTTTGAAGCGAATACAGTTAACGACGATGATATAGAAGTTCTTCATGGAGCTGATGTTTTTAAATTCAGAACCCTACGTCAACAATTGAAAAAGCATGCCGGTAAACCCAATTTTGCTTTAGCAGATTTTATAGCTCCAAAAAAGTCTGGAATTCAAGATTATATAGGGTGCTTTTGTGTAACTACTGGTTTTGGAACCGCAGCGTTGGCAGAGCAATTTGAGGCGAATCATGATGATTATAATTCTATAATGATAAAAGCACTTGCCGATCGGTTGGCCGAAGCTTTTGCAGAATATCTTCATGAAAGAGTGCGCAAAGAAGATTGGGGGTATGCCATCGACGAAACTTTGTCCAACGAGGAACTTATAAAAGAAACTTACAAAGGAATTCGTCCAGCACCCGGATATCCTGCTTGCCCTGATCATCTAGAAAAATTGACCATTTGGGATTTACTTAAAGTGAAAGAATATATTGGAGTAGATTTAACCGAAAGTTTGGCTATGTGGCCTGCAGCTTCGGTATCTGGATATTATTTTGGTAACCCAGAAGCTCGATATTTTGGCTTAGGAAAAATAAAAAAGGACCAAGTAAAAGATTTTGCAGAAAGAAAGAATATTGATTTTGAATATGCCAAAAAATGGTTGAGTCCTAATTTGCAAGATTAATATGAATAAGAGTAATGTTATACAAAATAGATTATAATACTTGGCTTCGTGTCTGTTTACAGACACGAAGTTCCGAGGTTCTTTTTTGAAGTTCCGAGGTTCTTTTTTGAAGTTCCGAGGTTCTTTTTTGAAGTTCCGAGGTTCTTTTTTGAAGTTCCGAGGTTCTTTTTTGAAGTTCCGAGGTTCTTTTTTGAAGTTCCGAGGTTCTTT
>NZ_JAYKLX010000001.1:0-195893 GCF_035285365.1 Aquimarina gracilis | reverse complement strand
TTTACAAAGCAAAGTGTTACATGCAATACGTGTGAGGGATAGGAGCAAGCTACTGTGTAGCGTGGATAGCCCGACCGTAGAGAAACGAAGGACGCACCATAAGTCAAATAATAAAGAATTATAAACTTAAAATGAAAGTTACAGATCACATAAAACAAGCTAATGGTAAAACATTATTTTCTTTTGAATTAATACCCCCGCAAAAAGGAAGGAGTATTCAAGAATTATACAATAATATAGATCCATTAATGGAATTTAATCCTCCCTTCATTGATGTTACGACATCACGAGAAGAATTTATTTATATAGATCGAGATGGTCTTTTGGACAAAAAACTGACACGCATGCGTCCTGGGACGGTTGGGATATGTGCTTCAATTAAGCATAAATATGAAGTGGATACTATTCCTCACGTTCTTTGTGGCGGATTTACCAAAGAAGAGACCGAATACTTGTTGGTAGATTGTCATTATTTGGGTATTGATAATGTAATGGCATTACGAGGCGATGCCATGAAAGAAGAAAAATATTTTACACCTACAAAAGGTGGACATTGTTATGCCAATGAGTTGGTACAACAAATAGTAAATATGAATCGAGGTCAGTTTTTGCATGAAGTGATTGAGACTGATAACAAATCAAACTTTTGTGTTGGAGTAGCTGGATATCCGGAAAAACATCTGGAAGCACCCTCGATGGATTCTGATATCCGTAGATTAAAAGATAAAGTAGATGCAGGAGCGGATTATGTTGTCACCCAAATGTTTTTTGATAATAAAAGATACTTTAATTTTGTAGAAAGAGCCAAAGAAGCAGGTGTTAATGTCCCCATAATCCCAGGCATTAAACCCGTTGCAGTAAAAAGACATCTTCAACTGTTACCACAGGTGTTTAAGCTTGACATGCCCGATGAGCTTGTACAAGCTGTTGAAAAATGCAAAACGAATAAAGAAGTAAGAGAAGTGGGTATAGAATTTGCCATCCAGCAGTCCAAAGAATTAATGGCATATGGTGTGCCCGTACTTCATTATTATTCTATGGGAAAATCTGATAATATTAAAAAAATAGCATCGGCAATTTTTTAAGGGTAAAAACGTTTTTCAGTGTATCTTTTGGATATAAAATAGGTTGTTTTACTTTAATTACTACTTTTGCCGGATGATAAAACGGATATACCTATTAGTATTTATTACCTGTTTTCAGTGTTGGGCTCAAGAGGAATCAAAACCCTATTATGCATTTGATGTGAATAATTTTTATGGTACAATCCTTAAACATAACCCGGATATCTCACATTTAATTACGGGGCATCCTACAGGTGTAATTTTGTCTTTTCAACGTAAAACTTTTGGAGATGAAGAGTGGCAAAGACTATATAACAATCCAGAGTATGGGGTTTCATTTATTTATCATGATTTAGATAATAGATATCTTGGAGAACATTTTAGTCTATATGCACATTATAACTTCTATTTTTTAAAAAGACATTTAATGTTTAGACTGGGTCAGGGAATGGCCTATAGTACAAATCCATATGACGAGGACGATAATTTCAGGAATGTTGCTCATGGTTCTCATTTAACCAGTGCTACTTACTTGTTATTAAATTTTAAGAAAGAAAATCTTCTTAAAAAGTTAGGACTTCAAGTAGGATTAGGAGTTGTTCATTATTCTAATGGGAATGCTCATGCCCCTAATAAAAGCACTAATACGTTGTTTCTGAATGCAGGGGTAACGTATTCGTTCGATGAAAATGTTCCTGTATACTTACAAAAAGAGAAAGGTGCAGTTAAAGGTTCTGAACCTTTTGGATATGGTTTTTTATTTAGAAGTGGGATCAATGAAAGTGACGTTGTTGATTCAGGTCAATTTCCATTTTATACCATTGGAGCATTTATAGATAAAAGAATAAACAAAAAAAGTGCATTTCAGCTGGGAACAGAATTGTTTTTTTCTAAGGCATTAGAACGATTTATTGATTTTAGAGCTAGTGGAGGCTTTAATGATGGCGTGACTGGAAATGAAGATGCCAAAAGAGTAGGAATGTATTTGGGTCATGAATTACGAGTGAATGCGATTTCGGTAATAACCCAATATGGTTATTATGTGTACTATCCATTTGATTTTGAAGGGCAAACATATTTAAGAGCTGGACTCCGATATTATTTTACTAAGAATATTTTGGGAGAGTTTAGCGTTAGATCTCATGCAGCCAAGGCAGAAGCTATGGAGTTTACTATAGGATACAGATTATGAAAAAGATTATATATATACTTGTCGCAATTTTCTTGTATAGCTGTGATTCTGAAAATGCTTCCGATTGTTTTCAAAGAACCGGAAATATCGTTAGAGCTGAAGTAAATGTTCCAGATTTCACCAGAATTTTGGTTAACCCCAACGTAGAATTAATACTCAAGCAGGGAGAAGATACATCTGTTATTATTGAAACGGGCGATAATTTATTGAATGAAGTATCTGCGGTAGTTGAGGGAGATCGACTTATTCTTAATGATACTAATGACTGTGCTTTTTTTAGGGGTTTTAATCAGACCAAGATTTTTGTTACCGCACCCAATATTACAGAAATAAGAAGCGCAACTCAGTTTGACATTTCTTCAGATGGTATATTAACCTATCCTTCATTAAGATTATTGTCTGAAGACTTTAATGAAGATACAGGAACCACAACAGGTTTTTTTAATTTACAGATTAATTCTCAAAACCTGGCCGTGACGTCAAATAATATAGCCTCTTTTTTGCTATCTGGAGAAGTGCAAGATCTTGATGTAGGATTTTTTTCGGGTACAGGAAGATTTGATGGTACCGACCTAGTTGCTCAAAATGTAAATATCTTTCATCGTGGTACAAATAAAATTATTGTTAACCCACAAGAATCAATTACAGGAGAGATTCGCAGCACAGGAGATGTTATTGCGGTGAATACCCCTCCAATTATTGAAGTCGAGCAATTTTTTACAGGCAGACTTATTTTTCTTTAAGCTTTTCTCTTTTTTATTGCGGTAAATGCATATAAATACTGTGGTTTTGTATCCTCAGATTGTATAGGATTATTCATACATTTATGTAAGAACTTTATATGTAAACATAATCTCACTAAGGACAAATACGATGAAAGAGGATCAAAAGATTTTAGGAGGTTCCTTATTGGGTAAAGATGAGAATTACCTAAAAAAAGAATTATATGACCTTATAAAAAAGGATAACATACTTTTCGATTTTTTGCAAGAGGCTGCGTTGGACGGATTATGGTTTTGGGATTTGAATCAACCAGAAAATGAGTGGATGAACCCTAAATTTTGGATTACATTAGGGTATGATCCTAAAGAAATGCCGCACAAGGCATCCTCATGGCAGGATATTATCCATAAAGATGATTTAAAAGATGTATATGCCAATTTTGCAAAACATTCCCAAGATCCATCTTATCCATATGACCAAATTGTAAGATATAAACATAAATTAGGTCATACAGTGTGGATTCGATGTAGAGGGATTATTATCAGGGACCAAGATGGGAAACCACAAAAAATGCTCGGAGCGCATACAGATATTACCGAGATTAAGGAAAAAGAGCAAGAACTTAGGCTCACATCCGCTTTTTTCGAACAAGTTATAGATGGTACTAATTTGGGAACCTGGCAATGGAATGTAAAAACTGGCGAGACTATTTTTAATAAAAGATGGGCCGAAATTATTGGGTATACATTAGATGAGTTGAAACCAGTATCAATCGATACATGGATGAAGCATGCCTACAAAAAGGACCTGGAAAAATCTAACAAGTTATTACAAGATCATTTTGAAGGTAAAACACCGGTTTATGAGTGCGAAGCCAGAATGATTCATAAAGACGGAAGTCTAGTTTGGGTATTAGATAAAGGAAAAATAGTGAGTTGGGATACCGAAGGTAACCCAGAATGGATGGTAGGGTCCCATCAAGAGATAACAGAAAATAAAAAGGCATATGAAAGGAATAGATTATTTATTCAACAGGCTCCAACAGCAATAGCAATGTTTAATGAAAATATGGAGTATCTGGCGGCTTCTCAAGAGTGGTTTAGTGTTTTTAACATTAAAAACAAAGACATAATAGGGACATCATATTATGATATTTTACCCAAGATCGGAAATCAATGGAAACGCAATCATCAAGAATGTCTTAAAGGAAAGGTGATTAAAAATAATGAAGAGCGTATTGAAAAAGAAGATGGTTCAATTCAATGGTTAACATGGGAATTTCGTCCATGGTTCGCAGATGAAAATAAAGTTGGCGGTATAATTATACATGCTTTAGATATTACCAAGATAAAAAGGGAAGAAGAATTAAAATCGTTATTGGCCGTTGCCGAAGATCAAAACAGAAGACTTAGAAATTTTGCTCACATTGTCTCTCATAATCTTAAATCTCATTCGGGCAATTTTGAAATGCTATTGGATTTGTTAGTTCAAGAAAATCCTATAATAGCAGAGAACGAAATCATAAAACTTTTCAAAACAGCTTCTGAGCATTTGTCGGAAACGATAATACATTTGAACGAAGTAGTTTTAATGAATACATCGGTAGATGAAAATTTGATAGAATTGAATTTATGCGAAGTTACTGATAGGACAGTAAAAAGCGTATCGGCAATTTCCACGGAAACTCAAGTTATAATCAATAATAAGATTAAACCAGGGATTAATGTTTTAGGAATTCCAGCATATCTGGATAGTATTTTGCTAAACCTTATTACTAATGGAATTAAGTATAGGTCTAAAAATAGGGACAGTTACGTTTCTTTGAGTGCCTATACAGATGAAAAGTATGTCGTACTTTGTGTAGAAGATAATGGATTGGGTATCGATTTAAAAAAACATAGAGCCAAGTTGTTTGGGATGTATAAGACTTTTCATCATAATAAAGATGCTAGAGGTATTGGGTTATTTATAACAAAAAATCAGGTTGAAGCAATGGGAGGTAAGATAGAGGTAGAAAGCGAAGTTGATAAGGGAACCCTTTTTAAAATTTATCTGAAGCATGAAAAAAATTGATATAGCTTGTATCATCGATGATGACCCTATCTTTGTTTTTGGGGTAAAAAAAATAATGGAGATCATTGGTTTTAGTAAGAGTTTGATGGTTTTTAGAAATGGAGAAGAAGCTTTAAACAATTTGAAAGCTATAGTGTCTGCAAACGAAAAATTACCCGATGTAATATTGTTAGATCTTAATATGCCCATACTGGACGGTTGGCAGTTTTTAGATGAATTTGTAAAAGTACCTTGTGAAAAGAAAATTATTATTTATATAGTTTCTTCATCAGTTGATCCAGAGGATATATTAAAAGCAAAGTCGTACGAATTCGTTAGCGATTATATAGTAAAACCAGTCACCGTAGAAAAGCTTAAAGGAATACTGCGTAATTTGGAAGAAGTAAATTGATATACTCCTTTTCTTATTTTTTGGTTATGGATTGGTTAATTCTCTAAATAAGCTTTCAAGATTTTTATTCTTTCTTGATAATTGAAGAATTTTAAGCGTATTGTCGTGAGCAAAATCGAAAACCTTTGGGCGCATATCAACATTAGTGTCAAAAGTTATCTGATAGATGAAGCCATGAATATTTTTAACTTCTCTTACATTGGGAAGTTTTAGTAAAAAAGCTTCTTCAACTCTATAATCAAATTCAACTTCGATGATTTGTTCATTTTTATCTATCAATGCATCCAGTCTTTTATCGGCAACAATATTTCCATTGTTAATAATGATAACCCGGTCACACATTGCCTCTACCTCTTGCATAATATGAGTCGAAAGAAAAACGGTTTTCTCTTTACCAATAGAGGTGATTAAATCTCTTATTTCAACAAGTTGATTTGGGTCCAAACCAGTTGTGGGTTCATCCAAAATTAAAACCTGTGGATCATGTAGTAAAGCGCAAGCCAAGCCCACACGCTGTCTATACCCCTTCGAGAGTTGTCCAATTTTTTTACTTGCCTCAGGAGTTAACCCTGTTAAGGAAATAACTTCCTCAATTCTTGATTTAGAAACATTATATATTTGAGCATTAAATAACAAGTATTCTCTAACATACATTTCAAGATATAATGGATTATGTTCAGGAAGGTATCCAACACTCCGTTTAACTTCAATAGGTTGGTCATTAATGTCAAATCCATTTACCAGGGCACTACCTTCATTGGGGTTTAAATAAGTAGTTAGGATTTTCATTAGTGTCGATTTACCGGCTCCGTTAGGGCCCAAAAAACCAACAATTTCGCCTTGTTTAACATCAAAAGAAATTGTGTTTAATGCTTTTTGATCGCCATAATATTTTGAAATGTTAGATATCGATATTGACATGTATGTTAAGTTTTTCTCAAAAATAGAGATTTAGATCTCTTAATGTAACGAGAGTTAAGAAATATTATGATTTTGACTTAAATATAAAATTCTGACGTATGCTTAATCTCTTTAAGCACAAAAGTGCTATTTAAAACGCCAATGTTTTCGATTTTTGAAAGCTTTGTTTTTACGAAGTCATGATATTCTTCAAGACTTTTTGTGTGTATCTTAAGTATAAAATCTACTTGTCCCGCCATGTGATAGCACTCTTGCACTTCTTGAAGGTTTTGTATTTGCTCTTCAAACTTTTCGATGAAAGCTTCATTGTGATATCTCATAGAAACTTGACAAATTGTGGTTACAGATCTGTCAATTAGTTTTTTATCTAGAATTGCTACATATTTTTTAATGAATCCTTGTTTTTCCAATCTTCGAATACGTTCATAAACCGGAGATGGAGTTAGACTTAGAATATTGGCAATCTCCTTGGCTGTTTTTTTTGAATCTTCTTGTAAAATTCTGAGAATGGTAATGTCTATTTTGTCTAAATCTTCCATAGCGCTACATAAAAATTACTTCAAAAGCATATATTAAATAGTAAGATTAAGTAAATATAGCTTTATTGTGATAGTAAAACAGTAAATATCACTTAATTTAATTAAAAAAGTGGCTATAAAAGCTACATTTTGTAATTTGCTAAGTGAATAATACTTTTAATATGAATACAGAAACAAAAGTTTTAGTCATAGGAGCTAACGGTCAGTTGGGATCTGTTTTGATAGGAGCGCTTCAACAAAAATTCGGAATTGATAATGTTGTGGGTTCCGATTTAAAAAGAAAAGAAGGCTTTGAAGGGATATTTGAAATAGCAGATGCCACAGATCAACCTAGAATTCAAGAGCTGGTTACCAAATATAAGATAACCCAGATATATCATCTGGCGGCTATACTCTCTGCACGCGGAGAAGAAAACCCACTACTTACTTGGGATATTAATATGAAAACTTTGTTCACCGTACTCGAAGTTTCCCGATTAAATAATATTGACAGGGTATTCTTTCCAAGTTCGATAGCCGTTTTTGGAACTGGAGCACCATTGGATAATACTCCCAATAATGCTTATTTGGATCCCGCTACGGTATATGGTATGAGTAAGGCTGCCGGAGAAAATTGGGTACAGTATTACTTCTTCAAATACGGACTTGATGTTCGATCGCTTAGGTACCCAGGCGTTATCGGTTATCAGTCCCTGCCAGGTGGAGGTACTACAGATTATGCGGTAGATATTTATCATAAAGCTGTTCTTGGTAAAGAGTTTACCTGTTTTTTGAAAGAAGATACTACTTTGCCTATGATATTTATGCAGGATACTATTCGGGCCACATTAGAATTAATGGATGCTCCAAAAGAACAGGTCAAAATTCGAACTTCATACAATTTGGCAGGAATTAGTTTTTCTCCTGCTGAAATAGTAGCAGAAATTCGTAAATTATATCCTGATTTTAAAGTGAACTACAAACCAGATTTTAGGCAGGAAATTGCGGCAAGTTGGCCAAAAACTATTGATGATAATGCGGCCGCTAGGGATTGGGGTTGGAAACCAGAATATAACCTTGAAGGAATTACCACAACAATGATTCAAAAACTTAAAGAAAAGTACAAAACAGATTCAAAAAACCTTAAAACAATACTTTTTTGATTTTGTCAATGCAAAAGAGCGTATACTAATAGAAAAAAAGAACAAAATATGTTTTCTAATATAAAAGAAGATTTACAGAAAGAATTAGATGAAATAAAAGCCGCCGGGCTTTATAAATCAGAGCGTATTATTACCACTCCCCAAGGAGCAGAAATAGATACTACAAAAAGCAAACATGTGCTAAATTTTTGTGCTAACAACTATTTAGGGCTTTCTTCGCACCCAGATGTTATTAAAGCAGGTAAAGAGGCTATTGATTCTCATGGATATGGATTGTCGTCGGTACGTTTTATTTGTGGAACTCAGAATATTCATAAAGAATTAGAGAAGAAGACAGCAGCGTTTTTGGGAATGGAAGATTGTATTCTGTATGCTGCTGCTTTTGATGCAAATGGTGGGCTTTTTGAACCTATTTTAGGCCCGGAAGATGCTATAATTTCTGATGCTTTAAATCATGCCTCTATAATTGATGGGATTCGTTTATGTAAAGCCAAGCGCTTTAGATATGAACATAATAATATGGTAGATCTCGAAAAGCAATTGGTACAGGCGCAAGATGCAAGAAGAAAATTGATCGTTACCGATGGGTCTTTTTCTATGGATGGAACCATAGCACAATTGGATAAAATTTGTGATTTGGCCGATAAATATGGCGCTATGGTTATGATTGATGAATGTCATTCGACGGGGTTTTTGGGTAAGACAGGACGAGGAACCCACGAATACCGAAATGTGATGGGAAGGATAGATATCATTACAGGTACATATGGAAAAGCACTTGGTGGTGCCTCTGGTGGATTTACAGCTGCCCGAAAAGAAATTGTAGAAATGCTTAGACAACGATCTAGACCTTATTTGTTTTCAAATACAGTTGCGCCGTCAATTGTTGGCGCTTCAATAAAAGTGTTGGATCTTTTAAGTTCTTCAACTGCACTCAGAGACAAGTTAGAAGAAAATACAAAGTATTTTAGATCCGAAATGACAAAAGCCGGATTTGATATTATTCCCGGTGATCATCCAATCGTTCCGGTAATGCTGTATGATGCAAAATTGGCCCAGGAATTTGCTGCAAGATTATTAGATGAAGGGATATATGTAATAGGATTCTTTTATCCTGTGGTTCCCAAAGAAAAAGCCAGAATACGAGTACAATTATCTGCAGGACATGAACGTCATCACCTCGAAAAAGCAGTAAAAGCTTTTGCAAAGGTAGGTAAGGAGCTGGGAGTGATTTAATTACGAACGTTTGTTAGTGGTTCAAAATATAGAAAATTGATAGTGTAATGATCATTTTATTCAAAATATTTCATTGAAGTTCTCGAAAATTTTAAAATTTGATGATAATGCCTCTTTGAAGGTGAAAAAAACAAAAAAAGATTTTTAATAGTGATAGTTTTAGCTACTTTAGCAATGTAGATTTAATACAACAATGAACAACATATTTACTTGGAACCGATTTTATTTTTTCTTCTTTTATTTTAAAAGTAAGATCGGGATTGCTATGTAGATAATAGTTGAAGATATAGTTAGAATCCCGATGTAAAATCGGGATTTTTTTTTGACAAGAAAATTTAAAACGTTTGAGAAAAAAAGTTGCCATACAAGGAATAAAAGGTTCATACCACCATGGAGTTGCACAGGCATATTTTGGTGAAAATATTGATATAGATGAGTGTATGTCTTTTCAGCAATTGGTTCATAGTTTAGAAGATAGAAAAAGTACTGATGCAGTAATGGCTATCGAAAATTCTATTGCGGGATCGATAATTCCAAATTATGCATATATCGATGAGCACGATCTTACTATAAGTGGAGAGTATTTTCTACCGATACATCATTGTTTAATGGCTCTTGAAGGTCAGAAAATTACCGATATCAAAGAAGTGTATTCGCACCCAATGGCTTTGTTACAATGTAAAGAATTTTTTAGAGAACACCCACACATTAAGTTGGTTGAAGATGCTGATACCGCAGACGTGGCAAAAAGAATTCAAGAACAAAAATTAGTGGGTGTGGCCGCAGTAGCCGGAGAGACTGCTGCAGCTATTTATAACCTTACTATTCTTGCAAGAGAAATTCAGACTATTAAATCAAATAGCACCCGATTTTTTATCCTAAATACTAGAGAAAATTCGGGTATAGAGAAAAAGGAAATAAATAAGGCATCGTTAAAATTTCTTACAGATCATAAAAGAGGAAGTTTGGCAACGGTGCTTAATGTAATGAGTGATTGTAATTTGAATTTAACCAAAATACAATCTTTGCCTATTATCGATATGCCATGGAAATATTCGTTTTTTGTAGATGTTACTTTTAACGAGTATAAAGATTATGAAAAAGCTATGTCGATTTTAAAAATCATGGCATTAGAACTAAAAGTACTAGGAGAATATAAAAATCAAAACGGATGAGTATTCAAACCGCTAAAAGATTAGAGACTGTAGAGGAATACTATTTCTCTAAAAAACTAAGAGAAGTGCGAAGCTTGGTGGCTTCAGGTAAACCGATTCTTAATATGGCTATTGGTAGTCCAGATTTAGATCCTCCGGCAGAGGTAGTAAAGGCAATTCAAGAGGCAGTAGTAGTGGATGGCGCACATAAATATCAAAGTTATCAGGGTTTACCAGAGTTAAGACAGGCAATTGCAGATTTTTATAAAGATAAATATGGTGTTGCATTAAATCCAGAAAATGAAATTTTACCCTTAATGGGATCCAAAGAAGGAATTATGCATATTTCATTGGCTTATCTTAATGAAGGAGATGAAGTATTAGTGCCTAATCCTGGATACCCAACTTATACTTCGGTTACTAATCTAGTAGGGGCAAAACCAGTTTTTTATGATTTGGTTGAAGAAAATAATTGGGAACCCGATTTTCATAAGCTTTCAAAAATGGATTTGAGTAAAGTGAAGATTATGTGGATAAACTATCCAAATATGCCTACAGGGGCTCCCGGAAACATAGAGATGTTTAAGAAAATGATTGCTTTTGCCAAAAAACATAGTATTCTATTGGTCAAAGACAATCCGTATAGTTTTATTCTTAATGATAGTCCTGTAAGTATTTTGTCGATTGATGGAGCCAAAGAGGTGGCGTTAGAATTAAACTCTTTGAGTAAGACTTTTAATATGGCCGGCTGGAGAGTAGGAATGGTAAGTGGAAGTATTGATAAAATCGAAGCTATTCTAAAAGTAAAAAGTAATATGGACAGCGGAATGTTTCAAGGGATACAAAAGGGAGCTATAGCTGCTTTAAAAATCTCAAATGGTTGGTATGATAAAATGAATTCGATTTATAGTAAACGAAGAGAATTAATATGGGAGCTGGCGACACTTTTGGGGTGTACTTATGATAAGACATCTAGGGGCATGTTTGTTTGGGCCAAATTACCCAAAGGAACCGATGCAGTAGATTTTATAGATACGATACTATACAAGAATGATATATTTATCGCACCTGGGGATATTTTTGGAAGTAATGGCAAGGGATATATTCGTTTTTCACTATGCGTTACGCAAGAAAACATTAAAGAGGCTATTAATAGATTACAAGTTACAGTATGAAGGTATTTGTAGTAGGAATAGGGCTAATTGGCGGGTCTTTTGCAATAGATATTAAAGCGGCATTTAACGAAGCCGAAATTTATGGAGTTGATCGCAGCGAGGAGAATCTTAATAAAGCATTAGAGCTAGGTGTGATCGATCAAAAAGCAACGCTCCCAGAAATAGAAAAAGCCGCTATAGTTATTATTGCTATTCCTGTAGATGCTACTGTAAGTATAATTAACGAAGTTTTAGATCGGGTTTCCGATAATTGCTTGGTTTTTGATGTAGGATCGACAAAGAAAAAGCTGTGCGAGATGGTTGCAAGTCATGACAAGAGACGAAACTATTTGGCGGCACATCCAATTGCTGGAACCGAGTTTTCAGGACCGCAGGCAGCTATAGCAAACTTGTATAGAGGTAAAACCAATATTGTTTGTGAAGTTGAGAAAACTGCATTTAAGCTACAGGAAAAAGGAATGGAAATTTTTTCAAGATTAGGAATGAGAATTCGATATATGGATCCTGTATCGCATGATAGGCATATTGCTTATGTTTCTCATCTTTCACATATTAGCTCTTTTATGTTAGGTAAAACAGTAATAGAAAAAGAGAAAAATGAGAGAGATATTTTTGATATGGCAGGTAGTGGTTTTGCATCTACGGTAAGACTTGCCAAAAGTTCTCCGGATATGTGGGCACCTATCTTTAAGCATAATAAAGAAAACGTAATTGAAACATTACAAGAATACATTGCAAATCTTACCCAATTTAAAGAGCTTATGGAAAAAGATGATTTTGATGAAATTTATAAAGAGATGAAAGACACTAATCATATTAAAACAATTCTGAAAGGAATTTCTTAAAAGTAACCACAAAAAAATAATAACAATACAGAATAAAAATCGATATGGAAAATAAAAAAGAACTTAGAAACTGGTTGGATGAATACAACTTAGAACATCCATTAGTTATTGGTGGACCATGCAGTGCAGAAACAGAAGAGCAAGTGGTAAAAATTGCACATCAACTCAAAGACTCAGATGCTACCATACTGCGCGCTGGAATTTGGAAACCCAGAACCAGGCCGGGGAATTTTGAAGGAGTAGGTGCATTGGGGTTAAAATGGCTTCAAAGAGCGAAAGAAGAAACGGGGATGAAAATAGCTACCGAAGTAGCAAATCCGCATCATGTGGAGCTAGCACTTGAGCATGGCGTAGATGTTCTTTGGATAGGGGCCAGAAGTACCGTATCACCATTTATCGTGCAAGATATTGCAGATGCCTGTAAAGGAATCGATAATCCGGTTTTGATCAAAAACCCTATAAATCCAGATCTTTCTTTGTGGCTAGGTGCTGTTGAACGTTTTTACACAGCCGATGTCAAAAATTTAGGAGTAATTCATAGAGGGTTTTCAACCTATGAAAAAACAAAGTACCGCAATATTCCAGAATGGCAAATTCCAATTGATCTGCAAAATAGATTTCCAGACCTGCCATTGATATTGGATCCATCTCACATTGCCGGGAGAAGAGATCTTATCTTTGATCTTTCTCAAACTGCTCTCGATCTTAACTTTGACGGATTAATCGTAGAAACGCATTATGATCCCGATAATGCATGGAGTGATGCTAAGCAGCAAATTACACCTGAAACTTTAATCCAGTATATGAAAGATTTAAAAATTCGTAAAGCAGTAGGAGAGGATGAAGCATATCAAAAAGCATTAAGCGAATTGCGTGCAAAAATTGATATTGCCGATAACCAACTGCTCGAAGTGTTATCAAAAAGAATGAAAATCTCTGATGAAATTGGTAAAGTAAAAGCCAAGCAAAATGTGGCGATTCTTCAATCTAAACGTTGGAACGAAATCTTAGGAAGAATGATTCTTGAAGGAGAAGAAAATGGATTAAGTGAAGAGTTTATCTTAAGAATTTATAAGGCGATTCACCAGGAATCTATAAATCACCAAAAAAAGATAGCCAGAGGATAGTAAAATGCCATTTGTTGGTAATCAACAAGTGGCATTTTTAATATGTAGTAGTTTTATTTTTTTCTTTTAAAGGTGTAACGAGTTACATAAATCCCGTTACCATCGCCTTTACCTCCAAAACTTTCTACACCACTGTTTACAAAAGCAAGTTCCCAACCTTGAGTAGACATTTCGTTGATTTTTGAAGTTACTATTGCATCATTAGCAGCAATGTTCTGAAAACGGATTCCACCAAGGTTAAAGAAATTTAAGAGTTTGGTTTCGTCAAAACCTTTTACGCGAATATCTCCTCGGTCAGATTTATTTCTTTTATCATCTTGCCCGGTACGGGTAGAGGTATACTCTTTGTAATCACGTGTTTCATTGGTGGTAAGCATTCTTGATCTACCTAAACCATTAGGAACAATAGATTCAATAACGGTAACGATTTGAAATTCATAAACATCTTGAGCAATGGTTGTGTTTAAACCAAGAAAGAGTAAAGCGATTAATACTAAGTTTTTTTTCATAATGATTTTCAATTTTAAGATTATTATCAGCAACTGGATCAATAGTTATGCCATATTTTTTTCAATAAAGAAAAAATTAAGACTTGAATAAGAGTTAATATTTGCATCTTTGTGCTTATGACAGGTACTGTATATAAATCTACCGGAAGTTGGTACACCGTTAAAACAGATGACGGTAAGATCTATGAGTGCCGAATAAAAGGGAAATTTAGAATAAAAGGGATTAAAAGTACCAATCCGGTATCGGTAGGAGATGTTGTCGACTTTATATTGGAGACCAAAAATGATCAGGAAACAGGTGTTATAGAAAATATCCATGAACGACATAATTATATCATTAGGAAATCTGTAAACCTTTCTAAACAGACACATATTATTGCTTCCAATATCGATATAGTTTTTTTGTTGGTTACGCTAAACAATCCGCCAACTTTCACGGCTTTTATAGATCGTTTTTTGGTTACGGCCGAAGCATATGGGATAAAGGCTGTGCTACTTTTTAATAAAATAGATACTTATAATGAAGAAGAACTTTTGGAAGTGAAGTATCTCGCAGCGCTGTATAGGAAAATAGGATATGAATGTATTGGGATTTCGGCAAAAACTGGAAAGAATGTTGACAAAGTAAAGGAGTTAATGGTCGGGAAAGTAAGTATGTTCTCTGGACATAGTGGTGTTGGAAAATCAACTTTAGTTAATTTGATTGAACCCGATTTATCATTAAAAACAGCCGAAATTAGTGAACAACATCAACAAGGACAACATACTACAACATTTGCAGAGATGTTTGACCTGAGTTTTGGGGCCAAAATCATTGATACTCCTGGTATTAAAGGTTTCGGGATTGTAGATATGGAGAAAGAAGAAGTGGGTGATTATTTCCCGGAGTTTTTTGAGCTAAAGTCCCAGTGTAAATTCAATAATTGTTTGCATGTCAATGAGCCAAAGTGCGCTGTAAAAGAAGGGTTGGATAATGAAGAAGTGGCATGGTCCCGATATAGAAGTTATTTGCAAATTCTTGAAGGTGAAGAGGAACATTACAGAAAGAATACATATGACGAAGATTAATTTATAGAACTTCACAACTATAAATTAAATTTAATAAAATTTCCTCAGTCCCGAAAAATGAAACTCAGACATTGTATACTTGCAATCTAAAGTTATAAATAAGAATATTTAATGATTATTGAATAAATGAAAGCTGTAATTCAAAGAGTTTCAAATGCTTCAGTTACTGTAAATGAAGAGTTGATCTCAAGTATACAAAAAGGACTACTTGTTTTGATAGGAATTGAAAGCGATGATACCATTGATGATATTGCATGGCTGTCGGCGAAAATTTCTCGACTAAGAATTTTTGGTGATGAAAATGGAATCATGAACAAAAGTATTTTAGAGGTCGGTGGAGAAGCTATTGTAGTAAGTCAGTTCACACTGCATGCTAGTACCAAAAAAGGTAATCGGCCAAGCTATATTAAGGCAGCAAAACCTGAAGTTGCCATTCCATTATATGAAAGCTTTGTTGAACAATTCGAGAAAGACTTAGGGAAAGAAGTTGGAACTGGAGTGTTTGGAGCTGATATGAAGGTGTCTCTTCTCAATGATGGTCCAGTAACCATAATTATAGATTCAAAAAACAAAGAATAACCACCCCAGAATAAATATTCACATGCAAAAAAATTCACTGAGACTTCTAGTGGTTTGTACTTTATTGACTTTTAGTAAAATCATATCACAGGAAGAAATTAACCTGGAAACTTCAGTTATTGATTCAACACTTCTAAAAGAGGCTAATGCTGTAGTAAGATCAGAAGAGATTGTTGTAGAAATCAATTCTGTAAGTTCAATGACAATCAAAACAAAAAGAATCGTTACAGTGCTTAATAAGTTTGGTGATGGTTATGCCGATTCTTACGAACATTATGATCCTTCTACCAAGATCAAAAAGTTAGAAGCTATCGTTTTTGATGCCACTGGTAAAGAGATTAAAAAGTATAAAAAGAAAGATTTTCACGACCGAAGTGCTTATGATGGGATCTCACTAATGCATGATAATCGTATAAAATATATCGATTATACTCCTGTATCTTACCCATATACCCTTGCCTGGGAAAGTGAAGTAGAAAGTTCTACAACAGCATTTATACGTACATGGAGACCTATCTTGACCTACAACCTAGGGATTGAAAAATCATCTTACAAAGTTTTGAACACAACTTCGATTCCAATGAGAGTGAAAGAAACAAACTTTGAGAATTATTCAATAATAAAGAATAAGTCGGATAACGAAATTTCATATCAAGTTTTAAATATTGCTCCAAAACAATCTGAAGTATTAAGCCCGTCATATTTAGAAATAGTTCCCGAGGTAAAAATTGCTCTTAATGATTTTTCTTTGAAAGGAATTAAGGGATCTGCAACTGATTGGAAATCTTTTGGGAAATGGCAATATGAAAAGCTTTTATTAGGTAGAAATAAAATATCACCAGAAACCATTAAAGAAATTAATGTATTGGTGACTAATGCAAAAACTAATAAAGAGAAAGCAAAACTGATTTACGAATATGTTCAAGATAAAACCAGGTATATCAGTGTGCAACTTGGGATCGGTGGATGGATGCCTTTTTTGGCAGAAGATGTTGATCGATTAGGTTATGGGGATTGTAAGGCACTTACTAATTATACTAAGGCTTTGTTAGATAGTCAGAATATAACTTCTTATTATACTATAGTTTATGCTAAAGAAAGAAGAGATGTTGATCTCGAATTTGCTTCAATGCAAGGTAATCATGCCATATTAAATATTCCAGATGAAGATGAAGATATTTGGCTAGAATGCACCAGCCAAACCACTCCATTTAATTTTATAGGGGATTTTGTTGATAATAGAAATGTACTAGTGGTAACACCAGAGGGGGGAGAGATTAAAAGAACCAAAAAATATGAGGCTGAAGAAAATACTTTGCACACTGGTGCAGTAATAAATTTAGGTGTAGATAATTCGATGTTTGCAGATATTAAGAGAGAGTCAAAGGGTTTGGAGTATGATTGGAACTATTCAATACAGTATCAGGAACCCAAAGATCAGAAACTACATTATAAAGAGAAATGGAGCTATGTTAATAGTCTTGGAATTAATGCAATAAAACTTGAGGATGACAAGGATAATATAGTTTTCAAAGAGCAGATAAAAGTGTCATGCAAATCATATGCCAAAAAGGTTGGAAATCGTCTTTTGTTAATGCCAAATGCTTTTAGTTGTGATCAGAGTAATTTTCCAAAATATGAAGACAGAAAAACAAGATTAGTAATTTCAAGGGGATACATGAACACAGATGAGTATCTAATAAATCTTCCTGAGGGTTATCTGCTAGGTAATTTGCCTGAAAAGAAAATCATAGAAACTGAATTTGGCACCTATACTTATGAATTGGAGAAAACCGGCGAATCCCAAATAAAATTCAAACGCTTTTTAAAAATTATTGATGGTACTTTTCCGAAGGAAAAGTATGAACAGTATAGAAAATTCAGAGCTCAAATAAAGAAAATAGATAAATCAAGAATAGTACTTAAGGAACAATAAATAACCAACCAACAATGAGAATAGAAAACAAATTGCTGTTAGTTTTTGCATTAGTAGTGTCAGTTAATATTGGTTTTTGCCAAGAGTTTAAATTTGGAAAAGTTTCTGAAGAAGAATTATTGGAGGAATCCTATCCGGCAAATAATGAAGCTCAGGCTGCTGTTTTATTTGAGAATAGAGATGTTTACATACAATTTACCGAAATAGAAGGTTGGCAATTGATAACTGAAGTTCATAAAAGAATTAAGCTATATAAAAAAGATGGGTTTGAATATGCTACCGATGAAGTATTCCTGTACAAAGCAAATAGGAAGAAAGAAAAGCTAATTGGTCTAAAAGGAATTACTCATAATTTGGCGTCGGGAAAAATAGTTGAAACTAAACTTAAAAACGAAGGAATTTTTAAAAATATATATTCCGAAAAATATGAACAAGTGAAATTTACAATGCCTTCCTTACAAGAAGGCTCGGTAATTGAATATAAATATAAAATTGTTTCCCCATTTATTTCCAATATTGATAGGATTTATCTTCAATATGAAATTCCTATAAAGCATATAGCTGTAGATCTTAAATTTCCAGAATATTTCAACTTTAAAAAGTTAACTTCGGGATATCTTCCTGTAAATTTAAAGGAGTCAATAGTTATGGATAAATTGACTTTTAAAACAAAAAATAGAACTGGAACAGTAAGTGCCACGAACTCTTCAAAAGTAAATGTTATTGATTTTAAATTGGTAAAAAACACGATTAGAGGTACTAATGTTCCTGCTTTTAAAATAGAGCCGTATTCAGGGAATGCTAAAAATTATATCTCATCAATAAGTTATGAATTGTCTCATATAGATTTTCCCAGCGAACCAATAAAATATTATGCTAAAACTTGGGAAAATGTAGTCGAAACTATTTATACTAGTAGTCGCTTTGGAGGCGAGTTAAAAAAGAGAAATTACTTTGAAGAAGACCTCAAAGAGGTTGTGTCTATTTCAGAAGAAGAAATAATAAAAATGTTTAAAGTGTATGCTCATGTTAGACAAAGAATGAAATGGAATGGTAAATATGGCGTATATACCAGTGCAGGAGTCAAAAAAGCATATAAAGAGAGGACTGGTAATACTGCTGAAATTAATTTAATGCTTACCGCGATGCTTACTTCCATGGGATTAGATGCTAATCCGGTTTTAGTGAGTTCTAGCTATAAGAATACAGCGTTATTTCCTACGCTAGATGGATTTGATTACGTAATAACTCGAGTGAAGCGATCAGATGGAAGTTTGGCATATCTTGACGCTACAGATAAACGGGGACTGCCGAACATTTTACCTGATAGAGTTAGAAGGGGATCAGGCAGAGTAATAGCAAAAAATGGTACTTCCCAAAGAGTTAACCTTAGACCACAGGAGCCATCAATTAATAGATGTAGTTTGCAAATTCAAATAGATGATGAAGGAGTGGTGAATGGTAAGTTTAATGCTCTTCACTTAGATTATCATGCGCATCTTTTTAGAACTACTCATGGAGGAAAGGATAATAATGATATTGCGAAAAGTTTTAAATCAAAATTCGAGATTGACGAAATTGAAGAATTGAAGGTTGAGGGAATAAATCGATATGGAAAAGGAGTAAGCGAAAGTTTTAATTTTATATCTTACGATCAAATCGAAATAATAGATAATGAAATGTATTTTTCACCGCTATTGTTTTTAAAAGAAAAGGAGAATATTTTTAAATCTGAAACTAGAAAATATCCTATTGATTTTGGTTTTGGTTATGATAATACGTTCATGATTAATATTAGAATCCCTGATGGATATGAAGTTACAGAATTGCCAGAATCTAAAGCCTTTAAGTTGCCTGAAAATTTGGGAGCTTTTTCATTTATGTCTAGCATAAATAATGGGATGATTCAAATTATGGTAAACAAAAAAATAAATACTCCGTTTATTTCAGCGGATTATTATCCCGTATTGAAACAGTTTTATAATCAGATTATTCAAAAAGAAGCTGATCAAGTAGTTATAAGAAAAATATAATCATGAACATCCAAAACGCACAACAAGCCGTAGATGATTGGATCAAGAATCACGGAGTACGATACTTTAATGAACTCACAAATATGGCGCAGCTTACCGAGGAAGTTGGTGAGGTGGCCAGGATTATTGCAAGGCGATATGGAGAGCAAAGTGAAAAAGAAAGCGATAAAAATAAAGACCTTGGGGAAGAATTGGCCGATGTTATATTTGTTGTTTTATGTCTGGCCAATCAAACTGGAGTTAACTTACAAGAAGCTTTTGAGAAGAAGTTGGATATTAAAACCAAACGCGATCATGACAGGCATCATAATAATGAAAAGCTAAAATGATATTTAAAGAAATACTTTCGTCCAAGAAATACTGGATTTCGGTTAGCTTTATTGGCCTTGGGTTCATAATAGTATTTAGCATCATTGAAATAATACTTAGCATTACCGGACATTTCATGCAATACGGAGAACTTACTATGGATTCTTTTGTTAACGAAAAAATTAATGAAGGTAAATGGTTTCGATACCTCATTTCCAGAGTTGTTGGGGGGCTGTTGTATGGGATGATTGTAGCATATTACTTCGAATTAAGAAAAAGAAAATCAAAACGATAAGATGAATTTGAAATTATCACACATTTCAAGCATAGAAAACAAAACATTACAAATCACAGGTTCCAAAAGTGAAACCAATAGATTGTTAATTTTACAGGCTCTTTATCCTAGCATTAAAATTGAAAATGTGTCCAATAGTGACGATTCCGAGCTTATGCAAAAAGCATTGCTAAGCAATGAACTTATTGTGGATATCCACCATGCAGGTACCGCAATGCGATTCCTTACGGCCTATTTTGCTGTTAAAGATGGCAGGGAAACAGTACTGACCGGAAGTAAGAGAATGCAAGAACGACCAATAAAAATTTTGGTTGACGCATTAAGACAACTTGGGTGCAAAATTAGTTACGAAAAACAAGAAGGGTACCCACCTATACGAATTCAGGGTACAAAACCAATAGCTAATCAAGTAGAGCTTCAGGCCAATGTGAGTAGCCAATATATTTCGGCACTTATGCTAATAGCAGGTTCTTTGCCAAATGGGCTTGTAATCACCTTAAAAGGAAAAGTAACCTCAGTCCCATACATAAATATGACACTTAGTTTATTGAAGGATGTTGGAGTAAAAGGTACATTTGAAGATAACGTGATTACAATTCAACCCAATAATACCAATCTAAACAAGAATGTGGTAGTAGAGTCCGATTGGAGTTCTGCATCTTATTTTTACAGCATTATAGCATTGTCGGATAATGCCGAGGTTACTATTGGAAGTTATAAACAAGAAAGTTATCAGGGAGATTCTTCCCTAGCAGATATATATAAACATTTGGGTGTGAAAACCACTTTTGGTCAAAACAGCATCACCTTAACAAAAAGTAATGTTGCAACCAAGTTTCCAGAAGAATTGAATTTGTCAAATTCTCCAGATATCGCTCAAACCATAGTCGTTACTTGTTTCGGACTAGGTATAGGGTGTTATCTTACAGGACTTCATACACTTAAAATAAAAGAAACGGACAGGCTAGAAGCATTAAAAGCCGAAATCGAAAAGTTAGGCGGGCAAGTTACGATTACTCAGGATTCGTTACGTTTAGAACCAATGACCTTACTTAACAAAGATATTTCTATTGCAACATATAATGATCATCGAATGGCAATGGCGTTTGCTCCTCTTGCTCTTAGAACAGATTTGTTTATCGAAGATGCAAATGTGGTTTCCAAATCATATCCAGATTTCTGGTCTGATTTGAAAAAACTAGGCTTCAAAGTTTCTTAATGAATAAATATATCTCATTTTACTTGACAACCCCTATTGCGAGATTGTATATTTGCACCTTCAAAAAAACAAACACTGATGAAGTTATCACATTTCAATTTTAACCTTCCGCAAGAATTATTAGCAGAATATCCAGCAGAGAATAGAGATGAATCTCGCTTAATGGTGCTAAATAGAAAGGATCAAACTATAGAACATAAGCAATTTAAAGACCTTATAGATTATTTTGAACCAAACGATGTAATGGTTGTAAATAACACCAAGGTTTTTCCTGCTAGATTGTATGGGAACAAAGAAAAAACAGGAGCAAGGATTGAGGTGTTTTTACTACGTGAATTAAATTCTGAAACACGTCTATGGGATGTGCTTGTCGATCCAGCAAGAAAAATTCGTATAGGAAACAAACTTTATTTTGGAGATGACGAAAGCCTAGTGGCAGAGGTTATAGATAATACTACGTCAAGAGGACGTACTTTGCGTTTTCTTTATGATGGATCTTACGATGAGTTTAGACAAAAACTTACAGATCTGGGGGAAACTCCATTACCTAAATATATAAAGAGAGATGCAGAGCCTGAAGATGAAGAAAGATATCAAACAATATATGCAAAAAACGAAGGCGCAGTAGCTGCGCCAACTGCAGGGCTTCACTTTTCTAAGCACCTAATGAAAAGGTTAGAAATTAAAGGAGTTGATTTTGCCGAGATTACTTTACATGTGGGATTAGGTACTTTTAACCCAGTTGAGGTTGAAGATCTGTCCAAACACAAAATGGATAGTGAAGAAGCTTATATAACTGCGCATGCAACCAATATTATTAACAACGGAATTGCAGATAAGAAAAGAATTTGTGCTGTTGGAACTACCGTAATGAGAGCGCTGGAAAGCTCAGTATCTTCAGAAAAGACATTGAACGAATTTAGAGGATGGACCAATAAATTCATTTTCCCTCCTTATGATTTTAGTATTGCTAATTCGATGATTACTAATTTTCATACACCAAAGTCCACTTTATTGATGATGGTGTCTGCATTTGCAGGGCATGATTTTATAAAAGAAGCTTATGAAGAGGCTGTTAAAGAGAAATATAAGTTCTATTCTTACGGAGATGCAATGTTAATTCTTTAAGATTTTGATAAACTAACACTAAATTCCTGTTTGATTTTAAATTGAACAGGGATTTTTTTTATATTTCTGAAAATTAACATGTTAAAGTGTTTCGTTTTTTTTAATATTAAAACATTTAATTTGTGCAGTATTACGGTTTTGCCGTAATTTGCATTTTGTGTTTTACAGCGATAAAAATTGACGTTTGTCGAAAAAAATACGTTATATAATCATAAAGAACGTACTTTTTTTAATTTTTGGACCGTTTTTTGTAACCCGTTTAAAAAACATGAACTAAACCTAATTATTTACAATGATGAAAAAAGCATTTTATTACCTAACATTTTTTATAACTGTATGTTCTTTTGCCCAAACCAAAGTTGGTACAGTTCGTTTTAATGATGTGGACAATTTCGGAGAAACAGAATTAATGTTAAATGGTGCCGGCTTAAGAGATAAATTATATGCTCTTGCTCTATATCTAGATTTTGAAGTTGATGGTGTTGAAGATGGCGTAATGGTAGCAGAAAAAGATGATACTATGGCGATTACCATAAAAGTCACTTCTTCTCTCGGATCAGATGATTTAAAGGATCTTATCAGAAACGGTCTTGAAGTAGCTACAAATGGTAATAGCTATAAACTAGAAAAGGAAATACGCGAATTTATAGCCCTACTTCCTGCCGATATAAAAAAATGGGATATCTTCAGAATTTTACATACCAAAGGCGGACAACTTTCAGTATACAAGAACAAAACACTTCTTGGTACCATGAAAAGCCAGGAATTTAAAACTGCTTTGTTTAAAATTTGGCTCGGTGAAAATCCAGTGGATTATGATTTAAAAGAAAACTTACTTGCGTCATACGAGGCGAATCCAGTCTTAGGAAAGTGGAAGATGATCGACAAGAAAACAGGAGTTGCACTTAGTGTAATGCAGTTATATATGATCGATAACAAGATTTTTGGTGCTATCGAAAGAATGCTTAGAGATTCTGAAAGAGACGACGTTTGCTATGATTGTACAGGTGAAGATAAGAATAAGAAGATCGAAGGAATGGTCGTGATAAAAGGATTACGATTAGTTGGAGACAAATATGCAGGAGGAACTTATACAAACATTAGAGACGGAAAAGTTTCAGAATGCCAAATCTGGACAGATGCAGAAAAACGCGATGTACTTTTCGTAAAATATAAGGGAAGTGGAGGAGTTCACGAATGGAGAAGAGTAAAAGAAAGTAAAAAATAAATACTATTTTTTTGATATAACAAAAACCCTTGATAAAATGTCAAGGGTTTTTTGTTATTATCTATAAACATTCTGCATTATCTCTTACTTTTGCAAAAGTTATGAGTGAAAAGAAAAAGGATATAAGAGCATTAACAAAAGATCAATTAAGATCTTTCTTCGAAGAGATCGGGGATAAACCTTTTAGAGGAAATCAGGTTTACGAGTGGTTATGGAGTAAAGGAGCCCATCACTTTGAGGATATGACAAATATATCTAAGGCTACCAGGAAAATACTCGAAGAGAATTTTGTTATCAATCACATTCATGTTGATCAAATGCAGCGTAGTACCGATGGTACCATCAAAAATGCGGTTAGATTGCATGACGGGCTAGTCGTAGAATCGGTTTTAATTCCAACACCTACCAGAACTACAGCATGTGTGTCTTCTCAGGTTGGTTGTAGTTTGGATTGTAAATTTTGTGCAACAGCAAGATTAAAGAGGATGCGCAATCTAAATCCGGATGAGATTTATGACCAGGTAGTAGCAATAGATAAAGAAAGTAGGTTATATCATAATAGGCCCCTATCTAATATTGTTTTTATGGGAATGGGGGAACCATTAATGAACTATAATAATGTTCTTAAGGCTATTGATAAGATTATTTCTTCTGAAGGTTTAGGGATGTCTCCCAAACGAATTACACTCTCAACATCAGGAGTTCCAAAGATGATAAAGAAAATGGCAGATGATGAGGTGAAATTCAAACTTGCTGTTTCATTACATTCTGCTATAGACGAAGTTCGAACCTCTATAATGCCTTTTAACGAAACATTTCCCTTGTCAGATCTTAGAGAAGCATTAGAATATTGGTATGCCAAGACTAAAAGCAGAATAACCTATGAGTATGTAGTTTGGGACAAGATCAATGATCGAAAAGAAGATATTGATGCACTTATTAGGTTTTGCTCCTATGTGCCTTGTAAGGTTAATTTAATAGAATATAACCCAATAGATGATGGCGAGTTTCAGCAAGCTTCCAATCGAGCAATTGATAATTATATAACGGCATTAGAATCCAAAGGAATTGTAGTAAACGTTCGTAGAAGTAGGGGGAAAGATATTGATGCAGCATGCGGCCAATTGGCAAATAAAACATGATTTTTCTTTATTAACACGAATACCTGTTTACAACAAACAATTTATACTATCTTCGTACCAAGTTAGAAATCAGAATTATTGTCTCGTATTGAAAGTTGTTGAGCAAATAAAACTGCCTATTATTGATGAAATGGAACTTTTTGAACAAAAGTTTTCACAGTCAATGTCTTCAAAGGTGGCATTACTAAACAGAATTACGCACTATATCGTTAACCGGAAAGGGAAGCAAATGCGTCCCATGTTTGTTTTTTTGGTTGCCAAAATGGTTTCAGGAGGAGAAACCAACGAAAGAACTTATCGTGGAGCCTCAGTAATAGAACTTATTCATACCGCCACACTTGTTCATGATGATGTTGTAGATGACTCCAATCGCAGACGTGGTTTCTTTTCTATAAATGCATTATGGAAAAATAAAATAGCTGTACTTGTAGGAGATTATTTGCTTTCCAAAGGACTGTTATTATCTATTGATCATGGAGATTTTGATCTTTTAAAGATCATTTCGGTTGCAGTTCGGGAAATGAGCGAAGGAGAGCTGTTACAAATTGAGAAAGCCAGAAACTTAGATATTACTGAAAAGGTGTATTATGAAATAATACGGCAGAAGACGGCCACATTAATTGCAGCCTGTTGTAGTTTGGGAGCCTGTTCTGTCTCGCCAGATTCTGAAGATGTCCAAAAAATGCGAAAATTTGGAGAATTGATAGGCATGGCATTTCAAATAAAAGATGATCTTTTTGATTATGGCGATACGGCTATAGGAAAACCTACGGGAATCGATATTAAAGAGCAAAAAATGACGCTCCCCTTGATTTATACACTCAATACTTGTGCAAAAGAGAAGAAAAAATGGCTTATCAACTCTGTAAAAAATCATAACAAAGATAAAAAAAGAGTCAAAGAGGTAATTGCTTTTGTAAAGGAATCGGGTGGTTTGGAATATGCTATCAAAGTAATGCACCGATTTAAAGATAACGCCCTTTCTATCCTCTCAGAATATCCCGAATCTGATTATAAATCCTCTTTGGAATTAATGGTTGATTATGTAATTGATCGAAAAAAATAAATTTTTCTGGACAAAAAGTAACAATTTAACCTTCTGTAAAACAGTTTCTTATGTTAATTTTGTAACTACGGATCGAAATTTGATAAATAAAATTTTGAACCCTGGGCAACCATTTTGATTTTTATCACGTCTATGTTAATAGAAGGTCGAAACAATTAATTTTTAGTATTGAAAATTATTCAATTTTATAAAAACGAAACTCAGCTTATTAAGAAAGCGGCAAATCAGCATCGAGATGCGCAACATCAGTTGTATAACCAATATGCTCCAAAAATGCTTAGCGTTTGTCGACAGTATATAAGAGATATACATTTTGCCGAGGAAGTGATGTTAGGAGGTTTTCTAAAGGTATTTCAGAATTTAAGCAATTTCAAGTTTGAAGGTAGTTTTGAAGGATGGATACGCAGAATTATGGTAAACGAATCCATTTCATTTTTAAGAAAGGAAAAACAAATTTTCTTTACCGAGGAAATAACAGGTTATACCGAGGAATCCTGGAATAATATTAATACAGAACTTGAGGTAGAACAAATACAAGAATTAATTGACAGTCTACCCGAAGGATATAGAATGGTGTTTGTATTATATGCTGTAGAAGGATACAAACATAGCGAAATAGCTAAAACATTGGGAATTTCAGAAAGTACATCAAAATCACAATTGTTTAAGGCTAGAAAATTGCTACAGCAAAAATTAAACCAACAAAATAAGATAAGTAATGGCGCCATTGAAATTTGAAGAGAAGATAAAAGAAAAGCTTGAGCAACGCGCTATAGAACCTTCTATGGGATCTTGGGAGAAACTTTCAGGACAGTTGGATCAGGTTCAGAATCAAAAAAAAGGGAATAAAATGATTTGGTGGTATAGTTTGGCTGCCGTATTTGTAGGAGTCTTAATACTTACATCATTGTTCTATAACCCGGTTTCTGAAGATGTAAATCCGCAATTTGTTGATCGAACTAAAGAAAATACAGAGCAAAAAGATACCGAAATCGTACAGGAAAATAAAGAAGAACCACCGCAGATCATCGAAAAAGAAAATGTGGTGATCGATATTCAAAAATCTAAAGATGAGGTTGTTGATGTCTCAGAAAGTAACACCAAATTGATCAAGAAAGGGAATGAAGGTTTTTCAAAAGTTACGCCCGATAGCGCTCCTTCAAAAGATATAGATGAACAGCCAAAAGAAGTAACAGAAATCGCACAGACCAATGAAGAAACTGTTGATCTAATAGAACAAAAACAAAAACAAGAGATATCAATAAATAGAGAAATAATTGATAATAAAGTGGCAGATATTGTAGCGAAAGTAGAAGAGCTTCAAAAAAATAATACCGAAGTTACCGATGAGGAAATCAACGCATTGCTACGAAAAGCACAAAGAGATATTACAACTCAAAAAATATTAAAATCTAATACGGTAAGCGCATCGGCACTTCTTCAAGACGTTGAAGAAGAAATCGATGAAACTTTTAAGCAACGAGTTTTTGAAGCGCTTAAAGCTGGTTTCCAAAAAGTGAAAACTGCCGTAGCAGAAAGGGAAAATTAAATTTATTCATCAATCAATCTTTTGGTTTCCCTCCTTTTGGGGGGAAGCCTTACAGAATCAAAATTCAAAAAATAATGAAGACGTTACTTACAATTGCCACATTGTTGGCCATGGCTCTTTTTGTCCAATTTGTAAATGCTCAAGAAGACCTTAATAATGACAAAATCGAAAAGCTTAAGGCACAAAAAGAAGTACTAATTACAGCAGAAAAGGAGGCGCTGAAAAAAGAAGTTGAAGCGATAAACCAAAGACTGGATAATAACGAAATTACTATCGAAGAAGCTCAGAAACTTAAAGAAGAGGCGGCAAAGGTTCATGCGCTTAATATCGAAAACGGAATGGCCATTTTGGACAACAGAATAGCGCTTTTAGAACGTAATGGGACCGAGCTTCTTGGAACCGATACTAATAAAGTTACCATAGGTTTGGGAGCAAAAGATTATGACGATGGGGATGTTTTGTTTGGAATTAATATAAAGAGAGCAAATGATGATGACGAGGTAAAATACGATCGTAGAACATCTTCTAATCTAGTGTTGGCATTTGGACTAAATAATACTATTGTAGATGGGCAGTCGCTAGATGACTCAGATTACAAGATATTAGGTAGTAGATTTTTTGAGATAGGGTGGGTATGGAATACCAGGGTCTTTAAAAATTCTAATTTTTTGAGATTGAAATATGGAATCTCATATACTTCAAATGGTCTGAAACCTACAGATAACAGGTACTTTGTTGATAATGGTGACCAAACCGACCTTGAAGAGTTTCCATTTAATCTAAGTAAATCAAAATTTAGAATGGATAATATTGTTGTGCCAGTTCATTTCGAGTTTGGCCCTTCAAAAGTCGTAAAAACAGATAAAAGTATTCGGTATTATACAGCACGTAAGTTTAGAATGGGGCTAGGAGGATATTTGGGAGCCAATATAAGTACACGACAAAAATTGAAATATAGAGAAAATGGAAATCGTATTAAAGATAAAATCAAAAGAGATTACAATACCAGTGATTTGATTTATGGTTTGAGTACCTATATTGGTTTCGGAGACATGTCCTTGTATCTAAAATACGATTTGTCACCTGTGTTTAAAGATGCAGAGATTGAACAAAATAATGTGTCATTAGGATTACGTTTTGACCTTTAATCGATGATTTTGTTTCACTAACAACCTTTATTCGTGTTAATTATTTGGTTGACCAATAGATAGGACAGCTATTAGTATAGTTAAAGAAGTGTTAATTGATTAGCTTGCGAAAGGAGTGGTATCCAGATACCACTCCTTTCTTACTTTTTGAAAATACTTGGTTTAACTAAAGAGTTTGAACCTTGCTATAACTGCTACCCTATCAAATCAATGTAGTAATGACCATGTACTCAACATGTTAAATATTTCACCAAAAAAATCTATTTGTTAAATATATAAATCAGGATTAAATCCTTTGTTTTGTTACGGTTTTGGCGTAACGATTTGATTGTAAGTATTTTATGACATGTTATTTTTTTGTTTCTTTATTAAATAGTATATATTTAACAAACATTGTTAAACCTGTTCTTTCCTAAAAAAAAACTTAAAATATGCTCATACTTTTTAATCACAATTATTGTGATCTCTATACTAATTATGTTTAAATAAACAATTAACCAAATTTCACACAAATGAAAACAAAACTCTTTTATGTAACACTTTTTATGTTTTGTAGTTTTGGTCTTTTTGCTCAAAAAGGACCGATGAAAGCCAGCTCATGGAGCCAGGCTGTTTATGTTAGAAATGTTCCGGCATTATCAGAAATGACAAATATTATTTCTGCCGAAGGAATGGTCAAACACGGCCAGGAGAAGCGCAGAGGTAAAAACACATTTGTCCCTGGTAAAGGATTTCCTCTTGCAGGACAAAAGGATCCGTTAATGTCGGTTCAGCAAAAAGCTGCAAAAATGGCCATCTCTACCGAAATTGCTTCTTTTACAGCACACCAGGGTTTTAGTACTCCTACCGATCCCACAGGAGCAATAGGACCCAATCATTATGTATATGCATTCAATTCTGGTTTTGGTATTCGGGACCGAAATGGTAATGTATTATTGGCAGAAGCTTCTTTGGCTACTATTTTCCCGGGAGAAAGTCTTGGAGACCCAATAGTGGTGTATGATAATTTTGCCGAGCGTTTTATCATTATGCAGTTTAGTAATACCCCTAATGGGTTCTTAATTGCAGTAGGACAAGGGCCAGATCCGGTTAACGACGGATGGTTCACGTATAGATTTAATACGGGGTCCTTCCCAGATTATGAAAAACTTTCTATCTGGAGTGACGGGTACTATATTACAGCAAACAAAGATCAGAATAACCCAAGTGGTAATGATGTTGTATTTGCTGTTGAAAGAGACAAAATGTTGGTAGGTGATGCTACTGCAGGATTAATTGGATTCCCATTACCAGGAGCAGAAACCAATGGGTTCTACAGCCCTGGTGGATCTAATGCTACGGGAGCAACATTACCACCTGTTGGAGTAGGACATTCTATATTGTACCTACAGGATGATAGCTGGAGCGGAATTTCTCAGGACCATATTAAAGTATGGACAACCGATGTAAATTGGGCAAACCCAGGAAGCTCTACTATTTCGCAACCGCAAGAAATCATTACGGCGCCTTTTGATAGCGTATTTGATGGTGGATCATTCTCGAACTTACCGCAACCTTCGGGGCCAGACATCGATGCGTTACAAGCAACGATGATGTACATGACCAATTATAGACGTTTTGGTACGCATAACTCTATGGTACTTAATTTTGCAGTAGACTTAGATGGTAACGATAACCTTTCGGGTATTCGTTGGTATGAGCTTAGACAAACTGCAGATGGGCAACCTTGGACAATTTTCCAGGAAGGAACCTATGCACAACCTGATGGATTAAGCGCATTTTGTGGTAGTATGGCTATGGATGCACAAGGTAACATCGGACTTGGATACAGTGTGGTAAGCACATCGGTATTTCCTTCACTACGATATACGGGTAGACTTGCAAGTGACCCACTTGGTACCATGACTCTTGCAGAGCAAGTGAGTATTACCGGAACACAGTCAAACCCTTCTTTACGATATGGGGATTATGCGCATATGACTATTGATCCAACAGATGATGCTACTTTTTGGCACATTGGAGAATTTTTTGACGCTGGTTTTAGAAAAAACCACGTAGTAGCTTTCAGGTTACAGCCTGACACTCCAGATACCGAGGCGCCTACGGCACCTACAAATTTGGCATCTTCGGCAGTTGCTGAGTCTTCACTAACACTTAGCTGGGACCCTTCTACAGATAATATTGGAGTAACAGGATATGATGTATACCAGGATGGTGCCGTAATAGGAACCGTAGCGGGTACTACCATCGATGTAACTGGATTAACAGCTAGTACAACCTATGATTTCTTTGTTATTGCCAAAGATGCGGCAGGCAATGAATCTGCAGCCAGTGCAACTTTATCGGTGACTACATCGGCTCCAGATACTCAAGCGCCTTCAGTTCCAGCCAATTTGGTATCATCAAATGTCGCTGCAAATCAAGTAACGCTAAGCTGGGATGCTTCTACAGATAATGTAGGAGTAACCGAATATGATGTTCTTCAGGATGGCGTTGTTGTAGATACTGTAAGTGATACTACAGCTACAGTTACGGGGCTGTCTGCAGAAACGACTTACGAATTCACTGTAATTGCAAAAGATGCAGCAGGCAATGCTTCTGCAGCCAGTGCACCACTTAGTGTAACCACACCGGCAGCCACAGGATGTTTGGGTGGTATTGCAGCTCCTTATAGTGAGAGTTTTGAATCGAACCTAGGGGGTTGGACACAAAATTCTGGAGATGATCTTGACTGGACACGTGATGCCAATGGAACACCTTCTAGAAATACAGGACCATCAAGTGCAGATGACGGATCATTCTATATTTATGTAGAAGCATCTGGAAACGGAACTGGATATCCTAATAAACAAGCGATCCTTACGTCTCCTTGTTTTGATCTGGGAGCAGCAACTTCGGCTACTTTCTCTTTCAGATATCATATGTTTGGAGCAAATGACTTTGGATCGTTGGATGTAGAAGCTAGTAATGATGAGGGCGCTACCTGGACAAGCATTTGGAACAGAAGCGGAAACCAAGGAAACTCTTGGCAAACAGCAACTATCGATCTTGCCGCTTACCTGGGAACAGGTGTGCAATTACGATTTAACCGTGTTACCGGTGGAACCTGGAGAGCCGATGCCGCGATTGATGCAGTATCACTTACTACAGATTCTGGTCCTGGAGGAGACTGTGCCGATGCAGATTTAACGTTGAGTATCACTTTTGATAACTACCCTCAAGAAACATCTTGGACACTAGAAGATGCCGGAGGTAATATAGTAGCTTCTGAAAGTTATTCTACTGCAAATCCAGATGGATCAACAGTAACCGAAAGCATTACAGGCCTGGCATCTGGTACCTATACCTTCACAATGTTTGATTCTTTTGGTGATGGTATCTGTTGTGGGTTTGGTAACGGTTCGTATACCTTATCAAGTAGTGCAGGAACTATCGTTTCTGGAGGTGAGTTTACAAGTTCTGATGCTACAACTTTCTGTGTAGAAAGTGCTGCGCGTAGCTTGGATACTTATCCTTTAACAGATCTTAATGATAAAGTGAACCTGTTCAAATTATATCCTGTACCTGCAAAGAATATCTTAAACATTTCTGTGGATAAAGAAGCTATCCAAAATGTAGAAATCTTCTCGATGTATGGACAACGTATTTATCAAGGAACCGAGTCGCAAATTAATGTGAGTGCTTTCCAGGCCGGAACGTATTTTGTACGAATCTCTGGAAAAGGAGAAAGTCTTGTAACTCGAGAGTTTGTTAAATTGTAAAAAGTAAGATTTTACAGAGAGAATAGTTACTATTCTTTTTAAAGATACAAGCCTGGTAGGAAAACAACCTACCAGGCTTTTTTTTGTTTGGTTGAAATTGTAACGTTACAAATTAGGTGCACTCTGTACTAATGGAAGCAGAAGATTAAGCGTATCCTGCCGTTTCTATATTTGTATGTTGACGATAGAAGCCAAACTGAAACCCCACAGCTTTTATATATACAAAACTTTGTAGTGCACTATCATATTCTATAGGTGCACCAAGATCTCGCATGATATTAATAGCTCTGTATAATTTGGTTTTTGAGATATGTAAACGATCAGACAGCTCCAAAGGTGTCCCGGTAGCTTTTAATCTTACCAGTTGATCGATACGTTTTATAAGTTCTATTTGTTTAATAACATTCATTTGACTCGCCTTTCAGTTTTTTTGTTTTCGGGTTTACTTTTTATTTCTGTGTATAGTGTTGCTGTATAGCTAGTTAACACTAATTGACATTGAGTAATGTGTTGTAGACGCCCGTAAATAAAGAAACATGAGAAGGTGAAGAATAGCTAGTTGTATTCATAAGATAGTGAGTAGGTGTATTAGTAATTCAATTTTTCCATGTCAAACCTACTATTAAAATGTATATGAATCAATAGGGGTAAGGGGGGAAAAATCCCCTTTAACATCTTTTTTTTGTTGTGTGGTTGTTATTTTGGGATAAACAACACAAAATATATAGGAATTAAATGAAATAATTTGATTGTAAAATCTCAATGTTGGTTAACCATAGTAAGTTTTTTTATCTTTCACTTAGCCATGTAGGTCTTAAAAATTAAAGTATAAAAAAACAGCTACATTACTGTAGCTGCTTACTTATATGTTTAGTTAATTCACTTTCATCATTTCTATTTTAGAATCCATAACATCACTTATTGCATACCCCGATCGGGTCATTTTCCAGTTTGATGCCTTATGGGCTTGCCCCGAGGTAGTTTCCTATTGGATCAGAAGAATCTTTTATGATAGATCAAAATCATCATTCAATGCTTGATTCACTTCTTTTTTATCGTTGAGTCTGCGCTCTACCGATAGATTATATTGCTCGGTAAGCGCATTAAGATTACCAATGTAGGTTTTAAATGGCCCGAATCCTTTTGTTTTGGCATGAATAAAGATCCAATCTAATACTTCTCTTAAAGACATGGTGGTTTGTTTTCGTAACTCGGTAATACTTAAATCAGATTGGTTTTGTTGTTGTTCTTTTATACGATCTTTAAAAATAGTATCAAATTTTTGATGTGCGGTTTTCATTTCATTAAAATGCTTACGCTGATTCAAATTGTCTATAGCATCACGTAACGGTGTATTTGTTTCTATTTCTTCGATAATTTCATCGAAGACACCCCCTTGTTGATTATAAGCCATATCATAGATGTCTTTGCCGTGTTTTGTAAATACTTTATAGACCAAAGTAGCTTGATTGCGATCATGATCATCACCAGAAAAATCTGCGATAAGTTTAATACTGCGTTGTAGAAGTTTGATACCATTATCCCGAAGCCCATCTAATTGTGCAAGTTCTGGAGTAAGGATACTTCCTCTGTTCTTTTTGTAAATCGTTTTAAAAGCTTCATAATCTGTCATAAGTTGGTCTACATAAGTTCGAAGCTCCATGGCATCGAGATCTTGTTCTTGGCTAAGTTCTATGAAAGTACGGGTGTACTTTGAAAATTCTCCGTTCTTAAAACTTTTTAATTGTGGAATGACTAATACATTGTTCATAAGTTATATTTATTTAAATTATTTAGAATGATTCTACACCTGGGAAAAACGCCCCGGAAAACCCGGGATCATTTTCCTGCTCTGGAAAAACGTGCCGGGTTTTCCGGCAACATATTCCTTGCTCGGAAAGTTGTGCCGGAATTTCCGGCAACACATTCTGATGGGATAATAAGCTGCCGGAGTTTCAAGCTTGTTTTTCCTTAAAAATTATCCAATGATAGGTGCTGCGAGTTTCATTTTTCGATACTGGGAAGAAAAAAGTAAATTTTTTAAGCTTTTTTTAGGACGAGACACCTAAACGCTAAAAAGAAAGACAAAGAACTTGCCTTGTATTTTGAAAGAAAATTGAAAGAAGGAAAGAATAAAATGTTAATCCTAAACAATATCAGAAATAAACTTTTAAATCGAGTATTTGCCGTAATAAAAAGGCAGCAACCCTATGTAGATACACATAAATTTGCTGCCTGATTTTACTAAAATTTATTTGTCTTTATCCATAGAATGCGCTAGCGGGGGCGGATTACAAATCCGAGCTATCAGAGTGCTTAATTCCCTAAATCAAACATCTTCTTGGATCTTTCGTACTCTAAAAGCTTTAAAGCTTCTTTGGTTTTTGGATACATTTTGGAACTAAATAAAACTAGAATTTTATCAATTTCGACATTTATAAAATGACAAAGTTCTTCAAAAGATTCAACCTTAGTCAAATCTCTATTTTTATCGTCTTGTATAAGTGTCTTTACGAGTAATAGATCGAATTTTTCTTTTTCATCATCGCATCGATTTATATCTAAATGAAAGAAAGATTTGTCACCTTTAAATGTAAGCTCTATCTCTTTATCACTGTAACTTATTTGAAAATTGCCAAAATTTTCAGATAATTCTTTTTTACCTATAGAGAAGCCTTTTTTATTCAAGGAATCTGCTAAAATTAAATAAGTGTATATCATAATTATTGTTTTCTAAGCCATTTACCGTCTTTACTAACCTTGTATCCATTTTTGAATAAATGTCTTACTTCTTTTTCAAGATAACTTCCAGGTTTTACTTTATTTAACGGTGTAGCTAACCTAACATCATCCCCCGCTGGCGCAAGTTTGCAACTTGTGCGCAACACAAAACTAGACCAAAATACAACAAGCCAGTTTCATTTTTTGAAACCGGCTTGTTATTCTCTTTCTTACTCTTGCCGCCACTAGTCATAGCCTTAAATCCGTATGTCTGGTTAAATTTAGATTTACTTATATTGATTTAATAGAAAAAGAGCTAAGGTTTTTAAGTTTCTAGATATGATCCTTAGATTTTTCTTCAAATCGTTATTCTCTATTTGTTTTTTGAGGAAAAGGGATATATGATTTAGCCCCAACTTTGTTGGGGTTTGTTTTTTGAATAAATCATTTGGGGCTGTTACTATGGTTATCTATGTTTTAAAATGAATATTTCCATATATCTTCAACTTATACTGCCTAGATGTTTTGATCCATTTAGCAGGTATATTAATAAATCTAAATATGAATTTTTTGATCCTAAAATTAGCTTTAAGACTCTTAAACTGCTTAGAGAATAACGTAATGATATAATGATATAGATTGCTACACATTGCCGTAAAAATCATGAATACCGTGTTCTGTTCTAACTTAGAAAAAGGTAGATGATTCCAGCCAAAGTCATTTTTTATAACATCAAACTCTTTTTCTATTGTTCCTCGTTGGTTGTAAAAAAACACAATCTCATCCATGTTCTTATCCCAATCATTTGTTAGAATAGCAGAATAAAGGTAGGCCTCATTTGTAAAAAGATTAACCTGCTTATCCTTTCTTTCTATTTTAGATACCACCAGACGATAAGTTTGAAGAAGTTTTGGGGCTATTGTATCTCTATTGGCTCTAATAAAGGGTTTAAATTGTGTTTCGCCACGATATATAACCTCTGTTGAGCTTTCGATTCTTTGCCAATTATCAATAGCATTTATCGCCCTACTTAGCGCAGCACTCATCCGAGTTTTTATATAAAAATGTTTAGCCTTTCTACTAGCTAAATTTACGACTTCGTATAAATAAGAACCACTATCAGCCCTAAAAGCATCAATCTTTATATTATGTTGATCCAATAAATTGAACATTCTAGTAACTGTTTGATCTTGTAAGGTTCTTGGGTTGCTATTACCGTTTCTATTTTCAACATAAACAATATGATTTCCTATCATGCCTACTCCAGGAGCATATCCATATTCTTTTTTATAGGTATTAGCACTATCCGCTTTGTTGGTAAAAATTATAGTATTATCATAATCTAAGGTTAATTCTTTATTAGAAAGTACTTTTAATGATGTTAGCATCTTTAAATTTAACGCATTGATCTTCTTATTAATACTAAATTGATGTAAGCTTTGTCCTCTAGGAGTTTTCAAAATCATCTTAGGCAAAGACAATTCTTTAAACCTATCGAGAACCCTATCGGGACTGGGCACATTTAAAAAGCGATTATCCTTTAGATGATCATGGAAATTACCTGCTAAGTCTTCAATGCAATCGCCACCACAGAAATAAATAGACCAAAAAGAATATAATAAGTCTTTCCATGAGTATTTACATTGAGCGGGTAATTTGGGTAAGTATTCCCGCAATAGTTTTCCTATTTGTTTGTTCTCAAACTCCTGTAAAACAAAATTTAAGCCACCAAATGAACTTATATGTGAAGAATTAACTATTTTCATATCAGTGTTTTGTCGCAACACCAAGTTAGGTGAAAACACACAAAACCGCAAACCTTTGTAAACAAATAGTTTGCGGTTGTTTTTTATAATAGACATACCGATTTAAGGCATAGACTAGCGGGAGCGGGGTTAATCAACAACTTGTTCTTTTGCAATCAGTTTTTTAAAATCATCACTGACTTCATCTGACTTCTTAACAAAAACCCCTCCTATACTCGCATTAGTACCTGTGATAGACGATTCAAAATAATAATTACTTCCTTCTACATTAATGATCTTCGTTATGGCTTTTTTGGTCATATCAGGTTCGGGAAGATTTCCCAATTTAAGTACCTTATAATAACTAAGTTCATATTTACAATCGTCTATCATTCTTATTTTATTTAGATAAACAATCCCATACGTATCACTTTTTTCTAATTGCCAATTACCCATTCTTTCTATCATAACTGTACCATATTCATATTTCATCTCAAAGGTGCCTTGTAAAAAACCTTCACAATTTTGAGCATTAATTGGAGGATAGTAAAATAGTAATGTTAATAATATGTATTTCATAATAATCTATCAATATTTAAAACTCTTTCATAATTAAACCTAACCCAATAATAATAAGGCCTATTCCGGCAACCCTGAGTTTAAAGGAGAGGGCTCCCTTAGATTCTTTTTTCATGTAATACTCATAATAAATTATAACGAGTATCCCCAATACTATTAGTAGGCATCCAATAATTATATTTATAATATTCATTTTAACAATTTAATCAACCCTATTCTTGTTCTATTTTTTCTTCAATTGCAGGAATAACTACGTTTTCATAAAAAATGATATGTGCATCTATTGCTTGCTCTATTGTTTCATCAGCTCCTGGAGCATTTTTAACAGCTGTACTTACACCACCACTCACTGCTTCTGTTATAACTCTTTTTGTTGCACTTTTGTAATTACCTTCTGCTACATCCATAATTATATTTGTTGTAGTACCAATAGTAGATAAGGTAGCTCCTGTACCCGCAACAACTGGTGCTGCTGGACCTGTTAATGGAGCTGCTATAACTAGAGCATCTCCTGTAATTTCCGCTCCATCAGCTCCATCTCTTACAACTTCTTTAGCAGTATTAGAAGCTTCTTCTCCGATTTTATCAACTGATTCGGATATAGTCATTGCATCCTGAACTTGATTAATATTATGATTAGCAACTTTTACATTATTTTTTTCTTTACCTGTTTTTAAAACTTCAACTCTATTTTCAACGGCCCCTCCTAACTTACTTCTTGCTTGAGAAACATTATTCTCAAATTCTGCTGCTTTTTGAGCAATATATACAGCAATATCTAAACCGAGTAATTCTGCCCCTTCAAGTTCAACACCCATCCCCATTTTATTCTCTTGAAAAGCATACGTAGAGTTATAGGTATAATCTTCTGCTAATGGATCTATCTGCCAGAACCTACCCGTTGCAGGATCACTTACACGATATCTCCACTCGTGTGTATTTAATCCAAAATCTTCAGTAAATTCTTGTCCTTGGTATGTTTTAAGATTATTCTTAGCTCCGCTTATGGTATTGTTATACCCTTTGTGTTGTAGCCCAAAAGGATAGTAGTTTTGCTCTCTGCGGATTTCTGATGTTGTAATACTACCATCTTTATTAGCATCTGAATACGTAACTCTAGTATTTCCCCAGATATCTTTTAACTGATAGATGTACTTATATCCGTCTGCCTCTTTCTCTATATAACCCTCGGTATGCTGTATCGAGTGAATTTCTCCATTCTTGTATACATAATTACCGGCATACTCGGTGATTAAAGAACTTCCCTCTGTTACGATCTTTGATAGCTTCGCTCCAGTGGCGTCGTAAATATAAGAAATTGTTCCTGTACCCTCGCTATTACTTATCGAAACTGTGTTGGGTAAATTAAGGTGGTTGTATGTAATACTTGAGATACCTTTGTTACGGTCTATAATCATGTTACCGTTGGCATCGTAGTCGTAGTCATCGTTGGTTTTGTTTACATCATTAAATCCTTGAGCAGCAGTGGTGCCATCGGTTACCGATAGTAACTTGTTGCTAGTGGCTGCATAGTCATAGGTGAGCATATCCATAGTTCCAAAAGAAGAGGCTCCCAAATGACCTACTCTATCCAGCGATAGGATGTTCCCCATTTTATCATAGGTGATATTGGATACATCAAAATTACCGCTATGGCTATTGGCTGTGGTTAATCGGTTTAAAGCATCGTATTGATAATCATACCAGCGATGGTAGTTGTCATTGGCTGTTTTCCATTCAGTTCTACTTATGTTTCCGTTATACAAGGGATTGGTTCCTTGATTGTAGCCAATGGCAAACCCAAAAACATCGTTCCCCAATGCATTTACATCGTTAATCCCTTTGAGCCATCCACGAATGTTGTAACGATAATCTACATTCTGCAAGCCGCCTCCTACTTTTTTAGAGAGGAGTTGTCCTAAGGCATCATAACTATTTTCTACAATTATCTCGGCATTGGTGTCACTTGTAGCACCTCCTAATGCTTTGGCATTAAATGTTATTCCCGGTGCCGCAACAAAACTAAACCCGGGTAATAGGGTAATAGTGGATTCCTCGATTGTACTACTGCTGATAACCGCTTCATTTAATGTAACTGCTGTTCCCACATCATCATTACAAATTTCTAATGTATGGTCTCCTACACATTGTTTTTGAGATACCAAACGATTTACATGATCATACTCAAAAGTATCAATGGTTACAATAGCTGCATGGCTACCTTTGGTATGGGTGGTTTTGGTTTGTAGTACCTTGCCTGCAAAATCAAGCTTAGTTTCTATGATATCTGTAGTATCCAGGTATTCATTATGACTGGCTACATAGATCGGTCTTCCTTTTTGGTCATAATAGGTAACCGTGGTGATCCAATAGGAAGTATTTAATACTTTTACTTTACCACCTGTTGACAGGGATTTGGTACGGTCGCTGGTGCCTACCCCATAGACCGTACCTGGATTATCCATCCCTGCTATATCAAAATTGTAATCGTCATAGTAGTTGATTGTTAATACCTCTCCATTTTGTACATTAGGATATCCACCATTGGTATACTGCATGGTCACACCCCCAATCATTACGGCATTGCCACGTTCTACCCAAAGGTCATTAGAATATGCATTGACTTCACCTTGTATAATGTTTCGTTCTCTGTTGTCGGAGATCTTTCCTGTATAGGCGACTCTACCCAACGCATCATACTTGGTAAACAGCCAGGCAGATTCTGCCTTTAAAAGCGTATCCTGCGTCATGATGGGTTGATCCAGCTTATTGTAGACAATGTATTCCCATCCTTTACCGGGGATCTTTTTTTCGATCAGTCGGTTACGATAATCGTATTTGTATTGGTAGCACAGCTCGTTAAGCTCGATAGCAGAAACCCCATCGGTTACATCTACTTTGGGAGGGATCACAAACGTTTTGTTCCCAAAATCATCATAGACATAATAGGTGTCATGAGAGCCATCGTCACTTGTTCCGCCGCTTCCTCCGGTAGCTGCTGCGCTAGTTTGTGCATAAGCTCTTTTCAGGATCACACGTCCTTGTTTGTCTTTGTATTCTTTGGTAGTATGGTTGTTCCCATCGGCCTCGGTCCAGTTTTCATCCTTGGTAACGGTTACATACAAATCATTGGCAAGATGTGTACCGTCTTGAACAAGGGTAGGCATTTCGGTATTGTTATCGGTAAAAGTGACCTCAAAATATACCACTTCCTCCGCTTGATTGGTTTGCCAATCAAATTTGATGGTATGATCGGCATTGCTATTGGGATCGGCTTTCCAATCTTTTCCCGGTGCGCCTTGCTCTAGGACACGGTTCAATGGGGAGGCTTCAAATACACGCTCGCTATAAGCATTAACCTGTGTTGGATCGTTGATCCCTTCAAAGTCGGCTGCATACTTGTTTAGATAATAGCTGTTAATATCATTAGTGACATTTACGGTTTTATAAGCTCCATTCCCTTCATTGATAAAAGGCAAGTATTGTTTGGCTTGTCGTCCCAGGGCGTCATACTCGATATGGGTGATGATATCTTCTATTTCTTTTTTGGGAGCCTCGATAAGCTCGGAAATTGAATTTTCGGTTCCATCTAATTTCTGTAGCCCTGGATTCCAAAAGAATTGGTTGGTATTGATATCGGTACTATAATACAAATAGCTTCTGAATGCTGATGTAACTACATCATCGTTCCACTTAAACTCATTACCATCTATTACACGATTACCATTCAGATCATAAACGCCACTAATACCCAGATCGCTTCCAGTATAGTTGTAAGGGTGTATTATTCCAACAATTAGGTACCAGGTATCTAACTGGGGTAAATCACCATGCCAGAAGTATGGATTATTGTGCCTTGATCCTATAAGAGTACTTACGTTACGCGTTCCATGATACGTAGATCCATTTTGTGATCCTGTACGTTTTACCCAGACGGTATAACGATACCCGACATTTTTATCGACCTCAAAATAATCAGTATTCCAACCCCCGTCTGCATCATGATCAATATCGTTACCGCATTGCCATAGTAATGAGAATTCTCCTCCGGGATCAAGCCCTATTACTCTGTTGTTTTCTGATGTCTTTCCATTTTGGTTAAAAAAAGGTGTACTTCCCGAACCTGGGATCCAATCTGAAGGGAAAATATTTTTAATCGAACCAAGGGCGCCACCTTTAATAGCTACCTGTTGTTTGGGTCTTCCCAGTCCGTCGTAATAGGCTACGCTTTCAATGACATCTTTGTTGAATTTTACCTGATCAGGATCGGTTACTGCAGTTTGATAGGCCTTGGTATAGACATAGTTTTCGTTGCTTAAAGTCACTGGCTGATAAGGGCGATAGCGACATCCGTTATACGGTCCGGCTTCATTAGGGCATAGATCTTGGGCATTGGTAACATAGCCACTGGGCATTTCACTATAGTATACACTTTGGTTCGGATCTCCAAAGTTATCTCCATCGGCATCGTTGTAAAACGTTTGAGGTGCTATATTGGTGATCAAATGGGTAGAATCGTTATAATCGTCATCATTGCGAACATAATCAGTAGGTTGTTCACATTGTATTTTGGTGATGTTTTTATTCCCCCATCCGTCTCCATCATCATCATGATACCACACTGTATTGGGATGTAAAGTAGCATCATTATCATTACAATCCCCTAATGGTTTTACTACTAGGCTATATCCCGATCCAGGATTGCTACATTGCTTTTTGGTGGTACTAGCAAACCCATCGCTATCACTGTTTTTATACCAGATGGTATTGGGATGTATCGCGGCATTACCATCATTACAATCTCCCAAAGGTTTTGCTACTCGGCTATATCCTGATCCAGGATAACTACACTGTTTTTTGGTGGTACTTGCAAAACCGTCCCCATCACTATCTTTATACCAGATCGTATTGGGGTTAACGTTAGCATTAAGATCATCACAGTCTCCTAAAGGTTTTATCGTAAGGGTATATCCTGGCCCTGGTTTGTTACATTGTGTTTTGGTGAGACTGGCAAACCCATCCCCATCACCGTCCTTATACCAAACGGTGCCCGGGTGAAGCGCAGCATTGTTATCATTACAGTCTCCTAATGGAGTTAAGGTTCTGGTATATCCTGATCCGGGACTGGTACATTGTGTTTTAGTAGAGATTGCAGAACGATCCCCGTCGGCATCTTTAAACCAGACTGTATTGGGGTTAATGGCTGAATTACCATCATTACAGTCACTACTGTTGGTTACATACCCGCCAGGTCGATGACTGCGATATACCTTGTTGTTTGGGTTTCCAAAGGTATCATTATCGGCATCTCTATAAAAATTGCGAGGAGCGATGTTGGTGATCAAATTGGTACTATCATCATAGTCACCTGCTCTTTTTACATAACCTGATACATAGTAACAACTTACTCTTTTTACATTTGCATTTCCCCAGCTATCGCCATCAGCATCACGGTACCAGGTAATAGGATTTATGATGGTAGGATCATTGTCGTTACAATCTCCCCCTTGGGTGATATACCCTGGAGGTCGAGAATTGCGGCAAACGACGGAACTATTATTTCCGTATCCATCCCCATCCCCATCAAGATAATAGGCTCTACCGGCATCATCGTTACCGCAGGGATCAAAAACGAGTTGGCTGTAACTTAAGCTTGGAAGGCACAGTAGCCATCCCAGTATAATGTATATATATGTATGTTTCATCTTTGTAGTGGTGGATTAGTTTTTGTAGTGATATTTATTTTCAGAAACCAGGTGACCTTGAGCATCTTTAACATGGTGCAAGCGACCCAAATCGTCATAGGTATAATACATAGTATACCCTCTTGGATCAGTCATACTGGTTACTCCTACCTGTGGATCGTAGGTGTAGGTGGTGATTGTAGCATCGGGATAGGAGTCTCTTAAAGCGTTTAAAGCCGTTCGAAGTGTATTTTCACTACTTTCAGAGTTATCACTATCAGATAGTGTTTTTAAGTTTGAAATTTCCGTAGAAGAAAGTGCTGCATAGGTTAGGTTTTCTAGCTTTGCTATTGGGTATTGATTCTTATACCCCCAGATATAGCTTATTGGTGTACCATCCTTGGCTTGCACTTCTACGGGATTACCGTGATCATATTCTGTATAGATAATGCGGTCTTCCAAATTGCCTGCAGCTTTTGCGGTCTGGATTTTTTCAGGAAAAATATTGCCTGCCCATTTGGTGTTATTAAAAACTGTCTTTCGTTTAGAAAGTTGTTTTTCCGGATCTCCATTTTTTAGAAAAAAATCTGTAATCTCAATCGGAGTCGCTATTCGATTTTCTATGATCAGAGCTTCTTCAGCTGCGGTTGGGTTTTGCAGATCCAATGGATACAACGTCCTTGTAATTCTGGTATTATTTTGACCTACCGAAGTTTTTGTCTCTATAGGCATATTATGGTTGGTTCCATAGCTATAGGTAACTTTTTGTACGACAGAGTCCACCTGGTTGGCATTATAAAAATAGTCCTTATTTAGGCTCTCGTTCAACCTGGTTTTAAACTTATAGAAACGGATGTTATTGTCACTATTTCCTTGTACCGTTCTCCAACCCGAGATGACAAGATTATCTCCTGTGGATGCACACTCTCTACCAAAGCCATGAGTAGAAGTCATATAGGTGAGTTGTTTTAAACTTGGGTTATGATACCCTGGGACAGCCACTGTACAGATATCCACCCATGTGGTTCCTCCATAAAAACTAGTTCCTGTAGTTACTACCGATTTTTCAAAATCATACAGGTTTTGGCTTTGCGTTACTATTTTTCCGGTAGTATCGTAGACGGTCTTCTTTTTTAATTGACCAATAAGGGGGTTGGTTGCTACATAAGGTTCTCCAAGCTTTGGGTAGTACAAATTGGAAATTCCCGGATATACCGAATTACTAACGAAGAATTCCTGGTCGTAATATTCGTAAAGAGTAGATCCTAGGGGATTACCTGCAGTGTCTTCTAATACCTCCAGTACTTTGGGAAACGTAATTTCATTAGGTGTTTTGCCATATATGTTACTAGTTTGTCGTTCAAGGGTGTCATAATACCCCTCATAAGGAGATTTGTAGCATTCTGCACCAATATTTCCAGCAGTTCTTTTGATGGTGTGCAATTGCGTATATTGTTGAACACTAAAATCCTGATAATCGAATGTTCTTATATGTTGTTGACCTTCATTGGTTTTGTCGACAATTTTATTTAATAAAGGACTGTTGTTCCAAAGCGTTCTTTCTACTTTTTTGAAATATCTTCGGGACATACTTACCGTTTTTCCTAAATAACTATTGGCAATAAACACCTTATAACTGCCTGGAGGAAGAAACCAATTTCCTTGACTAGAGAATACGATTTGTGTAGAACCTGTGGTGGGGATTCCATGCGTGTAATACACAATATCACTACTACCGCTATCGATCATTGCCTTAATTTCGCAATAGGTTTTACTATTATCTGGGGTTGAGTTGTTTACATAGTTATCATAACATACTGTAAAACCTGAAGGCTCGGTACCCCCGTTAAATGGAACATCTTTGCATTCTCCCGGGCATAAAGTAAGTGTAATATCAAAACCATGTACCTCGATACATCCGTTTTCCAACATAGTGTAATTAGGAGAGGGACCTGCTGTTGCAGGGGTACTCTTATAAATTGCCATAAAAAACATGCGCCCATCCTGAGCATAATTCCCTTCTGAAGTAGCACTATAAAAATACCCGGTATTTTCGGTCATGATTTCATCATTATCAACCGTAAAATCTACAGTACTGGTTTTTGGGAACTCCCAGAAACCATCATCGCAATTATAGTCTGATTCTTGAGCCGTTGGATCAGAACCGCTGCCAACACTACCAAGAGATTGCGAAAAAGTCTCTATTTCTTGTATGGTACCTAACTCATACCTGTTTTCATTTAACTCAAAACTGGTAGAACCGCCGGTTGGATAATAAATTTCCTGTAACATTCCTTTAATCTTAGCACTAAAGAGCGGTTCACGATTGGCTCCTAAGTATACTTTTCCTGTTGCATCTATGTATTTTGGGATCAAACTGGTGTTTCCTTCGCCATTACTTCCATTGTAATACCCTTGGTTATCAATAGCCAAAGACTTGCGACTAGGTAGGATGTTACCTCCTCTATACTCAAATCTATACGATTGCTTTTGGGTAGGGTTTGTAGATACGATCCCAGATCCACTTGTGTTATTTCCTTCTATGGAGATAGAGTCCAGTTTTAACCTATAGTCTTCTTCTGTTTTGTGTGAAGAGTTGCTGGTAAAATAGGAGTGATGAAGATAAAAGGTCTTTAAACGCTTCGCTCCATATGTAACGGCTATTTGATCTAGCTTTTTTCTTCCTGAAAGGTCCTGACGATTTGTATTGTGATAGAACACTATGCGGTCAATATTATTAAGGGAAATGCTGGATAGAATAGGTTGTTTTATCCTAAAATCCGTCATATTGGATGTAGTGATCGATGTATGTTGCGTAGGGTCGTAAGTAAGTGTTCTTCCACAGTTTGAAAGAGGGTTTCTGGCTGCCTGCTGATTATAATAAATCTGAGGTTGATCCCAATATTTGGCTGGCGAATAGTTAAATTCAAAAACATCTTTACCGTTGGTAGATACTATTTTTGATAAATACCAGGAAGAGTTATACACTCTGGTTCCTTCGTTAGCTTCTGAAGAGAAAGTAGTGGTGGTTTCTTCGGGAATTGTGAAATGATAAACTGTACCCAGAGTATTAGTAATTACCCAACTTTGGATACTACCTAGGTTATTGGTGGTATAGGTCGCTTTAATGTCGGAGTCTTTAAGGCTAATAGCATCCCCGGTATTATAATCGATGACAATCGAACCGGATAAACCAGGAGCCGAAAAATTAAAGATATCAGGCATCAGGTCTACTTCACCTATACCGTGATCATCTCTTATATTACGATACTTATTAATTTGAGACAACTCGTGTTCGTAATTCTCAAAATTAAGATAAGCATCATTTTCAGGAGATCTGAGTGTACTCAAGTAGTTATTGAATGAAATAATATCGGGATCGCTAATCTTGTTCGCTGGTGCTCCTGATAGGGCATCGTCGGGCAAATCATGTACCTGCCTGCTTACGACACCTCCTGCCTGTAGGTTCCACCCGGCTCCAACACTGGTAGAGATACTTTGTACCTTAATGGCAGAGGCATCATAAGATACTGATATGGGTACAGAAAATTCCCTTCCCTGAATGGTATGTATCGGCACCGAAACATTCGGTTTGCCTGTGTAATACGATATAGGTATGTTACCATATCTTGTAAACGCTTCGGCTTCAGGTGAGTTGGGTACTTGAACCAAAGCATTGGCATCAAATTGATCTTGTGATGTTCCTGTTCCGGAAGTTTGTGCTGAGCCTATAATACTGGTCATCAGCATCACATATCCCAATAGTTGTTTCATAAAATAATTATTTTGTTACGATTGACTTTTTAATTTTGCCGGTGATGAACCGATCCCTTTTTTTGTTCGGGTGCAATATTAACTCATCCCAGTTTCATTTTTTGAGACTGAGAATTTTTTTTTTTTCGTTTTTTTACAATGTGACAAGAGCTTTTTTATTGGCTCCTGGAACATTCCTGTAAATCGCCTTTCAAAAGGAGGCTTGTTAGTTCCTTTCCTTAGAAAGAAGGGCTGGGGATTGCAAATCCGAGATCGGGATAGTTTTATAAGAATCAATCAAAAAATACATAGACCTCTATATCCAAGATTATGTTATTTTTGCGTAAGGGATAGAGGTGGCATCCTTTTTTGTATGTTATGATCTCTTTATTCATTGTAGTAAAGTTTTTGTATAAAAAAGATATAACCGAAAGCCCGGTCACCCTGTTGGTAAACAGGTGATACGCCAAATAAAAATAAATCAACTTAGTTAGGGTAACTGCACTTTTATTATGATCCATAAGTCCACTATAGATGCCGTATTTGATGCCGCTCGCCTCGAAGAAGTGATTGGGGATTTTGTGCAGTTAAAAAAGGCAGGAAGTAATTTTAAGGGATTGAGTCCTTTTAGTGATGAAAAGACGCCTTCTTTTATGGTTTCGCCCGTAAAACAGATCTGGAAAGATTTTTCGAGCGGAAAGGGAGGGAACGTGGTAGCGTTTTTGATGGAGCATGAGCATTTTACCTATCCCGAAGCAATAAAATATTTGGCCAAGAAATATAATATTGAAGTCGAGGAGACCGAGCAAACCAACGAACAAAAGCAACAGGCAGACGAACGGGAGAGTATGTACCTGGTAAGTGAGTTTGCCAATACTTTTTTTCAAAATACACTGCACAAAACTGAGCAAGGTAAGGCTATAGGATTGACCTATTTTAAAGAACGCGGTTTTACTGAAGAAACGATAAAAAAGTTTGGATTGGGGTATTCTCCAGATTCTTGGGATGCCTTTACCACAGAAGCCATAAAGAAGGGCTATAAGTTGGAATACCTCGAAAAGACCGGGCTTACTATTGTGAAAGAAGAAAAACAATTTGACCGTTTTAAAGGAAGGGTGATGTTTCCTATCCAATCTATGTCTGGTAGGGTATTGGGTTTTGGAGGAAGGATCCTGACCAATGAGAAAAAGGCTGCCAAATACCTTAATTCTCCCGAGAGCGACATTTATCACAAGAGTAAAGTTTTATACGGGATCTATCATGCAAAACAATCTATTGCCAAAGAAGATAATTGTTTCCTGGTAGAAGGATATACCGATGTTATTCAATTTAATCAAACCGGTGTAAAAAATGTGGTATCGTCATCGGGAACTGCATTAACAACAGATCAAATACGTTTGGTAAGCAGGCTTACCAAAAATATTACGGTACTGTTTGATAGTGATGCAGCAGGAATGCGAGCTTCTATAAGAGGAATAGATCTTATTCTTGAGCAGGGCATGAATGTAAAAGTTTGTAGTTTCCCCGAAGGGGAAGATCCCGATAGTTTTGCAAAGCAGAATACACTAGAAGAGCTTACGGTCTATCTTGAGGAAAATGTTCAGGATTTTATAAGTTTCAAAGCTTCGCTATTACAGCAAGAATCAAAGGATGATCCTATAAAAAAGGCCGAGCTTATTAGGGATATGGTGACCAGTATCTCCAAGATTCCCGATGTGATTAAGCGTGAAATTTATGTGCGTGAGTGTTCGCGTATTATGGATATTTCTGAAGATGTGCTGTTTGATACCTTGGCGCAAATACGTAATGAGGATGCCAGGGACCAGCGCAAGCAACAAAAGACCGAGCGCAAGAAATCGTTCGAGGTAGTAAAGACTGAAACGCAACAGGCTCCAAAGGTAAATCGACAATATGAATTAGAGCGTAAGATTATTGAGATATTGTTGCTGTATGGTAAAAAAGAAGAGGAGTTTGAAGATTTAATCCTTAAAGAAAATGATGAAGGAGAACTTGTGCATGAACTAGAGCGATATACGGCTAAGGTTTTTGAAAAGATATATCTTGATTTGCAAGAGGACGAAATAGAATTCACCAATAATGACTTTAAAGCATTATATACACTTCTTATCGAACAGCTTAATCAAGAGGAGGATTTTAAATTAGAAAATTTTATCAATCATATTGATCCCGAGGTTGCTTCAGAGATCACCTCGATTTTGATGACCGAAGATAAGCATTCTTTAAGTAGATGGCACGATAAAGAGATACATGTTAAATTGAAAGAAAATAATGTATCGACATATGTGCATGATGTAATTCTAAACTTAAGGGGCGTGTTGGTTGCTCAAAAAATAGAAGAGCTTAAACAAGCTATAACATCCTCAGAGAATAACGAAGGTAACCACGAAATCCTTCAGGATATTGGTGATTACCTTCTTTTAAGAAAAATATTGTCTGAAAAACTAAATCGAGTAGTTTAGCTAATATGTAACAGCCTTGATTGATGGATCAAATCAGCAAGGTTGTCGACTTTTAATTTTTTTAGCAGTCTTGTTTTGTAAGTACTTACAGTTTTTTCGTTAATGGATAAAGTGGTTGCAATATCTTTATTTCTTTTACCCGAAGATAAAAGATTTAGAACCTCAATTTCTCGTGAAGATAATTTCTTATACTTCACTACCATGTTATTTTCACTTGCGTTCCCGTTTGCCAATTGTTGTGTAAGATTGTCATTAAGATAAATACCCCCTCTTGCTACACGCTCAATTGCTTTCTTGAGTATTTTGGTGGGAACGGTTTTAGATAAATAGGCTGAGGCTCCGGCTTTTATTGCACTTAGCGCATACATTTCTTCAGGATGTGAACTAAAGATAATCACTTTTATTCCGGTAAATTCTTTTTTGATGGTTCTCAAAGCCATAATCCCATTAATTTGTGGAAGATCCAACTCCATAATAAGTACATCAGGGGTTGTGGCTTTCAAAACATCATACATTTCGTTTCCGTTACTTACTTTACCAATGATCTCAAAATCTTCTGAGTGGCGAAATAAAGAAACGATCCCTTTCCTAGTAATTGGATGATGATCAGCGATTAATACGGTTGTCATTCTTGTTTACGATTGTTAATGTTAGTTTAATTTTAAAGTTTTAACATCTGTTTAGGCTAGGGGTAACTTTTATCTTGCTGCAAAATTACTAAGAACTAGTCCTCGTAAACTTTTTTTTATCGATTTATCGACAAAGTGTTGATTATAATAGATTAACGGGTATTTTACATACCGGAATTGGGTTCATTTTATGTTGGTTTACGGTATTTAGCCTGGTGTAAATTCTAAAAACTTCTTGTTCTCTTCCTGTAAAATCATCAATTTTTTGGCCATTATCTTGCATTTTCATGGCCCATTCTAGCTCGTCATAACTGGCCCCTATTTGATCCTCGTCACTTCGACTATCACCAAATAATCCATCGGTAGGAGCGGCTATTTGTATAGAGTTAGGTACTTTAAGTGCTTTTCCGATAGCATATACTTCACTTTTGAGTAAATCGGCTATCGGACTCAAATCAACACCGCCGTCTCCATATTTTGTAAAAAAACCAACGCCAAAGTCTTCTACTTTATTTCCGGTTCCTGCTACCAGATATTTGTGTAGCCCTGCAAAATAGTAGAGTGTAGTCATTCTTAAACGTGCTCTGGTATTGGCAAGAGAAAGGTCTAATTGTGCACTTGGTTCTACAGCTGGAACGGCAGATTTCATTTCTTCAAATACCGGGGTGAGATCAACGCTTATATCAGATACATTTGGAAATCGCTCTTTTAATTGTGCAATGTGTTCCTGGGCTCTGTTAACCTGGCTTTGTGCCTGGTGAATAGGCATTTCAACACAAAGTGTTTTTAAACCTGTGTTTGCACATAACGAAGAAGTAACCGCACTATCAATTCCTCCACTAACTCCAACAACAAAACCTTCTATATTTGCGTTTGTTGCATACTCTTTTAGCCAATTTGTGATATGGTTAATTACTTTTTCTACTTGCATTTTTTAGTGTATATTATTTGATTTATAATAGATGTCCATGTATAAATAATGTTATGTTTACATTCTCAATTCGTAAACCGATACATTATCTTTGTGATCATAAAATTAATAAAAAAAGATGGCGTTCTATAGGAATAGAAATTATTTGATGGGATCTTATAAAATGGGGATGAAAACTGCGATATTTTTAAAATTTATATTCATCGTTTGTTTTTTGGTTTCTTGCAATAAAGAAAGTAAAGTCGAAAAAGAAGTTGCCAAAATTCCGGTAGAAATCAATATTGAGCGTTTTGACCGATCATTTGCAGGTTTGACTGAAGAGAATTTGCCGAAGTTAAAGGTAGAATATCCTTTTTTATTTTCAGAAAAATATGCAGATAGTACATGGATTAAAAAGGCCAAGGATACCATTCAACTTGAACTTAATGAGGAGGTCGAAAAAGCATATTCCGATCTTTCTAAAGAGAAGGAGCAGTTGCATGGCCTTTTTCAACATATTAAATTTTACTTTCCCGAAATAAAAGAGCCAAGAGTAGTTACCATCACATCAGATGTAGATTATCGTAATAAAGTAGTTATTGCAAAAGATCTGTTGATTATTTCTCTAGATACTTATTTGGGGAAGGATCATCATTTTTATGAAAGTATTCAAAAGTATCTAAGGCAAAATTTTGAAAGAGATCAAATAGTACCAGACGTTGCATCGATGTATGCCAAGAATTTAGTAGGGCCAATACGAGACAGAACCTTTTTGGGAAATATGGTTTCTTTTGGGAAAGAACTGTATCTGAAAGATCTTTTTCTTCCAGATTTTGATGATGCAGATAAAATGGGATATACTCAGGAACAATATGATTGGGTTAATGCAAATGAAGAAGAGATTTGGCGATACTTTATTGATAAGCAATTATTATATAGTACAGATAGCGATCTTATGCCACGATTTTTGTATCCAGGACCATTTTCAAAATTTTATCTCGAAGAAATTGATAAAGAAGCTCCAGATAGAGTAGGTCAATTTATAGGTTGGCGTATCGTTGCTTCTTATATGAAAAATAACAATGTATCTTTGCGGCAATTATTACTGGCAGATGCCGAAACAATTTTTAATAGATCAAAATATAAACCTGCACGATAATGGCAATTGAGCATAAATCAGAGATTAAAATAGACATAGCACTAGACGAAAACAGAGTTCCTGAAGAACTTAAATGGACCGCAAAAGATGGCGGCGTAGAGAACGAAGAGACAAAAGCGATGTTGCTTTCTGTTTGGGATAGTAAAAATAAAGAGAGCTTGCGTATCGATTTATGGACCAAAGATATGCCTGTAGACGAAATGAAGATATTCTTTCACCAAACTTTAATGGCAATGAGTGACACATTCTATAGGGCTACACAGGATGAAAAAATGTCTGCAACGATGAAAGACTTTTGTGATTACTTTGCAGAAAAATTAGAGCTAAAAAGAGAATAATCTGACAGGTTTTTGAATTTCTTTGGACTAAGTAGGTAAAACAAAAATTTTTGAAAAAACTGGTATTTGTTTATAATGCAACCTCTGACTTTGTGAGTAAATCTTTGGACTTGGCTCATAAAATTATAAGGCCTTCAACATATTCGTGCGACCTCTGTAGTCTTACTCATGGTAATTTTTCTGAGAAAAAAGTTTGGAAGGATTTTAGAGAAAACATAAAAGCAGAGTTGGTTTTTATGTATAAAGACGAGTTTCTCAAGTCTTATCCAGACGTTAAGGGTTATGATTTTCCGGTAATTTTTCAAGAAAAGGATTATGAGCTGGATTTGGTTTTAGATTCAAAAGAAATGGCAGGTATTCAATCTATAAAAGAGCTTATTGCCAGCCTAAAGAAAAAGAGTGGTTTAGGAGTTTTTTAGTTGCTTGTTAATCTCTTCTATATAATTAAGAACATCATCTTTTCCTAATCCCGACGATGAGGAAGTAATAAAATAATTTGGCATTTCTTCCCAATACTTCAACATCTCTTGGGTATAATTATTAATATGAACTGGTAATTTGTTTTTTGAGAGTTTATCTGCTTTTGTAAAGATAATAGAAAAAGGAATTTGGTTTTCACCAAGCCATTGCATGAACTCAAGATCAATTTTTTGTGGTTCATGTCTGCAATCTACCAATACAAAAGCATTTACTAATTGTGTTCTTTTTGAAAAATATGCGGTAATAAATTTTTGAAATACTTTCTTGGCAGATTTAGATACTCGAGCGTATCCATATCCTGGCAAATCAACCAAAAACCAGTTTTTATTAATGATAAAATGATTGATTAATTGTGTTTTCCCAGGTCTTCCAGAGGTTTTTGCTAGGCTCTTTCGTCCCGTTAACATGTTAATTAACGAGGATTTCCCAACATTAGACCTTCCGATAAAGGCATATTCGGGTAATTTGTCCTTAGGACATTTCCCAACATCGCTGTTACTAATCACAAACTCAGCGCTGCTTATTTTCATGGCGAATAATTGTAGTTAGATATTTCTTTCTTTTAACCAATCATGAAGTAGCTCATTGAACTCGTCAGGGTGTTCCATCATAGCTGCATGTCCACATTTGTCGATCCAATAGAGGTTAGAATCTGGTAGTAGTTTATCAAAGTCGTCTGCAACTTCTGGTGGTGTAACATTGTCGTTTTTGCCCCAAATAATACATGTGGGCGTGTCCATTTTGGGTAAGTCTTTTGCCATATTGTGTCGAATTGCACTTTTGGCAATAGCTAGTGTCCTAATTAATTTATTGCGATCATTAACGGTAGCATATACTTCATCTACGATTTCTTTTGTTGCAATTGCAGGATCATAAAATACGTTTTCAGCTTTGGCTTTAATGTAATCGTAATCACCTCGTTTGGGGTAGCTTTCTCCCATAGCACTTTCATAAAGTCCAGAGCTACCTGTAATTACAAGTGCTTTCACTTTTTCAGGATACATTTTTGTGCACAATAATGCAATATGACCACCAAGGGAGTTGCCTAAGAGAATGACTTCTTTATTTCCGTATCCTAAATGATCGATAAAATCCTTAAGATATTTGGCATAGGTGCTAACCTTGGTTTTTATAAGTGGTAGCGTATAAACCGGAAGTTCTGGTATTAATACTTTGTATCCTTGTTCAGGGAAGTATGAGCTTACACCTTCAAAATTACTTAACCCACCCATCAAACCGTGTAAAATGATGATTGGTGTACCTTCTCCTATATCTAGATAACTAAACTTTCCGTCTTTTTTTAATTCGTGCTTCATTAATACTTCTTACAAGAATTAAAAGCAAATATAGCATTTTCATAATTAGTTTTAAGATTTTTTATTAATACTACAGAATGATTTTTTATAATTCTTTTTTCTTCAAATTTTTCTGGCTACTAATTATTATCAACATGGGTTTTACGGGCTCTTTCTTAGAGTGTTGATAAACAATTTTTTAAAGATTTTAATCCTGCAGAATATGTTTTTTGAATCATAACTTATTAACAATGTGGTAAATTGTGGTAAAAAGTGGTAAATTTTTCAATATATTTGGCTAATTAAACGTTTAGGGAAACGAAGTGGTAAATCTAATCGGCACATATGAATGTAAGGCAGACGCAAAGGGACGTCTCATGATGCCTGTAGCTTTTAAGAAGCAACTTTCGCCTGTGCTGCAAGATGGTTTTGTGTTAAAAAGGTCTGTTTTTCAGCAATGTTTGGAATTGTATCCCATGGAAGAATGGAATCTTTTAATGCAGAAAATTAATAAGCTTAACCGCTTCAAGAAAAAGAATAATGATTTTATAAGAAGGTTTACCGCCGGGGTAAAAGTAGTAGAGATAGATAGTGCGGGCCGTCTTTTGATTCCTAAGGATCTAATTGGTTTTGCTGGGATCACAAAGGAGCTGGTGTTATCGTCGGCTGTTAATATTATCGAGATCTGGGATAAAGAATTGTATGAAAAAGCAATCGATGATGTTGCTGTTGATTTTGCAGATTTGGCTGAAGAAGTTATGGGGTTTGATGATGACCCTGGACCTGATTCTTAAATTTTCTTACGTGCTCTTAAACTTGTTTGATAGAAGGAATAAAACTAGTAGATGGAACAGACTGAGTATCATAATCCAGTTTTACTGAAGGAAACCGTAGATGGTCTTGCGATCAAACCGGATGGGATATATGTTGATGTGACTTTTGGTGGAGGAGGACACTCTCGGGAGATTTTAAAAAGGCTGGGGGCCAATGGTAAGTTGTATGCTTTTGACCAGGATGAAGATGCCTTGAGTAATGCTATAGATGATGAAAGATTTACCCTTATTAATGAAAATTTCAGATTTATTAAGCGTTTTCTTCGATTTCACGGATTAAAAAAGGTAGACGGTATTCTTGGTGATTTTGGAGTTTCGTCACATCAATTTGATGTGGCAGAAAGAGGGTTTTCTACAAGATTTGAGGCTGATTTGGATATGAGAATGAATCAAAGCGGAAAACTTTCTGCTTTTGAAGTAATAAATGAATATGATGAATCCGATTTGCGGAAAATGTTCTTAGAGTATGGTGAATTAAGAAATGCACCAAAGCTTGCAAGAGCAATAGTAGGAGCAAGAAAGTTTAAGTCTATTAAAACTAGTGTAGAGTTAAAAGAAGTGTTGACTCCATTTTTGCCAAGGCACAAGGAACATAAAATATTGGCTCAGATATATCAGGCCATAAGAATTGAAGTGAATCAGGAGATTGATGCTCTAAAAGAGTTTTTAGAACAAACTGTCCAACTTTTGGATAAAGGAGGTAGGATAAGTTTGATTTCTTACCACTCTCTAGAAGATAGATTGGTAAAACGATTTATTCGTAATGGAATGTTCGAAGGAGAGCCCGAGAAAGATTTGTATGGTAATGTATCTGTTCCATTTAAAAAGGTTGGAGGATTGATTGTTCCAACTCAAGAAGAGATCAAAGAAAATAATAGAGCACGAAGCGCTAAGCTTAGAATAGCCGAAAGGATATGAAACAAACAATGTATGATATACTTAAGGGAAAGTTTTTGATTGCAGACGATGCAATGAAAAACTGGAGAATGTTATTGTTTCTTTCTTTTTTGGCAATAATCATGATTGCAAGTTCACATAATGCTGAAAGTAAAGTGCATCAGATTGCACGGTTGAATAATGAGGTGAGGGAGTTAAGAACACAATTTGTAGATGGTAAAACAGAATTAATGAGACTTAAAATGGAGTCTTCAATAATTAGAAAGATGACGCAAGAAGGGTTAAAAAGGCCTACAACACCTCCTCAAAAAATAATTGTAAAAAACTAAACTGTTGGCGATAAAAGAAAAAAACATATTAAACCGGTTGTATTTCATAGCAGCATGTATGTTCGTTTTTGCCGTTGCGGTATTGATAAAATTAGTGAATATACAGTTTGTAGAAGGGGATATGTATCGCAAGAAAGCTCAGGAACGAGTTTTTAAGACTTTTGATATTCCTGCAAACCGAGGAAACCTATACGATAGTAAAGGAAACCTATTGGCGACTTCTGTTCCTAAATATAATATCCGGTTTGATGCACTCACCGTTACAGATAAGGACTTCAGAGAATATGTGAAGCCCTTATGCGAAGCATTATCCAAGGAATTCGGAAAACCGGCTACCTATTATGATAAAATCATAAGAACAGCTCGGGCAAATAAAAATAGGTATTTGTTGATAAGAAGAAATTTAGGGTATTCGCAGTACATGAGGGTCAAAGAATTTCCGCTGTTCGAATTCGGTGCCAATCGCGGAGGGTTAATCGTAGAGCAAAGTACAGTAAGAGAGCATCCTATTGGCAAAATTGCCGAAAGAACTGTGGGGTATGAAAGAAGAGATGAGAACGGATATTACACTAGAGTAGGGCTGGAAGGGGCTTATGGCCCTTTTTTAAGAGGAAAAGAAGGAAAGCGTAAAAAACAGAAAATCGCTAAAAACCAATGGAAACCAATTGGAGATGCAAATGAGGTTGAGCCACAAGATGGATATGACGTAGTTTCTACTATTGATGTTAATATTCAGGATATAGCACACCATGCTTTATTAGGGCAACTAGAAAGATTTGAAGCAGAACATGGTACTGTGGTTGTTATGGAAACCAGAACAGGAGAAATAAAGGCAATTTCTAACCTTGGACGCACCAAAGCAGGTAAGTACTACGAAAAATTGAATTATGCTGTAGGAGAATCTCATGAACCAGGGTCTACCTTTAAATTGATGACCGTAGTAGCGGCACTTGAGGATAGAATGATCGACTCTAGCTATGTCGTGGATACCGAAAATGGACGCGTTAAATTTTATGATCGAGTAGTAAAGGATTCTCGTTGGGGAGGATATGGTAAGATTTCAGTAGCCAAGGCTTTCGAGGTTTCCTCAAATACAGCTTTTGCCAAAATAATTAATGATCACTATAAAGATAATCCAAGAAAGTTTGTAGATCGCCTTATAAATATGGGACTTGGAGAAACCCTTGGGTTGGCTATTAAAGGAGAAGGTGTTCCCAAAATACCATATCCAGGTGATAGGGACTGGTACGGTACTACTTTACCATGGATGGCTCATGGGTATGGTGTGGCAATTACACCATTACAAACGCTGGCTTTTTATAACGCGATCGCCAACGATGGAGAAATGGTGAAACCCAGGTTTATCAAAGAAGTGAAAACATGGGATAAAACCCGCGAACGATTTGATAAAGAAATTCTTAATCCCACAATTTGTTCAAAGAAAACTGCAAAAATTGCCCAGGAGATGATGAAAAATGTAGTAAAGAGAGGCACCGCAGATAACATACATACTGATAACTTTCAAATTGCCGGAAAAACGGGTACCTGTTGGGGAAATTACGGAAAAGATAAAGAACGTGAATATATATCTTCTTTTGCAGGGTATTTTCCAGCAGAGAAGCCGATCTATTCGTGCATTGTTGTAATACATAAACCAAATAAAGAAAAAGGATATTATGGTAGTGAAGTAGCGGCTCCGGTATTTAAAACCATTGCTACAAAAATATATAATGATATTCCTATCATAGATGAGGTCTCCTACGAGGTGGTAGAAAATAAATCGATAGATAATAGTTATGAAAAGTATTACCAAAATGCGCAAAAGTACAAAACTATTATGCCTAATGTAAAAGGTATGCCGGCTATGGATGTCATTTCCCTGCTAGAAAACATGGGGCTTAAGGTAGAATTAAGAGGATCCGGTAGAGTGAACAAACAGTCTATAGAACCTGGGACAAAAGTAAAAGAAAATCAAATAGTGAGATTAGAATTGTCGTGACAGAACTAAAAGAAATATTGTACAAAGTATCTATTAATGCTGTTGTTGGTAACACCAATAATGGTGTTAATAAGATTGAGTTTGACTCAAGAAGGATTGAGGCAGATGATGTATTTGTCGCTATTCGAGGTACCGTATCTGACGGTCATGACTTTATAGAAAAAGCAGTTGATAAAGGCGCTGTAGCTGTGGTTTGTGAACAAATGCCCGATGTCAAAGTAAATGGTATAACCTATGTAGAAGTCGAGGATACACAATCGGCCCTGGCCATGATGGCAGCAAATTATTATGGGTCACCTTCAGAGAACCTAAAATTAGTGGGAGTAACGGGTACCAATGGTAAAACGACCATTGCAACTTTATTATATCAGCTTTTTAAGAAAGCAGGTTTCAAAGTAGGTTTGCTTTCTACAGTAAAAATACTTGTAGATGCCAAAGAATTCAAAGCAACGCATACAACACCTGATTCTTTGACAATTAATTATTATCTCAAAGAAATGAGTGAAGCAGGAGTCGAATATTGCTTTATGGAGGTTAGTTCGCACGGAATTCATCAAAAACGTACCGAAGGATTAGAGTTCACAGGAGGAATATTTACCAATTTATCTCATGACCACCTTGATTATCATAATACGTTTAAAGAATATCGTGATGTAAAAAAAGCTTTCTTTGACGGCTTGTCGAATAGTGCGTTTGTTCTAATAAATAGTGATGATAAAAATGGGGCTTTCATGGTTCAAAACACGAAAGCCAAACAATATACCTACGCTTTAAGGTCCTATGCAGATTACAGGGGGCAGATTCTAGAAAACAATCTCGAAGGATTATTGCTTAAGCTTAATGATCATGAAGTATGGACCAAGCTTATAGGAAGTTTTAATGCCTATAATTTACTGGCCATATTTGGCACGGCAGAATTACTAGGGCTTGAAACTCTAGAGATACTTCAGTTAATAAGCGATTTACAAAGTGTTAGTGGTAGGTTTCAGTATCTCATTTCAGACGAAAAAATAACAGCTATTGTGGATTATGCGCATACTCCCGATGCATTAAAAAATGTTCTGGAAACAATTAATGATATCCGCACCAATAACGAAACCTTGATTACAGTTGTGGGTTGTGGAGGGGATAGAGATAAAATGAAACGCCCGGTTATGGGTAACATAGCTGCGAGGCTAAGTAATAAAGCAATTTTTACTAGCGATAATCCAAGAACCGAAAATCCAGATCAAATCATTGAAGATATCGAAAAAGGAGTAGAACCCCAGGATTATAAAAAGACCCTGTCGATAACCGATAGAAAACAAGCAATAAAAACAGCTTGCCAATTGGCAGACAAGGATGATATCATCCTAATTGCAGGAAAAGGACATGAAACATATCAGGAGATTAATGGCGAACGAATAGATTTTGATGATTTTAAAATTGTAAAAGAAGAACTAAAGAAACTAAACAAATAAACCCTTTTAATACGCTTGGTATAAAAGGTATTAACCTATGCTATATTATTTATTTGAATATTTGGAAAGCGAATACCAGTTCCCCGGGGCAACGCTTTTTCAGTTCATCACTTTTCGAGCGGCAATTGCTATTATTTTGTCATTGCTCATTTCTACTATTTATGGTAAGCGTATCATAAGATTACTTCGTAGAAATCAAATGGGAGAAAGTATTAGAGAACTTGGTCTTGAGGGGCAAGCAGAAAAAGCAGGTACTCCAACAATGGGAGGTATTATTATCATCTTGGCAACACTTATTCCGGTGTTATTGGTAGCTCGACTAGACAATATTTATGTAATTCTTCTGATCATTACCACATTGTGGATGGGGGTAATTGGGTTTACAGATGATTTTTTGAAAATTAAAAAGAAAGATAAAGAAGGGCTCGCTGGGAAATTTAAAGTAATTGGTCAGGTTGGTTTAGGGCTTATCGTGGGATGCACTATGTATTTTCATGACGATATTACCATTAGACAAGAGAAAGTACAGTTGGAAACTGAGCAAGTGGTAAATGAAGGTGAAGAGAAATCGGATTTTAATCCGGCCATAAAGTCGACAAAGACGACAATCCCATTTTTCAAGAATAATGAGTTTGATTATGCGGATTTAATTTCATGGATTAGTCCGGATATCGCAAAATATGCCTGGTTAATTTTTATACCTATTGTGATTTTTATTGTTACAGCTGTGTCAAATGGCGCAAATCTAACAGATGGAATAGATGGGTTAGCGGCAGGTTCTTCGGCAATTATTGTGCTTACTCTGGCGCTGTTCGCTTGGGTGTCGGGTAATATCATTTTTTCAGATTATCTCAATGTAATGTATATCCCAAACTCTGGTGAGATGACCATTTTTATTACAGCATTTGCAGGAGCTTTGGTTGGATTTTTATGGTACAATACCTATCCGGCTCAAGTTTTTATGGGTGATACGGGAAGTTTAACCATAGGAGGTATTATAGCAGTAATTGCAATTGCTATACGCAAAGAATTTTTGATACCTATTTTATGTGGAATATTTTTTATAGAAACCTTGTCGGTAATGATGCAGGTAAGCTGGTTTAAATATACGCGTAAGAAATATGGAGAGGGAAGAAGAATATTTTTGATGTCTCCCTTGCATCACCATTACCAGAAGAAAGGGATTCATGAAAGTAAGATTGTAGCGCGGTTTTGGATTGTTGGGATTTTTCTGGCAATTATAGCAGTGATCACATTAAAAGTGAGATAAAGTGAAAAGGTTAGTGGTTTTGGGAGCAGGAGAAAGTGGCGTAGGGACTGCTATTTTGGGTAAAAAAGAAGGATACGAAGTGTTTGTTTCAGATAAAGGAACAATTACAGATCATTATAAAGAAGTTCTTAGAAATTTTGAAATCGAATGGGAAGAAAAACAGCATACAGAGGTTAAGATTCTCAATGCCGACGTCGTAATGAAAAGTCCGGGTATTCCCGATAAAGTTGACTTGGTTCAAAAGCTTAATGCCAAAGAAGTTTCAGTAGTTTCTGAAATTGAGTTTGCTTCAAAATATACCAAAGCAACCATAGTAGGGATAACCGGAAGTAATGGAAAAACGACCACAACCATGCTTACCCACCATGTGCTGAAACATGGAGGGTTAGATGTAAATATGGCAGGTAATATTGGAGATAGCTTTGCGAAACAAGTTGCAGAAAAGGACGCTCCCTTTTACGTGTTAGAGCTTAGTAGTTTTCAGTTAGATGGTGTTAAGGATTTTGCTCCGCATATTGCAGTGTTAACCAATATCACACCAGATCACTTGGATAGATATGAGTATAAGTTTGAAAATTACATCGCTTCAAAATTCAGAATTACAATGAATCAAAACGAAGATGATTATTTCATTTATGATGCAGATGATGAGGTGATAACAACATATTTACAAAAGCATCCCATTCGCTCAAGATTATTACCATTTTCATTAAAAAGAAAATTGGAAAACGGAGCTTATTTAGAAGAAGGAAATATTAAAATAACAATAGATAACAACAAATTCATCATGCCAACAACAGATTTATCATTAAAGGGGAATCACAACGTGAAAAATGCAATGGCTGCGGCCACGGTATCACAATTATTAAAAATACGCAAGACCACTATTAGGGAATGTCTTGAGAACTTCCACGGGGTAGAACATAGATTGGAAAACGTTTTAAAAATCAATAATGTACAGTACATCAATGATTCTAAAGCTACCAATGTAAATGCTACTTTTTATGCACTTGATGCTATGAAGTCGGCGACGGTTTGGATTGTTGGTGGAGTTGATAAGGGTAATGATTATTCAGAGTTATACTCATTGGTAAATGAAAAAGTGAAGGCTATTATTTGCCTGGGGGTAGATAACGCCAAAATAATTAATGCATTTGGCAACTGTGTAGATGATATCGTAGAAACACAATCTATGAAAGATGCAGTAAATATAGCATACAAAATGGCAGAACGAAATGATAATGTGCTTTTGTCCCCGGCATGTGCAAGTTTTGATCTGTTTAAGAACTATGAAGAAAGAGGTAGGCTTTTTAAAGAAGCGGTAAGAGAGCTGTAATTGAATAAGAAATAAATATAATGACCAAAATACTAAGAAATATAAAAGGTGATAAAGTGATCTGGGCTGTTGCAGCCTTGTTGGCATTATTTTCTTTTCTACCTGTTTATAGTGCGAGTAGTAATTTGGCATATTTATATGGTGACGGAGATACGTTTAGCTTTCTGGTAAAGCACTTTGCTCATTTGGTATTAGGTTTTTTGATTATGTATGGAGTACATAAAATCCCATACCATTATTTCAAAGGACTCTCTATAATTATGATACCTGTTGTGCTCGTTCTGTTGCTGGTTACTATGGCTCAAAATAACACGATCGAAGGAGCCAATGCCAGTCGCTGGATTCGTGTTCCATTTGTTGGAGTGACATTTCAAACCTCGACATTGGCAGCGGTGGTCTTAATGGCTTATGTAGCAAGGTATCTCTCAAAAATTAAAGATCGAACCATTTCTTTCAAAGAATCACTATTGCCACTCTGGATGCCCGTTTTTTTAGTGCTCATGTTGATATTGCCTGCAAATTTTTCTACGGCAGCAATTATATTTTCTATGGTGATCATGTTGGTGTTTTTGGGAGGGTACCCCTTAAAATACATATCGGTAATTCTTGGTACTGGTTTTTTGGTACTGGTGTTCTTTATTCTGTTTGCAAAAGCTTTTCCCGGTATGTTTCCCAATAGGGTCGATACATGGGTGAGTAGAATAGAAAACTTCACCGATAATAAAGATACTCAAGAAGATTACCAGATAGAAAGAGCAAAAATTGCGATTGCTCGCGGTGGAGTTATTGGTACGGGACCAGGAAAAAGTGTGCAAAGAAACTTTTTGCCTCAATCGTCTTCAGATTTTATTTATGCTATAATTATAGAAGAATGGGGCTTCCTTGGAGGTGTATTTTTAATGTTGCTATACATGTTTTTACTGTTTCGACTTGTTGTTGTAGCCCATAAAAGCATAGATGTATTTGGAAAATTGCTGGTGATTGGGGTAGGTCTTCCCATTGTATTTCAGGCATTAATTAATATGGCAGTGGCCGTTGAATTATTTCCGGTTACAGGACAAACGCTTCCATTAATAAGTAGTGGTGGGACCTCAATTTGGATGACATGCCTTGCTATCGGAATTGTGCTAAGTGTAAGTAGCAAGAGAGAAGCAATTATTGAAAAAGAACTTGATAAAGAAAAAGAAGAAAACCCATTAGAGGTGTTAAGAGAAGCGGTATGAGTAAAGGGTTAAAATTCATATTATCTGGTGGAGGAACAGGAGGGCATATCTATCCTGCAATAGCTATTGCAAATGAGTTAAGCAATAGGTATCCTGATGCTTCCTTTTTGTTTGTGGGGGCTAAAGATCGTATGGAAATGCAAAAAGTTCCTCAGGCAGGGTATGAGATCATCGGTTTATGGATTAGTGGAATACAAAGGAAATTAACACTTAGCAACCTGTTGTTTCCATTAAAGTTAATAAGTAGTCTGTGGAAATCCAGAAAAGTGATCAAAAATTTCAACCCAGACGTGGTTATAGGAACAGGAGGGTTTGCCAGTGGGCCTTTACTGAAGGCGGCAGGTTCCAAAAAAATACCGACAGTACTTCAGGAACAAAACTCATTTCCTGGGATAACCAATAAATGGTTGGCCAAGAAAGCAAGTAAAATATGTGTAGCCTATGATGGGATGGATCGTTTTTTTCCGAAAGAAAAAATTGTAAAGACAGGTAATCCTGTACGTCAGGATTTGTTAACCATTAAAGGAAAGAGAGGAGAAGGATTAGAGAAATATAATCTTGATAATAGTAAAAAAACCATACTGGTTTTAGGAGGAAGCTTAGGCGCTCGCAGAGTAAATCAATTAATAGAAAAGGAACTTCATTTTTTTAGGAAACAAGATGTGCAAGTGGTCTGGCAGTGTGGTAGGTTGTATTATTCAGAATACAAAAAATATGATAACCAGGATGGAGTGCAAGTTCATGAATTTTTGGATACGATGGATCTTGCCTATGCAGCAGCAGATATGATCATTTCCAGAGCGGGAGCTAGTTCGGTTTCAGAATTGTGCATAGTGGCAAAACCAGTTTTGTTTATCCCTTCACCTAATGTGGCCGAAGATCATCAAACCAAAAATGCAAAAGCAATTGTAGATAAGGGTGGGGCCAGAATGTTGAAAGAGACAGAACTTGAATCGTCCTTCGAAAATGTGTTTTCAGAAATATTGAGATCTGAAAAAATACAGGAAGAACTTTCAGCGAATATAGAAAGATTAGCCCTTCCAAATGCAACATCAGATATTGTAAACGAGATTGAAAAATTAATAAAGAGTAATTGAGGCGCAAAGAAGTTAAATGAATAAAGGATTAGAGAACATAAAGAACATTTATTTTATCGGTATCGGTGGTATTGGTATGAGTGCACTTGCTCGATATTTTAAATTTTTAGGTAAAAATATTGCAGGGTATGATAAAACACCAAGCCAGATCACTTCTGATTTGAGTGACCTTGGAATTGATATTCATTTTGAAGATAATGTTGATGCTATCCCAAGAATATTTTTAGATAAAGAAGAAACGCTTGTCATATATACCCCTGCAATCCCAAACGATCATAAAGAGTTGATGTATGTTCAGAAACAGGGGTTTGACTTAAAGAAAAGAGCCGAAGTTCTTGGGATGATTACTAAAAACGTATATACCCTTGCCGTAGCAGGAACGCATGGTAAAACCACAACGACTGCAATTTTGGGACATTTGCTTAAAGAAAGTGGTGCCGAGGTTACTGCTTTTTTGGGCGGGATAAGCGAGAATTACAACTCCAATTTAATTTTAGAAGGAAATAAAGTTGTGGTTGTAGAAGCTGACGAGTTTGATAGGTCTTTTTTACAATTATATCCCGATATCATAGCAATAACTTCGATGGATGCAGATCATTTGGATATCTATGAAAAAGCCAACGCACTAGAGGAATCATTTGTAGAGTTTTCGTCTAGAGCAAAAGATCATCTTTTGGTATGTAGTGGACTCCCAATTTCGGGAATTACATTTGGGATAGATGATGAATCAGACTATTGTGCACAAAATATAAAAATAGATAACGGAACATACATTTTTGATTTAAAAACACCTCACAAGCTCATAAGGGATTTGCATTTAAACCTGCCAGGTAGACATAACTTGTTAAATGCTATAACAGCCTTTGCTATCGCGATGTTATATGGCTCCCCGACCGCGTTGCTGGCAAAGGCTTTATCAACTTTTAAAGGTGTGCAGCGCAGATTTAGTTATCAAATCAAAACTGATAATTTGGTGTATGTAGATGATTATGCGCATCACCCAACCGAAATAAATGCATTGCATCAAGCGGTGAGAGAAATGCATCCAGGAAAAAAAGTATTAGCAATTTTTCAACCTCATTTGTATAGTAGAACAAGAGATTTTGCAACAGATTTTGCAACAAGTTTAAGTCAGTTTGATCAATTGTTGTTATTAGATATATATCCTGCCAGAGAATTACCAATAGAAGGGGTGACTTCCAAGTGGTTGTTAGAGATGATTAATAGTAAAAATAAAAAACTAGTGTCAAAAGATAATTTGATAAATGAAATTATCAAGAGCAAACCAGAGGTAATAGTAACTATAGGAGCTGGAGATATAGGAGAAGAAGTGAATGGTATTAAAGAAGCATTATCGGTATGAAAAAGAGAGTTTTTACATATTTGAGATTTAGTGGGCTTGTGCTATTGGTGGTGTTGCTTTTTGCTTTTACGGGTAAGCGAAATAAAGAAAGAAAGATACGTGAAGTGCAGATAGAATTCATCGAGCAGCAGGATCCTTATGTAAATGAAGCGACGGTTAATAAATTGTTAATACAAAATGAAGGTAAGGTGACGAGCGTGGGTAAAGAAATTTTAGTTTTGAATACTGTAGAGCAAAAGCTGGATTCACACAAAATGATCGAGCATTCTGATGTGTATCTTACTGTAAATGGGGAGCTTAGGGCTAGAATTAAACAACGCACCCCAATTGCAAGAGTGAACGCAGTTACTCCTTTTTATGTAGACATTACGGGAAACACGATGCCTCTATCGGATAGTTATTCGGCACATGTGCCTTTAATTCATAACGTATCCGAAAGAGAAATTCCCGAAATTTTTCCATTGTTGAAGAAAATTCAGGAAGATGAATTTTTAAAGAAACATGTGGTTGGTGTTTATACAAATGTGAAAGGAAAATACGAACTCGAACTAAGAGTATATACTTTTAGAGTAGTAATTGGGGAGGTAGAAGACCTCGACAGTAAGGTCAAAAATTTTAAAGCATTTTATCAAAAGGCACTTAGAGATAAGAGCCTAAACAAGTATAAGAAAGTCAGTCTACAATTTAGTAATCAAGTGGTGTGCACATTAAAATGATACCATTATGGAAAGAGAAATAAATGAAATAGCGGTAGGATTAGACATAGGAACAACAAAGATTGTTGCTATGGTCGGAAAGTATAATGAATACGGAAAGATGGAAGTCCTAGGAGTTGGTAAATCCAAAAGTTTGGGTGTGCACCGTGGTGTGGTAAATAATATCACACAAACCATTCAGTCAATACAGCAAGCTGTTCAAGAAGCTGAAAGTGTTTCGGGAATGAAAATTACCGATGTTACCGTGGGAATTGCTGGTCAACACATACGTAGTTTGCAACATAGCGATTATATCACAAGGCCCAATGCAGATGCGGTAATCGATGAAGATGATATCGAAAAATTGTGCAATCAGGTGCATAAATTGGTGATGCTACCCGGGGAGGAAATTTTGCATGTCCTTCCTCAAGAATATAAGGTAGACGGTCAAGCCGAAATAAAAGAGCCAGTAGGGATGTATGGCGGTAGATTGGAAGCCAATTTTCATGTAGTAGTAGGACAAGTCACCTCGATTCGTAATATAGGAAGATGTGTAAAAAGTTCTGGTTTAGCACTTTCTGATGTTACTCTAGAACCACTTGCTTCGGCCAACGCTGTATTAAGCCAGGAAGAAAAAGAAGCAGGTGTTGCACTTATCGATATAGGGGGTGGTACCACAGATTTGGCAATCTTTAAAGATGGAATCATTCGTCATACGGCTGTAATTCCTTTTGGAGGAAATGTGATCACCGAAGACATAAAAGAAGGATGTTCTATTATCGAAAAACAGGCCGAGTTGCTGAAAATAAAATTTGGATCTGCATGGCCTGGCGAAAATAAGGATAACGAAATTGTTTCAATTCCGGGGCTAAGAGGTAGAGAACCCAAAGAGATTACATTAAAGAACCTGTCTAAAATTATTCATGCACGTGTGGTGGAGATTATAGAGCAAGTATTTTTGGAAATAAAGAACTATGGCCACGAATCTCCAAAGAAAAAATTGATTGCAGGAATTGTTCTAACGGGTGGAGGTTCGCAGCTTAAACATCTGAAACAATTAGTAGAATATATTACTGGTATGGATACCAGAATAGGATATCCAAATGAACATTTGGCTGGTAATAGTGACGCAGAAACAACGAGTCCAATGTATGCGACAGCTGTTGGGTTGGTTATGGATAGTTTGGTACACATTAAAAAACAGAAGAAAACTATCAAAAGAGAAGAGCTAGCCAAAGCAGAGACGGTAGAAAGTGAAGCAGAAACATCGGTAGATCACACTGTGGAAGAAGAAAATCCCAGAGTAGATATGAGACCCAGAAAGAATATCCTTGAAAAATGGACAGAAAAATTCAAAGAATTCTTGGATAATGCAGAATAGTCAAGAAGGAAAATGTTCAGGTTTTTGAACAGTAAGAAAATATAAAAGAGTAGGAGAACCAGAAAATTAGCAATTATGAGTAATAACGAAGAATTCGAGAACATTTCGTTTGATTTACCTAAAAATCAATCAAATGTTATTAAAGTGATCGGAGTAGGAGGAGGAGGTAGTAATGCCATCAACCACATGTTCCAACAAGGAATTAAAGGTGTTGATTTTGTGATCTGTAATACAGATGCTCAAGCATTAGAGAATAGCCCTATACCCAATAAAATTCAGTTAGGGGTTTCACTAACTGAAGGATTAGGTGCTGGCGCGAACCCTGAAGTTGGAGAACAATCGGCTGTAGAAAGCTACGAAGAGATAAAAACCATGTTGGATACCAATACCAAAATGATTTTTATCACAGCTGGTATGGGCGGTGGTACCGGTACAGGGGCGGCTCCAATCATTGCGAAAATGGCAAAAGAGCTGGATATCCTTACTGTAGGTATTGTTACTATTCCTTTCCAGTTTGAAGGGCGTATGCGTAACGAGCAAGCACAATTAGGTGTTGAACGTCTTCGTGCACATGTGGATTCGTTAATTGTGATCAATAATAATAAACTTAGAGAAGTTTATGGTAACCTTGGGTTTAAAGCTGGTTTCTCCAAAGCAGACGAGGTTCTTGCTACAGCTTCACGAGGAATAGCCGAGGTTATTACGCATCACTATACGCAAAATATTGACTTGCGCGATGCTAAAACGGTGCTTAGCAATAGCGGTACGGCAATTATGGGGTCTGCTAATGCCTCAGGTAACAAACGTGCTCATGATGCAATTGTAAAGGCATTGGATTCTCCGTTATTAAATGATAACAAAATTACTGGAGCCAAAAATGTACTATTATTAATTGTTTCTGGTAGAGAAGAAATCACCATAGATGAGATTGGTGAAATCAATGATCATATCCAGCAAGAAGCAGGACATGGAGCCAACATCATTATGGGGGTTGGTGAAGATGAATCTCTGGAAGATGCAATTTCTGTTACGGTTATAGCAACTGGATTTGATGTAGAGCAGCAGGACGAAATCGTAAATACCGAGACCAAAAAGATTATTCATACTTTGGAAGATGAGCAACGTGCCACTACCCAGGATTTGACACCAAAGTCTACAGGTAAGACAACACCAATATTGTCTCCTCTACCCAAAAAAGAAGAAATCGAAGAGCCTTCTATTATAAAACACGAACTGGTTGAGGATGAAGAAGAGGCAGACAATCCTTTGATTCCAACTACCGATTTTATAAAAAACATCAATGTTGATTATGAAATAGTAGATACGTTTTCTGCAGAAAATGATTTTGTAATCATTAATGCACAAGATATCATTAAAGAAATAGAGGTTAATGATGCCAAAGAAGTGGAAGCAGCGGCAGAAGAGGAAAAAGCAGATCAGTTTTCTTTGGCTTTTGATATGCCTGTTGACGGAAATACAGACGAGAAGCTTAATGAAGTTTCTGGCTCAGAAAAGATCATAGAAGAAGAACAACCTATTGTTTTTGATCTTAGCGATGATATCCTGGATATGGAGGTGAATGAGCCTATAGAGGTGGTACCTACTAGCGAAACGGTATCAGGAGGTGTACGCAAATATAGTCTTGAAGATTATATGGAAGAAGAAAAACGCCTTACCGAAGCGCAGCCAGAAGTAATGGAAGAGGACGAAGAAGTAATTTTTGAGAAGAAAACTGTGGCTCCCACTCCAGAAAGTGAACCGGTAGAAGATGCAGACCCTGTAAATCAACCAATTTCTGAAACATTAAAAGCCAGAGCGGCAGAACGTCGCGAGAAAATGAAAGAGTTTAATTATAAGTTTAGAAACAGTTCTAATAAGATTGATGATATCGAAAAAGAACCGGCTTATAAGCGTGCTGGGATTGACGTAGATGCAAAACCAGAGGACGAAGGATTGTCAAGAACATCATTAGGAACCGATGGTAATGACGATATACAATTAAGAAAAAATAATTCTTTCTTGCACGATAATGTGGATTAAGAATTATAAGTAATAAAATTCCAGATAACCGATAATCTAACCTTAGATTATCGGTTTATTTTTTATCTTCGCAATCCAATAGATTAAAATCAATAATAATGGGTTTACAACAGGAAGTAATGACGGCCATGAAAGAGGCTATGAAGGCAAAAGATACCAATGCGTTAACCTCATTACGAGCAATTAAATCGGCTATTTTGTTGGCTCAAACTAAGAGTGGTGCAAAAGAAGAACTAACAGAGGACCAAGAACTAAAATTGCTACAAAAATTGGTAAAACAACGTAAAGATAGTGCTGCTATTTTTACAGAGCAAGGAAGAGATGATTTGGCACAACCTGAATTGGATCAAGCCAAAGTAATCGAGCAGTTTTTGCCAGAACAAATGAGCGAAGAAGAAATAGAAAAAATAGTTATGGATATTATTTCCAAAACTGGAGCAGAAGGAATGAAAGATATGGGTAAGGTAATGGGTATGGCATCATCACAATTGGCTGGTAAAGCAGATGGTAAAACCATTTCTACGATTGTAAAAAGTAAATTATCATAAATATAAGTAATGGCCCAGTAGTTCAACTGGATAGAATATCAGATTTCGGCTCTGAGGGTTGGGGGTTCGAATCCTCCCTGGGTCACATCAAACAGAAAACCACGCCATTGGCGTGGTTCTTTGTTTTTCGGAAAAACTCGAAGCCAAAGCTTCTAGGTTTTGTAGAAAAATAAAGAACTAGAGCGATAGCTCGTGATTTCCTATTTGCAGTAGAGGGTTTATTGAGAATCAACACTGGTTAATCCTCCTTGGGGTCACATCAAGCACAAAAACTGTAAAGTGGTAGCTTTGCTAGTTTTGTATTTGCGGCAGTGAGTTTGTTGAGGATCATAAAATAATTCCCCTGGGTCACTTTTAAAACAAAATAAAGCGAGACAATATTGTCTCGCTTTATTTTGTTGGATATGTTATTTTAACATTTAAGTAATATTCCAATCTTAGCGTTAACAGTGAAATCTAAGTGTAGAAAATATTTCGCTTTGAAAATTTGTTATTTGTTTTTTAGATTGTATCCGAATTCGTTAAATCTGTTTACCTTAAGTTTTTTTTAATGCTTAATCTGACACTAAAAGGTACAAAAAACGGTAATGATATCTTGAAAAATGTTTACCAACTAAAACTATTTTGATAGCTTTATGGCTCTGCCTCATTTCATTTATTTGGGGTTTTCTGCAAAAAAATCCAGAGTAGATTATAAATCAACGAAGACATAAGGGCTGTCTTTATGGGATATGAGTGACAACCCTTATGCTTCTTACAAAATCCTATTACAAAAACAAATGCTGCAATAGATGTTAAAGAATTGAGATATTGTTTACCAAGCTGGTACGCATAAGAATGCCTCACAAACTGAATTGATAGGGCATTCTACATGCGACCTACAATCTCCGGCGGTATCTCCAATACCAGCTTTGATGTATGATTGTTCTTTTTTACTTATAGGTTGAATGCCTTTTATGATGGAAAATGTATGTAACATGATGTTTGGTTTTTAAGATAAGTTTTAAGAAATTTAGTTTTGGAGTCAATAGTTAATCTACTTGCTCGCAATCAGAAAGGTCAAGGCAGGTTATGATATGTTCACACTCAGGAGGGCCTATTACATTCCCATCGCAGTCACAATCACAAAATGGACTACCATTAACTCTTATACATCCTTTAATATTTTTTTGATTTTCTCTGGATAGCAATATGACTCCTTTTCGGTTTAAAACATTTAATTTCATATCTGTAAGATTTTTGATTAAAAAAGTTTTAAAAGAATTATGGTTAAATGTAGTGCCTCTTAGTGTTTTATTTATCTATAAAAACTACCAATTTATAAAATAGTAGTTTTCTACTATTTCGTTCGACGGGATCTTAGGTTTACACCTAGGTAGCATAGCTTTTAATTAGATGATACCTTTTTGTATAGCATATTTTACTAATCCTGCCGTGTTCTTAAGGCTGAGTTTTAATAAAATATTTTGGCGATGCGATTCTACGGTCTTTGGGCTTATGTGTAACCTTTTGGCGATTTCTGATGTGGTCAATTGATCTGCTATCAACTTGATGATTTCCTTTTCCCTCTTGGAGATCTGGGACTTTTGGTTTTTATTTTTTAAACTTTCCATTACTATCTTACTAATCTCAGGAGTGTAGTACATCCCTTCTTTGTATAGTGTAAGTATAGCCTTTACCAATTCCTTCCTCCCCATATCTTTCTGTATATATCCCGAAGCTCCTGACATGAATATCCTTTTAATAAATTCTGATGATTTGTGCATGGTAAGCGCTAGTACTTTGGTGGGTATTTTTTCATTTTTTATCCATTTTAAAGTATCAAATCCATCCTGTAGGGGCATTTCTATATCCAACAATAATATATCCGGAGTTCTTAGACCTAACCGTTTTATTACTTCTTTTCCGTTAGACACTACATCAATAACCTGAATATCTTTTTCACTATCCAACATTACTGAAAGTCCTTCTCTAAACATTTGGTGATCGTCTGCTATCATTATTGAAATCATATCCATCCTTGTTTAATTGTGTTTTCACACGTTTACATTTACCTCTTATTTTTAAAAGCGTTGATTCTTAGCGCAATTATTCCATCACAAGTCCTTTCATTAGCGAAAGAAAGTAAAGAGATACTTATAAAGGGACCTCAATGTTAACTGTTGTCCCTGTGTTTTCATTAGAATCTATGTGTACTTTACCTTTTAAATATTTTATCCGCGTTTGTATATTGGTAAGCCCCATTCCCCATAAGATTTTGGTAGTATCGAATCCAACTCCATCATCCTCTACAATAACACTTAGATACTTGTGGTGTTTGTTTATATACATGATCAGTTGTTTTGCTTTTGCATGTTTCAATACATTCTGTATAATTTCTTGTACAATCCTGTATAGGTGTAATTCTTTGGTATTTTCAATTCTATTGCTCATGTTGTAAACATATAGATATGTTTCTAAAGGACGTCGATGCAACTTGTCAAGTATCACCTGTACGGCAGGTACAAACCCAAACTTTAGTAATTCTTCTGGCATCATATTATGAGCTATCTCCCTTAGCTCATAAGTTGATTGATCTAAAATTTTTAGGGAATCAGAAATAATACCCTTAGTGTTTTTGTCGGTTGTTAAGCTTTTATCTAGCAATTTGATTTTCAATAAAGCCAACGAGCTGCCAACACTATCATGCAAATCTTTTGCTATTCTGTTTCTTTCATCTATTTGTGTTTCTGAGATAACATCAAATAGTTCTTTTTGTTTTTTATTTTTTGATTGTTGTCTTACAATTATGAAAAGCATTGCAAACATTATCAGTAGTGTTATCAACCCGCTTACAAGAAACTTAATCGTAGTTGAATTGGCTTTTAGGGCCATTTTATTTTTAGCATCATTATAAGATAGCTCTAAAATTTTGTTCTCTTTTCTTTGTGTTTTGTACTTTATTTCGAGTTCACTAATTGCATCTAAGTGATTTTTATTGAGAATAAGATCTTTTTGTTCTTCAAAAAGTTTTCTATAAACCAATGTCTTTTTTAGGTCTCCAAGAGATTCATATATCTCTGATAACCTGAGGTACTTAGATTGTAAAGCAAGGTAATCATTGATATCAATACTGTTTTGTAAGCTTTTTTTAATGTATACCGCTGCTTCGTTTAATTTATTTTGTTTGATTAAAAGCTCAGAAATGGCAAAATAGTCTTGAGACAATCCTGCTTTATTATTATATTTTTTATCAATCTCTAGATTGTTTTTGTGGTATAACATGGCTTTATCGTAGGCACCGGTTTCAGCGTGTAATTTTCCAAGATTATTATTAATGGTATGTAAAACGATAGGAGTTTTTTGTTCAATAGCGTTTTTTCTTGCCTGCTCCAAAATATCTCTTGCCTTGTTGTATTCTTGTTTTCCCAAATACATTTTACCAAGGTATAAATACGATGAATTTATATCTTTTTGGTTGTTATGCTTATTAGCAATTTGGATAGCGTTGTCAATATATTTTTCGGCTTTTTTCCAATCTTTTTTCTTGATATAAATATTCCCGAGAGATTGCAAGGCATTAATTTTTCTTAGCTCTAGATTGTTTTCATCACATATTATTAGTTGCTCATTAAACACTGAAATAGCATTTTGGTATTTTTCTAAACTAAAATATGCGATTCCTAAACGATCATACATACGCAAAAGCATTGTTTTAGGGATCTTTTTTTTATACACCAATGCACTATCCATATATGATATGGCATTCTTGTAATTTGTCATAATAAAATGCCCGTCAGATATTTTACTATAGGCATCAAAAATTAAGGAATCGTTGCAGATTTCTTTTGCCAATTGTTTTCCTTGGTGTGCGTGATACAAAGCTTTTTCTGGATTTTGATGGAGATAATAATGTGACAATTTTAAATGTATGGGAGTTCTTAATTCTTTATTATCGGCTTTTTGTAGAATATTCTGTAAGCTATCAATCCTTTTGTTTTGGGCAATTGATATCCAAGTGATGAAAAACAATAAAAATATGTATTTATATGTTTGATTCATTTGTAATAAAGTAAAAAGGGGGAGAGACTTTGAAAAGTTCGCTATACAGCGCATCTTATCAAAAAGAGGGACATAATCTTTTCAAATGTACAATAGAAATCTGAATATTTCGAAATTCAATTCTTAAAAAAGTATTTTTATCATTAAGGTATAGATTGTAAACCTTAGAGCATAAAAATCAGAAATTGCAAAAATTATATGTAAATCCTAAAATCGTAGAATCTCACCGTCAGAACATCCTAAACTACAGTATTACAAATTCATCGTTGCAAATCATAAATAGTAGAAAACTACCAATTTTTTAAATAGTAGTTTACCCTAAGAGTAATGCAAATGAATAGTGATATCTTGTTGTGTGAATCAAAAAAGTCTCAGATGGTTTTTTTAAAGTCTTCTTTACCTCTAAATCCTTGAAATTAAGGTGAAGTTATCCCTATTAAAGTACCCAGAACATTATTAATTTTTGTTTAAGAATCAATTAATTATTAATATTTTAAAATGTTTAAAAAGAGTTACAACAAATCAGGATTCATGAAAGATAGTTTTCAATTCTCTATAGCAATACATCTATTTATAATAGTTGGATCGTTATCTGCAAACTTGTATTCACAAAACTTAGATTTTACAGGGACTTTCAAAACACAAAATAATGCGATTACATTACAATTAAAGCGAGTTGGAAACGAATTGCATGGCACATTACAAACTAAAGAGGCGCTATTTGCGGTAAAAGCTACTAATAAAAATCAAGATTTACAGGGCATAGTATATTCTGACTACGGGAATTACAGTTTTAAGGCAACTTTAGTAGAAAAAAAACTTCTTGTTTCTTTTCAGGGTAATACCTATCACTATCATCGAGTATCTGAAGAACATCAACTTGAGGGGGTAGACCTGACATCATATTTTAAAGGCGGTGATCAGGGCGAACAGCAATCTTCTTATAACAATAGTGTGTACGCCGAACATATTTCTGGAGGCCAATTGGTCGTTTACGAACGCACTTCTATCTTGATTAGTGATGATGTTAGAGCAAGTTCTATTACCTATGTCAATTTTTGTCCTTATGGTAAATTTACTATTAGTTCTGATAGCGGATTTACTGTACATGGTGATCGTGGTGGAAATGCAAGCGGTGCGAGTTATGGGTCAAACTTTGGTACCTGGAAAGTAATCAACAATCATAATGGAGCGGCAGTACAATTAAACTTTGCTAATGGTAGACAAGGTGTATATCCGTTTAACCCGCAATACTTGTATGCAGGACGCTGGAGAAAAGGTAATACACAATATGCATTTGCTAAGGGTAAAGCTTCATGTAATTGACGTTCCATAATTAGTTTTCCTTCTGTTTTTTATCTTGAAAATACGCGAGTCTGAGGAATAAACAGAAAGATGAAAACGAGTAGAATCAATTTTCTTGGATTCATAAAATTCGATTGTTAACTATTATATTGGATAATGATTATTAATGTTTCATTGGCAATTTTACCTCGGCGATTACGCCATCATTAACTGATAACAATTCAAATGAAGCTTGATGATCGTACGTGTTTTTAAGTCTTGAAATTGTATTAGTCAGCCCAATCCCGAAACTGTCTTGTTCAGTTTTTAAAACGTTCGGGCCTTCATTATACACCCATAACTTCAAACTATTTGTTTCACATTCCATGCCTATTTCAATCAAGTTTGCGGTCTTTTTTTTCGAAATCCCATGTTTAATTGCGTTCTCAACGATGGGCTGCAATAGAAAGCTTGGCACAAGAAACTGTAAACAACCCTCGTTCTTATGTATTTCGATCTGTAACTCTTGATTTCTAAATTTTTCAATTTCAAGATATTGATTGATGTAAAATAGCTCTTTTTCTAAAGGAATTAATTTGTGTTTTGTGTCTTCTAGAATAGAGCGTAAAAACTCACCTAATTTTATTAACATTCCAATGGCTTCTTGATGTTTTTTTTGTTCAATTGTACCTATTACGTTATTAATCGTATTAAACAGGAAATGAGGAGATAATTGAGCTTTGAGAGTATTGAGCTCACTTAATAAGAGTTGCTTTTCTAATGCTAGGGACTCTTGTCGTTTATGCTCTAGTTCTTGGTAATATTGTTGGGCATGTGCAATACCAATAATGGCCATATAGATAAAAAAATGCCAATGAAAAAGGTTAAGAAAAAAAATCTTAAAGTAGATTAAGAAATTTTTCCAATAAAAAGGTTCATCATCAACAAGATTCCAAATCCCGGAATACACTGATAGATAGAGTAGTACAATTATTGTGGCAAATAACAGATGTATTAAAATGCCTGCGTAGTACGTTTGTTTGTCAATGCGAAAACGCTTACCAAGTCTAAATATAATGGGACTAAGCAAGCCCCAAACTGACCAGACCGCCAATTGCACTAAAAATAATTTCAACCAGCTCTCAGAGTCACCAGCCTCTCTTGTTTTTAAATATAGGAAAGTACTTGTAAACAAGGCTGCTACAACCCAAATAAAGGAAGCGACAATCTTATTTATAGTGGTTTGTTTTTGAGAAGACATTAAAGAAATATACAAAATTCAGCGCTATTTTGGCACTTCTAATTTGAATGGAAGATGTTTTCTGAATCTTGAATGATGGTTAAAATCATCTTCTACAGAATAGGCAAGAATGAGCCAGTATGATTCATTCAAACGATGTTCGAAATCAAAAGTATCTCCTGATTTTAGTGGAATTGAGAACACAACTCTCGTAACCCCTCTTTTTTCAATGCTGTTGAGTAACGTAATCGTATTGGCTCCACCTAAATCACTATCTTTTCGTGGATTTCCAATTCCTTTTACATATAAATCTGTAGAAGATGCTTCTCCATTGATTATATTAAACAACAGTAAATCACTATTGACGATACTATTTTTGTCGTTAAATCCTACACCTATCCATCCATTGGTCTTAGCTTCAAGAGTGCACTCTAAATTATCCCCTTGAATAGTGTATGTAAATGAGATGCCACTGGTAGTAATGGTTTTTTGCGCCTCTACATTCTTCCATGTAAAAGAAAGTATTAGGATTAAAATCCAAAATTTTAGATTTATCATTTTTTAAATTCCATTTATCTCGGTTGATACTCCAATGATTTTCCACTTGTCATTGTTTGATATTCCTAATGATATTTGATAGAGAAAATCATACTCAGAACTGACGGCGTTGAGTACTACTACCGCAAGATTTTTACTTAAAAACTCTGCATGTTTAAAAGTTATTTTTCTGGGTTTACCGCCGAGTTTTTTTTCTTCTACCATAGTAATGTATTGGTTAGCAGTAAATATATTGAACTTGCCTCCCATAAGCACATATTGGATTGAGTTAGGCTCTAATACTTTTTGTAACAAAGTAGCATCCTGAATATCTGCTCCTTTCACAAACTGTGCTGCAATTTCTTTGATTTTAGCCTTAGATTCTTGTGCGTTGAAAGTTGTAAATGCTAATGCAAATACTAAAATAGTTATAAATGTTTTCTTGAATTTCATATTGTTATGGTTTAAAATTTCTGCAATCTAAGTTATGAATGAATAGATAAAAAAGCTTAATGTGGCGAGAGCGGGAACCTATGTTGCGAAATTGGGAAAGGATGTTGTGAAGGAAAAAGCTATATTCTATCTAGAAGCACCTATTGACTTATTAAGTTTAGACTTTCTATTGTTGGAAATCTTTATTCTTTTTCCGTTCTTCAGAATAACATTACTTAGATGTTTATCTACATTTTCTATAGCTTCAATATGATCTAAATTGACAATATAGGTACGATGTGTTCTGAAAAATGAGCTGGGATCTAAAGTTTGTTCTAACTTATCCATTGATTCTCTAACAACAAAAGTTTTTGCTTCAGTGAAAACAGTAACATATTGATTCGCCGCTTCTACATATATTACTTTGTTTACATCAATGAATACTGTATTTCTTAGAGATTTTGCAGCAATTCTTTTAATATATGCAGGCTTAGGGGTTGGTATAATATTCTCAGAAAGGAACCGATGGTAATTCTTTGTATTTTGTGCTAATTGATCTCTTTGAATCATTGAAATGGCACGATTCAGGGCTTGTTTTATACGCTCTTTAGAATAGGGTTTCAAGATATAATCGATAGCATGTTGCTCAAATGCCTCTATTGCATAATGACTATAAGCGGTAACAAAAATGAAGTATGGAAAAACGTGCTTTATATTTCGCAAGACCTCTATACCATTCATTTCAGGCATTTCTATATCGATAAGTACGATATCAGGTCTGTTTTTAACAATACTCTTTAGGGCTTCTTTTCCATTACTACACTGACCAATAATTTCCAATTCATCAAAATCATTCAGATGAAATATGAGTCTGTTTAGCGCCTCTTGTTCATCATCAATTATTAGTGTTCGATATTTCATTTTTAATTACGGCCAACAATGTTATAAAGAATATATGTCCCTTATTTCCTGAATATAAAAGTAATAATATCTTACAAAAACCAGACAATTGATAAACTGAAAACAGTAATTTATCTTATTTTTAATAGTTAAGAGCAAAGAGAATTCAAACTTTTTAAAGTGTCTGAATTCATATTATATAAACATAGAAACTCCATCAATTTACGATTTTTAAGAATAGTTTGTTATTGCACTAATTAATTCTCAATCTATAGACAATCCTGGTCTCCGATTTTTTGATCAGAATTTTAATAACGCGAATATTTAAAAACTATATTTTAACCCAAATTGGGCCCTCCATCTAGAATTAAATAAATCTGTGACATAAGGCTCGGTACCTTCAGGAATATTAAATTGAAATAGAGGTTCGTTGTTTTCGATTCCTCTAAAGTTTAAAAGACTAAAACTAGAGTTTACCACATTAGGTACGAATACCAAACGCCCCCAATCTCTATTAATAAAGTTGAATACATTAAGCATATCAAAAGATAAGGAAATGCCATTTCCGTTTTTTAGTTTCAGACCATACTCCAATTTCATATCCAATTCATGGTTCCAGGGAGTACGTGCACCATTACGCTCGGCAATTTGTCCTCTTCTTTCCCTAAGGTAAGGGTCCGCTTCTATAAAAGCGTTAAGACGTTCCCATTGTTGCGAGGCACTGATAATAATATTTCCGCTGCTATCAGTGATATCGATCAAATTGATTTCTGAAGCATCTCTAGGTACATAAATAACATCATTTCTTGAAGAACCATCTCGATTTAAATCCCCTTGATAGACATAAGAAAAAGGAGTTCCTGCTCTTCCATTATATAAAAAAGAGACAAAACCTGTGCTTGTTTTTCCTATATTAAAACTATAAGAGTGACTACTCACGAACTTATGTCTCAGGTCAAAATTAGAAAAGGATAAAGATGGATCATTAGCTACTAGTGCTTGATTCCATTCAAAGTTGGCAGCCGGTGAGCTGCGCACCGTACTGGATATGTCTTTACTTCTTCCGTAGGTATATCCTAAATATCCATTATAATTTCCAATCTGTTTGCTCAAGCCCAAGGTAAGGTTATACCGAAATCCTTTGTCGGTATTGGTCAGTAAAAATACATTTGTAAAATTAGGATTTATTTTGATTGCATCTCCTGTTTCCAAAAAGTAAGGTCTGTTATCAGCACCACTAAAATTACCAATATTATCTCTCCTATTGATAGATTGAAATAGTAATCCATTCACTACTTCTGTATAGGTGCCTTCTACATCAATAGTCCACCTATTAGGTAGTTTGGCTTTGATAGCAATATTCGTTTTCCAATCTCTTGGTAAGCTAAAATTGGGATCTAATACATTGATCTCTGTTAGATTGGGTTGTACACTACGAAGATCTTCTAGATTTTCGGTTAATGCAATGGCATTGTCTGGCCTTATATCAATATTAAAATAATCGGTACCCGAAATGTATTCGGCATAGGCAAACCACAAATACGGAATACGACCAGAAAAAAGTCCCGTTCCACCTCGCATGGTGTATTTTCCATTTGTATCTATTTTATAATTAAATCCAATTCTAGGGTTGAGTTGAGGAGCTCTAGATATGGTGTTATCAAATCTAGAAAATTCGGGGGTATTGCGTACGGCTTCGCTTATGGGTAACTTTTGTGTTAAATACTGCCCATCAAGTCGTATTCCAGCAGTTATTTCGAATTTTTCGTTAATGCGAAAGTTATCTTGAAAGAAGGCTGCAGTTTCAAAAACGCCAATAGTAGCTGAAGGACGATTACTTACAAAGCCAAAATCATTATTATTTACATTATAAACCCCTCGTATTCTAGCAGGTCGGTCATTTAAAAAATCATCAACAGATCGGTATTCCCAACGACCATTCCAGGCAGAAAGGAAACCATAATCTACATTATGTAGCTGCCCAAAAATTCCTGCAGTAAAATGATGTTTATCAATATCAAAAGTATAGGTGTCTGCTATCTGTAGCGTAGAGAAATCTGTATTGTACACTGAGGCTTCTCTATAGGTCCCTGCAAATATACGACTGGCAGACGAGGTTGCGATCTGAATATGTGGAAACACTCGTCCATCAAAGTCTCTATCTTCTTTTACAATATTATACCCAATTGAAAGTTTATTAGTGGCTCCATTTTTAAAGTTTGATTTCACTTCTAATGCCAGACTATTGGCTAGACTATTGTGTCGGTATCCTTGATTTCCGAAATTGAAGAAAGTACTGTTCCACTCTAAGTTATCGGCAAAACTATGTACATAATTATTGCGAAGGGTAAGTTTGTGTGTTTCAGAAAGGTTGTAATCTAAACGGGTAAATAATTTGGTACTTGCTGTTTTCAAATCAGCACTTTCAAATGTTCCCGGATCATAGTTATAAACATCAAGTAATCGATTTCGAATAGCCAAAACATCATCAAGAGAAATGTTTGAAGATTCACTTCCTGGTGCATTTAATACCGGAGTATTAGATAATGCTTGTTCAAAATTTACATAATAAAACAATTTGTCTTTTATGATTGCGCCACCAATACCACCACCAAATTGTACATCATAAAAAGGCTGTACATCTTGTTCTGCACCAGAGGCATACTGGCCTATTAAGTTTTGGTTATTACCATAGCCATACACTTCAGCTTTTGTAGTATTTGTACCGTTTTTAGTAACCAAATTGATACTCGCACCATTAAAGTTTCCGATACTAACATCAAAGGGAGATAGTTTAACACTAACTTGTTTTACGGCACCAAGCCCGATAGGTTGACTTCTCGAAAGGCTACCAGGAGTTCCGTTGGCCGATGAGCCCGAGGCACCACTTGCAGGTTCTTGGAATCCTATGATATCATTATTGGCAATTCCGTCTATATTTAGATTATTAAATCGATTACTTGTTCCTGCAAATGAGTTTAGATTATTTTCAGGTAAATTTTTAGTAAGATCCTGGATACTTCTGTTAATTGTGGGCGTAGCTTTGATTGCTTTACGATCGAGTAACGTTTCATTACCATTTTTTTTGGGCGTGGATTCTGCAAGTACCACTACCTCTTGTAATGAGGTACTTTCTTCTAGAAGTATAAAATTCTTTATCGTAGTACTTCCAAGATTGATCACAAGATTGTTTTCTTTTTTTGTAGTAAAGCCTAAAAAAGAGATGGTTACCGTATACTTGTTTCCAGGAGGAATGTTATTGAGTCTGTAAAAACCATTTTCTTGCGAAATTGCCCCATAGGTAAAATTGGTTTCAGTATCTGTTAAAACTACATTGGCAAATGGTATGGGATTATTTTGGTTATCCTTCAAACTTCCTTGAAGACTACCGGTTGTCTCTTGTGCAAAAGTAAATACACTAAAAATTAGGGAGAATGTAATAATTAGAAAGCGGTTCATGCTGTATGTTAAGCTAATGCATGTAAACACTAGAAAAGACTAGAGTTTAGAGCAGATTATTGAAAATTTAATACAAGTAATTTGAGGTTGTACTGAAAAACCTCTTTTTAAAACTGAAAGGAGAATGAAAAAGGGGATCCCTTATTGAAAGTTATCGCTTGTAAAAGCTTGAATGTAGTGAGGTCATTATCTGAATAGTTACCTGAACCTGCTGTTTGAATCGCTTGAATGCTTCTATATAACTCAACGTCATAAATATCTTTAAGAGATAGTTTCTCCAGATCATATAGAAAATCAATATCTCTGAGCTTTTGTAGAACTAAACAATCATCATGATTGGTAGCAATGCTATTGAATACTTCGTTATAAACAGCGTTCGAATTCCAGGAAAAATGCAAGAAAGAATTGTAGTCAAAGTCATCTTTAGAAATACCTAATAAGTAAAAACCGCCATCAAAGGTCGGTCCAATTGCACTATTACCATTTGCCAGTGCTTCTTCGGCTTTTCGAATATGTCTTACGTCAAGTTGTGGACAATCATTACCAATGGTGATTATTTTGTCATATCCACTTTCGAAAACGTTTTGCAATGCGTTAGAAAATCTTTCACCAAAACTACTACCCGATTGTTTTGTCTCGTCAAAATAGATAATAGGTAAACCACTGTGTTTTGCGATTTTTTTGGTTTTGTTACTTAAGGATGTTGCCAAATTGCGTTGTTCAAAAAATGGTTTGTTTTTCACTTCCGCTTCCGTCGAAAGAGAAAAAACAAGTAACGCTATGTTTGAGTTTGGCATGTAGTTGTAAGCAGTAATTTATTTGTCTGAGTACTGATAAGTCGTTGCAGTTAGCAGTTCATTACAAATTTCACTAAAATTATTGAAGATAGTAAAACCTTTGTTGTAAATAGATAAATTACAATACTTTAAGATTTTTGTCAATTATAACTACTTTTATATACCGGAAATAATAGATATATCCTTTGTATAATTATTAGCAGTAATTAAATGAACACCCTAATCAATGACATCATAGAACAACTCATCGAAATTCAGAGTGGAAAAATATGGATTGGAAGTTCGTATGAAAGTAAATTGAAGACTATTGACGATAATTTAGTTTTTGTAAGGCCCATTAAGGATTTACACAGTATTGCCGAAATCATTTCGCATCTTACCCTGTGGAGAAACGAAGCCATCTTAAAAATCAAAACAGGCAAAGGAAGCAAAACAGATGATTGCGAAGAAAATTGGCTAACAAACGAAAAGTTGAAAGTCAAGGGTTGGGCCAAGATAAAAGCAGAATATGATCATACGCTATCAGAAATGATAGCATTGCTAAAGGAAAAAGATGATAAATTTCTGGATCAAGAGTACTATGATACTGATTTTAAAGGAAATTTCAGATATAGTTTTTTAATACGTGGAATGCTTCACCATGATATTTATCACTTAGGACAATTGGGAATAATTATAAAATATTTAAAATAAATCTTGTCCATATATTTTCTAAACATTAAATAACACTAATCTCCATATCTACGTCTTTTTTTATCCATAAAACGTCATGAATATGTTTTTGTGTCGATCTAAATTTGTAAAACTTATTTAGATTAAATAAAAACAATATGCTCCTCGACACACAAACGAATCTAGTTATTGATCGCGAAATAGAACAATTTTTTGATTCACAATCAAAACATGCCTACGAAGAATACATCCAAAAAGCTATGCGCTATGTAACCTCTTTTTTGGATAGGAATCAATTTTATAGTGGAGATTTTATAAGTGATTTTACATCAAAGCAGCATTTAATTACTCCAGATCCGAATATCAATTTAACTATTGATGAGGCTTTAGATGAAATCAAAGAGCTTTATTTGGATCATACCATAGCATTTCATCATCCCGCTTATGTAGCACATCTTAATTGCCCGGTATTATTACCTGCGATCGTAGGTGATTTGGTTGCATCATCAGTAAATACGGCAATAGAAACTTGGGATCAAAGTACTTCAGCGACTCTAATAGAACAAGAAATGATTCGTTGGATCTGTTCCGAGATGAGATTACCTGATACTTCAGACGGTGTATTTACTAGCGGAGGTACTCAATCTAACTTCATGGCCTTACTCTTGGCCAGAGATGATTACGCATTTAAACATTTTGGGCTTAACCTCAAGGAAAATGGTTGGTCAGAGGTGGTTTCTAAATTCCGTTTCTTTTGCTCAGAGAAGGCACATTTCAGTATAAAGAAAAATGCCGCCTTAATGGGGATGGGATATAATGCTGTAATCCCGGTTGCCGTAGATGATAAGATGAAGATGAAGCCCGATGTTTTGGTGCAGGCCATAGAGAAAGAGAAACAATCGGGAAACATTCCTGTTGGTATTATTGCTACAGCAGGAACGACAGATTTTGGTAGCTTCGATCCTTTACAAACCATTGCCAAAATCGCAAGAGAATATGATATATGGTTTCATGTCGATGGAGCTTATGGTGGAAGCTATATATTAACAGAAACACATCAACATCTGCTCAGTGGAATAGAACAGGCAGATTCGGTGACTATTGATTTTCATAAAACGATGTTTCAGCCCGTTTGTTCCAGTGCATTTTTGGTACGGGATACAAAACATTTCAAATATGTGTCTTATTATGCTGATTATCTGAATCCTTTAGAGCACAGAGACGAAGAGTACCCTAATCTTATTGAAAAATCCATTCAGACAACCCGTAGATTTGATGCTCTGAAACTTTGGTTTACCTTAAAAATGACAGGAACCAAAACTTTGGGAGCATTCTTAGAAAAAGTACATTACCTGGCTCTGGATCTTTACTACAACATCAAAGATGATCTGTATTTTGATATTGCTCATAAACCTGAGCTTAGCACTTTGGTTTTTAGGTACATAGGCCTAAATGTAGATTCTGATACGCTGCATGACACCATTAATCTTTATATCAAGAATACTCTTTTTAAATCGGGTCAGGCATCTGTTGCCAGCACAAAACTCGATGGAAAAGTATACCTAAAATTTACCCTGCTTAACCCCAAAAGTACCATAGACGATTTGTTAAATATTATCCAGATGATAAAGGATACTGGAAAGGATTATAAAAACCATAATTAAATGAAACAAAGCCATAATAAAATGATGAAGGAAGATATAATTGATTTTGTAGCTATAGGAGTAGGTCCTATGAATTTGGGGTTGGCCTGCTTGACAGACCCCATTACCGAACTGGATGGAGTATTTCTGGATACAAGAAAAAACTTTGACTGGCATCCCGGGATGATGCTTCAGGATACCACACTTCAGATTCCTTTTATGGCCGATTTGGTCACTTTGGCTGATCCAACCAGTCTTTTTAGTTTTCTCAATTATTTAAAAGAGAAGGGGCGTATCTATTCTTTTTACATCAGAGAAAACTTCTTGGTTTTACGAAACGAATACAATCAATATTGCCAATGGGTAATTCAGAAGTTATCCAATATACATTTCCAAACCGAGGTTACTAATATTGTCTTCAATGAAGAAGAAAAATACTATACTGTTTTTTCTGTTTGTACTAAAACCAACGAACAAAAAGTATATAAAACAAGAAAGCTAGTTTTGGGTACGGGTACACAACCTTTTGTTCCCAAGTGCTGCCAAAGTTTAAAAGGAGAAGCTATTCACTCTTCAACCTACCTTTATCATAAAGACAAACTACAATCTAAAAAATCAATTACTGTACTGGGCAGCGGGCAAAGTGCTGCCGAGATTTTTTATGATCTTTTGCAGGATATTGATACCAAAGGTTATGAATTGAACTGGATCACGCGATCACCAAGGTTCTTCCCACTGGAGTATTCAAAATTAACACTAGAAATGACATCTCCAGAATACGTGGATTATTTCTATGATCTTCCGTCACACAAACGGGATGAATTGATCAAAAATCAAAAGCATTTGTATAAAGGGATTAATCAAGACTTGATTGCCGATATTTTTGATACCATCTATACGAAGCGTTTGATAAATGATGTAAAAATCAACCTGAGAACAAATTCTGAACTTCAAAAAGCAACATATGATGAGGCTCTTGGTAAATTTTACTTAGAATTACATCAATATGAGCAGGATAAATATTACCAGCATCATACTGAAGGACTGGTCTTAGCTACGGGGTATGCTTATCAGCAGCCAAAATTCATAAATAGTATCAAAGAGCAAATCCGTTGGGATGAACAAGGTAGATATGATGTGCATCGTAACTATGCTATAGATCATTTGGCTAAAGATATTTTTGTGCAAAATGTAGAACTACATACTCATGGTTTTGTAACTCCGGATCTGGGCATGGCAGCTTATCGTAATTCGTACATCATCAAAGAACTTGCAGGTACAGATTACTATCCTATTGAAAAACGAATTGCCTTTCAGCAATTTGAAGTTACTGAAGAAGAAGAAATTAAAAAGGAAGCGTCTGTTTTATGAAAAAAATCCTGATCATAATGACTTTAGTAGCCGTAGTAAGTGATTACTTATTACACCCCTTTTATCCACAGTTTTTTGAAGCTCGTTTTGGGGTAACCGATCCAGAATTAGTAGGGTATTATTTTGCTGCCATTTGTTTTATGGTTATGATTTCATTTCCATTTTGGGCATACGTTTCTAAGAAAGTTGCAGAGCTTAATATTCTAATATATACCCAGTGTATAGCCGGAATTCTAGCACTATTTTGTTATTGGACAAATTCGTATGTCAATTTCTGGATTATCTCATTGATGATGATATTATTTAAAGGAAGTTACCTTTTAGTATATCCTTATATCTTAAAAATTACTACTAAAAAAGAACATTCAAAAGTTATAGGAATACTCTCTGTGATAGTGCATTTAGGAGGAGTTTTAGGAGCTGTTATAGGTGGTGTTACGGTTGATGTAATCGATGCTAGTTATATCTTTTTAATTATGGCTCTTGGAGATTTTATTCAGATGGGGATGAGCGCATATCTGTTAAAAAACAAAACCTACGACACATCTAAATCTATTGAAAATAAGAAAAGTATAGCATTCGATGACAAGATAATTCCTAAGGGGTTTGTCCTCAAAATTGGATTAATCACGCTTGTATTGTATGGTAGTGGATTCATTACGCGTCCTTTTTTTTCGTCCTATTGGGAATACATATCTATCTATAATAGTAAACTTGTTTCAGGTACCATATATGCTATACCGGCCTTTGTTGCTTTACTTGTACTTTGGTGGGATATTAAAATAAAAAAGACAACATCCTCGGGAATCATAGTTCCACTTTGTATTGGAATTTTAGGGCTTTGGATACAAGGAATCCCCATTCCAGGGCTGGTAGTCTTAGGTAGGATACTCTATGGCTGGGCGGTTTTCAGGGCTATTGTTCGTTTTGATGTATTGCTTTTTGAATTTAGTAATCCAGAAACTTATGCAATAGATTATAGTAAAGTACACTTTTTTCAAAATCTTGGAGTGCTTATCTCATCATTTATAGTAGGTGTTCTAGTAGATCAATATGGGTTAGAAATTCCTTTTACCGTTGCATGGATCGGCTTTGGTATAACACTCGTGTTATTTGCTGTGTTTTTTAAAATAAAATTCAAAAGTTTCATTCTGAAAGCGACTTAACTATGACGATTATAAACAAAACAGAGATAGTGTTCTCTAAGCATTGTGAAGGTTTAGGAGAACTACAAATACGAAATTTAGATCATAAAAATGACTTGAAAATTATTCATGATTGGGTAACTCAACCTTATGCAAAATATTGGGGGATGCAAAAGTTTACACTTGCACAGGTCGAAAAGGAATACAAAGAAATAGAAGCCCGGCAACATCATCATGTTAGAATTGGAATGTTACACGATTTACCAATTTTTTTAATGGAGTATTATGATCCAAAAAGTGATGTAATTTCAAATCATTACAGGGTTATGCCGGGAGATGTGGGGATGCATATACTCGTTTCCCCAGCCAAAAAGAAAATCCCAAAGTTTACCTGGAAAGTATTTACCACAGTTATGGATTTTTTGTTTTCTAATAGTACTACTAAAAGAATTGTAGTAGAACCTGATATAGCCAATGAAAAAATACATGTTTTGAATTCAAAAGCCGGGTTTACTTATCTAAAAAAGGTACAGCTACCACACAAAATAGCAAAATTAGGCGTGTGTACTCGAAAAGATTATGAACATGCCATCAAAAAATGTACACTAAAAAAAACAGCAATGCATTCAACCTCTAATAGTTCAGTTTTATCCCACCAGATTTCACACCTAACACCCAGAGTTTGGTCTATTGTAAATAGGCGTTTAGTCAAAAAAGCAATTGGCGAATTTGCTCATGAGCTATTACTAGAACTTGAATTACTTGGTAAAGAAGAAAATTGGGACTTGTATAAGTTACATACAGATAGTCCTGAGGTTTTCTATTATTTTAAGGCTAAAAATCAAGCGCTAGATCACTTACATATAGATATTTCTTCTATTCTGAAAATGAAAGAGGATAAGGAAGTAGCTCTGGATGCTCTGGATTTTATTTTAGAATTAAAAACTACGCTAGGCATTCCTAATGATATGTTACCAACATATATGGAAGAAATAACCAGTACACTTTATGGAGCTGCCTATAAATATGAAAATCAAAAGTACAGTTCAGCGGCATTGGTTGATGCTGATTTTCAGGATATAGAGAAAGCAATGACCGAAGGACACCCGTGCTTTGTTGCCAATAACGGTCGTATTGGGTTTAATTCTAAACAATATCAGCATTTCGCCCCAGAAATAACAACAACTTTTTCATTAATCTGGATCGCGGCACATAAAACCAAAGCAGAATTTCATTGCACATCAGCATATGATTACGAAGAGTTTATTAAAAACGAACTCGGCGAAGTAACTTTTGAAGCATTTATAGAAAAATTAAAGGTTAAAGGATTAGCTCCCAAAGATTATATTTTTATGCCAGTACATCCATGGCAATGGGAGAATAAGATCAGTACCATATTTGCTCAAGATATTGCACAACAAGCTATCGTTTTATTAGGTGAAGGAGAAGATCAATATGCTGCACAACAATCCATACGAACTCTCTTTAATACTACAGGTCCAAACAAGTTATATACAAAAACGGCATTATCAATACTCAATATGGGATTTATGCGTGGCCTTTCGCCCTATTATATGGGAAGTACCCCAGTTATTACCGAATGGATTTCAGAACTATTAGACAGCGATTCACTTTTACAGCAAACAGGATTTACTATGCTAGGAGAGATCGCTACCGTTGGATATAGAAATCGATATTATGAGACCTTAGGAAAAACCGAAGCACATAATAAAATGTTATCTGCCTTATGGAGAGAAAGCCCATATGCAAAAATTACAAAGGATCAGAAATTAATGACTATGGCAGCATTATTACATTTGGATAATGATGGCAATTCGTTAATAGTAGAATTAATTAGAAAGTCCAATATCGATGTTGAGGTATGGTTAGAAAGATATCTAAATGCTTATTTGACTCCGTTATTACATTGTTTGTATCGGTATGAACTTGTTTTTATGCCTCATGGTGAAAACCTGATTTTGGTACTTGAAAATAATGTTCCGGTCAAGGTTATAATGAAGGACATTACCGAAGAGATCGCCATTTTTGATAATACAATTTCCTTACCCGAAAAAGCAAAACGGTTGCACGTTGAAGCAGATAATGAAATTAAGGCGCTAGCCATTTTTACCGATGTTTTTGATTGCTTTTTCAGATTCTTGTCTGATATCTTGGTTCATCAAGGCGGATATGACGAAAGTATATTGTGGAAAAAAGTAGCTCAATGCATTCTTCAATATCAAGGAGCGAATACTCACCTGTCTGATAAATTTCAAGAAATAGATCTCTTCGCACCACAGTTTAAAAGATGTTGTCTTAATAGATTACAACTAGCAAATACAAAGCATATGCTCAATTTGGCCGATCCCGTGGATAGTTTACAATTTAAAGGATTTATAAAAAATCCAATTACTCAATACAAAACAACAGAATTACAAGAAATCCAAAGCGCCTTATGAAAACTCAAAATAGAATTTTAGCCATAGACTTAGCAAGAGGGGTAAGTGTACTTATGGTCATCATTGTACATACCTTATGGATTTATGGTGATATTCCCACACAATCCGAAACCTGGTTGGGAACAGCTATCCACTTTATCGGAAAAGGAACCCCTATGTTTTTAATCGCAATGGGAGTATCATTTACCTTATCTCGTAATCGAAGTATTGTGCTATCTATCAAAAGGGCTTTTTACATTTTAGCGGTAGGTTACCTTATGAATTTTCTTAAGTTTGTACTTCCCGTTTTGATAGGGACCGTACCTGATAATTTTATTGAAGCTTATGGCTGGACCGCTCCTGCTACCCTAGAAAACATGGTCTATATGTTTAGCACCGGAGACATCCTGCAACTGGCAGGGGTTTCTCTTTTATTTATGGGAATTATCAACCATTTTTCAAAAAATAAATATGTGCCTTTATTAATTGCATTATTCATTGCTGTATTGACCAAGGAGGTACACGGTTTTCAAATAGAGATTGCAGGTGTGAGTTATTTGTTAGATCTTCTTTGGGGAGCCGGTTGGAATGTATATTTTGCAGTATTTCCTTGGTTTTCTTTTATCCTTATCGGAATGTTTTTCGGGATGTGGTATAAAGAAGGAAATAAGAGTAACAACTATCTCTTTTCTCGTATGCTTATATCGGGGATCATTCTGATGATAGTTGGTGGAGGGTTATGCTATTATAATTTTGAGTATCATTTTGGAGATTATTTTCACCTAGGTCCTGGGGGAACACTCTATTTGGCTGGATTTAACCTTGTGCTCATGTGGCTTGCGTACCAATTAGTAACAAGAGTAAAAGAAAATTCAATCTTTAAGTTCTTCTATTATTGTAGCAAACGTGTGACTACAATCTATGTGATTCAATGGGTGCTGATCTGTTGGGGGATGGGCATATTGGGATATCAACAATTTGGTATTACGGGTGTATTATTATTAATCCCTTTTTACATCCTATTGACACTGGCGGTTCAAAAATTTGGATTGGACAAGTTATTCGCAACACGAAAATCTAAAAAACAACCCCGTATTGCTAAAAAACAAATGGCCATACCGAAAACATGACGATATGAGAAAGTTTGATTGCGTTTCTATAGAATATTTTAGAGAAGAAGAGCTCTTACTCTGGAAAATAAAAGACACCGGAATGCCTAACTTTTGTTTACAGGGCCTTCAGGAGTTTCGAGAATTTTGTGACTGGGTGAAGACCTATTTTTCGCACCCTGATAGGCCTTTAAAGTTTATCGTTTCAGGATCAGAACATCTGGGTATTTACAATATGGGAGGAGATTTATCTTTTTTCCTGGATTGTATTCATAGCGATAATAAGGAAAGATTGCTTACCTATGCACATCTTTGTATTGATGCCATCTATAATATCTATACTTCCTTTGGTTTGTCAGCAATAACTATTGCACTAGTAGAAGGAAATGCATACGGCGGCGGGTTTGAATGTGCCTTGGCACACGATTTTATTATTGCTGAAGAACAGGCACAGTTTTGTTTACCTGAGAATAAATTCAATTTATTTCCGGGTATGGGAGCTCATAGTTTGTTGACAAGAAAGATTGACGTTGTAGAAGCCGATAGATTGATTCGCAGCAGTAGAACCTATAAAACAAGATTCTTACAATCATTAGGGCTAGTAGAAAAAGTAATTGAAAGCGGAAAGCCTATAAAGAGTCTAAACGACTTTGTAGATAAAATCTCAGAACAATTCAACTTTGAATATCATCATATACAATGCAAAAAGATGGTCAACCCTTTATTGAAAAAAGAGCTGTTAGAGATCACCAACCTCTGGGTTAAAGCATGTATGAAAATAGAAGCATTCGATCTGCGAAAAATGGAAATTTTGACTAAAGCACAGTCGCGTAGAGTAAAAGTGACAGCTGTTTAATACGTTATAACAACCTCTTAGCTTGACGATATTTTTTTGGTGTTACACCTTCAATTTTTTTAAAAGCAGCCGTAAAATGTGTAGAATTTTTATATCCTACCAGTTCTGATATTTCATAAATAGGTTTTTGACTATGTTGTAGCAATTGTTTGGCTTTATTCATTCGAAGTTCTGAAGCATATTCAAATATAGTTTTGCCAAATAAAATTTTAAACTCCTTTTTCAATATAAAATCGTTTAGACCTATTTGCCTGGATAATTGTTGGATAGAGTATTGAATCGAAAGGTCTGAAGTGATGAGGTGTTGTGCCTGATAAAGCTTTTTTACCATATTGTCTATTGGTAAAGTTGTAATTTGTTTTGGCTTAGTAGAACTTTCTAGTTTTAGAGCAATCAATTCAAGCGTTTTTGATTCGAGAAACAGGCGTTTTAATAACCCTTTTCGCTTATCTGTTAGAATTTCGGAAAGGATCTCTTGGGTTTTAGGGCACAATGGTCTCAAAATATTGTCTTGTAATTGTAGTAAAGCATATTTTTCCAGGATGTTGTATTCTTCGTCTAGTCGATGTCTTTTTATGAAATCAGGGCTCATTCTAATTTTAACTTCCTTGAACCGTTTGCGTTTATGATAAGATACCGAGCCTCGAATTTTTGATAGATACAAAAGGTAACATTCCTGACTTTCGTAAGCAAGATCTTCATCAATACCATCTATTTTTATAATTTGCTCACCTTCAATAAGAAAAGAAAGTTCCAGAAAATCGGTAGAAAGATATCCTTCAAAAAGAAAATCTTTTTTTAGCATCACATCAAAAACACTTATCCGAAGGCCATCAAATCTATGATTTTCAAAATACCCCATGCCAAATTCTTCAAGAAATTTATACATTTTTGAAGTAATACCACACTGCTCTTGAGTCTTGATTAACTCCAAAATTGAGTAAAAGGTATCGATCTTTTTCCTGTTTTGTGTTACGGCTATAAATGATGTCTTTTTACGTCTTTTTTTATCCATAATGCGTCATTTTTATCCTTCTCTAGATACTAATTTTGCATTTTAAATTTATTTAGACCAAATATAAATAACAATTTTACGGTCGCTAAAATAAACAAAAAATTAGTATAGTCAGTGGTTATTTTAAAAAGAAAAAGTAGCATCTTTTTCCTGTTTTTTGCTGTGCTTTTTTGCCATAGCCAAGAGATAATGCAGGGTGTGGTTTTGGATCAAAATTCGAATCCAATCCCAGAGGCTTCTATACGTGTTGTAGAGCTTAACAATGTTGGAACCAGCAGTAATTTTGATGGAAAGTTTAGCATTAAACTTCCTAAGGGCAAGTACACATTACAAACTAGCTTTATTGGTTTTAAGACTAGACTTACTTCCATTAACACAATTGTTTCTAGCTCGTTCATAACTATTGTTCTTACAGAAAGTGTTGAACAATTAAACGATGTTATTGTAAAAGGGAAGACAGAAGCACAAATGATTAAAGAACAAGCTTTTGAGGTTGAGGTTTTAGAAACCAAAGGGTTAAAAAATATAAGTGTCGATATCAATTCTCTTCTAAATACCGTTCCTGGTGTTGTAGTTAGAGAAAGTGGAGGGCTTGGATCTAATTTTAACTTCTCATTAAATGGATTTTCAGGTAATCAAGTAAAGTTTTTTATAGATGGTATTCCTCAAGATAATTTGGGTACTTCATTAACATTTAACAATTTTCCTGCTACGCTTATTGAACGTGCAGAATTATATAAAGGAGTCGTACCTATATATTTAGGTGCTGATGCACTAGGAGGCGCAGTTAACATTATTACTAATCAAAAAAAACAAACATTTTTGGATATTTCCTATGATGTTGGTTCTTTTAATACTCATAGGGCTGCACTCAATGGTAGTTATTTTAGCAAAAGTGGCTTGGCATTCAAAGTTATTTCTTTCTTTAACTATTCTGATAATGATTATACAATTAATCAAATAGACCCAAAAGAAGAAGGTATTGTCGTGAGAGATCCGTTGCTTGGTAACCCGGTAGATACGCTTTCAAGTGCAAAACGCTTTCATGATGCCTATCAATCACAGATGGTACAGGCTCGTTTGGGCCTAGTAGATAAGATATTTGCCGATGAGTTGTTTCTTGGGGTTACAGCATCTTCTAATAACAATGAAATACAACATGGTATACTTCCTAGAACACCATTTGGAGAGGTCAAAACTGAAGAAAGTGTTGTTAGTGGCTCTTTAATCTTTAAAAAAGATTCTGTAATAAATCTTCCCCTAAAATTAAGAATTTATGGAGAGATTGCTGAGATAAGTTCAAAAGTTATTGATACTTTTTCTAATAATTATAACTGGCAAGGAGAAATCGTAGAACGAAATGATCAAACTAGAGGAGAAAGGGGGGGAGATAAGACACTTTTTACTTTTGATGATCAAAGATATCTTGTTAATACTTCCTTGCAGCATACCCTGGATAGCCACAAAACATTATACTTTAACTACACCAAAAATTATCTTAGAAGAAAAGGAAATGATTCCTTCAGTACATTACGATCTCCTTTTGAAGACCCACATATTATCGATAAAAACATTTTTGGTCTAGCTTTTAAAGTTGAAGCTTTACAAAAAAGATGGGAAACTACTTTATTTTCTAAATTGTTTTTAGCTTCTGTCGCAGGGTTGATTGAAGATGAATTTGATCCTAATGAGGCTACTCGTTTCAGCAATTATAAAAATACATCTCAAGAATGGGGACATGGTATTGCATCCTCGTTTGAAGTATATAGGAATCTAAAAGCAAAGGTTTCTTACGAAAAAACCTTTAGGATACCTGAAGGATACGAGCTCTTCGGAGATGGGCTTTTATTAAAGTCAAATCCCTTTTTAATGCCCGAAGAAAGCCAAAATATAAACGTTGGTTTTTTATGGGGAAGTACACTGGGAAGTTTTCAAATTGATGCTGACGTAAATACGTTTTTGCGCGAGACAAAAAATCTATTCTTTTTATTACCAGAAGGAGTAACGGCACGTTACATAAATCTAGCAGAAACAAGAAATACTGGAATCGAAGGAGAAGTATCGATACAACATGATAATTTTTACTTATCCATAAATAGTACTTATCAGTATATCATAGATGCCATTCAAGATGTACGTGTTGCAAATAGACCTTACTTTTTCGGAAATTTTAGGGCAGGATATACATTCCAGAACTTATTTCCTAAGAAGAGTAGGTTGTCGGTATCCTGGAATTCACTTTTTACAGAGAGATTTCCTTTTCAATCATTTACTGATGGAAATCCAGAAGATCGATTTATCGTCCCACAACAATTATCTCATAATTTACAATTAGGATATTCTATAGAAGACAAATATAATATTTCAATACAGGCCAGAAATATTACAGATGCTAGAGTATTTGACAATATTGCTGTTCAGAAACCTGGACGAGCGTTTTTCGTGAAACTAAGATATTTTTTAAAAAATAAATAAATCTAAAATTTAAAATTAATTGAATATGAAAAATCAAAAATGGACTTTATATCTGATAGCAATTATGATTGCTACGATATCTACTTTTTCTTGCAGCAGCGATGATGATGCAAATAATCCTAACCCTAATCCGGGTACAGATAGTGTTTCTAAGTATGCAGTTGGTTTTCAGACACTACCAGTGGGGCAATCACCTGCTGTGGATTACATGCTTGAATTACCATCGATAGAATCTCTAACTGATGGCGAATTAACAGTAGAAGGACAAGGAATACCTCAAACTGGTTGGAGATTTTTTCATCAATCTGGTAATACCATTTTCACGGCAGGTTATGTAGAAGATAGAACCTGTATATCTTATCAACTTAACGAAAATGGAAACCTAGAAAAAGTAACAGATTTTGTATATCAAACTACGTTAAATAATTATTTAACAGTTGATGATAAAACTCTTCTAGCAGTAGAATTGGCTTTTGGAGTAGATGATCCTTCTGTAACAGAAATTCCAGATCGTAATTTTTACATTATCAATGCAGAAACAGGACTAGTAGAAGATATCATTAGTCATCCTGTAGATAGCAGTATAGGGGATGGTACCCCGCAAAACCCACCTTACATCCCTTGGGTAACAGGTATGGTAGTGAGAGATGGTAAATTATTCTTGTCATATCATAAATATTTTCCCGATGGAAATGGAAATGCAATAGCCGTTGATAAAGCATATGTGGCTGTTTTAAAGTATCCTGAATTTGAATTAGAAAAGTTAATTGAAGACGACAGAACCAGTTCTATTGGGACTAATGGACCAAGTACAGGAATTGAGCAAGCAGAAAATGGAGATATTTATTCATATTCTTCGTCCTCTGTTCCCTGCGGTATTCTTGGGGCTACCAAACCTTCCGGTGTATTGCGTATCAAAAGCGGAGAAACTGACTTTGATGCAAGTTACTTTTTTGATGTTGAAAATGCACCTAATGGAGGTAAAATTTATTGGATGGATTATATAGGTAATGGTAAAGCTTTGGCTCGAATTGTTTTAGATGAGACTCTCCCACAGTGGGCAGCCTTTAGAGAGCAGGGAGAACAACTAAAATTAGTGGTTCTAGATCTGGTAAATCAAACAGTAACAGACGTACAAGGAATACCTGCTCATGCAAATCGTTATAGTTCACCTACATATGTTGAAGATGGAAAAGCCTATGTAAGTGCACGAACAGGAGAACTTTTAAACGATAGCGGCTCAAATGTGGCAGGCGGCGAAACTTATGTTTATGTCGTGGACGTAGATGCTACAACCGCGGTTAAAGGAGCAAAAGTTAATGGTTTCGCTTTAAAAGGAATTTTCAAAGTTACTAACTAACTATTTTACTTGGAAAAAGCACTCTCGGGGATATTACTTCTGAGAGTGCCATTTTTTATGAATAAAAATCATGATAACGTCATGCCGAAGAAGAAAAGTACTCGAAAAACGATTCTGAAAATCCACAAAATATTGGGTCTTACCACAGGTTTAGTAGTTTTTATAGTTTCTATTACAGGTTGTCTTTGGGTATTTAAGGAGGAGATAGAAAGTTTTTATGATGATCATAAATATGTGGCTCCACAAGATCAAGAGTTTCTGGTAGCTTCCAAAATTAAAGAACAGGCAGAAAAAATAATACCCAACAGAACAATTCATGGTGTAGTCTACGGGAAACAGCATGAGGCCATAGAAGTAGTGTTTTATGAAGCAGAACCCCAAATATTTTATCAGAGTGTTTTCTTAAACCCTTATTCAGGTGAATTCATTAAACGAATTGATAACGATTCAGGGTTTTTTGGTTTTGTACTAAAAGGGCACCTTAGATTATGGCTTCCTGATGCTATCGGATCCAGAGTTGTATCCTATTCGGTGCTAATGTTTCTTATCATTTTAGTCAGTGGTTTGGTTCTTTGGTGGCCCAGGAATAATAAAAACTGGAAACAACGGCTCAAGTTTGATTGGAATACCAAAACTCGCTGGAAACGTAAAAACTTTGATTTACATACAGTAGTGGGGTTTTACATTATGTCCTTCGGGTTGATCTTAGCATTTACAGGATGTGTGATGGCTTTTAATTGGTTTTATTTTATTGCATATAAGGCTGCCGGAGGAGATAATGATCCAAGATTTGTTATTCCAGAAAGTGAACAAGTAATAGCTTCAACTACAAAATCAAATTATGAGTATGATCGATTGATTCCGATACTAAAAAATAAATATAAAGATGCTCATAGTTTTGAATTACATTATCCAGAAAATGATACAACATCAATCTTGGTAGAAGTAAGTAATTCTAAAGGCTTGTATTATAATATGGATTACCTTTTCTTTGATCAATATACACTCGAAGAAATTGAAACACCAAGCATTTATGGTAAATACAAAAACGCCAGGTTTGCAGATAAAGTCATCCGGATGAATTATGATATCCATATCGGGGCTATCGGAGGAATAGTTGGTAAAATTATTGCTTTCTTAGTTAGTCTGATTTGTGCATCTTTACCCGTAAGTGGTATTTTGCTTTGGTATGGGAAGCAGTATAAGAATAAAAAGAAACCTAAAGGTAGATTGATAAAAGACTTTTATTGAAGATCTTAAAACTAAATGTAGAAATGTAACTAGCTGTAAATTATTATTTTAATTATTATCTAAAAAAGAATTAGTTGTTTAATACTAAATCCCGATAATCTGAAGGAGTCCTGCCTACGGTGTTTTTAAAGACCCTATGAAATGATGTTTTACTCGAAAAACCTACTTCATAACCAATAGCTATAATCTTACTATTCAAAAACTGAGGGTCTTGTAAACGTCTTTTCGCTTCATTAATTCGGTATAGATTGACAAAACCATTAAAATTTCTTTTAAAACAATCATTCAGGACTTGGGATAGTAAATGTATGCTTATAGATAAATGTTGCGCCATATCAGATTGTTTAAGATCTGGATTAAGATAGGGTTTTTCTTTTTCCATATAATTGAGAATACTTGTAGCGTACATTCTTTTTTCTTCTTGGCTTAAAGAGGAGTTTTGATATTTTTTTCTGGTTTTAATCTTGATTTCTTCATTATCCCCCTTAGAATTGGTCAATGCTAATTCGTTTAGTTTATTCTTCAAAGATGTATTTTCACTTTCAAGTATTTTCTTATTTTCTAAAATTTGTAGATTATCTTCTTCCAACTTCTTTTTCTTCTTAACATACAATATCAAGAAAACTGAAAGTAATAGTATAACCGGAACACCATACAACAATAGTTGATTTATGGAACTTTTTTGTTTCGAAATGACTTCTTCTTTTGCCAACATTTCTTTTTCCACTTCTAACCTTTTGGCTTTCGAAAGTGTAGCCAAGTAATCCTCTTTTGATGTTAAGTATAACTTGTAATAGTTGTTAGAAGATTTGAAATCTTGTTTTAATTCATAAATTTCTGCCTGTAACAGGCGTCCTTCCATTACATATACTTTATAACCTTGTTCTAAGGCAATTTCAATTGACTTTCTTAAAGATTCTTGAGCTGCTTCTATGTCACCTAAATTTTTAAGTGCTTTAGCTTTATGAAGATATCCTACACATAGATATTCAAAAGAGCTAATTTTTTTGGCATATTCAATCGATTTTTGACTAGTCACCAGTGCTTTTTCATATTCTTTCAACTTTAAATATACTTCGGCTCTATTCAAGTTAGCCAAACCAATGATATTATCACTTTTTAGTCGTACACCAATGTCTTCAACTTTTTGATGAAATTCTAACGCCTCCTCAAATTTGTTTTCAGAAATACTAATTTTTGATAAAGAAGTATAGGCTGCCGCGGCAAGTATTTCGGGTAATTGATGTTGCTTTTGTAGTTCAAGAATTTTTGAAGCAACTTCTTTGATTTTTTCGTTATCACCAAGGTTGTTATAAGCATCACAAAGATTTGCTAGTGTTACAGCTTTATCCAATGGTTTAAACTCTATACTATCTTGAATCTTAAGCGCTTTTGTAAAATCGGTTATTGCATTTTCGTATTCTCCTAATTTATTAAAGGCAGTACCTCTTTGTGCTAGCAATCTAGCTTTTAGTTGCTCGAGTTTATTAATTTCAGCAAGTTCATATAAGGTGTCTAGATACTTTTTATAAGTTTTATATTCTGCTTTATCCATTACCTCTCTACTGGCTTTTTTGAGTTCTCTTATTCTATTTTTGTCTTTGGTAGGAATATTTAAAGTATCTATAATTTGAACTTGAGCATGAATAGTATTACTTATTCCTAAAACTATAAAAAGAAAAATCCAATACTGAAATTGAGACCGCATTTGAGAGTGGTTTTTGTTAGTTGAGGTTATAGAATATGATAGGTGCAAATATCCATAAAATGAATGAAAGTGACCACTTAATAAGAGTAAAGTAAGTGATAAAAAAAGAAAGTTGTTAATCGAGCTTGCTAGAGAAACTAAAAGATTTTTCTTAAATCGAGTACCAGATTATAAAATGATACTCTCTTCTTATCAATTGTTTTTAGGTTTACCTCTACAGAATAAAAACAAATCTTTGAAATCTAATTTTAACGATCAAATCATTGAACCAAATGACAACTAAAAATTTTGCATCTCAGCTTTTAATATTACTTACACTTGTTTTTTTAATTTCTTGTGAGGGAGATCAAGGTCCGGCGGGACCTGAAGGGCCAACAGGATCTATGGGGGCCGATGGAGCACCCGGAGCTGATGGTACCGATGGTGCCGATAGAGGTAATGGATACCTCATACTTACAGGAAACATTACCAATGAAGAAGCTAGTGAAATTATTGCTACTGAAACGGGGAGTAACACTCACACAATTTTGGTACGAAATACCACAAATCTTACGTCACTCACTTTTGAAGGTCTCGAAAATGTAGTATATGTGGAAATCAATAATAATGAAAACTTAGAGCAGCTATCTTTTCCTAACCTCAAAAATTCTTATGAAAGTATTTCAATTTCAACAAATGCTAAATTGACCGAAGTAGACCTATCACAATTAGAAGAAGGATTCAGAATTAGTATTAGTGATCATGAATTGTTAAATACATTAGACTTATCGTCATTAAAAAATATGACGAGAGCCATAGAAATCTATAGAAATGATGTTCTTCAAGTAGTATCTATCCCAGAATTGATAAGCTCAAGCGGTATATCCATTTATGATAACGATAATTTAGAATCAATCTCTGCATCAAAACTTGTTACTGCAAATGGAAGATTAAGTGTATTTAACAATATCAACTTATCTACTCTGGAGTTGTCTAGTCTTGAAAACACTAGAGAGTTAAGTGTTTTTGGTGAAAATAAAATGGAAGTGATTGATTTTCCTAAACTCAATAACATTACTGGTAATGTATCTATCAGAAATACCGTTACATTAAAAACCGTAAGACTACCTCTTTATACTGGAAGTGAGAATATTAGACTTGAAATTGAAAATAACACTTTACTTACAGAAGTAAGTACAGGCGCATTAACGAAAATAGACAGGTTAAACATAGATAATAACCCTATTTTGGTTACAATCCCTACGTTAAGTAGTTTGACAGGAGAAATATCTGCCTTTACCATAACCGAAAACCCCTCTATACAACAAATAGACATGTCTAAGATAACTACTATATCAACATGTATTATTAGAGAAAACGAAAGTTTATCTTCTATTTCTTTTTCTGGCCTTGGTACTATAGGAAATAGGTTAGATATTAGATTTAATACAATGCTATCTTCAATTGATCTTTCGAGTCTTGTTTCTTTAGGAGCAGGTGTCAGTAATCCTACATTTAGATTCGCTGATAATGCACTAACTGGCTTATCAATGCCGAATCTTCAATCTTTTAAGGATCTAAATGTTACCGAGGATGCGTTGGCCACTTTTAATCTAGCTGCTGCAACTACTTTTGAAGATATACGTGTAGATTCGGCAGTACAATTAACTACTGTTAACGTATCCTCGGCAACAGATTTTCTCAATATTGATATGGATACTCCAGGCGGAATTGCAACAGCTGCCATAGATAATATAATTTCATCTTTGGTAGCAAAAAATCCTCCTATTACCGGTACTAAAGTTACTCTTAGGGGAGTTGCCTCTACCCAAGCAGAAACAGATGCACAAACCTTAAGAGATAATGGTAATGATATAACTTTTAGGAATTAATCGCATAAAAACAGAAAATTGTAGGGAAAAACAATAGGGAAAAGAGCACTACTCTTTTCCCTATTTTCTTTTCCTATTGAAATCAATATAAAACTAATTTTTAAGGTATTTCTAAATGAAAAATTGCTAATAGTTAGATTAGAAAAGTTAAGAAACATTCATATCCTCACATTCACATTCTTCTGGTATAAAATCGATGTAATCCTCACCTCTTTCAAAACATTTATCAATTAAGCAACAATCAAACTCGCAAAAATTTCTCATAGACTCTAAATGATAATTAAAGACATCCATCTCATAACAAATATCAGGAGGAGTTACACCTTGACGAAAACAATCAGGAGGTATGTCCATAGCTCGATAGCCATATTTCTTTACTAGAAAACTACCCATTTCTAAACGAGCATCCCAACAACTAGGTCTACCGGCATCGTGATCCTCTTCGTCAGCTCTTTTGCATGCTGCTAGAGCCTGAATGTAAAAATTGTAATCTGATTTAGATGAAGATAGATTTTCGCCTAAGGTGTTAACAAATTCTTGTCTGGAAAGATCATTATATACGGTAATCATGATGCTATCTCGTACCAACGAATCAACTTGGCTTAGGACATATTTTTTTTCTAAAAACTCTTTAGCAGTATTTAGTTCTTGCAAATAACTGGTCAATGCTATTCCATTTTCATAACCAAAAGTAGTTGCCAAGTTTTCAAAATTATCTGGGCTCATGTCATTCCATGCATTTTGAGTTTCAAATTGTATAAGAAGCTCTTTTGCTGCTTGTAAATTCGATATTTCTGCTTCTGGGAAATAATATAGTTCCATAAACTTGATAAAATCTGGATCTTCTGCCAGTTCGCTTATAGGGCGAATTTCGGTTTCTTCGCCGGTTTCAGGATTGTTGCTATCATCACTGTTACTACAAGCATAAAATAACATCGCCGTGATAGCTAATAAAACGATGTTTGTTCTTAGTGTTTTCATAAAAAGGTTCTTTGAAGAGTTAATTAGAGATGAATTTTGCAATATTTTTTTGAAGATGAGTTTCAGATTATAAAACGGGACTCGTTTTAACACAAAAGATTTACAAATTTTTATTTGTTTAACCTGTTTTAGTGTCAAGCAAACAGTCTTTTAAACTACTCTTAAGACCTTTTTAAAGTTGTGTTAATAGAAGATACTTTTCACGAACTATGTGGTATTTTTAATACTTACCAATTTAAATAGTGTAAGACATGAAAAAAGCAAAGAGTATTCGATTAGCATTAAACAAGAACATTATTTCAAAATTAGGCCAGAAAAAAATAATGGGAGGGATAACCACTAACCCTACCAATACGCTTAACAATGGTGATTGTGCAAGTATAGCACCAGATCCAACTGTACCAATGCCTCCTACAGCAGAGACGAGTCCAAATGCGGGTTGTGGATGCGGATAAATAGTTTAAGTAATAACCATAAATTGCCTACTATTTTTTTACATAGTAGGCAATTTTATTTTGTTTCTTATTATGAAATTGAATAAAAATAAAGGATTATTTTACTGAGAATTATATGTGTCCTCTTAAAAATTGTAATTCCCTTTTTTATGTGTTGGTTATTTCTGGAATGTCGTCAAAAAAAGATGAATTTTAATCATGATGTTCACTCTCATTTCCAAAAGGCTTCAAAGTAATTCCTAAACTAAAAATAAATCCATCAGTTGGAGCATAGATCTCTGGAAAAATAGGGTCCTCATTAGGAGGTAATACCAAAGGTGAAAACCTACTTTGCCTGCGGTCGGTAAAGTTTTCAAAATTTACAAAAACATTCCCCCATTTAAAATTACGAATTGCCAGTAATCCCATCGTAATATAATCCGTTGTTTCTGTGCCATTAGATAGTAATTGACTTCCAGTATAATAGGCCTCATAGCCAATTCGCCATTTTGAAGACTCATACATAAAAACACTACCTGCATTATGCTTAGCAGTGAGAGGTTTCTGAGGATTTCCCGGTAAATAATTCAATCGGGTATCGATTAAGGCATAATTTAAAAACCACCTAAAATCTTTATAACTAAACTTGATATTGGTCTCTGCTCCTTTAGTTAAAATTTCGCCATCGGCGTTTTCAAATTGAAACTGGTCATTGATAGTACTGTTCAATAATAAACCATCTTTAATGGCTGTAATATAGAAAAGTTGATTGATTGAAAAACCAAAATCACCTGATAACTTAGTCTGATAATTAAAATCAAGATTAAGTCCATAGGAACGTTCAGCTTCTAGGGTATCTTTATCTATCGGAAGAATATCTTCAAAATTGATAAACTCTGCTTCCTCGGTAAATATATCGGGAATCTTATATCCCAAACCTCCACCAATTCTGCTTGAGAAATTACTATGGGCTTTAAACAAAAGTGAAACTCTGGGTAATGCAAAAAATCCCCAGTCATTGGCATAATCGGCTCGGAGACCAGTTTCAATTATAAAACGCTCAGAAATGTCGTAAATGTTATTTATAAACAATCCGTAGGTAATATCCTCTTGATCTCTTTCAAGAGTTTGAGAATCTTCATCAAAAGCAGTTGAGTACAAGTTTGCCCCAAAAACCCAATCGGCTCTTGATCCTTGTCGTTGATAGGTAGCTTCTGTAAAAGTATTCCATTGGTTGCCGGTAAAGGTTAAATCCGGAATTTCAAGAGTTCGATCAAAAAAGGAAATGCTATTCCTCACTTTTATGATCTGTACAGAATCAAGTCGAGTTTCAAAAACTACCTGACTACTTATTCGTTTTGATAGATTTTCTTCAGAATATTGATCAATTCCGTCTAGGTCATCTTCTATTTTTGCAATATCACCTCCTTTTCTGTCATCATAACTTCCGTTAAGTCCAACCCAAAAAGTTGTGTTCTCTGAAGGATAATAGAATAACTTTGGGTTAAAATTAATTGACCAGGTTTGGGGTAAGTTGCTAAAACCGTCATCTTCTGGATCATATGCCTTTTGATAATTACCAGATCCAAAAAAGGCCCAACCCCATTTGGCTGTACGTTGACTATAAAATGCATTTGCAGTACTTCCCAACGCTTGCGTTTGTGTAAGCATGATATCTAGTTCGGGTTCATCCTCAGGTGTTTTAGAAACCAAGTTTACCAAACCAGCGATAGCTCCACCTCCATAAAGCGTTGATGAACTTCCTTTTATGATTTCGACTTGTTTTAGATCAACAGGAGGAATGTGTAAAATACTTAATCCACTTGAAAACCCACTATACAAGGGAAAACCATCTCTTAGCAATTGGGTGTATCGACCATCTAATCCTTGTATTCTGATATTAGAATTTCCACTACTTAATGAAGTTTGCTGCATTTGGATACCGGTACTTTCACGAAGTGTCATTGAGATATTTGTAGCATTCATGGCTACTTTTTCTCCTAATTCCTCGCCACCGATAAACTCTATTCTTGTAGGAATATTTTTTATAGTACGTGTGCTTCGTGTAGATTGAAGCACAATAGTTTCTAAAGCGTCAGCACTTTCATGCAAGTAGAACGTCAATTCACTTTGGTTAGGAACTGTAATTTGAGTTTCTATGGTTTCATAACCTACAAATGAAATTTGTAATGTATACTTTCCATCTGGAACACCTTGTAAAACTGCAATACCGTCAAAATCGGTAGTAGCCCCTTTTTGTATAGTTTCAATGTAAACAGTGGCCCCCAATAAAGAGGTATTATCTTTTTCGGTTAAGACTTTAATTTGTATAGAATTATTTTGTCCATAAACTAAAGAGCATAACAATAGTATAAGCAAGGTGCTTATTAGTTTTAGATTCATTTTAATTTGTATTTATTAACTAAAAATTTAAAGGGGAGAGTATCCCATTTCCTAATTTTGGCTAATAAATTCAGGGGGTTGGAGAGGTTTGAAGGAAGCTCCTTCATGAATTTTTTCAAAGTGCCTAAAAATTGATTTGGAATAAGAAATCTTTACAAGTGCGTAGTTTTGAAGAACGACAGGGCTTGTATGTATTTGACAGCAGTGACAATAACAAAAAGGCGAGCATAGTTCTGAATCACAATGATCGTGATCAGAATGATTATCATTATCCAGTGAAATTTCTGCCGTACTATCTTCTTCATCGCCGTGGGTATCACTACACGGATAAAAATTGAGTGAGAAGAAATAGATAGCCAATAATAGCGTTAAAAATTTCATACCACAAAGATACAAGAATTAAAATGCCTTGTATAACATTTTTGTTCTCTAAATAGAAAAACTATGAGTTGAGCTAACATTACATGATCTAATTAAAGAAAATTTGTGATGTACAATCAGTGTTTTAAGGTGTAATGCACTTCACTTTGTGATTGTATTATTTTTGCGGCCTGTTCGGCTGTAATATCTCGTTGGGGACTGGCAAACATTTCGTATCCAACCATAAATTTTTTTATTGTGGAAGATCTTAATAATGGAGGATAGAATGACATATGCAATTGCCAGAACTCGTATTGTGATCCATCTGTGGGTGCCTGATGTATTCCTGCAGAGTACGGAAATGAAGTTTCAAAAATATTATCATATTTAATCGTTAGCTTTTTAATGATGGAAGCAAAGCTATCTACTTCTTCTGGAGTGAGTTGGTTTATAAATTGAATATTTCTTTTAGGTATAATCATGGTTTCATAGGGCCAGATAGCCCAATATGGAACTAGTGCAACAAAATCCTCATTTTCTATAAGAACTCGTTCCTTCAATGCTAATTCTTGTTCCAAATAAGACGTTAAGAGCGATTTTTTATGATTTTTCCAATATTGTTCCTGTTGGTGGGTCTTTTTTATGATTTCTTGAGGTATAGAGCGTTGTGCCCAAATTTGTCCATGAGGATGTGAATTACTACAACCCATGATGGCACCTTTATTTTCAAAAATTTGGATATAATTAATGTCATTCAAATTTCCTAAAGTGGTGAATTCTTCTTGCCACAATTTTATTACTTGGGCAATTTCTTCAGTTTTCATGAGAGGTAAAGTGAGCGCATGGTTTGGCGAAAAACATACCACTTTACATATTCCGGATTCAGATTCAGCCTTTAACAGTCCATTTTGTTGTTCTTTTTTTGGAATATCAGATAACAAAGCCGAAAAATCATTAACAAAAGAAAAAGGTTTGTTGTAATTGGGGTTTTTTTCTCCATTGGCGCGCGTATTTCCCGGGCATAAATAACAGTTTGAGTCAAATGTTTTCTGGGAAAACTGACCCGGCTCTTCATTTTTGCCTTGCCAAGGTCTCTTGGTTCTATGTGGTGATACCAATACCCATTCGCCTGTTAGTATATTGTATCTTCTATGGGGGTTATTATTAAAATCTTGCATGATTATTTATGAATTGAAGTTCCTTGACTGGGAAGGGTAATAAATGAAGTTAATTCAATATTAAACTGTTCTTTATAGGCTTTTTTAACCTTGATTAAAAAGTTATCTATGGCATCTTTATGGATTAGATTTATAGTACACCCTCCAAAACCACCTCCCATCATTCTGGACCCAATAATTTGGTGATTTTCTTCAGAAAAATCGACAAGGAAATCTAACTCTCTACAACTTACCTCATATTGTTTCTGAAGCCCTCGGTGAGATTGATACATAAGTTTTCCGACTTGTTTCAGATTATTTTTTTCCATAGCCTCTGCAGCTATAAGTACTCTTTCGTTTTCTTCGATGACGTAAGATGCCCTACGCATTAATTTTTCAGATACATCCTTTTTAAACTCATGTAGCATGCTTTTAGAAATATCCCGAAGGGATGTGACGGTTTTATATCTTGATGAAATGATTTTGACCACTTCATCACATTCTGCTCTACGAGTATTGTATTCGCTTGAAACTAGATTATGAGAAACATTGGTATTGAGCAGTAAAATTTTATACGGGTTAAAATTAGCATTGATTAACCGGTGTGTTTCGGTCATGCAATCCAAAAGAATTACTTTGTTTTCTTCACTCATGACCGAAGCAAATTGGTCCATTATTCCACATTGGGTTCCTACAAAATTATGCTCTGCTCTTTGAGCTAGCTTTATCAAAGTAATTTTAGATAATTCGAGATTAAACAGTTTATTTAACCCATAGGCCAACCCACATTCTAAGGCTGCCGATGAACTAATACCTGCTCCAATTGGCAGGTAGCTTTCTATAATGCAATTAAAACCTCTGATTTTATTTGTTAGCTTCAATAATTCATGTACAACTCCAAGAATATAATTTTCCCATTCTATGTTGCTGATGCTTATTTTATTAAGGTCAAATACTAGTGTTTTGTTGTATGAAACGCTATACAAAACGCAGTGCGAGTCGGTTCCATTTTTTTCAAAAGAAAAAATAATTTTTTTGTCTATGGCGGTTGGCAATACAAAACCGTTATTATAGTCGGTATGATCTCCAATAAAATTAATCCTACCAGGAGATGCTATTACCAGTTCTGTTTTAAAATCTTCTATAACTTCTCTATAATTAGTGCTCATGGGGTTATATGAATTACCTCTTTCGTTAAATCAATATGTTGATTTTATGTAATTATGGTGTAAATATAATAAATGTAAAAAATACATTTATTATATTTGTCAATATTGATAACTATTTCAGTACAACTTTAGTAGGGAATGGATATATATGATAAAAAAGACAAATTCTTTGTAGCAGTAGACTGTATTATTTTTGGATTTGACAAAGGGAAAATAAAATTACTCGTCTTCAATCGTAAGATTGATCCTTTTAAAGGGGCGGTATCTTTGGTTGGAAGTTTTGTAAGAATTGGTGAAACCGTTTCTGAAGCTGCTGTTCGAATTTTAAAAGAATTCACCGGATTAGAGAATGTATATATGAAAGAGTTGAGTACATACAGTTCTGTTGATAGAGATCCGGGATATAGATGTATTTCTGTTGCTCAATATGCCTTAATTAGGATCGATAATGATATCAAAACACTTATTGAAGAAAGAGGAGCCAAGTGGTTTGATATAGAAAACATACCAGAATTAGTTTTGGATCATAATGAGATGGTTATGGATGCATTAGAAAGAATTCAGAAAATAGCAAGATATGAACCTATAGGTTTTGAACTTTTGCCAAAGAAATTTACAATTCCTCAATTGCAGACTTTATACGAGGCTATTTATAGAAGAAAATTGGACCCTAGGAATTTCAGAAAAAAGATTCTCTCTTTGGATGTGATTATTAAATTACATGAAAAAGATAAAACAGGATCTAAAAAAGGAGCTTTCCTATATAAATTTGATTATAAGAAATATATCGATTTGCAAAAATCAGGATATAATTTCGAAATATAATCCGTAGAATTAATTGTATTTAATACTGTCGGAATTAATGAAGCTTTTAATATGAAAATACGCAATCGATTGCGCAATTTTAATCATAAACTTATGAATAAACTCTGTTTGTTATCAGTTAGTCTACTTGTTTTGTGTGCATGTACTTCTAAAAAAAAGGATACGATTAAAATAGCTAAGAAACCAAATGTTCTTTTTATTTCTATTGATGATCTAAACGATTGGGTTGAACCATTAGGAGGCCACCCCCAGGCAATAACGCCTAATTTAGAAGAATTTGCCAAAAGAGCAATGACATTTACTAATGCGCATGCATCTGCACCTTTGTGCAATCCCTCGAGAGTAAGTATTATGACGGGTCTGGACCCTCGCAATACCGGAATAGTTTCTAATAATGCCTTTTATCCGTTTAGAAAATATCTTCCAGATGCAGAAACAATGATCCAGCACTTTAAAAAGGAAGGATACTATACTGCGGGTTTTGGAAAGGTATTTCATAAAGAAGATAGTAAAACTGAACCTTGGGATGAGTATGCTTGGTGCAGTGGTAGGCCAAAGCCTACACCTTATCCAGGTCACGGGATAAAATTTATAACTGATAGTGTATATCGCTATTTTGATTGGGGAGCTGTAGCGGATAGTATTTCTAAATGGGGCGAAAATCAAATTACACAGAAAGTAGACGAGTTTTTTAAGAAATCACATGAGTCTCCATTCTTTTTGGCGGCTGGTTTCAGGCTGCCTCATTTGGGATGGTACACTCCTCCCAGGTTTCATAAATTATACGATTCACTGGATATTCAATTACCAGATTTTTCGCATGATGATATAAAAGATGTTCCTGCAATAATTTTAGAATCCGTAAAGAAGGATCGCAGGGCACATGATACAATTATGGGTAGAGGTGTTTGGCAAGACGCGGTAAAATCATACTTAGCTAGTGTTTCTTATATTGATTATGAGTTAGGGCGGATTATGGAAAAATTGAAGTCTTCTTCTTATTATGAAAATACTATTGTTATCGTCTGGAGCGATCATGGGTTTCATTTAGGAGAAAAATCTACCTGGAGAAAAAACACACTTTGGGAAGAATCCACTAGGGTACCACTATTAATACATGCACCCGAAGTAACAAAATTAGGTGCTAAAACCGACCATCCTGTAAGCCTTTTAGATCTATATCCTACATTAGTTAGTTTATGTGGTATCACGCCCAGAGACGATCTGGACGGCCAAAATATTTCAGAATTGTTATCAGATCCCGAAACTAAGCTCGACAAGGATTATGTAACCACAACCAATGTACTGGGTACGGCGATTAGAAATAAAAACTGGAGATATATTCAATACAAAGATGGATCAGAGGAATTATATGATCATCGCACCGATCCGTTAGAGCATATCAATTTGATTGGTAATTCGGATTACCTAGATCAATTGAATAAATTACGATCGTATTTATCAAAATGATATATTTAGGTAATGCTTAAAGTTTATTTGAAATCATATAACCGCCTCATAATATTCTTAAGTATCTCATTTTTAATATTGGGTTGTACCTACATGTCAGAAGATATCTACCAGACTCCCAATATTCTGATCTTAGTTGCCGATGATGCGGGGTGGGAAGATTTTGGTTGTTATGGTAACCCATATATTAAAACGCCAAATGTAGATTATTTAGCTCAAAATGGATTAAAAGCAACAAATGCACATCTTACTATTGCCCAATGTTCTCCCTCAAGAATAAGTATTTTAACAGGAAAGTATCCTCATGCTACGGGTGCTGAAGATTTGCATATGCCTATGCCAGATTCGCTTGACATCTTGCCAAAGTTTCTGAAAAAGAAAGGATATTACTCGGGGATACTAAAAAAAATACATTTAGGGAACCATGGCAAAAACCAATTTGATTGGTATCATAAAGATCTCAATACTTTCAAAGATTTTTTAAATACTTCTGCTACCAAACCCTTCTTTATGTGGGTGGGTTTTACCGATCCTCATAGGCCCTATAAAATGAATGTTATTGAGAAACCACAATCTACAACTCAGGTTATTGTCCCGCCATACCTTGTTGATAATGAAGATACGCGTAAGGACCTAGCCAATTACTATAATTACATTAGACGAATGGATGCACAAATTGGTGTTTATCTAAAGGAACTTAAATCTAGAAAACTCCTGGATAATACATTGATAATCTTTTTATCAGATAATGGTGCTCCTTTTCCTAGAGCCAAGGGTACCGTTTATGATGCTGGCATAAAAACTCCTCTGATTTTATCCTGGCCAGCTAGAATACCTTCGGCAATGCAGACTGATGAATTATTAAGCGTTATTGATCTGGCTCCAACATTACTTGATTTAGTCGGAATACCACAATCTAATAAATTTCAAGGTAAGCCTATTCCTGGTTTATTCTCTGAAGCTCCTATTCGGGGAAGAATACATGTTTTTAGTGAACGAAATTGGCATAATAGTGATGAGCATATACGCAGTGTAAGAACCAAAAAGTATAAGTTAATCAAAAATGCATACATAAACTTACCACTAGGAACGGCATCAGATATCGGAAGGAGCTTATCTTTTAAAAGCCTGCTTGAAGCAAAAGAAAAAGATTCTTTAACACATGCACAATCTCGAATGTTTGAAGTGCCCAGAACTGAATTTGAGTTTTATGATATCAATAATGATCCTTATGAGGTTAATAACCTTATAAATGATCCCAATTTTCAACAGGTTATTGTAGCGCTCAAAGCAGAGTTACAAAAATGGATAGATCAGACTGAGGATTTTTCTCCCAAGACAAGAAGACGACCAGACAATGTAGATCGTTTTACAGGGGAGGTCATTGACAAAATTAGATTGCCTGATTGGATTGAAGGAACTGTGACTAAAAATTAGACCAGGATAATTATATTTCTTCTTCTTCTTTTTCTACATATTTTGCAGGGCTACTACCATATTTGGCCTTAAAGGTTTTGCTAAAGTATTGTACATCTTGATACCCAACAGCATAGGCGATGTCGGCAATTTTAAACGATCCATTTTTTAACATTTCAATAGCCTGTTTCATCCTAAAATTTTTAATATACTCAGCAGGAGTTACACCAGCAAGCGCTTTTAATTTTCTAGTGAGATGTACTCTGCTTAATCCTACTTCACTACTTAAATAATCTACAGTAAAATTGGGTTTGTCAAATTGTTCACCAATTGTTTTAAGTATGTTTTTCATTAACTTTTCGTCGTAACTATTGATTTTAATTTTTTGAAGTTTGGGTAGTATATCATTATCTCTGAATTTTTGCTGAATCAGGTTACGATTACTAATAATATTTTTGATTCTTGTTTTAAGCTCGGTAAAATTAAAAGGTTTACCAATATAGTCATCTGCCCCATGTTCAAGACCTTCTATTTTATGAATTTGTGAATCTTTAGCGGTAAGTAATAGCACAGGGATATGACAAAGCTCTTTGGTCTTTTTGATATGATGACATAATTCTAGACCATCCATTTTGGGCATCATCACATCACTAATTACAATGTCTGGAGCTATTTTTTTTACCTTTTTTAATCCTTGAATACCATTTTTGGCCGTAAAAATGATATAATCGTCTCTAAGTTGTTCCTGTAGATAATTTAGAAGTTCTTCATTATCTTCTACTAGCAAAATGGTTTCCTTTGTTAATTCTTCTTTTGTAGTTTTCTTTCTAACCAATTTTGTGTTTTGATACTCCAGGGGTATTGGTTTTGTGAACTTGTTTTCTTCTTTTTCTAAAGAAACATTAGCAACTTTAAAGGGAATATTTAGTATAAATGAGGTCCCTTTTCCTTCGGTGCTGGTCACATCAATAGTCCCGTTCATAATGTCAATTAAGGATTTGGTAAGAGACAGACCAATACCGGCGCCTAATTGTGTTTTACTTCCCTTGTAAAATCTATCGAATACTCTGGTCAATTTATCTGGTGAAATCCCAATTCCGGTATCTGAAACTCTAAAGAAATATTGAATTTCATCTTCATTCTCATTAGATGTGATTTCCACTTTAATTTTACCACCTTCGGGAGTGAACTTAAAGGCATTTGATAACAAGTTAAAGAAGATTTTCTGAAGTTTATCTTTATCTGCTAACACAGGCTTTTCAGATATACTATGCTGTTTTAACGATAATGCTATTTGATTCTTATCTGCAATACCTTTAAAAGAATCTACAATATCCTGAAGCATTGAATCGATATAGGTGGGTTCTTTTTTTAATTTAGAATGTCCAGTTTCAATTTCTCTAATTTCCAAAATTTGATTAATCAATAACGATAATCTTTTAGCATTGAAGTACATGATTTTTATACGAGATCGCAACCAACCCTCCTGGGACTTAGAACTTATCATTTCTTCTAGCGGTCCTAATATTAGCGTGAGAGGTGTTCTAAACTCATGAGAAACATCAATAAAATACTTCAGCTTAAGGTCATGAATTTCTTTCCATTTTTCTTTTTCCAGTTGCTCAATTCGAAAATCGTTCTTAAGCTGGGTACTCTTTATAGCGTTGTAACGTATCACATAAAAGGCTAATCCAATTAAGGACAAATAAATAATGTACGCCCACCAGGTCCTCCAGGGGGGAGGAAGTATACTTATTTGCAATGAAGTAGGGTTTTCATTCCAGATATTATCGTTATTGGCAGATTTTACTAAAAAAGTGTACGTTCCATCGGGTAAATTGGTATAAGTAGCTTCTCTTCGGTTTTTTTCATAAATCCAATCTTTATCGAAACCCTTTAGCATGTATGCATATTGATTGTTCTCTAGACTTGTATAATTTAAAGACGCAAATTCGATGCTAAATACGGATTGAAAATGGTCTAAGGTTATCTCTGAGGTTTTACTTATATCTTTGGTAAGAATCTTATTCTCATCGTTTGGTTTAACTTGTTTGTTGAATAAGTTTAGAGTTGTAAGAATGGGTTGTGGACTAAACGTATTTAAACTAAGATCCTCTGGACTGAACTTTACATATCCATTACTACCTCCTATCAAAAACATCCCAAAATTAGTTTTTAAAAAAGCACCTTCATTAATTTCTTCTAGAGGAAAACCTGATGTATAGGAGTAACTTTTTAAAATATCCTCTTGGTCAAAACTAACTTCGGCAATCATATCTGTAGTAATGATCCAGGTGTTTTTAGAATTTTCGCCATGAAGTGTTCCCAGAGCAATATTACTACTCAAACCGGATTCGATATGCCAACGTTTACTTTGTTTTGATACGGGGTCATATGTCAGAATCCCTTTTCCGTTTGTAGCTAACCAAAAGATCCCATTACGATCCAATGATATATGATTAAATTCTCTAACCTCAGAAATAATGTCATCTTCTTTAAACCTGGTAATTTGTTCGATAGTGCCTAGTTTTGGGTCAAAGTGTATAATTCCAGAGCCTTTTGTGGCTAGATACAAATGGTCTTCTTTTAATGCGATAGACTTAATAGGATCTCCTTTGATACTGAAATTGAGCTTTTCTCTATTTAAATACTCTTGAAATTTTTTTGTTTTATAATCAAATTTTTGCAACCCTTTCTCATCGGTGCCTATCCACAGGTTTCCATGGTTATCAGGTATTATGCAATTAATAATGGCATTTTTTAAGTCGTTAAACAATGGTGACTGTGTAGTATAAACCGGAACCAATATTTTTTGTTCACTGTCAAAGTAATGTAGCCCTTGTTTAAAAACACTTACCCAAAGTGTATTCTCTTGGTCTCTATAAAGCGATTTAATAATACTTTTAGACAACAGAGAGTCGGCCAATTTGGTATGCTCATTAGTTTTAGGATCGTAAATATTGAGTCCACCTCTTTCTGTTCCTATAAAAATAGTTCCTGCTGTATCTGTTTCAAAGGCACCAACTACATCATAGCTCAAGGAAGTATTATCTCCGCTGATATTATAATAATGTTTAAATCTTTGATTATGAATATCATATATTGAAGCGCCCCCAAAATATGTTCCAACCCAAATGCTTCCTTTTCGGTCCTTAAAAAGTGAGCGTACACTGTTGTGCGGTAATCCTTTGGGGTTGCCTTTCTGGTAATTGATTGTCGTTATCTGTTTTAAATTCTTTAATACATTTAGTCCTTTAAATGTGCCTATCCAAAGATCTTTACCATCAAGTTGTAGTGCTCTAATATGATCATCTGCGATTCTATGATCTGGGTTGGTGGCTTCTGTGTGATAATGCGATATGGTATTGCCGTTTTGATCGAACCTATATAAGCCATTACCATAGGTGCCTGCCCAAACTTCAGTATTTCTTACAACAATAGACTGAATCCTTCTTATGGGCTTTTGAGATACTTTGTAGTTATTAAAAGATCGTAGTGTGTTCCTAGTAAAATCTAACACAAAAACTCCTTTTTTACTGGTTCCTATCAACAAATTTCCATTAGCTTTTTGTTGAATTGAGTTAACAGAATATTTTTTAGAGGGATAATTATCATACTCCCTCATAAGATCAGGGCCGTATTCCCCATTTTCTGGATTAAAAAGAAAAATTCCAAAATTTCCTCCAACCCATATTTTTTGTTCTTTAGAAATGAAGATTACATCGATTATTAGGTTCTTGTTACCCAATGAATTTAAGGGGTAATTATAAAATTGTTCCTGGTCTGCATTATATTTACTAAGCCCTTTTTCATTGGCAACCCAAACGTTACCAAAAGCATCTTCTTTAATATCCCGTATAATATTTCCAGAAATTGAAGTGCTGTCACCTAATTGATTTTTAAATACCTTAAAATTATAACCGTCATAACGATTGAGGCCATCCCTGGTACCTAACCACATAAACCCTAATCTATCTTGGTGAATACTTAATACAGAGCCTTGAGATAACCCATCTTGTACACTAATATGATCAAAATAGTAATTTGTTTCAGAAACTTGCTCTTTCTGGGCTTGAAGAATAAAACCGTTGAAGCCTATTAAAAAGACTATTATAAAAATAGTTTTGAGGAAATTCAAGGATATAAATTTTAGTTCAACTTACTATTTTTTTATTTCAAACTCAAACATTGTCAGGCTTTTATTTTTTTAAAACTTAGTAAGTCAGTATCTTTATCAGGCTTTTAGATACTTTTTACTTCTTTGCCTTTTTGAAGTTCTATTATGTAGAATTTTCAAAATTGGCCTTTATGAATACTATTTCATTAAAACAAATATTTCTTTTAGTAATACTTGTTTGTATATATCATCCAGCTATTAGTCAAATACGATCAAAAACTTCGATTAATTCACTTTGGCGATTTCAAAAACAGCAAGCAATTCCTTCTATATCAAACCCCAATACTTCAGATTGGGAGATCGTTAACCTGCCCCATACATGGAATGATAAGGATGTATTGGATGATGGTAACCGTGGATATTATCGTGGTAAAGGCTTTTATTTTAAGAAACTTCATAAAAGTTTTACTCCCCAGATAAAAAATTACTTTTTACATTTTGAGGGTGCAAACCAATATGCAGAAGTGTATGTCAATGGGCAAAAAGCCGGAGAGCATATAGGGGGGTATAGTGCATTTACAATTGATATAACCTCATACTTAAATAAGGGTAAGCAAAATGAACTGCTGGTTATGGTTGATAATACTCATAATGTGAATATCCCACCATTATCTGCAGATTTTACTTTTTTCGGGGGGATATACAGAGACCTTTTTTTGATTGAAACTTCCAAAATACATTTCAATATATTAGATCATGGTTCTAAAGGGATATTTGTAGATACTCCTCTGGTTAATTCCCAAAAAGCATCTGTAGCTATTAAAGGTAGTATCAGAAATACGTTAAAAAAACAAGGAGAATATACTATTCAATGCAAGATATATAGTCCGGATGGAATATTGGTAACCAAAAACATATCAACATTGGAATGTAAAGGGGGCGATACTATTACTCCTTTTAGAATAAGTGACATTAATATAACAAATCCTTTATTATGGTCACCCGATTCTCCTCATTTGTATAAATTGGAAATTTCAATATCTAACAAAGAAAATATCGTAGACGATGAGTATATTAAGTTTGGGATTAGAACTTTCTCATTCGATGCGGATTCGGGATTTTTTTTAAATGGGAAACCGCTAAAGCTAATGGGTGCCAACCGGCATCAGGATTATCCCAGTATGGGTAATGCATTAAGTGATGATCAACACCGAAGTGACCTTAAATTACTCAAGGATATGGGGGGAAACTTTATTAGGCTGGCCCATTATCCGCAGGATCCTGCAATTCTGGAAGAAGCCGATCGAATTGGACTTTTGGTATGGGAAGAGACACCCTTGGTTAATGAAGTTTCCTTGTCCAAGGATCACAATAAGAATAGCGAGGTAATGCTAAAAGAAATGATTAGACAGCATTATAATCACCCCTCGATAATTATCTGGGGATATATGAATGAAATCTATTGGGCACATCGATTTATTGATGAGAAAATAGTAGATAGACATACTGAAGCAACCTTAGGACTAGCTAGACGCTTAGAAAACATAGCACGAACAGAAGATCCTAAACGATATACGGGGATGGCACTGCATCGATATCCATTGTATGAAGAATCGGGGATCGATAAAATCCCACAAATTGTAGGTTGGAATCTCTATCATGGATGGTACTATGATACCTATGGGGATTTTGGTAAATATTTAGACCAACAGCATGAAAAATACCCCGGGCGTATTCATATGGTAAGTGAATTTGGAGCCGGAAGTGATCCTCGATTTCATAGTATAAAGCCCGAACGCTTTGATTTTACTATCGAAGGGCATAAACGTATGATGGAAAGTTATCTGAAACAGATCTTAGAACGTCCCTATATAGCAGGAGCGTCTGTATGGAACTTGATCGATTTCAGTTCAGAAAGACGTATTGACCCTAATCCTCATATGAATAATAAAGGATTGATGTCTGCCGATCGTACACCAAAAGATGTATTGTTTTTATTTCAAGCAGCATTATCCAAAACCCCATATCTTAAAATTGCCGAAACCAATTGGACGAATAGAGCAGGGTTAAAATCAAATAAATTGCCAGTACAAGTATATAGTAATCTTGATGAAATTGAGTTATTTCAAGATGGTATATCATTAGGAAGAAAAAAAATTAATAATCATTCGGCGATTTGGGAGATTAACTTTAAGGATGAACAAAATCAATTTAAGGCTGAGGGATATAGCGAAGAAAAAATCTTTAGTGATCTACTCAATATCAATTATAAAGGAGTCCCAAAAATATTTAATAATGAAAATCACATAGATATTAGTATCAATGCTGGCAGCAACCATAGCTTTTATGATGATAAAGGTAAAAATACATGGCTAGCAGATAAAAAATATGAAAAAGGCGGCTGGGGTTATCTCGATGGAGAGCCTTTGTATGTTTCCAATAAAATTGGAACCAAAGAAGATATATTAACTATAAACGGTTTTATAGGGCTCTATCAAACCATGCGTAAAAATACTTCAGGGTATCGATTCGATGTTAAAGACGGGTGGTATGAAGTAGAGCTTTTGTTTGTTGAACATTACCCTAAATCCAGAAGGTTTGTAGACGGGGTCGAATCTCCCAAACATAATGGACAAGAACGTATTTTTGATGTGAACATCAATAAGAAGTCCATTTTCAAAAATTGGGATATATTAAAAGACTATGGTTATAACTATCCAATCAAAAAAAAGGTACAGGTGAAAGCTACTAATAATTCTGGAGTTTATGTGCAACTAAAGGCAATTAAAGGTGAAACGCGTATAAGCGGTATTAGAATTAGAAGCTTATAATTAATATTAAATAAAAATGAATATATCGTTATTTTTTTTATTAAATTAATTTAAAATTAACATTATTATTAAAAATGTTACATATACACCATGTTTTTGAAACATATACACCTCATCATTTTAATTCTTTTATAACAACTTTACACTAGAATTTACTTCAAAACAGGGGAAGAAGTTTTAAAGTATATCTAAAAGCCTTAAAAAATATATTAAATGAATTTTCTAAAAGATTCTTTTAGTAAACTAACCTAAATCTAAAAAATGAAAAGAAAAGCTACGATTACCTTTTTTTTCTTATTATTTGCTTCTTTGATCTTTTATGGACAAGAATCTAGAGTTGTAAGAGGAACAGTAATTGATCCTGATGCCAACCTGCCCTTATTTGGAGCTACGGTTGTTTTATTAGATAGTACGGGAAATACAATTACGGGAGTGATTACCAATGAATTTGGTGAATTCGTCATTAGAACCAAAACAACCGGGAAAGCAACCTTGCAGGCAAGTTATATAGGTTTTTCAACTAGATCCTTTGGGGTTGAGCTTGATGAAAGTGAAATTAATGTGGGAAGCATTATTCTGACTACCGATGCCGCAGAATTGGATCAGGTAGTAGTTATTGGTAATGTCGAAGGAAAATCTAAAGCATTAAACTTGCAACGTACTTCAGACAATATCAAAAATGTGGTTTCGGCCGATCTTATTGGTCGTTTTCCAGATTTAAATGTGGCAGAAGCCTTGCAAAGAGTTTCGGGAGTCAATATTTCACGTGATAAAGGGGAGGGATCGACAGTAAGTATTAGAGGTACACCACTAAATTATACCACCATTCAAATAAACGGGGAACAAATCCCCAGTGTACAAGTAGATGGATCGGGAGGATCAAGAACCGAGTCACTTGACCTTATTCCAGCAGATCAGTTAGCTTTTATGGAGGTGACCAAAGTGCCTACACCCGATATGGATGGTGATGCAATCGGTGGTACTGTAAATCTTAAAACAGCAGTAGCACGACGATATGACTTGGGAATCAAAGCAGAATCTGGTTTTGGATACAATGATATATCATCGGGTCTTAATTCTTTAAACAGATTACGAATAGATAAGCGATTTTTCAAAACTGATAAGGTGCCTCAGGGTAAACTAGGGGTTATCTTTGGAGGGAGTATGTTTAGATCCAATAATTCTGAGCATAGAACTGATGCCGTCTGGGATTCTGTAAATGTAGTGCAGGAAAATGCTGATTTCTTTGTGATAGATGAGTATCAATATAGACTTACCGAAAATGAAAGGGAACGTTTTGGCGCTACAGCAACTGTAGACTATAAATTTGATGGCAATAACCGAATTACATTTAATTATGTCTATAGCAGAAGACAGGATACAGATGTGCGTAATCGTTTCAGATGGGAAAGTCAATTTAATAGTGGAGGAAGATATCAAACCCTTGATTCTATAACCAACGGAAGAGTGCGTCGCGATATCAATATTTCCGATGAGCTAAAAGAGAATAACACTTTCAATCTCGAAGGCGAACACCGATTAGGAGATTGGGACATAGATTGGAAAGCATTTTATACTTTTTCCGAGCGAACTCTTAATAGAGAAGTAGGGAATTTTCAAAGAGAAGACCTTATTATTATTGCCGATAATCCTCTAGGTGTATATGGAGAAGAACCTAATTTTCGCGTTTCAACAACCGAAGAAGGGTTAAGTGCATATGATCCTTTCTTCTATGCCGAAACAGGTAGATTTGAAAATGATTTTGAAACAGTAGATGCAAATAATTTGGTTGGGAAATTAGATTTTACAAAACATTTTCAATTTAACCAAAACTCTGGTATTATAAAATTTGGTGGTAAGTACCGTATCCAAACTAATGATAAATTTAGAGAGGATATAACTACAGTAGTCAATGATCCAAATAATGTAATAAATGAAGAAGAATTCTTTCTACGTTCTTTATCTGGTATAGAACCTACAAATTACCTATATGGTGATTATCGCTTTGGGCCGCTTATTGGAACAAATCAATTTAGGAATGTTCTATCAACGAATAGCAGGTTTTTTGAGGAGTCTGATCAAGTGGCGGCAGAAGCACTGCGCACATCTGCCAATAACACTTATGAAACCGAAGAAAATATTTATTCGGGTTATGCGATGGCAAAAATACAATTCGAAAAATTGATGATACTTGCGGGACTACGTTATGAATACAATGAAGTTATATATGATGCTTTTGATGTCACAAGATCTGGAAATTCAGTATTGCTTACACCAATACAAGGGGGAAATGAGTATAACTTTTGGCTTCCCAATGTACATCTAAAATATAGTTTTACAGATTACACATCCTTACGCTTATCGGGAGTAATGAACTATGCTCGTCCAAACTTCAATGATATTGTACCTTTTTCAGACCTTAATGAAGATGATCGCCGTTTAAGACTAGGAAATTCTGACCTGCAGCCTGCAGAGGCCATTAATGTAGATTTGTTGTTTGAACATTATTTTAAAGATGTTGGAGTGATTTCGCTAGGAGGATTTTATAAAAACATTGATCAATTTCAATTTCAGCGAATTACTCCAGTGTTACCACAGGATTTTCCTGGATTTGATGGTACAGCCGGGTACTTTTTTACCCAGCCACAAAACGGGGAGACTGCAACAGTGTTAGGTATTGAATTTAACTTCTTTAGAACACTTGGGTTTTTGCCTGGGTTCTTAAAGAACTTTAACATAGAGGGTAATTATACCTATACCTACTCTGATGCTTTTACTCAAGATCGGGATAATATTAAGCTTCCTGGTCAGGCAGATCATACATTCAATGCTGCTTTAGCTTTTGATTATAAAGCATTTTCAGCTAGGGTATCGGCAAATTATAATGGAAGCTTCTCTACCTCTTTGGGGAGCAATGAACAACAGGACAATTTTCAGGATGATCGTTTACAAATAGACGCCAATGCATCCTTAAAAATCGGGAAAAATTTACGGTTTTATATTGAAGGAGTTAATCTAAGCAATGAACCGACGATACGATATGAAGGCGATAAAAGCCGCCTTACCAGAAGAGCTTATTTTGGATGGTCTACCAGAGCGGGAGTAAGTTATACATTGTAATTTTTGAATATCAATACCTACATTATGAAATTAGTAAAAAATATATCACTCATTCTTATAACACTATTGTTTTCTTGCGAGAGGAATGAAATAACTTTTGAACTTCCTGCCCCCGCAATTGTAGCTCAAGGTGAAATACCCGACCTCGTAGTGCAACAGCCTGGAAATACAATTTTTCAACAATATAACCTACAGGCCGCAAACGGATTGCAAATGCTAGAAGTTTTTCAAGATGACCAACTGTTTGAAACAGTGTCTTTTAATGATGAAGTTTCTTCGACTTACTTTTTTGAATATATTATTCCATTAGGGATACCTAATGGAACAAGATCAGAATTTAGATTTGTATTAACCGATCTCAATGGGCAACAATCTAGTGAAATAATACAACTTTTAGTCAATTTTACATTTATCGAATCACAGGAGATCATCAACGGAACTGAAGTCACAAGAATAAAAGGAAGATTGAATGAAGATTATACGATGGAATCGGCAAGAAAATATCTTGTAGACAGTATCTTCTCGGTAGAAAATAATAGCATATTAACTGTAGAAGCTGGAACTGAGGTATATTTTAAAACCTTTGATACTGATCAAGAAACTTCAAGATTAGTTATTACCCAAGGTTCCAAAATAATGGCAGAGGGTACTGCAGATAGTCCTATTGTTTTTACCAGTGATAAATTACTTAAAAATGAAACTCCTACGATTAATGACTGGGGTGGAGTTGTCTTGTATGGAAATGCACCTTCGAATGCTGGAAGCGTAGTTCTGGATGCGGGATTTAGATATGGGGGTAATGAACCTAATGATAATTCTGGGATTTTACGCTATATCAGAAGTGAATACGCAGGTAAAGCAAATGATAACGATGCACACGCGTTTAAGTTTTTTGGTGTGGGATCTGCAACTCAAATAGATCACATTCAGGTATTTAGAAATCGAAATATAGCATTCAGGCTTAAAGGTGGTCGTGTAGACCTTAAGTACATGTCGGCTATTGGCCACGGAGGGTATGCACTATGGGCAGACGAAGGTTGGCAAGGTAGGGGGCAATTCTGGGTTTTTCAAACAGATGTTGAAGCCAATACAACCCCAACGCCTTTTTGGAATCAGGCACGTTCTATAGAAATGCGTAACGATGGGGATAACTTTTTGCTAGAACCCAGAACCACTTTCACTATAAGTAATGTTACCTGTATTGGTAACGGGAACAGCGTAGGAAATGGAACCCGCCGCGGAGTACGCATAAGACGTGGGGCTATTGGTACTTTACAAAATGCATTGTTTACCGAGTTTCCTGATGATGGAGCTAGAGTAGAAGATCTGGATATAGCCGAGCTTGGCGTAAATATGATTTTTGATAATATAAGATCATACAACAATAATGATAACTACGATCAAGAAGCCCAAACTGTATTTTTTGATGACCCCGGTGATCAGTTCAATGTATCCGAAGATCCTGTTCCAGGAATTTCGTTAACCAATTTTATAGGTTCGACTCCCTCTGCTTTCGATCCTTCAAGTTTAGGAGGTTTCTTTACTAGTGCCCCATATATTGGCGCAATAGAGAATGTAGCCAATGATTGGACAACTGAAGGCGATACGTGGTTCAAAAATTTGGATGGATCATTCAGATAATTTAAATAAATAGACAACACCCAAAACTCATATAATTATGAAGAAATATTTTAAACTTTTTACGAAAAAAACGGTTTTTCCGGTGATACTAATGCTCGGCTTTATTTTGGCCTGTAGTAATGATGATGATGGAGGTGGTGGAGAAACCCCTGCAACACCCACAATTAGTATTAGTGGAGAAACTGCAATAATAGGTAAAGCTGGAGAAATTTTTAGCGTAGATCTTACATTAAATGCACCAGGAGGGAATAAGGAACTTGTAGTATATTTTGGTGGGGGAGTTTTAGAAACTATTCCTCTTGATGTTAATGCCACTACGTTTACCTACAATACACAAACAGTACCTTCAGATGCGAATGAAGGACAGAATTTTGAGTATGAGTTCTTATTAGCAGATAATGCTAATCAGGATTCGCAAAGAGTTACCTTAACGGTAAGTGCAGCGATATACGATACAATCGAGGTAGGGGGAGAAACTTTGTATGATGTTACTATCCCGACAGATGGTATAGTAACTGATGAAATATTGCTCATTACAGGGCGCGATTATCATATTTCGGAATCACTATCCTTTGGAGCAGGTAGTACATTGACTGTAGAAGAAGGAGTAGTTGTATATTTTAAAACACCAGTTGAAGTTACCGATCCTACCGTAGGCTTAACATTTACTAATGGAGCCGGTTTATCAATTACAGGTACTTCTACAAATCCCGTAGTTATGACTCCTACTACCACGCTTACAGGGGATCCACAACCTGGAGATTGGAATAGATTGTATTTAGATGGTAGTGCTGGATCCCTATCAGGGGCGACCATAAGATACCTAAGAACAGAATACGGTAGTGATGGAATTCGATTAGATGGTATGGATGATTCTAATACTGTAGAATATGTTCAAGCGTTCAAAGCTGCTACAGAAGGGATTTATTTCACTAATGGAAATGTAAATGCTAAATATATGGTGGCTACCAATTCTACCGAAAATGGCTTCAGGTTAGGAAGCGGATATGCTGGTAAAATGCAATTTGGTATTGCGGTAATGACAGAAAGACTTTTACTTGATGATGACACCTACGAGGTAGTGATTAGAGATCAATCTACAGCAATCATTGCAAACTTCACGGCAGTAGGCCCTGGAATTGATGTAGAAGAAGTTTATGCATATCGCTTTAGAGGAACTTCAGATGGTAGAATATATAACAGTATTGGTGCAAGCTTTAATAGAAGAGGTGTAAGAGTAGATGGTTCGGTTACCGTAGGAGGTACGCTAGCGGGACCAACTGTATTCGCTTATGGATATATCTTTGACCTAGATTCTCAACACTTTAGAGATGCTCCTTTTGGGGGATCACGTGATGATATGGATGGTACCATTAATAACCCTTTCTTTAATAATGTAACTAGTTATGAAGAGGTCGTGGATCCTGATACCATGGAAGTTTCTTACAACCCAATTTATGATACTATAGATGGGATAGGTACTAATGATTTTATCCCAGATGCCACGGTAACTGCAAAAGAAAACCATGACCCAAGCACCGTAGATGCATTCTTTACTTCGGTAACCTATGTAGGTGCAGTAGAAAATGAAGCTGGCGATTGGACTGTAGGATGGGTTAAAAACCCTGACGGAACGATAAGATAATAGTCAAAATGTAGATTTGTTTTCAATTTCATGCCCCGGAAAGGGATGTCTAAAACAGGGTAAAGTAAGATGTTATTTTGGTTTTGATAATAATTATTTGAGAAGATAATTGTTATGTCTTACAGTTTTTGGGCTTCCCTTTCCTTTTTTAATGATAATTCATGAATATAAAATTTATCAATATCTGTTTGTCCCTTTTTGTACTATTTATAGTAACATTGTGCCCTGCACAGGTTTTAGAAAAAAATCTTGCTCCCAGTACTCTTAATATTGATTATAAAGCATCGCCTCGTCCAGATAGAATATTACTAACACTTACCAAGGACCCATCTCGCGAAATTATGATCACATGGCGTACCAATAATACCATTACCAAAGGAATTTCTGAAATTGCCAAAGTTGAAAAGGAATTTGATTTTTATAAAAATGCTATCAAAAAAAACTCCACAACTACAACGGTTACCTCTCTCGAAAAAGAACAAGTAGTATATCATAAGGTAAAGTTTAGTAATTTGATACCTAACACGCTTTATGCATACCGTGTTGGTGATGGTACGTATTGGAGCGAGTGGATACAGTTCAAAACTTCAGAAGAAGAATTTGAAGAACCATTTCAGATTTTATATCTGGGTGATGCTCAAAATGATATTTTCACCTTATGGTCGAAAGTTATAAGAGGTGCTTTTAAAAAAGCTCCCAATGCTAGATTTTCAATACATGCAGGAGATCTCATTAATCATTCTCAAAATAATTATGAATGGGGCGAATGGTTTGAGGCTAATAGTTTTATACCTAAAATGATGCCTGTTCTGGCAACATTAGGAAATCATGAATATGTAAAAGATAGCACAAATCATAAAGTAGGGATTAGCAATCTTTGGGATCCCCAGTTTAATTTTCCGAATAACGGCCCCAAAGGTTTTGAAGATCGGACTTATTACGTAGATTACCTAAATACCAGGATCATTTGCTTGGATTCTAATGAAGGCATCAAAAAACAAAGTGCATGGTTAGAAAAGGTCTTGCAAAACCATAAACAACAATGGGTTATTGCCTTTTTTCATCATCCCGTAATCTCGGCTGCCAGAGGAAGAGCTAATGAAGATGTTTTAAGACACTGGAAACCACTATTTGACATGTATAAAGTCGATCTTGTACTACAGGGACATGATCATGTCTATGGTAGAGGCAATAAGGTAAATTCGGGATTAGGAAAATGGAACGAAAATTCGGGCACCACCTATGTGGTTTCTGTAAGTGGCAGAAAAATGTATTCGATTAGCGATCATCCCTGGATGGATAAAAAAGGAAAAAACATTCAACTATATCAGGTAATTACAGTAGATAACAATATTTTAAATTTTAAAGCATACACTCTTGATGACGAATTGTTTGATCATTTTGAACTTATGAAAAAAAAGAATCATGTTAATATATTAAAAGAACTACCTTTAAAGGAATAGTATAGCTTATGGTTTTTAAAAAGTATGCCATCCTATGTTTTTCTTACCTCTTTTTGTTTACTTGTTTTAACGTACGAGGACAGCAAGAATCATTGCCAGATATAAAAGTGTTATTACAAAATGATACGCTTTATGTGCAGAATAAACATGTAAGCTTTACGTATTTGTGGAATAAAGGAAATCTTATATTAAAACAAGTAAAAAAGAAGATTGGAAATCAAAAACTTAGTTTTATAGATAATCAAACACCAAGTTTTTATCTTCCCAAGGAAGATACTATCGTTTCTGGGACCAAAATAGTAATATCAAATAAGCGTACATTTTCGAATGAACAATTTCATAAAGAGGTATCCATCTATTTTACATTAGGAAACCTAGAAGTAAATCATGTTATGAAAATATATGCCAATGCAAATGCTATTTCACATACCTATTTTCTAAAGGGCACGGCTAAGGCTTCTGAGTGGATGATCAATCGGTCTGAGGATCGTCAAATGATCGAGAAAAGCTATCAAAATGGCGAAACAAATGTGGAACGAATCGCTAGTTTTCCATTTACCGATGAACATTGGAAAACGACTATTGTTTCCTTCAAAGAGTCGACCGATCATCACGACAATTTGGTTTTTGAAAAAGAATTACTTCCATATCGTAAAAAAGAAAACCTTCAGGGAAACATTTTTTTCGCAATGAATCAACAAAGAGACATAGGTTTATTTTTCGTCAAAGAGGCTCCTATTGATTATAGTCAGCAATATTATGCGGGTTATGATTTTCAGGTTGATCATAAAAGTATCACTGTACATGGAGTTGGGATTTCTCCCCAAGATCTAAGTGAGGAATGGATACAGGGATATGGCTATGCCATTGGATTGGCCAAATCCAACAAAAAAGATGTACAAAAAGAGATCATACAATACCAAAAACAACTTAGAAAATATATTCCAGAACGAGATGAGATGATTCTTGCCAATACTTGGGGAGACCGAAGTAAAGATAGCCGAATGAACGAAACTTTTATTTTAAAAGAAATAGAACAAGCGTCAAAAATTGGGATTACTCACCTACAACTAGATGATGGATGGCAAAGTGGATTATCTAGAAATTCTGTATCAAAAACTGGTCAGAAATGGAATGATTGGAGCAAAGCCGATTGGCAACCAAATCCAGAGCGATTTCCCAATGGGTTTGAAACCATTATTGCTACGGCTAAAAAGAAAAATGTAGAACTATGTTTGTGGTTTAATCCCAGTAAAACAAATAGCTATCAATTTTGGGAGCGAGACGCAGATATCTTGATTGATTATTACAATCGACATAACATTAAAGTGTTTAAAATTGATGGAATTTCTTTAACTAACAAGCAATCTGAAATTAATTTAAGAAAGCTATTTACCAAAGTAATGCACGCAACAGAAGGCAAGGTAACATTTAATATGGATGTAACGGCCGGAAATAGAGTGGGATACCATTATTTTAATGAATTTGGGAATGTTTTTCTTGAAAACCGTTATACCGATTGGGGTAATTATTATCCGCACAGAACCCTGAGAAATTTATGGATGCTTGCCGGATATGTGCCTGCAGAACGGTTACAGATTGAATTTCTAAACAACGCCCGAAATCCAAAGAAATATCCAAAAGACGATATTCTTGCACCACAAAAAAACCCGCTTACCTATACTAGTGCAATTACGCTTGCAGCACAGCCTTTGGCCTGGATGGAACTAAGTAGCCTTTCTAAAATTGATGATCTAAAAGATCAATTGGCTAAGTACAAAGAGGTCTCAACGTCACTTCATTCGTCTATTATTTTACCAATTGCAAAGGAACCTTCAGGCTTTTCTTGGACCGGATTTGTTGCATATCAATTAGACAAACCCAAATATCTATTGATATACCGGGAGTATACAGGAGATAACACTTTAGAATTAAACATAAATGGTTTAAAACCTAACCAAACTTTTAATCGTATTTTAGGAAATACAATATCAATACACCGGGATCAAAAAAAACAGAATAAGATAAAAATTGATACTCAAAAACAATTTAGTTATGGATTGTTTTCGATTGACTAATTGATACATACCATAGGATGTTAAGTTAAACCTTTCAAATAATGAATCCACGTCTAATCTTTATTATTATTACTATAATAGGGTACAATAGCAATTTTTCACAATCGATATATGATTCTGAATATTATAACTCGCTTACATACACGCATGATTTGAATCTACCAAACTGGGGTCCCTACACGAAAAAATACATTGGAGTATCTCATATTCCTGATATAGAAAAAGGTATTCGTTTTGATTTGAGTGTATTTCCAGGGTTTTATCGTAGAAAAGTGGATGTTCCTCATGTTTTTTATGAATCGGGGTTTCATCCATGGGAAGCATCGCCTAACCTAGAATACTTTTCTTTTAGACACGAACTTGAATGGAAAGATCGTGTTTATACCGATATCTCATACTCCAAAATAGATCAAAATTCTCGACTTATACGTATTGAATGTATCAATAATACAGCTATTGCTCAAAATATAGTGATACATATGATGGGATCTATTCATTTTCCGTCTATCAAAGCGTATGATCCTTACACACCTATTCAGTATAGTACAATCAAATTGCCAAGTTATGCTACTTGGATAGACGCTATCGATTACAAAGAAATAAAATTCGCAAAACCTTCGCATAAAGATCAATTAGTATATGATGGCAAATTAAGAGGAGAAATAAGAGATCATGGTTTGGTTAACGGTTCAGGGATTGGTAAACGTTTTGGTAAAAAAGAAGGCGACCAGGTTAGATATGAATTTGAAATTACAACGAATATTAACAATGCATTTCTTTGGGTTCGATATAAAATAAAAGACGATCAAAAAATCGATCTCGAATTAGACGGTATAGTTAATAAGAGGCTTCATTTATCTGGAAATGGAAGTTTTAAGACTGAACAAATCGAGATCGGAAATCTTAAATCGGGAAAATATGGCTTCAGGATCATTTCAAAAGGGAAATCTCCAATTATCATAGATGGATTTACCATAATTGATAAGAAGGATACCAAAAATGTTGAGGTTAAACCCATAATATGGCAACATACCCCCAATATAATTAATGGACCAATACCCAATTCAATTATATTAAAATACAAAAACATCGATACATACTATGGAATCTCTTGGGATTATCCAGATTATGAAGTTAGGGAGTGGAAGTATAAAGATTTAGACGACAGTTTTAAAAGAATGGTCAATGATCATGTCAAAACCAAGTTTGATAATGGTACAAATGGACATTTTACGAATATATTTTTAAAACCCATTCATATCCAGCCTAAATCATCATTTTTTATTAATGGAATAGTTTGCTATGGGAGTAAAGAAGAGGTAACCGCATATTTAAATAAGAAGATTGCCAAAGAAAATATCCAATCTATTTATAACAAAGCAAGATCTAATTTATTTGATTATCCAATTGTGCCCGCAGGAGAAACGTATTTGTTTAGTCAAAAGCGAATGGCCGCAACAACATTTTGTAATGTAGTTTATCCTGTATACACACAGAAGGAATATATCAAACACCATACACCAGGACGTTTTTGGGATAGTTTATATACCTGGGATTCAGGATTTATTGGTTTGGGTATGATGGAACAGGACATTAAGCGAGGGATAGAAAGTTTAAACGCCTATCTTAATGAAGAAGATGAACAATCGGCCTTTATACATCATGGTACTCTACTACCGGTTCAACATTACCTGTTTCTTGAATTATGGAATAAAACGCAATCCGAAGAACTTCTGAAGGTATATTATCCTAAATTAAAACGGTATTATGAGTTTCTTGTCGGAATTAATAAGGGCTCAACGACCAGAATGAAGTCTAATCTGATTCGAACATGGGATTATTTTTATAATTCTGGCGGATGGGATGATTATCCGCCCCAGAAATATATTCATCAGGAAAAAATAAAAAAGAATGTTGTTCCGGTTGTAAATACCGCTCATAGCATTAGAGTGGCAAAAATATTACAAATGGCAGCTTCATATTTAAATTTTAATAGGGACGTCAAAGCGTATGAAAAGGATATCCAAAATATGAGTAAAGCACTTCAAAGCTATTCATGGGATAAGAAATCAGGATATTTTGGTTATGTGGTTCATGATGAAAATCAAAATCCAACAGGGATATTAAAATTCGATGATAATGTTAATTTTAATATGGGATTAGGAGGAGCATATCCATTGGTTTCAGGAGTTTGTACTAAAAATCAGAAAAATCTCTTACTTAAAAAAATGAAAACAAAAAGGAGGCTTTGGTCCGATATTGGACTATCTGCTGTCGACCAATCCGCACCTTATTATTCAGGTAATGGGTACTGGAACGGTACCGTATGGATGCCGCACCAATGGTTTTTCTGGAAAACAATGCTGGATATTGGAGAGGCCGATTTTGCAAAAAAAATTGCAAAAACCGCTTTGGATTTATGGAAAAAAGAAGTTGAAAACACGTATAATTGCTATGAGCATTTTATCATTAAAACCAAACGAGGAGCAGGATGGCACCAATTTAGTGGATTATCTACCCCTGTACTTTCTTGGTTTAATGCGTATTATCAACAAGGAAATTTAACAACTGGATTTAACATCTGGGTAGAAGAAAAAAAGGTTGACAAAACCTATAGTTCTTTAAAAGCAATATTAAAGGTTTTTGATACAGAAAACGAAAAATTCTCTCTTATTGCCTGCCTTAATCCTAATTTTGAATACCAAGTGTTCTGGAATAACGAAATCATACCGCATAAAGAAATCAATGCAGGAACATTAAGTATTTCTATTCCGAATAAATTGAAGAAAGGCGTTCTTACAATAAAAAAGCTAAAATGAAGACGTTTTAACTAGCTTCAATCAGGCTTAATTCGAAATTCGTATTACCTTTCAATGATTGTAAACACGGGTTCAATTAATGTTAAATTACCATTTTTACAAGGTTTTAATTTCTAAAACGTTATTTTTAATAGCCTTAACCTACATTTTTCTTTTTATTGGATAGATTAGTAGTATATATGTTCTTTCTCGAAGAAGAGCCTTCGAATTCTTTACTCCAAACGGTAATAGGAGTTTTTATTACTGTAGGTATTGTTTCTATTTGCGTTTATTATGTCTTACGCTATTTGGAGACAGTTTATGTTAAACATAAAAAGAAACCTTATTTTATTCATTTTTATCCTGTAATCAAAAAACTACCCTCGTACTTAAAACCATTTTTGAAAGAGAATGATTTTTATAGTTCTTTAGATAAAAAACAAAAGAAATATTTTGAGCATAGATCCGCTCGATTTTTAGAGGAAACCCGTTTTGTGGGAAGAGAAGGGCTAGTTGTTGACGGTTTTATGCGTATGCAAATCACGATGATGATGATTCAGTTAACTTTTGGTATGCGTAATTACTTGTTGGATTATTTAAATACAATCATCTTATATCCTTCTTCATTCTATTCGATTTTAAATAAAACTGAAAATATTGGCGAGTTCAACCCCAGATCCAGAGCTTTGGCACTCTCCTGGAAACATTTTCAACGAGGAAACCTTCATCAGGATAAGGGGAAGAGTTTAGGAGTCCATGAGATTACCCATGCGATTCATTACAATTCGATAAAGAATAATGATATTAGTTCTGAAATTTTCTATGATACTTTTCTACAGCTTGAAGAATATCTGGGCTCTCAGGAAATTAGAAATAAGATAGTAGAAACCAAGATACTACGAGATTATGCGTATACAGATAAATTTGAATTCATTGCAGTATTGGTTGAGGTCTTTATGGAGTCACCCAACGAATTAAAAAATAAGTTTCCAGAGATATACTCATATGTCATGCAAATGCTTAATTTTAGATACTTTGAAGAGTAGTAAATAGTGTATTTTAAGTAGAACAATTATATTTATCATTCTAATAAACTTTTTTTAAACAAAAATATATGGAAGAATTTCAGCAAATAATGCCTGTAAGTTCACTTACAGATGAAAAAAGAGTCGCATTTTACAAGAAAACCTATACCCATCTTGCGATGGCTGTTTTACTTTTTGTAATTGTTGAATGGATTTTTTTTCAATCTGAAACAATTGTAAATTTTGCATTTTCTATGACACAAGGGTGGAGATGGTTGATCATGTTGGGAGGTTTTATGTTGGCCACAACCTATGCCGAGAAAATGGCATTTAAAAATCATAATATCAATCAACAATATTTGGGTCTCTTGCTATATGTTGTTGCAGAGGCATTTATTTTTATTCCTCTTATTGGTATTGCTATGATGATTGCAGAAAACGGAGGAGCAAATATCTTGAATCAGGCGGCTATTTTAACATTGGCTTTGTTTACAGGGTTATCTGCTATTGTATTGCTTACCAAAAAAGACTTTTCTTTTCTGAGATCCATCCTTACTATAGGATTTTTTATCGCTCTAGGGTTGATCGCTGCAGGCATATTGTTTGGGTTTAACCTGGGACTTTGGTTTAGCGTGGGGATGGTTGTACTTGCATCTGGATCAATATTATATCAAACTTCCAATATGGTGCATAAGTATTCTGAAGATCAATATGTAGGAGCTTCCCTTGGGTTATTCGCTTCGTTAATGTTACTATTTTGGTATATCCTGAGTATCTTGTCAAGACTAAGTGGAGATTAATAGAACATAGATAAATTATGATTAAAAAAAGCCGAATTTTGTTCGGCTTTTTCTTATTAAATCACTTCTGTGTAATTGAATGTATTATTGCTTTTGCATGGATTCTTGAATTTTCAATAAACCAAACATGTGTATCCATTCCTCCACAAATCACGCCAGCAAGATATAAGTTAGGGACATTAGATTCCATAGTTTCTCCATTGTATTCCGGGTATAACTTTTCATCTTCAGAAAGGTTGATTCCTATTTTTTTCAGGAATCCAAAATTTGGTTTATAGCCGGTCAATGCCAAAACATAATCGTTGTCAATTTCTATATCTTCATTAGGAATGGAGATCTTTATCTTGTCTTTAGATACTTCTTTAACGGTTGCATTATAAAACGCTTTGATACTTCCTTCTTTAATACGATTTTCGATGTCTGGTCGCACCCAATATTTAACCCTTCTACCAATTTCTGGCCCTCGTACAATCATAGTGACTTCTGCACCTTTGCGATAACATTCTAGAGCTGCGTCAACGGCAGAGTTGCTTGCGCCGATTACGGCTAACTTCTGCTTGGCATAAAAATGAGGGTCCTTATAATAGTGAGATACTTTGGGTAGGTCTTCTCCCGGAACATTGATTGTATTTGGGATATCATAAAATCCAGTCGCAACAATTACAAATGAAGCTGTATACGTTTGTTTTTCTGTCTCAATTTTAAAAATATCACTTTCTTTATCAACTTTATTGACCTTTTCAAATAGATTAATGTTTAAGTCATTCGACGTAACAATGCGACGATAATATTCAAGGGCCTCATTACGTTTGGGCTTGGCTTCTTTACTTATAAAAGGAATGTTGTCAATCTCTAGCTTTTCTGAAGATGAAAAGAATTGCATGTTTATTGGATAGTTGAATAAAGAGTTTACTATGGGTCCTTTTTCGATGATAAGATAATCGATGCCTTTTTTCTTGGCTTCTAGCCCACAGGCTATTCCTATGGGACCTCCTCCAATAATGATTAGGTCAATATGCTTCATCTTCATAAAATATTACAAAAAGTAGTCGAATTATACTACACTTACTTACATTAAAAATAATGCATAAAACTACTAATTTTTGAAGTTTAATAATAGAAAAGGCAAGTTTCAATTTGAGAACTTGCCTTTTTGAATAGAAAAAGAACAGATTATCTTATGACCAACTTTTTTACAACTCGTTCTCCATCCAAGCTAATGTCTAAGAAGTAATTTCCTTTGCGTAGGGTAGAGGTGTTTATTTCGATTTTTTGATTGTATTCAAATGTGTTTTCTGATAGAACCACCCCGGATGGGTCTATAATTTTGATTAATACTGGACTAGTAGTTTGTTGTCTTATAATCCTTACTTTTACTATATTTTTTGAAGGGTTAGGGTAAACAATTACTTTTGCTTTAAAATTTTTTATAGGTGGTCCTATTGGTTTTTCTTTACCTTCTTCTATAGTATAGAATTGATTAACTCTTAGGTTTTTATAAGTATCTATATTTCCAGACGGCCAGTAAATTTTAAGATTATCAATCTTTGGAGCTTTTGCCAAGCCAAAGTGAGCTCGCAAACTATTGTGTCCCATAAATGTATTCGATGCAGAAATTTCTCTTCTTAAGGTAACCGTTTTTCCTTTGATTTTGGCAGTTAGTTCTAGACGGGCACCCAATGCAGCTTTGTTCGAAGGGTTACCTATTAGTTTAAAGTTTACAAAATGATTTTTTATATTGAAATCATTTCTAAATAGTGCTTTTACTCCACCACCAACGACAAAAAAATCGAGGTCACCATCGTTATCATAATCTCCTATTGCTGCCCCTGTAGAGTTCCCAGATGTAGCAGTATTGATTAGATTTGTACCGCTTTCAGTAAAGGTTCCGTCTCCATTATTAATATAATACCCACTTCCGGTAGGGTTCGAACCTGTTATTATGACATCCAGATCTCCATCATTATCAAAATCTCCCCATGCATTTGTTAAGTTTTGATTATTTGTAGTTGTAAAAGGAACATCAGTTTCAATATAGATACCATCATCATTTACATAAAATTTATTTTCAATACCAGAATAATTGGTGAGGCAAATGTCTAAATCTCCATCATTATCATAGTCGATAGCATTATAGCATTGCCCATCTTGAGGATCTTCTGCGAATGCCAGTTCGGAGGTGCTAACCATTTCAAAACCTTCGCTACCTGTTTCAACTTGTAAGTTTTTGAATAAAAAATCTTTTTTAATTCCAGCAGGCCCAGCAGCAGGCCCACTCGCTATTAGTAAATCAGTATCACCATCTTCATCATAATCGATCCAATTGGAAACCGTATAGGCTTCTTTTTCTGTAAGAAATTCGTAAGTCTCTGTTACCTCTGTAAATGTTCCATCTGGATTTCCCCGGTACAGCCTATTTGGAAAAGAAGATGCTCCCAAAAATCCATTGGCAAAGGTTAAAATAAAATCTACATAACTATCATTGTTATAGTCACACCATTGAACGCTCCATGTAGCAGAATTGATGGTGTTGAGGATTGTGTTTTCCTCTGTAAATTCCCCGTTGCCGTTGTTGCTATATATCCTTGTTTGCAGGGTGAATGGGGGTTGGATTGATGAATAGATAAGATCTAGATCACCATCATTTTGATAATCGGCCCAACTACAACCAACCAAAGCTCTAGCAAATGGGATCGAAACGCCACCTTCAGCAACCTCGAAATTTCCTTTGCCCAGATTTCTGTAAATAGTTCCGCCATAAAAAAGGTCTATATTACCATCATTATCTATATCTGTCCATGAAGTCCCAAAATATGTTCCTCCTATCGTGGGACCTGAAACAATCGGATTAATAGAATCTTTAATGACAGTGAAGGTTTGGGAAAATGTAGTAAAAGTGTAACCAAAAAAAAGTAAAAAGATTAAAGTTCTCATAAGCCTAAGATTTTAAGATTTATAAGAATAAAATTCTATATTACCTTTTGAGAAGTAGTATAGAATTATAATTTTTTACTTTTTTACTCGATAATCGAGAAGTAAATGCTATGAGGCTTACCCAGAGATAATTTACTTATCTTGAATTGCAAGGTGCTTTTTTTTGTATTCAGAAGGAGTACAGTTATACTTACTTTTAAATGCATTATTAAATGTGGTTTTATTATTAAAACCTACATCAAAATAGACTGTTTTTATGCTAATTGAATCATCTTCAATAAGTAATTTTCGTGCTTCTTCTAAACGGTACTCGTTAATAAATTGATTGAAATTTTTATGAGCCTTTTCATTAATTAACTTAGAAAGAATATGTGTTGAAAAACCTAACTTATCTGCCAGATGCACCAACCTTAAGTTATTGTCTAAATAAGGTTTATTTTCGTTGATATACGAAAGAAGCGAATTGTAAAATTCGTCTTGAGTAACCGACGTTAGCTCACGACCATTAGTTTCTTTATGAAAAAGTTTTGATAGTAGTTCGCCATTAAATATCGAAGGCTCTTTATACACCATATAACCAATAGCGTATATTGAAATGGTCATAGAAAATGATATGGCATAGTCCCAATGAGAATTAAAAAACGGAAACTTGACCAAAACATAATAGCTTATGTATGAAATGCTGAATATTAAAAAAAGATTTAAAAGAAGTCCAATCCATTTCTTTCGAGTCACTTCATATTGGGAATTGTTTTCGCCTTTTTGATTAGAAACAAAGTCTTTGGTTATAAAGAAATAAATAATAAGGGATACAGCAGCAATCCATGGAGACCTTAGCGAACCAAATAATGAAAATATAGCATCTCCTTTATAATTACCAAATTCCTGAAAACCATTAGATTTAACATAATAATATCCGTTTAAGAGAAATGATATAATGGAAGGAGCAAAATGATACCACCGTATTATAAATGCGTTACTGTAAAATTTGGTAACATAAATATACAAAAGCGGACCAAAAGCCAAGTACCAACTGGAATCGAAAAAATATAAATATGGATAAACAGATCCATAGTTGGTCCAATACAATACATACTGCACCAATACAAATGAAAATCCTAGTATAAGAAGTATTATTGGAAGGTTGGTACGTCTATTTCCTTTGTTTACACTTAAAATTGCAGTCAAAAAGAATCCTAATGAACTAACTAGTAGAAAAAAAGATGTCCATGTATCAAAAGAAGGAATCGCGTTTTGCTGCATTTTGAATTTAAGTCTTAATGATTTCTTTCAATTCTTTAATGGTATTGGTAGGGTTTTCGCTTTTAAAAACAAAACTGCCAGCAACTAATACATCTGCGCCAGCATCAACAAGTTTTTTGGCATTTTTACTAGTTACACCTCCATCAATTTCAATTAACGTATCGGCTTTGTTTTCTGTTATGATCTGTTTAAGTCTTTCTACTTTTTTATAAGTATTTTCGATAAACGATTGTCCTCCAAATCCCGGATTAACACTCATGATACATACCAAATCAATGTCGTTAATTACATCTTCAAGAAGATTTACGTTGGTATGAGGATTAATAGCTACACCGGCTTTCATTCCCTCTGCTTTTATAGCTTGTAATGTTCGGTGTAAATGTGTACAAGCTTCATAATGAACGGTAAGAATATTGCTTCCGAGGTTGGCAAAAGTTTTTATATATCGATCGGGATCTACTATCATAAGATGTACATCAATAGTTTTAGTAGCGTGTTTTACAATGTCTCTTAAAACAGGCATTCCAAAAGAGATGTTCGGAACAAAAACACCGTCCATAATGTCAATGTGAAACCAATCTGCCTCACTATTATTAATCATTTCTACATCTCTTTGTAAGTTAGCAAAATCTGCTGCCAGTACTGAAGGAGCAATACGTTTTGAAGCCATAAATTGTGTTGTTTTGCGCAAAAGTAATACTTAAGTTTTAAATAACATGCTACAAGAGCTTCATAAATTTTTGAGTTAAGTACGAGATACTTTTAAAATGCTCGGGGTTATAATTTTCCTCTTTTTTTAGGAATTGTTGTAATTCAGTATGGCTATAATGTCCTGAAATTACAGTAAATGATGAGTGATATTTTGAAAAGGCATTGTCTTTTATTTCTTTATCCAACATTTTTATAATATTGTAATGCCTTGGATCTTTTTTAATTCTTTCAAAGAGAATTTTTACAGTTTCTTTTTCCCCTTCTAATACTTGGAGGAAATTGCCGTCAGAATAAATTAAAATTCCCGTAATGTCTAGAAAATTATTGTGTTGCTTTACATAACTCATAAGATCGGCTATATCAGTTTCTGATAGGTCTGGACTCACAGTGCTCACATAGCTTATAGTGTATCTCATAAAATTGAGATTTTATTAACATGTGTTTAATTTAGTGGGCTTTTTACATTTTTCCTAATTTTTTTGTTAAAATCGTTATGTAATGAAAAAACCTCCGGTAATCAGCCGGAGGTCATTCATCAATCAAAAAACGAACAGTTATGTTATAAAACTGTTTGTAACCGCAATTTAGGAATTTATCCTAAATAAGTCTTTAATATTTTGCTTCTAGATGTATGTTTTAATCTACGAATTGCTTTTTCTTTTATTTGTCGTACACGTTCACGAGTAAGATCAAAGGTTTCACCTATTTCTTCAAGTGTCATAGGATGTTGATCTCCCAATCCAAAATAAAGTCTGATAACATCAGCTTCTCTTGGTGTAAGGGTCTCAAGCGCTCTTTCAATTTCTGTACGCAATGATTCATGCAATAATGATCTATCAGGATTTGGTGATTCCCCTGAGTTTAAAACATCATAAAGGTTAGAATCTTCTCCTTCAACTAAAGGTGCATCCATACTTACGTGACGTCCAGAGTTTTTCATAGACTCTTTAACATCATTGATGGTCATGTCTAATTCTTTTGCAATTTCCTCAGCACTTGGTGGGCGCTCATGAGATTGCTCTAAGAAAGCATAGGTCTTATTAATCTTATTGATCGAACCAATTTTATTAAGGGGAAGACGAACGATACGAGATTGTTCTGCTAATGCTTGTAAAATTGATTGCCGAATCCACCAAACAGCATACGAAATGAACTTAAAACCTCTTGTCTCGTCAAAACGTTTAGCAGCTTTGATTAATCCAAGATTACCTTCATTAATAAGGTCTGGAAGTGTAAGTCCTTGATTTTGATATTGCTTTGCTACAGATACAACGAATCTTAAGTTAGCCTTTGTTAATTTTTCAAGGGCTCTCTCATCACCAGCTTTTATTCGCTGAGCCAATTCTACCTCTTCATCTGCCGTAATAAGATCTACTTTTCCTATTTCCTGCAAATATTTATCCAGCGATGCAGTCTCACGATTCGTTACCTGCTTCGTAATTTTAAGTTGTCTCATCTATGTAGTCCTTGAAATTTAATATGTGAATATTTAGGGCTTCTTTATTTCTTATACGTAATATGTTATCAAAATGTTACAAAAACGCTTATTTTTTTATTGAAATTACTTTCAATACTCTATTAGTCGTAAAGAGGTAGCTATTACTAACACTGGGCTCAAAAGTTTTTTTGAAGTTTTGAAAAAAAAATAAAAAAAACGCCTTCAAAATCTTGAAGGCGTTCGTTATAATGTTAAAGAAAATTAATTTTCTTTCTTATTTGGTCTTGGTTTTCTATCACCTTTTGGCCTGTCTCCTTCAGGTCGAGGAGGTCTTTGCAATAATGCTTTTCTGGAAACCTTTTCTTTTCTTGTTTTGGGATCCACGCCAAAGTATTTTACATCAATAACATCTCCTATATTAACAACATCGGTTACATTATTAGTACGTTCCCAAGCTAATTCAGAAATATGAAGTAATACTTCGTTTCCTGGTGCATCTACATATTCTACCACGGCTCCGAAATCCAAAATTTTGATCACTTTCACTTCATAAACGCTTCCTACTTCTGGTTTAAAAGTAATAGCCTCAATCTTTCTAATTACGGTGTCAATTGCATCCTGATCAACTCCAAGTATTTCTACAATTCCGTAATCTCCATCCTCTTCAATAACAATTGTGGTTCCAGTTTCTTTTTGCATTTCCTGGATCACTTTTCCACTTGGTCCGATAACAGCACCGATATAAGACTCAGGAATGGTAACTTTAACCATTTTTGGTGCATGTGCTTTAACAGACTCATTGGGTTGAGCGATAGTATCTGTTAACTTTTCTAAGATATGCAGACGACCTTCTCTAGCTTGCTTAAGAGCCTTTACAAGGATCTCATAAGACAATCCTTTGATTTTTATATCCATTTGGCAGGCGGTAATACCATCTGCAGTACCCGTTACTTTAAAGTCCATATCACCAAGGTGATCTTCGTCTCCTAAAATATCGGATAATACGGCATATTTTTCACCATCAGAAATTAATCCCATAGCGATACCTGAAACAGGTTTTTTTAGTTTGATCCCCGCATCCATCAAAGCCATGGTTCCCGAACATACCGTTGCCATCGATGAAGAACCATTTGATTCTAATACTTCAGATACTACACGAACGGTATAAGGGCAATCCTCTGGAATCATTCCTTTTAATGCTCGTTGTGCAAGGTTACCGTGTCCTACTTCTCTTCTTGAGGTGCCTCTTAACGGTCTTGCTTCTCCTGTAGAGAAAGGAGGGAAGTTATAATGTAAATAGAATGTTTCTTCACCTTGTTGTGTTGGTAGATCAATTACATTGGCTTCACGCGAAGTTCCTAAGGTTACAGTCGCCAAGGCTTGTGTTTCTCCTCTTGTAAATATAGAAGATCCATGGGTCGATGGTAAGTAGTCAACTTCACACCAGATAGGTCTGATATCGGTAGTTTTTCTTCCATCAAGACGGATTCCTTCGTCTAGAGTAAGATTGCGAACAGCTTCTTTATGTGCTTTACCAAAGTATTTTGAAACTAAATCACCGATTTCTTCAAGTTCTTCTTCAGTGAACATAGCTTTTATTTCTTCTTTCACTTCAGAAAAAGCTAATCCGCGTTCTTTCTTTGAAGATCCCATTTTGGCAATATCGTAGCATTTTTGATACGCAGCATCATGAATCTTTTTTGCTAACTCTTCATCTTCTTTCTCTTCTTCGTATTCACGAGTTTCTTTTTTACCAAAAGCTTCAGCTAATTTTATTTGTGCATCACATTGCACTTTGATAGCTTCATGCGCAAATTTTATGGCTTCGGTCATTTCTTCTTCAGAAACTTCATCCATCTCACCTTCTACCATTGCCACAGAATCTGCAGAAGCTCCCACCATAAGATCGATATCTGCCTCTTCAAGTTGAGTACGGCTAGGGTTGATGATAAATTCACCATTTACTCTAGCGACTCTTACTTCAGAAATTGGAGTTTCAAAAGGAATGTCTGATAATTGTATAGCGGCTGAAGCTGCTAAACCTGCAAGAGCATCAGGCATTACATCATCATCATGAGACATTAATTGAATCATGACTTGTGTTTCTGCATGGTAATCTTTTGGGAAAAGAGGGCGAAGTACTCTGTCGACCAATCTCATCGTAAGAATTTCTTCAGTACTTGGTCTTGCTTCTCTTTTGAAAAAACCTCCAGGATAACGACCTGCAGCGGCAAATTTTTCACGATAATCTACAGTCAAGGGTAAAAAATCTACAGGTGCCGCTTCATATGAAGAAACTACCGTACATAATAACATAGCTTTACCCATTTGCACAACAACAGAACCATGTGCCTGCTTTGCTAATTTTCCGGTCTCGAGGGTGATTTGTCTTCCGTCACCTAAATCGATAACCTCTTTATACACTTGTGGAATCATATTATTTTGATTCTAGTAGTCTATTTTGGGTGTTCTATAAACACACAATAGACCTAATTAAACATTGGTTTCCGTCTTACTCGGACGGACAAGGTTGTGTTGTTGTAGTAATTGTTTGACCAATGAAAAACTAAGGCATACATTTGTATTGTTGAGTACAAATGCTTTTTTAAAATATATAATTAAAAAAAGAGGCACGAAGCCTCTCTTTTATTATTTTCTTAATCCTAATTCTTTTACAATTGCACGATATCTCATGATATCTTTTTTCTTTAGGTAATCAAGTAAATCTCTTCGTTTACCTACCAGTTTTACCAAAGAACGCTCGGTGTTAAAATCCTTACGATTTTTCTTTAAGTGTTCAGTTAAGTGTGTAATTCTGTGAGTGAACAATGCAATCTGACCTTCAGCAGAACCAGTATCATTTTTTCCTTTACCGTGTTTTGCGAAGATTTCTTCTTTCTTTTCTTTTGTTAAATACATTCCAATATTATTTAAATGATTTTTATGTATAGATAACTCCTTGCTATCAGCGTGCAAATATAGTACTTTTTGAATTAGAATTGCATTTTCGAAAAAAAAATCATAATCAAATTAAACTTTTTAGAAAAGTATCTGTCATAATAGGGTAACGTTAAAATTAAATATTATGAGAAAAAGCATTTTTAAGCTTGGTTTGATGACAATTTTTTCAATGATTTTATTTGCTTGTGATCGCGAAGATTCCAATGAAGGTATCATTGAATCTATTAACCAGGAAGAAGCCGTACTAACTGCCAAAGTAGATAATGCAACCGAAGTAATAAGTGATACTTTTGTACAGACATATGAATCTGAAGAAAGTCTGCAAAAAGGGCCAATTCATCCTTTTCTTCCAGAATGCGCGACAGTGACTATTGAACTCACTGACACTTCAAAAGAAGTTACTGTAGATTTTGGTACAGAGGGTTGTGAAGTAAGAGGTCATACTATAAAAGGAAAAGTAAATATGTCTTATGTAGCAGATGTTGATGCCATGACATTGGTTATCAATTATAATTTGGAAGATTTCTTTGTTGATGATATACAATTCGCTGGCTCAAAAACAGTAACAAGACAAAAGACCAATGATAATGGAAATCCACAATATATGATGGACTTGGATTTGGTTGTTACTTTTGCAGATGGTACGCAGGCCTCTAGAACAGGCCAGAAAACAAGAGAGTGGATCGAAGGTTCGTTTAATGGTAACTGGGGGGATAACGTTTTCTTGATTACCGGGGCTTGGGAAACTAATTTTGCTAATGGTAATACCCATAGCACGACCATTACAACAGCATTACGCAGAGAGGCTAGTTGTAGGTTTTTGGTGAGTGGGGTAAGGAATTTAGTACGAACTAATTATAGCGGTACTCTTGATTATGGTGATGGAGCATGTGATAATAAAGCGGTATTTACAAATACCGATGGAGAAGAGCGAGATATTTTATTATAGAATTGTGATTGATTTTGAACTTAAAAAGCCCGATACTAGTATCGGGCTTTTTAAGTTTATAACCTTTTAATTAGATAAAGGTCTATTAAGAATAAGATCTAAATATAAGTTTATCTTTTGTTTTAATTCTTGTCTTGGCGTAATGAAATCAAGGAATCCGTGTTCTAAAAGAAATTCTGATGTTTGAAAACCTTCGGGCAATTCTTGTCCCGTTGTGTCTCTTACAACCCTTGGGCCTGCAAAACCAATTAGAGCACCAGGTTCTGCAATGTTAATATCACCTAACATTGCAAAAGATGCTGTTGTACCACCTGTTGTTGGATCTGTACATAATGAAACATAAGGGATGTTAGCATCTGCCAATTGCGCAAGTTTTGCAGAAGTTTTGGCCAATTGCATTAGCGATAACGCTGCCTCCATCATACGTGCACCTCCTGATTTTGAAATAATCATAAAAGGGATATTATGTTTTAAAGAATAATCGGCTGCTCTAGCTATTTTTTCTCCTACAACACTACCCATAGAGCCGCCTATAAATGAAAAATCCATACAGGCAATGACCAGATCATTTCCGTTAGATTTTCCTACCGCAGTTCTTACAGCGTCTTTAAGGTTTGTTTTTTCTTGAGCTTCTTTAAGACGATCAACATATTTTTTTTTGTCTTCGAATTTAAGAGGGTCTTTTGAAGTTAAGCTTTTGTCTAGCTCTTTGTATTTGCCATCATCAAACAAGATTTCAAAATATTCTTTACTGCCTATTCTTACATGATACCCATCTTCAGGACTTACATAAAAATTCTTTTCCAGCTGTTCTGCATCTACAATTTTTCCTGTTGGAGATTTGTACCAAAGTCCTTTAGGGACATCTTTTTTATCTTCAGTAGCGGTTTGTATACCTTTTTGTGTTCTCTTAAACCAAGCCATAAATTAATTTATTAAAAAAGCTGAAACTTCCTTTTGGGATAAGTTTCAGCTTGGTTTTTGTCTTATAATGTATTTACATTATTTAAATCCTCGAATGCTTTTTTAAGACGGTTTTTAAAAGTGACTTCACCTTCTCTAAGCCATTTTCTTGGATCATAATATTTCTTATTTGGTTCTTCGGCTCCTTCTGGATTACCGATCTGTGTCTTTAAATATTCGATTTTACCTGTCATATAATCACGAATTCCTTCATTAAATGCAAATTGAAGGTCGGTATCGATATTCATTTTAATAACACCATATCCAATAGCTTCTCTGATTTCTTCAAGAGTAGAACCGCTTCCTCCATGAAATACAAAGTCGATGTGGTTATTTTCAACTCCATATTTTTTAGAAATAAATTCCTGAGAATTTTTAAGAATTTTTGGTGTAAGCTTTACATTCCCAGGTTTGTATACTCCATGAACGTTTCCAAACGCAGCAGCTACGGTGAATTTGTCGCTTACTTTACTTAATTCTTCGTATGCATAGGCAACTTCTTCTGGTTGTGTATATAATTTAGAATCATCTACATCGGTATTGTCAACCCCATCTTCTTCTCCACCAGTGATACCTAATTCGATTTCTAAGGTCATACCCATTTTACTCATGCGAGCTAGGTATTCTTTACAGATTTCAATGTTTTCTTCAATAGGTTCTTCGGATAAATCGATCATATGCGAGCTATATAGAGGCTTCCCATTTTCTTTGTAGAATTGCTCTCCGGCATCCAATAATCCATCTATCCAAGGAAGTAATTTTTTGGCACAGTGATCGGTGTGTAAAATTACCGGTACACCATAAGCTTCTGCCATTAAATGTACGTGCTTTGCGCCGGCAACAGCACCCGCGATAGCCGATTTTTGACCTTCGTTAGAAAGTCCTTTCCCGGCATTAAATTGTGCTCCCCCGTTCGAGAATTGTATAATTACAGGCGAATTGATTTCTGCAGCTGTTTCTAATACTGCATTAATCGAATTAGAACCAATGACATTAACTGCTGGTAAGGCAAATGCATTTTCTTTTGCGTATTTGAAAATTGCTTGTACTTCGTCTCCTGTAGCAACTCCCGGTTTGATGTTGTGACTCATAATTTAGTTTTGGTTTATAAGCTTACAAAAATAGTAAAATTATAACGAAAGAATTTTATAATTATAAATGAAAATAATCGTGATTTGGGAATAGTTTTTTGTTTTCTAAATTGGGTGCAAAGTATTAAAAAGGATAATTAATCCCAAAATTATATACAGCTTCTGAAAATCTATAACCTTTAAACCATCTTTGGTCTTCATCGTTGGCTGGATTAAAGGTTTTAAACCCTATGTCAAGACGAAGCACAAAGAAGTCAAAATCATATCGAAATCCAAAGCCACTACCTACTGCAATTTCTTGTATGTCATCTAGTTTTGAAAATACGGCTTCTTCTTCTTCAACATTATCCAGAACATTCCAGATATTACCTGCATCAATAAACAAGGCGCCATTAAGCGAGCCCAAGATGTTGTATCTGTACTCTGCATTCAAGGCAAGTTTGAAATTCGCTTCATTAAATTCATTTCGACTTAAAGTGCTTCCTGGCCCTAGGTCATATGCTAGCCAAGCTCTGTTATCATTAGGGCCACCTCCAAAGAAACTACGAACAAAAGGAATGCTGTTTGCATTTCCATAGGGGATTGCTAATCCGCCAAAAGCCCTTATGGCAATAACATTTTTTCTTCCGAGATCCCAATGTTTAATATAATCTAATTCGGTTTTGGCATATTGAGAAAATTCTACTCCAAATACTTCAAACCGCTCTCTTGAATTCTTCTTTAGCTCTGCGACATTGGAAACAGCGTTTAACACATTACCTGCAAATTCTATTTTTGCACGAAATCGAGAATAATTTTCGTCATAGAGATTTTCTTTATTGTTTTTTGTAAACGTATAGCTGGAAGCAAAAATCAAATTATCCTCGGTGAGTCTGTCCTTTCTTTCATTTATATTGCGAATTTCCTGTAATTGATTAGGAGTTAGATCACCGTTTGGGGTTAAACCAAGAGATTCTGTAATGAAACCATCTGCGCCATTAGGAATTCTAAGCTCTGCATCATCTATGTTCGGAGTTCCTGTTTCTGGCTGTACAAAAAATGAAGAAGAAGGATCCAAAACTTGCCTTGCGATGTCATTTAATTGATCGTACGAAGTTCTGTAGATATTAAAATAGTTTTGTGTGTTTAAATTTCTTACGTACTGAACGTTAACAATATCGATTTGATTGGTTAAGGTTTTGTTGGGTTTCCATTGATAATTGAATACTCCAGTTGCATTTTGACGGTCCAGACCAATATTTTGCTGAACATTAATCCCAAAAACTAAATTGGTTGTTGGCGACATACGTTTTGGAATAATCTTATTCGTCTTTAATGGGAAAACTATTTTAGGAAATGAGAGTCGTACATCGGTTCCAACCTCAGAAATATTGAAGAATCGTTCACCCCCATCTACAGCATCACTAGATGACCCTATACTTCCTCTGGCTGATATTTCTAAAATTTCGGCACCACCAAAAACATTTCGTATTAAAAGTGAGCCTCCAAAACCAATTCCAAATGCTTGGATTTGAGAAGTTGAAACATCAAACTGTACATTAGTACTGTACTTTTTTCGTGGTGTAAGACGAATATTGGCAATCAAACTTGTTCCAGTAGGATCATTTTTGTCAATATCATATGTGATATTTGGATATTTAAAAGTCCGTAAGTTGTTGATTTGGTTATTGGTAAGTGTACGGTCACTTTCCTTAAAAATTTTACCGGGGGTAATTAATATAGAATTGGTAATCGCTTTACGTGTAAACTTGATCTCATCATATCCATAAATATTGTATCCCTTGTAAAAAGTGCTATCTAATGGTTTTTTATTTCTATTTTGATAAGAATAATCTGTGAACACATTAACCTTACTTATCTTATGTACTTTGAAAGGTACTCTTTCAACCGAGTCTCCATAACTTACCGGGCGATTATTAATAAGTAGGTTTAGATTTACTTTATGGTTCGTATTTACTGTGTCGGCATCGAATTTTATAAACTCTTTCTCAAAGTGGAAAAGTCCAGAGTTCCGAAACAAAGAGGTAACACGCTCGCGTTCTGCTTCTAGATCTAAAGTTTTATATTGTTTTCCAGGAATAATAATGGAATTTGTGGAATTGGAATGATAAATAGAATCGGCCACAAAAGAAGCTATTTTGGTGTTTAATGAGTCTATGAAATAAGGTTGGCTTGGTCGTATAAGATAATCTACAGAGGCTCTTTTTTTGTCATCTTTATTAATTTTATAATCTGCTTTAACATTAAACCAGCCATTATTCCAGTAGTATGCCTGAAGTCTTTTTGCAGAGCGTTTTACCTTGGATTCATCCACAATAGAAGGAGGTTCTCCGGTTTTTTTAACCCATTCGTTAATGCCGTCTAACCCAACACCTAATCTGTCAATTTGTTTTTTAGAAAAGAAATTGATCATTCTTTTTTCACGATTTGGTTTTCTTTGTAACCAATCCTGATATAATGAATCTTGATTTATGCTGGCAAGATTATACAGGTGAAGTCTTATTGGGGCTCCTAGTAGTTTTGTGTTTGGTTTTTGATATAATTGATTGTATAGTTTAGCATCATTAGATTTTACACTATCCACAAAAACTTGATTTTTTTCTAATAGGTATTCACCTTCAGGAACTCTTTTTACTGCGCTACACGAAATTAAAAAGATTGTGGTTAGGGTAATTAATAATATTTTTGCCAGAAAGTGTTTCAATCCCGATTTATTATTGATTCAAAAATACATTATTTGTATGGTTAGCAAAAACCAAAAGAAACTAATAAAAAGTTTATATCAAAAAAAATACCGAAAACAACATAGATTGTTTGTCGCCGAAGGTAAAAAGGTAATAAAAGAATTGTTAGAAGCGAATCTCAATCTGCATTCCCTCTATACAACTGATGATGTTTTTTTTGAAATAGACAAAAAAAGCCTTTCTCATATTTCTTTGGATGAATTAAAACAGATAAGCTTTTTAACAACTCCGCAAACAGCTTTGGCTGTGTTTCATATTCCCGAAGAAAAACGGATGAATAGTACTGGTTTAATTATGGCTCTGGATAATGTAAGAGATCCTGGAAATTTGGGAACTATCATTCGGTTATGCGATTGGTTTGGGGTCAAGGACTTAGTTTGTTCCAAAGAAACGGTCGATTGTTTTAATCCAAAAGTAATACAAGCGACAATGGGTTCTATTACAAGGGTAAATATTAATTATTTGGACCTTAAAGAGTTTTTGGAGTCGAGGAAGGAAGGAAATACTATTTTTGGAACTTTTATGAATGGGGATAATATATATGATACGTCCTTGCCAGAAAACGGGATTATTGTAATGGGTAATGAGGCCAATGGGATTTCAAAACCTATTGAAGAAATTATTGATCAAAAAATAACCATTCCTCAATTTGGAGATGCACAAAAAACTGAAAGTTTAAATGTAGCAACAGCAAGTGCTATAGTACTAAGCGAATTTAAAAGATCTTAGATGTTTGTTACTGAAAAGTAAAGTTGATAAAAATTCCTCGGGTAGACATTTTATCTATAGTCGCAGTATAAGGACTATTAGGGTCATTATCTCTTACCAATTCATCAGACATAGCAAATACTCCTCGTATTGATGGTGTGAATTTGAAGTAATATAAATAAAAATCGATTCCGAAACCTACTTCAAAATAATTAGTGCTTGTTTTCATTCTAAATTCTCCAATGCTATTGTCATCGGGATTATCTTGATTACTGGATAAATTAATAGATGTAGATATTCCACCAACGATAAAAGGTTTGAAGTTATTAAGTCTTTTGGCTGAAATTTTTAGTAAGAGCGGCACATGTACATAGGTTGATTTTACTTCTCTGAAAGATTCAAATTCTGAGGTAAACAAGGGGTTGTTAAAAGTTAGATCCCTTCTGGTAAATATAACAACAGGTTCTAATCGTAGATCCAAATAGTCGTTTATTCTCATATTTCCTAAAAGCCCTACGGTAAAACCTACAGTTTGGTCTACAATAACGTCTTCATCTTCAAAATCGCTGGTATAGTCAAAATTAAAGTCATAACTATTAAAACCAAGAATATATCCCCAGCTAAACCTTGGCTTATCAAAATTTTGTAGATTCTGCACCTTTTCTTTAGAAAATAATTGTGCACTCATATCTTGAGTACAAACTAAAATAGCTATTGCGATTAAAAGTCTTTTCATTTATTTATAAATTTACCTTTCAAGCCAATTTCAAACATCAAACATTGATAGGTATTGGTCATTTTGGCTTTTTCCGGCCTTTATTATTATTTTTTGGCTGTATAAATTGTTGCGACACCAAAGGTTTGGGGATTATCTACAACATCTATAAACCCAATTTTTTTCAAAATATTGTTGAACGCCTCGCCATAAGGAAAAGCAGCTGCACTTTCACTTAGATATGAATAAGCAGATCTGTCTTTAGAAAAAATCCTCCCAATAAGTGGTAAAATCTTTGTTGAATAAAATTTATGCCCCTGCTTATAGGGCGTCTTTGTTGGTAGAGAGGTTTCTAAAACAACAAATAAACCACCTGGTTTTAATACTCTAAAAATTTCGGAAAGCCCTTTTTCGAGGTTTTCAAAGTTTCTTACACCAAATGCTACCGTAATAGCATCAAAATAATTATCAGTATAGGGTAAATTTTCGCTGTCAGCCTTTACCATACTTATAACATCATCTAATTTTTGTGCTTTAACTTTGTTTTTTCCAACTTCAAGCATTCCTGCAGAAATATCAAGTCCAATTATTTCAGTTGCTCCTGTTTTTGCAAGATTAATTGCCAAATCTCCTGTTCCTGTAGCTACATCTAGAACTTTTTCCGGGTTTGTTTTGTGAACAAGCTTTACAACTTTCTTGCGCCACTTAACATCGATTCCAAAAGAGATTACACGATTTAGACCATCATAGTTGCCAGAAATAGTATCAAACATTTCTGCAACCTGCTCTTTTTTGGATCTAGAGGTGTCTTTATAAGGAGTTATTTTTTTCGACATTAAAAAAAATTTAGGCAAATATACATTTTTGATATTGATAGTTAGAATAGATTTGTGTTAAGTTGGTAATAATCAAATTTTACCAGTTGGTCAATTTGCATTATCTTTGTACGCTTTTATATTCTAAGACAATTTTTTTCGTTATAATGTATTTATAATATAGTCTTAGTTTGATTTTATCTTTAGATGGAAAACAATAAACATAACCAATGAAAATCATTATTGCCGGAGCAGGTGAGGTCGGATTTCATTTGGCAAAATTACTCTCATTTGAGTCTCAGGACATTACGCTTATAGATACCGATAAAGAATGTCTTAATTATGCAGATACTCACTTAGATATTAGAGTCATTAAAGGAGATGCTACTTCTATAACTATTTTAAAAGAAGCCAGGGTCGAAAATGTAGATATGGTAATTGGGGTTACCTCGAGCGAGACTACCAATATTACAGTATGTGTTTTGGCAAAACAACTTGGTGCCAAGCGTACGATTGCCAGGATTTCTAATACAGAATTTATAGAAAATAAGGAAGAAGTTGGGTTTACCAAATTCGGTATTGACGAGTTGATATCTCCCGAAGCACTTGCTGCCAGTGAGATAGAACTATTGCTTAATCAATCTGCTTTTCATGATAGCTACGAGTTTGAGGATGGTGCATTAACCATGGTAGGTACTACATTATCGGCAGAAGCCTTATTTGTGGGTAAAAGTGTAAGGGAGGCAGCAGAGGTGTTTCCAGAGTTGCATTTTATGCCTATAGCAATTCAACGATCGGGAACGCAATACACATTGATCCCAAGAGGAGATACTACTTTTAAAGAGGGAGACCAAGTATATTTTGTTACTTCTCAAGGTGGAGTAGAAGAGTTGTATAAATTAACAGGTAAAGAAAAAGAGGAAATCAAGAATGTAATGATTCTTGGAGGAAGTAAGATAGGTTATAAAACTTCATGCGATCTGTGCGATCATAAGTTTAGGGTAAAACTTATTGAAAAGGATAAAGACAAATCTTTTGATTTGGCAGATGATCTTCCTAGTGCTCTTATTATTAATGGAGATGGGCGTAATGTAGAGCTGTTACAAGAAGAAGGAATTGGAGATATGGATGCTTTTATTGCCGTAACTGGTAACTCTGAAACCAATATAATGTCTTGTTTGGTCGCCAAATCAAAAGGAGTACGAAAAACCATAGCCTTGGTCGAGAATATGGATTATTTTCAGTTATCACATTCTATAGGTATCGATACACTAATCAATAAAAAACTACTGGCTGCAAATAACATATTTAGATTTATTAGAAAAGGGGAGGTGGTTGCAATGACCAAACTTAACAATATGAATGCAGAGTTGTTAGAGTTTGTGGTTAAACCTACTTCAGAAGTGAGTGATAATCTTATAAAGGATCTTGATTTTCCTCGGTCTGCAATTATTGCTGGAGTTATTAGAGATGGTAAAGGAATGATTGCGTTAGGGGATTTTTATATTCAAGCCGGAGATAGAGTAGTAGTTTGCTGCTTGCCAAAATCTATTAAAAAAATAGAAAAGCTGTTCCTCTAAATGTATAATAGATTAAATTATAAAATCATTTCTCATATCATGGGGCTTTTATTGCTCTGTAATGGGTGTTTTATGCTTCTTGCTGCAATTATAAGTTTCATTTATAAAGATGGTGTTACCATTGAAATTATGATGGCTGCTTTGGCCACCATGTTTGTAGGAGTAGCTTTGATGTTCTTGACTAGGGAGCATCAAAAAGAAATCAATAAAAGAGAAGGGTATATCGTAGTTACGTTTGGATGGATATTTATGTCCTTAAGTGGAACCTTACCCTATATATTTTCTGGGGCGATCCCTTCATTTACCAATGCCTTTTTCGAAACTATGTCTGGGTATACTACCACCGGAGCTTCAATTCTGAATGAAATTGAAATCATTCCAAAAGGTATATTATTTTGGAGAAGTTTGACGCATTGGATTGGAGGAATGGGAATTATAGTGTTGGCGATTGCTATCCTGCCATTATTAGGTATAGGAGGAATGCAGTTATTCGCAGCAGAAGCTCCCGGACCTAACGCAGATAAATTACACCCCAGGATAACCGATACAGCAAAGCGACTTTGGTTAATCTATTTTGGCTATACGGCGGCAGAAACAATTCTTTTGAAACTAGCCGGAATGAATTTCTTTGATGCAATAAATCATGCGTTAAGCACTTTGTCTACCGGGGGATTTTCTACCAAAAACGCAAGCGTGGCTTATTGGAACGACGAGCCAATTATTCAATATATAATCATCTTGTTCATGTTTTTGGCAGGAATGAATTTTGTTCTTAGTTATTTCGGGTTTAAAGGAAAAGTTCAAAAAATTATTAAAGATGAGGAGTTTAAATTGTATACTCTCTTCATAGTGACCTTTAGTATCATTGCGACCATAATAATTTATTATAAAGCAGATGTATCTATTTCTACCATAGATCATCCTATGGTATGGGGTGAGGCCGAAAGTGCTTTTCGCCATGCATTGTTTCAAGTGTTAGCAGTGGTAACTACCACTGGTTTTGTGAGCGCAGATTTTACCATGTGGACACCGTTTTTGACTGTATTTTTCTTCGGAATTATGTTTCTTGGCGGTTCTGCTGGATCTACAGCTGGAGGTATGAAAGTGGTAAGGCATCTCATTACTATTCGTAATGGGATTTTAGAATTTAAACGTACACTTCATCCAAGAGCGGTTCTACCTGTTAGATATAATACAAGGGCCGTATCAAAGGAAATTGTTTTTAATATATTGGCATTTTTTATTTTGTATATGCTTGCCTTTATCATTGGTTCAGTAGTATTAGGGTCATTGGGGCTTGACTTCGAAACGGCCGTTGGTGGAGCAGCTTCTTCATTGGGTAATGTAGGGCCAGCTTTCGGGAAACTAAGCCCTGTAAATAACTTTGATGTGCTACCTGCTTTTGGAAAATGGTGGTGTTGCTTCCTGATGCTTATAGGGAGACTTGAGCTTTTTACCGTTTTAATACTTCTTACACCATTTTTCTGGCGAAATAGATAAATCAATTTTTTATTTTTATGGAAGAGAATAATGTAACGTTATGGTCCATAACTCTGCAACCCTTTTGACAGTATCTTTTACTTTACCCGTAATGCTTTCAAGATGTTCGGGTTCCAGAAGAAATATATCTAGTATAGATTCATAATAACTGGTGCTGATATCAAATTCATTTTCTGGCTTAATGTCCAGGATCTCGTCATCAGTCTTTGTTACATTGAAGTTTTCTTTAAAAATTTGGAGTACGTTTTTTTGAACAATACGTTCTTTTTCCAAAATATCCATGGGGGAAATGGTTTTAAGTTGGTTGAAAAAAATAATTTTACTAAAAAAAAAATTATGTCGAGAGACTATAACTGTGGTTTTACTTTTTTAGTATCTAAAAAAGATTAAATAAATATTAATTAAAGTTAAAAGGTTGTAAATCAAAAAAAACCGATTAATTCTTTTTAAGAATAATCGGCTTGTGATTAGATTTTATTGGTCTTATTGGCTTACTGCCTCTTTGATTCTTCTTATGGCTTCAATGATTTGTTCTGTACTGGCTGCATAAGAAATTCTAATACAATTACCATTTCCAAAAGCAATACCAGTTACCGTAGCAACATTGGCTTTTTCTAATAGGAACATGGAAAAGTCTGTGGCGTCATTGATAGTATGTCCTTGTAATGTTTTACCAAAATAATACGAGATATCGGGAAAAACATAAAACGCACCTTCTGGTTCGTTGCATTCAAAACCGGGGATTTCAGACAATAGATTTAAAATTAACTTTCTTCGCTCTTTAAATTCGTCAACCATGTACTGAATTTTGCTAACTGGCACCTCTAAGGCGGTAATTACTGCTCTTTGCGCAATACAATTAGCTCCACTAGTAACTTGTCCTTGCATTTTGTTGCAGGCCCTTGCGATAGCTCTAGGTGCTCCAATATACCCGATTCTCCATCCTGTCATGGCAAAAGCTTTGGCTACTCCATTCACTGTAACGGTACGGTCATACATGTCTTCAAATTGAGCCATAGATGCGTGGTCCCCAACATAATTGATATGTTCATAAATCTCATCACTAACAACAACAATTTCTGGGTATTTTTGAAGAACATCTGCCAAAGCTCTTAGTTCTTCTTTACTATATATTGATCCACTTGGGTTGCAAGGAGAGCTATACCACAACATTTTTGTTTTTGGCGTAATTGCAGCTTCAAGTTGCTCTGCGGTCATCTTAAAATCTGTGTCAATAGAAGTTTTTACTTCTACTGGAACACCTCCAGATAATTTCACGATATCACTATAGCTTACCCAGTAAGGGCAAGGCAAAATTACCTCGTCACCCGGATTTAAATATACCTGAGCTACATTATATAGAGATTGCTTTGCTCCTGTGGATACTACTATTTGGGAACGGTCATAAGAAAGATTATTGTCTCGTTTAAATTTTGTGATGATAGCATCTTTCAACTCTACATAACCGTCTACAGGGGTATATGAATTATAATTATCATTGATTGCCTGGATAGCCGCTTCCTTAATAAACTCTGGAGTGTTAAAATCTGGTTCGCCAAGGCTTAAACCAATAATGTCTTTTCCTTCTGCTCTTAATTCACGGGCTTTTGCCGCCATGGCTAATGTGGCCGATGCTTTAAGAGCATTAATTCTGTCAGATAGTTGCGTGCTCATTTCTGAAACTGGTGTACTCATTTTTAATTGGTAAATAAAAGTTATTATGGTTGTAAAGCTGGTTTCATTCCCATTTCCTTAAGGTGTTTGAAATGAGCAATAATTGCTTTACGTGTGGTTTTATATTCGTTATAAGGCAGATTAAATTCTAGTGCCGTTTGTTTTACAATTTTCGAGATTTGCGTGTAGTGAATATGACTGATATTAGGGAAAATATGATGTTCTACCTGGTGATTTAAACCACCGGTAAACCAGTTAACTAATCTATTTTTCGTAGAAAAATTAACCGTAGTAAACAATTGGTGTATGGCCCAAGTGTTTTTCATGGTTCCGGTTTTGTCGGGAACAGGCATTTCGGCTCCCTCTACCATATGTGCTAGTTGAAATATAACACTCAGTATTAATCCTGCTACATAGTGCATCACAAAAAAGCCAATCAAGATTTTCCACCAGGCAATCGACATAATAAGCATTGGTATTACAATCCAAATCATAAGATAGATAATCTTTGTGATTACCACGGTACTCCATTGTTTTAAAGGGCTTGGTAATTTTCCGTAAGATAATTTACGTGCCAAGTAGTTTTTGGTCTGCTTAAAATCTGTGGTTAGCGCCCAGTTAAACGTCAGTAGTCCGTATAAAAATATAGAGTAATAATGCTGAAACCTATGAAAACGTCGCCATTTTGCATGTTTGGTAAAGCGAATAACTCTTCCTGCATCCATATCCTCATCATGTCCATGTATATTGGTATACGTATGATGTAGAACATTGTGTTGTACCTGCCAGTTGTATACATTACCGGCAAGAATATAAATGCTATTTCCCATTAATTTATTAATCCATTTTTTTGAAGAATACGAACCATGATTTCCATCATGCATAACGTTCATACCTACTCCTGCCATTCCTACCCCCATTACGACTGTAAGTAATAGCATCCACCATTGAGAAATATCAAGTGTAAGGATCAAAAAATAAGGAGTCAAAAAAATTGAAAACATAATAATTGTTTTCAAATGCAATTTCCAATTGCCAGTTCTTTTAATATTATTTTCCTTGAAATATTGATTAACACGCTTATTAAGCGTTCTGAAAAACTTAGCAGAGTCGGCTCTGTTAAAGCGAATATTGGGTGTAGTCATACTGTTGAGGTTTATGACCAAACGTAATAGGTCATAGTAATATTGGGTAAAGTTAGACATTTAAATTTTTTTAAGTTCCTAAAAAGAAGTAAAATATATTAGTTTAACATGTATTTTTGCGCTTCAACTCGTATTGATTTTTATTATTATAATCGCAAAACAATAAAAGTGTGACAATTTTAGATAAGTATTTTCAAAATTTAACCGAAGAGCAGCAAGAGCAATTTTCGAAGTTGGGAGATTTGTATACAGAATGGAATGCCAAAATTAATGTGATTTCCCGTAAAGACATTGAGTCTTTGTATGAAAGACATGTGTTACATTCTCTTGGTATTGCTAAAATTCTTGAATTTAAAGCTGGTTCTCATGTTTTGGATGTAGGAACAGGTGGTGGTTTTCCTGGAGTCCCATTAGCGATTATGTTTCCCGAGACACAGTTTTATCTTGTTGATGTGATTGCCAAAAAGATACGAGTGGTTAATGAAGTTGTGAAAGCTTTGGGGTTGACCAATATTAGAGCAGAGCAGCGTAGAGCAGGTACCTTTGATGATCGATTTGATTTTGTTGTGAGCAGGGCTGTAACCAATATGCCCGATTTCGTTAAATGGGTTAGAAAAAATATTGCCAAAAAAAGTAATCACGAACTTCAAAATGGTATATTGTATTTAAAAGGAGGTGACTTGACAGAAGAATTGGCTCTTTTTCCTAAAGCTGTGGAGCATAATCTTTCAGATTATTTTGAAGAAGAGTTTTTTGAAACCAAAAAGGTGGTGTACTTACCATTAAAATATAAGATTTAAATAGTGATTTCTATAATATCTTACTTTTTGGGTGTACGACAAATTTCTGTTGCTAGTATCCTTTTCCCCATAAGGAAGGGAGTTGCAAAATAATTTACTCGATAATCGAGATTTAAATGCTCCGAAGCTTGCCGCGAAATAAAAATTAGTTCCCAACTGATGCCTCATGGGCTTGCCCTGAGGCAGTTTGCCCGAAAACGGAAATTTGTCGTATACCTGTTGGTTTCTCAACTTGTATAATCAATATATTTATGGTATAATGGACTGCTCACTTGGTATAATCAATGATTCACTGCGTATAATTGATGTTTTTACGGTATAATTGACTTCTCATGTAGTATAATGCATTCCTCACCAGGTATAATTGATGTATCTACAGTATATTGAACTCTTCACTATGTTTTTTATACTCCTCGACAGTATATTTAGGTATTCCATGATTTTTTAAACCTCAAACCACAGACCTCATCTCTATCTTTAATGGCGAAGGTATAGCTAAATCAATATCAAGTAACACTAATATTCATGTTGAAAATCTGAATTTTTGCGTTAAAATCCTCGACTTAGTTAAGCCTATGTCCTTTGTCCACGCTCTGTCTTGCACATAACTTTCGCTATGTCGTGCCTTAATCTTCAAATTTTTTTTATGATAAATTTTATGTGCTATTTAATCAATATAATTCCCTAGACTCTGTCTCGAGTGTAACTTACAGATTCCAGACTTTTAGAACCAAGATCCAGAACAAAAAGTCTTGTTTCAGATACCCCGACGACTCTGCGTTGGGGTAGTTCATTAATACTTTAGCTATATGTAAAGAGGATATTAAGTTTAATTATTCAGACTAATTCTCATTTCAATGAGATGCTTTTCAAAACCTACTTTTTCATAAGCTTTTATGGCTCTTGGGTTTTTTTCATAAACGGTTAGGCGCACTTCTTCAAGGTTTTTGGTTTTGAACCAATCGTACAAATACTTTATTACAGTTTGGCTAATACCTTTGCCACGATGTTCTTCTGTTACATACATAAAGCCAATGTAGCCATACTGTTTTTGAATAAAGAAATCCTTACGATCTCTGATTTGACCATAGCCGCTTCCAGCAATTTCATTATTAACTTCTGCTACGACAACTTCTGTATGATCCGATTTTATATAATCTTCAATACTATAATAGCTTATTTTTTCTTTTTGTTTTAATGTAGGATCCATAGGGCGCTCGGCTTCGATAAGTTTTTGCTCGAAATCCAGTAGGATGGGTAGATCTTCGAGTGTAGCTGTTCTAATGATCATAATGTGAGGTTTTTGGCAAAAAAAAGCGCCAGAATAGGCGCTTTTTAAATGTTTAATATTATTTATTCTCCTAAGAAAGGATATCTGTAATCTGATGGTGAAACAAAAGTTTCTTTGATAGTACGTGGTGATACCCAGCGTAATAAATTAAGATAGGAACCTGCTTTATCGTTTGTTCCAGAAGCTCTTGCACCGCCAAATGGTTGTTGCCCTACAACAGCTCCAGTTGGTTTGTCATTGATATAAAAATTTCCGGCACAATTTTCTAAAGCCTTAGTGGCTTCGGCAGCAGCATAACGGTCTGTAGAGAATATAGCTCCGGTAAGTGCATATTCACTGGTTCCATCTACCAACTCAAGAGTTTCGGCCCACTTGTTGTCATCGTAAACATAAATTGTGATTACAGGACCGAAAAGCTCTGTACACATTGTGGTATATTTTGGATCTTTAGCTAGAATAACCGTAGGTTCGATAAAATATCCTTTAGATTTATCGTAATTACCACCAGCTATAATTTCTGCATCAGCATCATTTTTAGCTTGATCGATATATTTTGCAAGTTTATCAAAAGAGCCTTCATGTATAACAGCGGTGATAAAATTACTCATATCTTCTGGTGATCCCATCTTGAAAGATTTGATATCTTCCTTCACAAATTTTTCTACATCAGCCCATAAGCTTTTTGGAATATAAGCTCTGGATGCTGCACTACATTTTTGCCCCTGAAATTCAAAAGCTCCTCTAGAGATACCTGTAGCAACTTGTTTAGCATTCGCGCTTGGATGTGCCACAATAAAATCTTTACCTCCTGTTTCTCCAACAATTCTTGGATACGTCTTGTAATTATGAATGTTAGTTCCGATTTTAGCCCAAATATCTTTAAATACATGGGTGCTTCCTGTAAAATGAATTCCAGCAAAGTCAGGACTTGCTAGTATGGTATCAGTAATCATTACTGGATCTCCGTAAACCACATTAATTACTCCATCAGGAACACCAGCTTCTTTAAAAATATCTACAATCACTTTTGCAGAATATATTTGGCTGTCACTTGGTTTCCAAACTACAGTATTTCCCATCAAGGCTGCACTAGCAGGAAGGTTTCCAGAGATTGCTGTAAAGTTGAAAGGAGTGATCGCATACACAAATCCTTCTAATGGGCGGTATTCTAATCGGTTCCAAGCACCCGAAGTCGAGTCTGGTTGGTCTTCATAGATTTGAGTCATGTATTCTACGTTAAAACGTAGAAAATCTATAAATTCACAAGCGGCATCAATTTCTGCCTGAAAAATATTTTTGGATTGCGCTAACATGGTAGCAGCATTTATTTTGGCTCTGTAAGGGCCAGCTATCAACTCTGCAGCTCTAAGAAAAACAGCAGCACGTTGCTCCCATGCAAGGTTTGCCCATTTTTTTCGAGCTTCAATAGCAGTATCTATAGCTTTTTGAACGTGTTGCTTTTCGGCTTTGTGATAGGTTCCTAAAACATGTTGATGATCATGAGGAGGGGACATAGTTCCTGTATCTCCTGTTCTTATTTCTTCACCATCTATATATAAAGGTACATCTATCTTAGTATTGTACATTTCTTTATAGGTTGAAAGCACTTCTTCTCTTTCAGGTGTTCCTGGAGCATACGATTTTACAGGTTCATTTATTGCTGTAGGAACTTGAAAAAAACCTTTTCCCATAATGTAGTGTGTTATTTTAAATTAGTAAGATGTGTTTGTCTAATGAGTTAGTCATTTAGGATAGCAAAGATAGAAAATTAAATAGCCTAATATGCATTTTAACCTTTTATAAACATTGTGGGGTATGTATTTTTTTTTGTAAGTTGTCGCTTATTTAGCCGACCCAAATTTTATGTGTACAGTAACATTGATCCCAATTCGAGAAAATGATTTTATTCTTACCTCTAATCGTGACGAGGTTATAAATCGAAAAACATTACCGCCAGAATTCTATCGGGTAAATAAAACACGAATGTTGTTTCCTAAAGACGCTTTGGCAGGAGGTACATGGATAGGAGTAAGTGATAAGAATACAATGATATGTTTACTTAACGGCGGTTTTGAAATTCATGAAAGACAAGTCTCTTATAGACAGAGTAGAGGGGTGGTGGTAAAGGAGTTGTTGGAAGCTGATCATTTGGAAAATGCTATAGAGTCTTATGATTGTAAAGGCATTGAGCCATTTACAATTGTAGCAGTGAATTGGAAATCCAACCTTAGGTTGTTTGAATTTGTTTGGGATGGATTTCAAAAGCATTTTAAGGTATTAGATAAAAAAACACATATTTGGTCGTCGTCCACACTGTACACCAAAGAAATGAAAAGCTTACGTAAAAATTGGTTTGATACCTTTGAGAGCAAGAATGTAATTACCTCCGATTCGTTATTGGGTTTTCATAAAAATGCTGGAATAGGGGATAAGGATGTAGATCTGCAAATTGATAGAGGTTTTCTTAAAACGATAAGTATTACTCAAATTGTGAAAAATGAGGAAGAGCTATCGATGCGGTACGAGAATCTTCAAAATGAAGAAGTCAATAAAGTTGTTTTTGAAGCAATCACTGTGTAAAAGTGAAATATACAGGTAAAATAATTTCATTAGCCTTTCCTGATACTTTTGTGAAATATTCTGATGAATCTGTTTTGCAACTGCTACCATTATTTGGTTTGGGAAAAAATAGATTTATTAAAGCAGGTCATGCTGCCTTCGTATTAATAGAAAATAAAACCGGGAAGGCAGAATATTATGATTTTGGAAGATATATAACTCCTCAAGGATTTGGAAGAGTTCGCAGTGCAATTACCGATGTTGAACTCGAAATCCCTTTTAAAGCGAAAATTTCCTCAGAAAAAAGACTCATAAATACCGAAGAGTTCTTATTGTGGTTAGAGGCACATCCGCATAAAACTCATGGTAGTGGTCGTCTAGTAGCTTCAGTGTGTGACTATATTTATTATGATAGAGCCAGAGATTTTGTATTGTCTGTGCAAAATAAAGGTAGTATCCCGTATAAGGCATTTGGTAAAAACGGAAGTAATTGTTCTCGGATTGTAACAGATACCATTCTTGCAGGAACCGATCATGATAGAATTAGAAAACCTTTATTACGAAATAAGCTTTTTACACCTAGCACCGTAGGTAATGTAGAAAAATCTTCTTTGGATAATCCAATTTATGAGGTTAGCGGTGGTCGTATAAAAGTATATCAGGGTTCTGCTTTTAAAGAAAATATGACCAATTACTTTGATAAAAATGTACCTGCTTTAACTGATGAAGCGTCATCATCTTTAAAATTAAAGAATGCTCATTATTTATCAGGTATAGGTAGTAGTGCGTATTTTACATTAGAAAAATCTTCGAGTGATACTAGTTTTCAGATTACTCGTTATACCGAATATGGAGAACAGGATTTTAAAGGGCTTTTCGAAGTGAAAGAAGCACATTTTGATATTTCTCAAGAGTATCGATTTGTATATGATTCAAATTGTAAATATTGTCACGTTGAGCAAGACGGGAAAAAAGTACGATTCGAACTAGTAAAAAGGATTGTTAGTTAAGAGCAAAAGGTGTGCTTAATTTGAATCCCGGAATCATTACTTTGAACTTTCTGGTAGAAGTGAAATTAACCATATTGTAATGACCCTTCATAGATCCAAAAGGAGAACTTAATAGACAACCACTATTGTAGGTGTGTGATTCACCAGGTTTAAGAACGGGTTTCTTTCCAATTACCCCTTCACCTTCTACTGTCTCGGTGTTGTTTAAGGCATCTTTTATTTCCCAGAAACGGGAAGTAAGTTGTACAGAGTCTTTGCTTTGGTTTTCGATGGTAATACGGTAACCAAAGGCAAAATGAATCTTGTAGTTCTTGTAGAACGTGCCTTCGAAGGTGGTATCCACCGAAATTTTTATACCTCTAGTTATCTGTTGCACCATCTGACTAAAAAATGAAAACGGATCCGGCTATGGTAAACGCCGAACCTATACCCGCTAAGATAAAAAATAATACGTTGACTAGCATAAATTTAACAATTGTTTTTAGTCTTCCCTGATTATAAAATTTACGCATGGCTTTATATAGGTAAAACAGAAAAATGAGAATTGCTATACCTGTTACCGTAGTTGTTCCTGCGATTTGATTTACCAATATTGCCAGACCTATTAATATAAAAAACATGGTTTGGGTGTGGAAGGTGAAAACCATATGCTCCATATACGTAAATGTTCTCCTTATGTACAGAAACCATATTGCCAGGGCAAAAAACGGTAAAAAGAAAAAGATAATAAAAGGTAATTTGTTAAAAATGAACTCAAGCAATTCGCGGCCATAATTGTCGTTTAAGTCATTAGTTTTTTTAACCCGTTTGTAGACGTATTTATTTATCCTTGTTTCATCATGTTTTAAATCGGCAAGGGCTTTGAATGTTAAGGTTTCCTTTGTTTTTTCATAATAATCGTCATACATCTTCCAAAGCTTGAAAGGTCTGCTGAAAAAACTTATACTGTCTATTTGAGCCTGTGTATAATATATTACCTCTTTAGGTTCTTTTTTGCCGAATGCCGAAAAGGGAATACTGTCTGTTGCCAAAATGGCATTTTTTATTATTTCTTTATCAGACTCTGAGATGCCATTTGTTTCTGATATTTGCGAAGATATTTTTTCTTTAATAGAATCATTCGCAACAAAGCTTTTTTCTATCTCATTTAGAGCTTCTTTACCTACTTTAGCATCCTTTCCGATATTCGAAGTGAATTTGTCAAAGTCAATAAATAAACCATTTATTATAAAAAAGATGATTGAAACACTGAGGTAAAATCGAAAAGGATTTGCATACTTTACTCTTTTCCCCTCTACAAAATCCTTAGAAATTTTTCCTGGATTAAATAATAGGGCAATCATCGTATGCCTTAAGCGTGAATCATAAGAAAAAATACTTGCAAAAAACTCATCAAAAAAATCTCTGAATGAAAGTTTTTTTGTTGTATTTAGTTGACCACAATTATGACAATAGCGATCAATAATGTCCAACGGAACTCCACAGTTGAGACATTCGTTTCCTCTATATTTTTTAAGAAATCTCCCCTTTTCTTTCATTGATGATGGTTTGGTCTTGTGCTGGGTCTAAAATAAAAGGAGTTTCTTACAATCCCAAAAAGAAAGTGGGATTATTCTAGTTGGTAATGTTTGTTGAGTTTCCAATCCCTTTTCCTATAGCCCGATCATAGCGCTCAGTAGGAGCACGATAATAGGGGATTACAGTGTATTCATTTTCGGTTTCATCAAAATTACCGCTTATAAACCCAGGGTCAATGGTGCCATCTGGCCTTAAAAGAACATATTTGTAATTGTAAAAACCTTGTTTAAAAAGCTTTTTGGTGTAAAATAAACCGCTTTCCTCGTCATAGTCTAGCTTTGTGGATTCGTCAAGAGCATAGTTGTTAAAGTTTCCATATAGATGGATTTCCCCTCCTTCTAGGGGTTCATAACACTCTAATGCAAAGTGTACCCAAGAGTAATCGGATTCCACATCACTATTATCTGCATCGATATTACGAACAACGAAATTTCCATTTATATCAGGGTTATAGGTGTATTTCCTGTTTGCTCTTACTACATTGCGATGTAAGTAATTGTGGTAAATATCTTGTAGCTCTATTCGGCCAATACCAGCGTTGGAGGCTCTTATGTCTTTGCTGTCAAAAAACAAAAATTCATTTCCTCCCCAGAAAGCTGATTCCTGATCATATTTGTAAACCAATTTGTTGGCGATGGTAAACTGCGGAGTTAAGTTGGTAATGCTGTTTTTAATATCATTATTTTGCATTACCAGAGTTTTTACAGTACGGTTAGGGTTTCTTAAAATCTCATTAGGAGAGTCTATTTCAAATTGCACCGATTGTTTGGTATTTATAAAATTAAAATCTCTGGATCTTTTGATATATACTTTTACAGTAGAACGATTTTCGTAAACAATAAATTTTCTTGAAAAGACAACTTCATCATCATCATCATAAATCTCAATCTTATAATTTCCACTTACTTTTAATCTTCTGGTATCTTCATTGGGAATATTTAAGGTATAATGACTGTATAGTTGAAGGGTATTAAAAGAGTTTTCATAATTTACAATTCTAATCTCGTCAAAACCATCTAAAAACTCATTTTTATACAAGACAGATGGCGTCCAATCGAAGTTGTGGTGTGTGATTCTATAATAATAATCGGCTTCGTCTCCATTAATATCATCAAATGTTATTTTGAAAGGGGTTCCTAATTTAATAATAGGTATTCCTGCAAATTCTGAGTCCCCGTATAATTGTATAGTTCTTATGTGATTTGCATCCGCACTGTTTTCAGAAAATGATTGTGAAAAAAAAGAAGACACGGTCCCGAACAGAAATGCTAAAAATAATAAGAGTTGTTTAAGTCTGAGTGGCATTATATCAAAGATTATATGTGTAAATATAAACAAAATGTATGCCTAACGAAGTTTGTAGCTTTTTTGATTTGATAATATCCTTATTTAGAATGATTATTAATAATATTTTATGACAAAACCCGCTTTCACTTACGTGTTTTAATTAGTAAATTTGCACGATTTTTTTAGTTAATTAACATAGACTACAAATATGTCAAAAGACATTCGTATCAGAAAGGGCTTAGACATTAAGCTTGTTGGCGAGGCAGAAAAAACTACTGTAGAAGCTACAAGAAGTAATGTTTTTGCAATTAAGCCTGACGATTTTCACGGTATTATCCCCAAAGTTATTGCTAAACAAGGGACAGAAGTTAAAGCCGGCGAACCACTTTTTCACTCAAAATCAAATGAAAAAATGCTATTTCCTTCACCAGTAAGTGGAGAAATAGTAGAAATTGTGCGTGGTGCCAAAAGAAAGATCTTAGCTTTTAAAATTCTTGCTGACAAAGAACAGCAATATGTTGACTTTGGAGCAAAAGATGTAAACGCAATGAGTGGTGAGGAAATAAAAGCCCATTTGTTATCTTCTGGGTGCTGGCCATTTGTAAAACAACGACCTTATGATGTAATTGCAAATCCAGATGTGGCTCCAAAGGCTATTTTTATTTCTGGTTATGCTACTGCGCCACTTTCTACAGATAAAGATTATGTGTTGGCAGGTAAGGAAAATGAGCTTCAGGCTGCAGTAACTGCGCTAAGTAAGTTAACCGAAGGACAAGTTCATATTTCAGTCGGGAAAAATTCTAATTCTCCATTAACGGGCTTAAACAATAGTACACTTCATAAAGTTTCGGGACCACACCCTGCTGGAAATGCAAGTGTACAAATAGCCAAAATAGATCCTATTAATAAAGGAGAGGTTGTTTGGGTTGTAAGTCCACAAGACCTAGTGGTTATTGGAGAGTTATTTCTTACCGGTAAATTCAATGCCGAAAGAACTATAGCACTTGCTGGAGCTTCAGTGAAAAATGCAAGATACTATAAAACAAAGATTGGTGCCGAGGTATCGTCTGTAGTCTATCATTCTGGAGTACATGATGAAGCTAATATTAGAGTAATAAGCGGAGATGTGCTTACTGGAGAAAATGTAAGGCCAGATGGTCATTTGGGATATTATCACGATAGTATTACGGTAATTCCAGAAGGAGATGATTATGAATTCTTTGGATGGAACAAGCCAATTTTTAATAAGATTTCGCCTTCAAGAGCCCTGACGTTCTCTTGGTTGTTTCCAAATAAAAAATATAACCTTAACACAAATACTAATGGTGAACACCGTGCATTTGTGGTAACAGGAAGTTATGAAAACGTGTTTCCTCTAGATATTTATCCCTTACAACTTCTTAAAGCATGTATGGTAAATGATCTAGATGCTATGGAGCAACTTGGAATGTATGAAGTAGCTCCAGAGGATTTTGCTCTTACAGAATTTGTTTGTGTGTCGAAACAACCACATCAACAAATTATAAGAGAAGGATTGGATCTAATGTTAAAAGAAATAGGATAGTGCTATGGGATTAAAAGATAAATTACATAAACTAAAACTTAAATATAAAGGCAAAAAAATGGCTCCTGCATTTAATGCGATCCATACATTTTTGTATTTGCCTAACGAGACTACACATTCTGGATCACATGTTCGTGCTGCAGATGATCTGAAACGTACAATGAATACGGTTATTATGTCTTTAGTACCGTGTTTGATATTTGGAATGTTCAATGCAGGATACCAACATCATTTGGCTTTAGGTGAAATAGACGCTGTATCTAGTGGTTTTTTAAGCCCAGAATTTTGGTCCTTTGACAACCTTACAGTAGGTCTTTGGAAAATCTTACCATTAGTAGTTATTTCTTATGGAGTTGGTTTGGCTGTAGAATTTGTTTTTGCAGTGATTAAAGGACATGAAGTAGAAGAAGGATACTTGGTGACTGGAATGTTGGTGCCACTAATTGTTCCTGTGGATACACCATTATGGATGCTTGCCGTTGCCGTTGTATTTGGTGTTGTAATTGGTAAAGAAGTATTTGGAGGAACAGGGATGAATATCCTTAATCCGGCATTAACCATTAGGGCATTTTTATTCTTTGCATATCCTACCTGGATGTCTGGAGATAAAGTATGGGTTCATGGAGCTGTAGAAAGAGCTGGTACTCCAGATGCTATTTCTGGAGAAACGATTCTTGGTGGTTTGGCACAAGGAAAAGAAATTATAGCCGAAACCGCATCTCGTGGTAGTGAAGTAGCGTACTCTGTAGCAGATGCCTTTTATGGATTTGTTCCTGGTTCTGTGGGAGAAACTTCAGCATTATTAATCTTATTAGGAGGGTTGTTCTTGATTTTTTCTAAAATAGGGAGCTGGAGAATTATGGTAAGCGCTGTATTAGGAGCGTTAGCCATGGGATTGATTTTTAATGGAATTGTTGATGCAGGATGGATTGATAATGGAAGTAAATTCTACGGTTTAATGAGTACTGAGTTTTGGCATCATTTAATAATCGGGGGATTTGCATTTGGAGTCGTGTTTATGGCTACAGACCCCGTTACTGCTTCGCAAACTAATAAAGGAAAGTGGATCTACGGATTCTTGATTGGATTTATATCCATTCTTATTCGAGTATTCAACCCTGCTTACCCAGAAGGAGTTATGTTGGCAATTTTATTGATGAATGTATTTGCTCCTACAATTGATCACTATGTGGTTCAAGGTAATGTGAAGAAAAGAATGAAACGTTTAAAATTAAAAACCGCTTAATCATGGCGATTAATAGAGATAAAAATTCATATACAATCATATTCGCTATAGCAATGGTGGCAGTGGTTGGTTCCCTTCTTGCATTTACAGCTTCTTCTTTGAAAGGGAAAATAGATGCAAATAAAAGAACAGAAAAACAACAAAACATTTTGTTTGCTATGGGAATAGCAGATGCTGAAGATCCTAATGAGTTTGTTCCTGCAGAACAAGCTGAGGAATTGTTCAATAAATATGTTGGTGATGAAGGACAGTATATTGTTACAGGTAGTGTGGCCAAACAAACTACAGATGCCTTTGCGATAGAAGTGAAAAAGGAAAATGACAAGGTGAAGCAAGATCCTAACTATGAGCGCAAAATGCCTTTATTCATAGGGAAAAAAGATGGAGAAGAATTTTATATTGTTCCTATGAGAGGAAATGGTCTTTGGGATGCCATCTGGGGATATGTTTCTTTGGATAAAGAATTTAAAAAGGTAAAAGGAGCATTTTTTGATCATAAAGGTGAAACACCCGGACTTGGAGCTAATATTAAAGAAGCTTATTTCAGAGATGATTTTATCGGGGAAAGTATTCTTGATGCTAGTGGTAACTATGCCGGAATCACCGTTAAAAAAGGAAATGGTGATCCAAAAAACGAAAGAAAAGATGATAATGCTGTTGATGCATTGGCAGGAGCAACGATTACAGGTGATGGTGTAACTGCTATGGTGAAGAAAGGAATCAAAATGTACAAGCCCTATTTCGAAACTTTAAAATAATAACAAATGGCTGAAGTAACAGAAGAAAAAGTTAAAGTAAAGGAGCCTAAAGAGCCTTTGTTTTCGAAGAAAAACAAAAAATTACTAACAGATCCGCTTGCCGATAATAACCCAATTACTATCCAGGTACTAGGAATTTGTTCGGCATTGGCTATTACAGCGCAGTTGAAACCATCGATTGTAATGGCAATATCAGTAATTTTTGTTATGGGAGTAGGAAACGTAGTAATCTCTTTAATGAGAAATCTTATTCCCTCAAAAATTAGAATTATTGTTCAGTTAGTTGTTGTAGCTGCACTTGTGATTATTGTAGACCAAGTTCTCAAGGCATATGCATATACATTAAGTAAAGAGCTTTCGGTTTTTATAGGTTTGATAATTACAAATTGTATTATTATGGGACGTTTTGAAGCGTTTGCCCTAGGTAACGGTCCTTGGAAATCATTCTTAGATGGAATCGGAAATGCGGCTGGTTATGGTTTGTTATTAGTTGTAGTGGCATTCTTTAGAGAGCTACTAGGTTCGGGAACGTTGTTTGGAGCGAAAGTTTTAGGTGACCCAATCGAAAAGACAGGATTATATGCTATTGGATATGAAAATAACGGTTTTATGGTATTAGCGCCTATGGCTTTAATTACCGTTGGAATCATTATTTGGGTTCAAAGAAGTAGAAATAAAGCATTAATCGAAGATCATTAAAATAAAGAAACATGGAATATTTAGAATTATTTTTAAAATCGATCTTTATAGATAATATGGTATTTGCATTCTTCTTAGGAATGTGTTCATACCTTGCAGTATCCAAAAAAGTTTCTACCGCTGTAGGACTTGGAGCAGCAGTAATATTTGTATTGGCAATTACAGTACCGCTAAACTTTTTATTAGATAAGTATCTTTTGCAAGAAGGTGCTTTGGTTTGGTTGGGCCCAGAATATGCAGATTATGACTTAAGTTTCTTAACTTTTATTTTATTTATTGCTACAATCGCAACAATGGTACAATTGGTAGAGATTGTGGTAGAGAAATTTTCACCTGCGTTGTACAATTCTCTAGGGATTTTCTTACCATTAATTGCTGTAAACTGTGCAATACTTGGAGGGTCTTTATTTATGCAGCAAAAAGAATTTGCAACCATTTCTCATGCAGCAGTTTATGGAATCGGTTCTGGTATAGGATGGTTCTTGGCAATTCTGGCTATTGCAGCAATTAGAGAAAAGATAAGATATTCAAATGTACCTGCGCCCTTAAGAGGACTTGGGATAACCTTTATCCTTACAGGATTAATGGCGATAGGGTTTATGAGTTTTGGTGGAATGTTAACAGGAGGTGATGAAGAGGCTAGCAAAGAGACTAAAGCTGTACAGGTGGAAAAAGAAGAGACTACAAAAGAAGTAGCCGAAAATACTAATGTTACAATACTTAAATAATATGATATTATTAGCATCTACCGGTGGAACAATAGCTATTACTATTATTTCATTTTTGGTTCTTATCCTGGTTTTGGTAGGAATTTTAATATTCGCAAAAGATAAATTATTACCATCAGGACCGGTTAAAATCACTATTAATGGTGAAAAAGAGATTGAAGTTGCTTCAGGAGGGACCTTATTATCTACATTGGGTAGTGAAAAAATATTCTTGCCATCTGCTTGTGGAGGTGGAGGTACCTGTATTCAATGTGAATGTCACGTGCTTGCGGGTGGAGGAGAAGCTCTTCCAACAGAAACACCGCACTTTTCACGTAAGGAATTACAACATGGAGCACGTTTGGCTTGTCAGGTAAAAGTAAAACAAGACATGAATATTCAAATTCCGGAAGAAGTATTCGGAATTAAAAAATGGGAAGCTGAAGTAGTACGTAACTACAACGTTGCATCGTTTATTAAAGAATTTGTGGTGCGTATCCCAGAGGATATGGGTTATAAAGCAGGAGGATATATTCAGATTGAAATACCTCCTTGCGAGATCAAATATTCTGATATAGATATTACGGCACATCCAGAAGAACATGAAACCCCGGATAAATTTCAGGTAGAGTGGGACAAGTTTGGCTTATGGCCGTTGGTAATGAAAAACACAGAGACTGTGGAGCGTGCCTATTCGATGGCTTCTTATCCTGCTGAAGGAAGGGATATCATGCTGAATGTGCGTATTGCTACCCCACCATGGGATAGAGCAAAGAATGGATGGATGGATGTGAATCCAGGTGTGGCATCTTCTTATATATTTGCACAAAAACCAGGTGATAAGGTTACGATTTCTGGACCTTATGGTGAATTCTTTATCAATGAATCTGATGCAGAGATGTTATATGTAGGAGGAGGAGCAGGTATGGCACCAATGCGTTCGCATTTATACCATCTTTTCAAAACATTAGAAACCGGTCGAAAAGTAACATACTGGTATGGAGGTCGTTCTAAAAGAGAATTATTCTATTTGGATCACTTCTATGATTTAGAAAAGAAATTCCCAAATTTCAAATTCTATTTGGCACTTTCTGAGCCATTAGAAGAGGATAATTGGAAAGTGAAGAAAGATATCAATGATACCGAAGGTGACGGATTTGTCGGATTTGTTCACAATTGCGTAATTGATAATTATCTGAATCATCATGAAGCGCCCGAAGATATTGAATTATACTTCTGTGGGCCGCCATTAATGAACAAAGCCGTTCAGAAAATGGGTGAAGATTTTGGTATTCCAGATGAGAATATCAGATTTGATGACTTTGGAGGATAGAATATATATTGATATAAGAAAAAAGGGCTGCTTTGTTAAGGCAGCTCTTTTTAGTTTCAATCGTTTATATTCGGTATAAAATTCCTAAGAAAATATTGTCTAGACCTAGATTAATAGAAAAGTTATCAGATTCTCTTGTAAATCTTTCTCCATCAGGATTAATGGTTTCACCTTCAGAAATTGAAAATTCTATGCTTCCGATACTCGAAGTTAATGCAAACTTTTCTGAAACGAAAAACTGAATTCCAGGAGATATTGCTACTGCATAGCTATCATTTTCTATTTCTGTAATCTCAATTTGATCATTGAATATAAATTCTTGTTCAGATTTTCCTCTAAAATATGATGCAGAAGCATCTGCGTAAATACTAAATCGTTTTTGTGGCGTAAAATAATATCTGCCAAAAATACCAATACCTACATCGGATCCATCCGAACTAAAATCCTGTGAATTATCTGATTTGAATTTGGAGTAACTCAATCTTGTCCCTATGGCAAAATTTGAATTAATAAAATACCCAATCCTAGGTTGAATAACCCATCTGCTTCTATCTTCATCAAAATCATTATTATTTTCAAAGTTTGTTTTGTTATAACTTAGGCTACCTGATATAAAAACATCACCCTTTTTAAAACCAAAATCTGGTTCTTCTTGAGCAAATGATTTAGAAAAAAATAGGAGTGAAGCAATGCAAAAAAATAATGTGGTTTTCATATTATTTGTTTTTAATTAATGAATTTTGTGAATCACTTTTAAAGACACTCAAGAAAATATCTTTGTTTATTAATCTTTTGTTAATTGAAATTTTTTAACTTTTATGGGGTCTTTGTATATGACAAAAAAGGTTCTGGATTGGAAAAGGATTAAATTGCAGTAAATGAAGAAATACATATTCTCTTTGGTAATAGCGTTAATTTTAATATTTATATTAAGAAGTTTTACCAATACAAGAATGATTGCCAATCAAGCAAAAGGAGCAATTACAAATGTTATTATTGAACCGAATTATATTAATGTTGTTGGGGATTCTATTTCTACCAGAGTAAATGTACCCGAAGGTTACAAAAGGGTAGAATATCCTCAAAGTTCTTTTCAGGAGTATCTGCGACACTATCAATTAAAACCGTATGGAACAAAAATTATCAACTATGATAATAGCGAATATTTTGCTCAACATTGGCACGAGGCTATATTAGAGGTGCCTGTCCCAAAAAATGGATTACAACAATGTGCCGATGCCTTAATGCGTATTCGATCTGAATATTTATGGAATAACAAACGAAAAAATGAAATTGGTTTTAAATTTACCTCAGGACATTATTGCTCCTGGAAGAAATATGCTGAAGGTTACCGACCAAAAATTAAAGGAAACAAAGTTACTTTTCATAAAACCGCATCTCCAAATAATACGAAAGCAAATTTTTATAAGTATCTCAATCTAATTTATATGTATGCCGGGACATTATCTATGTATCATGAGCTTGAAAAAGTGCCGGTTTCAGAAATAAAAATAGGGGATATGTTGATTAAACCAGGTTCACCTGGGCATATCGAAATTATTGTTGATGAGATTGTAAATGAAGAAGGTGATAAAATGTATTTATTAGCTCAAGGAAATACTCCCGCTCAAAGTGTTTGTTTGCTTAAAAACTTTGAAGACACTTCCATTTCTCCATGGTATCGGTTTCAAGAAGAAGAACCAGTATATACTCCTAGCTATTATTTTGATAAAGCCCGATTTATTCGATTTAAATAATTGATCGATATGTCATTTTGATTGTATCTTTGCCCCGCTATGACCAGAATTTTAACCAAACAAGAACTGCATAATCTTGCGATGAATATCGTAGGTGAAGACTTAGAGAAAAAAGGTTTCGAATTTATTGCCATTAACAGCAAATTAGGAAAACATCCACAATTTGTATGTGTTGATCAATCTAATCAACGTTACTTTGTGGTGGTAAAAGCAATTTCTTATCCAGACAACCCTCATAATTATGACATGATTTGGATGGAATCTTTCAAGAAACATGCCCGAGAGCAACAGGCAAAAGTGTTTTATGCAGGAGTTGGTTTGCAAAATGCTCAAAATCCAAATAAGCCAGTATTGTTAAATGAGGAGTATGTTTTAGAATATGCGGGCTTACAAACTATAGAAACTCATCTTAATTAGAACATGAAATACTTAATAGTAGTCACAGCTGTATTTATAACCTTAATTTCATGCAATAACGAACCAAAATTAGTGCTTAATTATACTCAGGGAAAAGCCTTCGGCACTTCATTTTCGGTTCAGTTTATTGAAGAGAAAGAGGTCGATTTTTCTAAATCTTATGATAGCTTGGTTGAAGTTATTAATGCTTCAATGTCAACATATATAGATACTTCAGATATATCAAGGATCAATAAGGGAGATGCAACCGTTGTTATTGACGATCATTTCAAGAAAGTATTTGCCGTTTCAAAACGGATATATGCCGAAACCAAAGGCGCTTTTGATCCAACTATTGGTGTTTTGGTAAACGCCTGGGATTTTGGACCCGGAGGAAAAGTAATGTCTTTAGATAGCCTTAAAATTGATAGTCTGCTTGTTTCGGTTGGTTTGGATAAAGTCGCGTTACAGAAAGACAAAATAGTAAAGTCACATGAAAACACCTTTATAGACTTTAATGCACTTGCCAAAGGATATGCAGTTGATGTATTTGCAGAGTTTCTTGAAAACAAAGGATATCAAAATTATTTGGTTGAAATTGGAGGAGAAATTCGGGGGAAAGGTAAAAATGTAATTAAGCAAAAACCATGGAGAATAGGGGTAGAAGATCCAAATTTTGATGACACACAATCGTATAGTAAGGTGATTTCCTTACGAGATCAGTCTATGGCGACTTCGGGTAGTTATCGTAAGTTTAAACTGGATGAAAATGGTAATCGCTATGCCCATATCATAGATACCAAAACCGGGTATCCCCATAAATCTAATTTGTTAAGTGTTTCGATACTAGCAGATACTTGTGTAGAGGCAGATGCGTATGCAACAGCATTCATGTCTATGGGATTAGAACGTTCAAAGCAATTCTTAGAAAAACATCCTGAGTTAAAAGTTTTTTTTATTTATGAAAATGAAAGCAAGGAACTGCAAACATTAGCTTTAAATGATTTTCCGGCGGATTAAGGTTTATAACAAACCGGAAGTATTTCACCCTTTGCCAGGCAGTATTTTGTTACCTCTTCTGGAGTCAAAATATTTGTATAGTCTACCTCGTCAACTTTGAAACCAATAGACCTTAATTTTTCAAAGTAATCTCTTCCATACACTCTCACATGATCATATTGTCCAAATATTTTTGCGCGTTCTTTTGGGTCTGTAATGCTATCATCCTCAAAAGTTTTTTCACGATTTAAGTCCTGCGGAATTTGTAAAATTGCCATACCCCCAGGTTTCAAAACCCGAAAAAGCTCCTGCATGGCTTTGGTGTCATCTGGGATATGTTCTAGCACATGATTGCAGAAGATAATGTCATATTGATCCTTGTCAAAAGGCAGATTGCAAATATCTGCTTTTACATTTGCAAGGGGAGAGTTTAAATCGGTTGTGGTGTAATCCAGGTTTTTTAATTTTCTGAATCTTTGATAAAAAGCCTGTTCTGGTGCAAAATGCAGAACTTTGGCTTTGGTCGTAAAAAAATCAGTTTCATTTTTAAGGTATAACCACAGTAGTCGATGTCGTTCTAGAGATAATGTCGATGGTGAAAGAACGTTGTCTCTCTGATTTTCATATCCATATGGCAAAAACTTAGAAAAGCTTTTCCCGTCTATAGGATCTGTATAAGTTTTTCCTCTTAAAGCTAAAGAAATGATAGGGCGTGCCAGATAACTTAACCGTATTAACAATGGCCTCGGAATCGTATTTAATATTAGTTTAAAGAGTTTTTTCATCTCATGAATTACACGAAAGAAAGTTGTGAATAAAAAGTAAGGAGTTTTTAAACGGTCAACATTTCCTGGCGAAAAGCATCTTCTTCATCAGATTCAATGCCCAGCGCTTGGTAAATGTATTTAAAGGTTGAAAGAATTTCAGGTTTTCCGTCAATCAAAGCTACATCGTGCTCAAAATGTGCACTAGGTTTTCCATCTGCCGTTACAATAGTCCATCCATCCTCTAGTTGTTTGATCCTATGAGTACCCATATTGATCATGGGCTCTATGGCAACTACCATTCCTTCAATGAACTTTTTACCACGACCGCGTCTACCATAGTTTGGCATTTCGGGGTCTTCGTGAAGTTTCTTTCCAAGGCCATGACCAACCAGTTCTCTCACAACACCATATCCTGCAGCTTCAGTGTACTTTTGTATTGCATAACCCACATCACCAACACGATTTCCTAATTTGAATTCTGCAATACCTTTATATAATGACTCCTTAGTGATTTTCAGCAATTGTTCAACTTCAGGATCAACTTCACCAATGGTAAACGTATAGGCATGGTCACCATAAAATTCGTTTTTAATAGCACCGCAATCAATAGCAACAATATCACCTTCTTCAAGAGGTTTGTCGGTTGGTAGTCCATGTACAACAGCTTCGTTAACACTAGTTAGCAGTGTAGAAGGACAACCATACAACCCCAAAAAACCTGGAACGGCCCCTTGATCTCTTATAAATTCTTCGGCAATTTTGTCTAATTGTTTTGTGGTAACTCCCGGTTTGAGTTCAGAAGCTAACATTCCCAATGTTCTTGAAACAACCAATGCACTCTCTCGCATTAATTCTATTTCTTCACGTGTTTTGGTAATAATCATAGGCCTATAGTTCCTTTTTTAGGAAGGCAAATTTACAAAGAATATTAAGATATGTAATTAATCCCAGGCCGAATGTTTATGCAATGCCCTTAACATATTAATTGTTATTTTACTTCATCAAAGACTTTTGTGTCATCGCTTCAGGTTTTTTAACACCCATTAAGTTTAGAATTGTAGGGGCTATATCACCCAAAACACCGTCTTTTACTTTGATCTGGTCTTTGTCAATCAAAATAAAAGGTACTGGGTTAGTCGTATGCGCTGTATGCGGTGAGCCATCTGGGTTAATCATTGTTTCACAATTTCCATGATCGGCAATTAGTATGGTAGTGTAATCGTTTTCCAATCCTGTTGATATTACATCTTTAACACAAATATCGACGGCCTCACATGCTTTGATAGCGGCATCCATAACCCCCGTATGACCTACCATATCACCATTGGCAAAATTGAGGCAAACAAAATCAACTTCTCCTTTTTGTAATTCTGGAACCAAGGCATCTCTAAGTTCGTAAGCGCTCATTTCTGGTTTAAGATCATAGGTAGCTACTTTTGGAGAGTTTCTTAATATTCTTTTTTCTCCCTCAAATGGTTCCTCTCTTCCTCCAGAGAAAAAGAAGGTAACGTGTGGATATTTTTCAGTTTCCGCTATACGGATCTGCGTTTTTCCCGCTTTTGATAGTACTTCTCCAAGGGTTTCGGTAATGTTTTCCTTGTCGTAAATTACTTTGATACCTGTAAAAGTATCGTCATAATTTGTCATAGTAACATAGTGCAGCGGCATTTTATGCGTATTGTACTCGTGCATATCTTTTTGTGACAGCATTTCAGTTAACTCTCGACCCCGATCTGTTCTGAAATTAAAGAAGATAACAACATCATCATCTTTTATTGTGGCAGTAGGATTTCCGTTTTCGGTAAGTATTATAGGCTTAATAAATTCATCGGTGATATCATTATCATAACTTGTTTGAATAGTGTCCAAAATATTTTCGGTTCCTTCTCCTATGCCATTTACGATAAGATCATAAGCTAGTTTAACACGCTCCCAACGTTTATCTCTATCCATGGCATAATATCTTCCTATTACCGATGCTAGTTTCCCGGTGGTTTTGGACATATGGTCCTGAATATCCTTAATGTGGTTTTTTCCAGACTTTGGATCCACATCACGGCCATCGGTAAATGCGTGTAGAAATACATTTTCCAAGCCAAAAGAATTTGCAGCATTTAGCAATCCTTTAATATGGTTAATGTGCGAATGTACTCCACCATCACTTACTAGTCCCAACAGGTGAATATTTTTACTATTCTTTTTTGCATAATGAAAAGCATCAACAAGAGCGGTTTCGTCTTTTAGTGTGTCTTTTTCAACTGCGATATTAATCTTGGCCAAATCTTGATATACTATTCTACCGGCTCCAAGATTCATATGGCCAACTTCGCTGTTCCCCATTTGTCCATCTGGTAATCCAACGTGAAGGCCATCGGTGCGCAGAGCGGCGTATGGATATTCTCTATACAAATTGTCTATAAATGGCGTTTTTGCATGGTCTATTGCCGATACTTTAGGATCGGGAGATGTCCCCCATCCATCTAAAATCATCAAGATTACTTTCTTGTTCATAGTGTGCTCTTAATTAATGTTTTTGGTTGGTTGTTGTTTGTATTCCTTACTTTTTTAAAAGGTACAAGCTACAAAGTTACAACTTCGAACATAAGGTTACAAAAACTTAAGATTATTCCAAGATAATTTAATGGTGTACTTTGGGTTAAGAAAGCGTTGCTTTTTGTGAAACTATTAACGGATTTGTATAGAGAAGGTTAATAATGAGTTATTCTTAAAAACAAGGTCTTTTTTGTATGGATTTTATAATTCATTTGTGGTAATAAATTTTAACAATCACAAATCAACAGTGAACTAATAAATGAAATAATGAAAAAACTAGTAATCTTAATGTTTTGTATGGTTTTTGGAACTGTATTGGGAAATAATCCTGAAAAAGGAACAGTAAGCCATAAAGTAGAAAGAGTTAGGATACCAAACGTTTCGCCTTTTTGCTTATCAATAGCAAAAGGTGATTATGAAATGGTAAAAAAAATGATTGAACTGGGTACAGAAGTGAATAAAGTTTCTGGCGGAATGACACCATTAATGTATGCAGCTAGATATAATAGAGTTGAAATCATCAAACTTTTAATAGCTAATGGAGCAAAAGTAAAAACTAGAGATAATCAAGGATTTACTGCTTTAAAATATGCTGAGTTATCTGGGGCAAATGAGGCCATGAAACTTCTTGCAGACTTAAAGAAAAAGTAATTGTTTGGATAACATATTGATACTTAATAGAATCCAGTGTTTGATTATTTAGACATTGGATTTGGTTAATAGTCACACTATTATTATCAAAATGTTTTGTTGAATAAAAGTTAAAAACTTGTTATTTAATAAGTTATAAATCTTATCTAATAATAATAGTTGTATATTTGTTAGTAATAGTATTAATTATTAATAGTAAAGCTATCAATTCATTTGTAAAAACCACTAAAAACTATATTTGCAAATGCTAAAAAGTAATTATTAGTATAAAAATGTAGATAGATTTTGTTTGATTGATTTGTTCGTTCTCCCTTTTAAATTCGATTACTGTAGAAACAGTAATCGAATTTATTTTTATAGATACCTTTTTTTAAGTGTTAGCCATAATATTTTGTTGTGATTAGGTTAAAGTTATGTTATTTAGGTTTTAATGTGTAACGAATTCATGGGTTTGGTAGTCTTGTTTATATACGTCAATCAAATAACTTAAAATTTTAATCATTATGAAGAATTCAATTTTGGCCATTTTTATGGTTGCGAGCATCGTCTCAACAGTTAGTGCATCAGCGATGGATATGGCTACAGTTAGTCATGATTATGAACAAACTACCTTTAAATCCAAAGTAAATCCATTTTGTATGGCCATTGTAAAAGGTGATTTAGAAGCCGTTAAAAAAATGATCGAACTAGGAAGTGATGTTAATGAAAGATCTGAAGGTATGACACCACTTATGTATGCTGCTCGCTATAATAGAGTAGATATCATTAAAGTTCTTGTAGAAAAAGGTGCTAATATTAAAGCTAGAGATAGCAAAGGATATAAAGCAATTTATTTTGCAAAATTATCCAATGCGAAAGAAGCTATAGCTTTATTAGAGGAACTATCTTAAAAAACTTTATTAACGAATTAATTATTTAATCAAACTATTTGGGAGTTGGTTTTTACAATTCTCAAATAGTTTTTTAATTTTTACTAAACTCTTTTATAGCTTCTCTTATTTTTTCAATACGATTATCAGGATCTGGATGTGTACTTTGAAATTCGGGCTGACGATTAGGGCCCGCCGCAACTTTTAAAACCTTCATTACTGAAATCATTTCCTCGGGGTTGTATCCAGAATTAATCATAAACAATACGCCAAGTTTGTCACTTTCCAATTCGTCATCACGACCATTTCCTAATAATATATTTTGCCCAATTCCATTTACCAATCCACCCATATCAGCTCCTACTGATGCTCCCGTAGATATTGTCTTCCAGAACTCGTGCTCTGCAATTCTTTCTGCAGAATGCCTCCCTAATACATGACCGATTTCATGCCCCAGTACTCCAGCAACCTGATCTTCATTTTCTAATTTGGAAAGTAAGGCGTAGGTAATAAAAATTTGTCCGCCTGGTAACGCAAATGCATTAATGGTATTAGAGTCTGCAAGGAGATGAAATTCATATTTATATGGCGTTTGTTGCGCCATACTTGAATTTACAAGTTTGTTACCTACCATATCAATATAGCTTTGCAACTTTTGATCGGGATATAAACCACCATGTTGTTGCGCCATTTGTGGAGCACTTTGTAAACCAATGGCAATCTCTTGATCACTGGTCATATTAATATTTTGCACTCTATTGGTATATGGGTTTAAGGTCTTGTTGTTACACTTTTTTATAAAAGCAAATGCAACAATGGCAAGACCTATAAGTATTCGAATTTTCAAGCCACCACGTCTCATCAGAATTTGATTATGATTAATAATCTAAAGTTAATAAATAAAAAAATTGCTTACTAATAAAATGTATAAAACACCCTTTTAGTAAGCAATTACTAGAGGTACTATTCTATTAGTTATATAGAATAGAATTAGTGCTCGCTAGCATGGTTGAGTTTGCATAGTTTAGCGATAAAAAATTTGTGTATAATAGTAGCGGCCGTTTTCATCGGTAACAGCGCCAATGCCTATATGAGTATAATTTCCTTCAATGTTTGCACGATGGCCACTACTGTTAAGCCACGCTGTCATTACAGATTGAGCCGAACTTTGACCAAAAGCCACATTTTCTCCAAAACCCCGAGCATTTTCTTTATCTTTCAGCTCATCGAATTTTGCATCTCGATTGTCATGACTAATTTCACCTTGTGCAATCATATACCTAGAATGCTCTATGGCAAGTTGATCGGCAGTGCTGCTTTTCTCTAATACAGGTAGGCCTTGACCTTGCCTATGTTCATTAACCAATCTTAGGATTTCATCTGCTACAGATGTTTCATTAGGAGTTTCTAAAGGGGCTTCATCTTCAGAACAAGAAAATGTTCCAAATAAAACCATAAAAGCCAGGCAATAGTTTACTAAAGTAGTTTTCATTATTTGGGGTTTTTATTATATAACTAAAATAGAACAAATTTAGTACATAGGTTATAATAATTGGGGATTAATATCCAATATGTTTTCTTTTATGTATTGATTAATAAAATCTTGAGATAAGTATTCGCTACCTAATAGCTTGGCCTTTTGTAATTCTTGAGATACATCCAATTCTCTGTATGCTTTTAGCATTGGGATAGAAAGGGGAGCATAAGAATAATGCCAAGGCTCATATTTAAACCCTTTTCTGTTTTGATTATCGGTATATACCAGGTAGAAACCAAAAGAGTTTGCATGTTTGTCCAACCATTCCTTAAACTTACAAAAAGGACCATCTCCTTCAAAATTTTCTTCTAGAAGTAATCCTTTTGGTTGAGGTGCAGCACCATCAACGATATCTATATCGGTTCCCCAGTGATGTCTAGAGGTTCCGGGAATTGTCGAATACTCTACGATTTTATTAATTGCCAGAGAAGGAGATAGCCCTCCAGCAATAAATCTTTTGTATTTACGCTCCCAAATACGGTTTTGATGCGCATAATTCCTATAACTTGATACTACCTTAATCTTGAAACCACTTTTAAGTGCTTCGGTTTTCATTTTTAAAAACGCTTCATGGGCTTCTTTTCTTAATTTATATCCATCTCCAAATAAAGTGGGGTTACTTTTTCCCATTAGATCATCCTTTGAAAGGTCTGATGAAATTATAAAAAAGGAAGATAATGATGCACCCAGCATTCCAAGAGCATTAATTTTTATAAAGTTTCTACGTATCATAGAAATTTATTCCAAAATACCATCTACAATGCCATAATCCAAAGATTCCTGCGCATCCATCCAGTAATCGCGATTAAAGTCTTTTAAAACTTTTTCCATATCCTGTCCACAATTGTCTGCCAGAATTTGTGCACTTAGTTCTTTAGTTTTTAAAATTTCTGTTGCTTGAATTTCGATATTCGAGGCTTGACCCTGAGCTCCTCCACTAGGTTGATGAATCATAACTTTGGCATGCGGTTGAATAAATCGGCGACCCTTCTCACCCACACTAAGTAAAATTGATCCCATAGATGCTGCTAGACCCGTACAGATTGTAGATACAGGGCTTTTCAAACTTTTTATGGTGTCGTACATAGCAAAACCTGAAGTAACATATCCCCCAGGGCTGTTAATGTATAGTTTTATTTCCTGATCACTTATCATATCCAGATACATAAGCCTATCGATGACGTGTTTTGCCGATTTATCATCTACTTGCCCCCAAAGAAATACACTTCGTTCTTCTAAAAATTTTTTATCAATAAGGTCCTGTATTTTTCCAGCTTTTTCTTTCATTATAGTGGTTTTAATTTTTTAATCTCTGTTGAAGATAAATGTATGCTAATTTTTGTAAAAAAACACATATGTAATAGAGCATTTCAGGAAATTTTACAAAACTCCTTAAAACAATAATAGAAGAAACTTTATACTGTAGAAAATTCGAACATAAAATCAATTTCGGCGAACTCTAAAACTTATCCTTCTATTGGTAACAACTTTACAGGAACTAATATTAAGAACAACTTCTGTTCTTGTGGTACTAGTACAACCCGCAGATGTATTACGTGCTTCAGCAAAGTAACTGCCTGCAACCACTGGTGTATAGCTCGTATTGTCACTTAATATAAGATTACCTCCGGATGCGGTATCATACCAATCTACTGTTTCCCCAGCGCCTACAGTTACCGTTAAGGCAGGAATAGTTCCTCCTATACAAATCCTTTGGTTTCCATTACTTACAGGAGCGTTGGGAGATGCTGTAATTATTATATCTACAGTATTTGTATTGGTATTAGAGTTAGGGTCGGTAATAGTTACCATAAAGGCATAGGTTCCTGCATTAAGTAAGGTCGTATTTATTATTGGATCTTGCACTGATGAATTAAATGTATATCCACCTGGACCAGTTCCTGACCACGAAAATGTAGTCATTGTCTCGTTACTACCTGCTCCGGCAGGATTTGCGAGAAGGTTCAAAGTTTCTCCGATGCACAGAGGGCTATTAGAGGTGGGGGATACAGTGAGTGTACCACCACCCGTATTGATATCACCAAAGTCATAATCTACACCGGGTCCTCCGCCATTACAGGTAGCATATATAACTCCGCCAATTGATAATCTTTTAGTGGCATTACATGGATTGGCTTCTACCAGATTTCCACCGGCAATTATTACAGAGGCATTGGCTGGTAAAGATAAAGTAGTGTTGTTTGAAGTCCATTCTGCCGAACCGCCGCTAATTAATGTTATTAAAGGTGTGTCTAAGGAGGAATTAGAACTTACCAAAAGTTCACCAGGGCCTATCGTTAAAGAGTTAAAGTTATTAGGAATGTTTGATGAAATTGTAACCGAGAAACCACCTTCAATAAAAACATTATTAGTGCCAGCAACTTGTCCGGGATAATTGGCGGCCACAACCCAAGCCGTACCGTTATAAGTTTCCCAAATAGAGACGTTGGTCCAATTTCCGTTACCCACAGAACGATAATCATTAATAGATTGAGAAAATGATAAAAATGGAACTAGATACAGTAGGATTACTGTAAAAACTTTACGGGCAGGTTTATTATTTGAAAATAGCATGTAGTTTAAATTCTTTATACCATTTTTTTAATACTGGTATATCAATTCTTAATAAAAAGGGGTATTTATTAAGTAATAACTTATTGTGACTGCTATTTTGACGACTTTGTGTTGATTAATGGTTCAAATATATAAATAATATTACAAGAGATATTGAGGAAAACCGTAGGTTATACATATTCGATATTCGAATTAATTTTTTTTCACCTTATAAGTAGTTCTTCTGTTGGTAATTACAGTTGCCGATCCAACAAGATAAGCACTGCCAAACTCTGAAGTTGAATTACTAACCGTTGCCGTTGCCGTTATCATACTTCCTACAGGTATTGATGAGCTTAACGTGATGGTAAAATCAAACCTATTGGTAGTATCTGTATTACCATCGATATCATTGTATAAAGAAATAGTGGCATTGCTATCATCTCAACTTCCTTCTATTGCCGATCCTATAAATACTTGCCCTTCCCCATAATCTCTTGATACACCACCAATTTGATTGCTTCCAGCACTTGCACTTCCTTGGTCGATATCGGTTAAGAAAAGCTCTACAATGGCTCCAGCGCCAACCCATCCTACAACTCGAAGTCTAGTTCCAGAAACGGCTACCGACTCTAAAATTGGAAAGTTAATACTTCCATTAGGTCCAGAAGGGGGAATGCTACTGTCATCATTAAGTGTTACACCATCATTGTTGATGTCAATTCCAAGCGAAGGATTTGTAGCCGAACCATTATTAAAGATAGAATTTTGCGAGATCGTATTTCCCGAAGTTGTACCGCCTGTCAATAGTACTCCAGCTCCGTTATTAGCGTTTATGATATTATTAGAAATTGAAGAGTTGTTGTTTTCCAACCCAATACCCGCATTATCTGTACAACCTGTAGTATCTTGGCCTGATGTTGTAATAGTATTTCCGGTTATAGAAATGCTACCGATAGTATCATTAATACCAAATGCACTTGCGCTATCAATTAAGTTATTTTCTACGGTATTATTTGTTCCTCCTCTTACAAGAATATTACTGTTACAACCATTTTGTCCATTGGCTGTTAGGTGATTGAGAGTTATTGAGGTTGTTGGATTACTCGTGTTATTTAGCCTAATTCCATTTACACGTGTTTGAGAAATGTAGTTTTCGGTAATCGTAGAGGTTCCTCCATTAACTCTTACGCCATGCCGAGTATTTCCTTCAAGAACACCTACTGCATTAAGACCAATTACATTGGCTTGCACTATGACCCCGGACCCCGAGGTTACTCTTACCCCATCGGCACTATTATTATTTCCAAAAATTGCCATGTTCCTAACGGTAACATCATTGGATTGAATATTGAATACATAACCGTTTCCACTTCCTTTCTGAACTTGTATTTCTGGTAAATCATAAGTAGGTAGAGTGACTGCCAAAGTTCCTACTGTGCTTCCGCCCGCACCGATGCTTCCGGTATTTGTATTCCCAGAATAGGCTGTTTGGGTTCTTCCGTCTATTTTGGTATTGGCGCTATTGGTTCCTGTTATTGCAGATAGATTACTATTTGTAAGAATATCAAAATATCCGTCGATAGCATTATATCCTGGATCTGTAGTTCTTCCCAAGGGGTCGGCATTGGTAGGAATCATAAATATCGAAGTATCATCCCCTGCAGCCGGATCAAGTGTAGCATCATTTGGATGTGCTTCGATATCCAATCCTGTTTCATCAAGATTATTCGAATTAATGATAAATTGTTCTAATGATCCTTGGCCGTCTTCATTGGTATTGACGATAGTATTAAAATTAAACCCAAAGTCTAAGTCTACTGCACCTTCGCCACTTATAGAAACCGTTGATACTGTTTGTGCTCCTGCGGGTATTGGATTCCCTATGGTAGTAACGGCTCCGGGATCTTCAGCGGCTGGGTTTGCTCCACCAATTTCATCGGGAATATCACTTAATGTACTTGCGGTGTAATTTCTACGAAAGGTTTGAATGGGTATACATGTTGTGCAAGTGGTTCCGCCTCCTCTTGTTGATCTGACGCTGTTGTTTACTACCCGAACGCTATAATCTCCATCAGCCATTCCGGCAAAAACATATTCACCTGAACTATCTGTTGTTGCGATTAGCTCTAGATTTCCAGAACTATCATACAATTCAACAACTGCATTTTCAATAGGAACTCCGGAAGCTACAGTTTGATCTCGTCCAGATCCACCAGAATAATTAACATCTTCGTAAACGGTTCCAACAATCAAATTACTGGTCACTTTTAAGGCTACTGCATTAAGAATAACAATATCTCCACCAACAGTCACATTTGTAGTTACACTGGTATCACCTGGATCTATAGCACCTGTTATATTATGAGTGTCTAAATCTAAACCATATGAATTAGTGGTATTAACAACTGTTCCTGTTGAGTTATCAAAAATTGTAGAATTAAAAGGATTCTCGGTAGGAGCAATGTTATCGCCATCTCCCTTTAAAGGAACTGGAGTTGGGTCTGAGCTGGTGGTAATTGCTAATTCTTCTCCTCCCGAAAGTCCTTGATCTCCTTCCCAGCTAAGAACTGTAGTTTTGGCACCTACACTACTAATAGCAAAAAGATTATCTACTACATAACTAGAATTAGAATTTTGTTGTCCATTGAATCCATTGTACAAATTAATTCTGCTAGGAGGTAGGGAAGGTTCTGTATAAAAAATCATTAAACTCCATCCACCCAAGGTTGTCGAACCACAATAAAAACCTGTGTTGTTTGTGTTGTCAATATTAAGATCGCTAAAATTATACGTTTCTGTAGAGGGATCAGAAATGCCTTGTATTATGGTAGTAACATCACTTACCATTCCAAAAAATGAGATTTGACTAATAGCGTATTGATTAATTACATCTGCAGTAACATTTTGACCTTCAAAGGTTACATTGGTATCTACTGTATAGTTAGAGTGCGCCCAAAATAGATATGCTTTTTCAATGGTGGCCCCTGCTGGAATAGGTGTAGTTAAAGTACCCGAAGAATTGGTCGTAATGGCACATGGATCTGCATCACTTGTTCTTAAAGTTCCTCCAGCAACAGTATAGTCATAATATCCATTAAATTGATCAAAAAGGGTTAAAGGTGGGTTTTGAGTTATTGAAGAGTCAAAAACTGAAAAACCAAAGAACTCAGATTCATTACCATCATCTGCTTTTGTAACATTCAATACTTCTACACCATCTACTAAAATTCTTACACTGGCGGCTCCATTCCATCCGTCGCCAAAACGATCAGAAATCAGAAGGCCATATCCTCCGTAGTTTAAATCAATCGTACGCGTATTGGTGTAATTTTGAATTCTGGCATTGTTAGCCACATAACAATCACCAGGAACGCATTCTTCAAGTTGAAGAGTACCATCAATACTGAATATTCGTACTCTATTTTCTTCTGCATAATCTGGCCAATCAACCTCTACTGTTACAGTACCTTGTTGTGAAATTACCTTCAAAAAAGGAAATAACAAAAGAATTAAGAATACAAATATCTTACTCGACGTGTGTTTCATAACTTTTTAAAACATTCCAGATGGACTATATTTATTCTTAGTTGTCAAAAATTTTCATCAGGTATTTACAGGGATAATTATTTATAAATGCATCTTAGAGTACATAAATGATTTTTTTGACAAAAAAGAAAGAACGATACTGTCCAAAAGTTTTACCTAAGAGTTATCAAATAACTAACAGGCATACTAATACCATACCTTAGTTTTTAAACACAGGTATGTGTTTGATCAAATAATATAAAGGGGTAATTATTAAGTAAGAATTTCGGTTGACTACAATTTGACGACTTGGTGCCAACTAGATACAAAGGTAAGAATTATATCATGATACATTTTGAGGGAAACCTTAAAAAAGGTGGATTTTATGAGAGATTTCACATAAAATTAAGGTATGGATTTGTTGTTCAATGCGTTAACAAGTGTAGTTTAAATGGGAAAAGATTACCTATTAATATATAGGTATCCCGCCTGGTCCTTTTGTCCATCAATTTTTAGGACATAGTAATACGTTCCTACCGGAAGCTCTTCACCTTTGGCTATAGTAGCTCTTCCTTCAGAAATCCCGCCCCAAGAATTGTCATACCCTTTTTTGTTGTATACCAATACTCCCCAACGGTTGAAAATTGAAAGCTCATTATTAGGAAATTGAGCGATACCTTGTATAATAAAGGTATCATTAAGACCATCACCATTAGGTGAAACTGCCGTAAATATCTCTAAGTCTCCATCCAAAATACGGTCTGAGCTGCCAAAAGTAAGTACTACATAATTATTTGGGATAAATGGATCCGAAGTGATTTCACCATTACTTAAATTTCCTGTAGTTCCGGCATTTCCTAAGTTATCCCACTCGCCAGTAGTCTCGTTCCATCCTACTACTCTAAGACCGTCCAGGTCTTCAACCAGTGTTGGGATATTACTATTGTCATCCCAAGTAAGCGTTACACGAGTTTCGGTATCTCCATCAAGATCCCAAAATTCGAATATACTTACAGCAAATAAAGTAGGAGCACGACTTTCGGTATCAAAACGATCTGAGAAAAAGTTTGGAAAATTAGGATCTTCGAAAAAATATGCTCCTCTGGAAGTATTGGCAGAAGCGCCATCTTGAATTCTCATTGGGCGCAATCTAAAATCATCTCCTATCGGAAATGTAAAATCTAAATCACCAGTTAATGAAGCATACCCATCAACGAAATGTTCGTCATCTTCGCCTGCATAGGGCGCATCGTTTAAATAATCTAAAGAGGTAGTAATGCTTCCTCGATTTCTAGGTGTTTGCACTCTTCCAGTTGTAAATTGTTGAAAATTACGAACACCGGTAGCTACTTCTAAAAAAAGGTCATCAAAGACATCAATTTCCATATTATAGAATACAGGGCGATTGGTTCCAGAAATGGTAAGTCGATCATCGGGACTATAAAAACCTGCAAAACCTTCATTTTGATTAAAGGTTCCGTCATTGATAAGATCCATATGAAAACCAACTTCGCCATCGGTATGTATTTGCAAATTGCCGAAATTGTGAAAGGCTTCTTGACTATAGCTTTTGAATAGCAAAAGTGTTGCAACTACAAATGCTCCTATGTAATGTCCTCTTTTCATCTTAATTCTGTTTTGCTCTATAGGTTATAGTTCTGTTAGTTATAACGGTAGCAGCTCCTGCCGTATAGGCTCCTCCAAATTCTGATGTGGAATTGGTAACTGGGTCTGTTGCAGTAGCTGTTAGTATACTTCCTACGGGAATAGCTGTTCCCAAAGTAATGGTAAAATTAAATCTTTCGGTAGTATCAGTATTTCCATCTACATCATTATAGAGAGAATTGGCTGTATCATTATCGTTTACACTACCTTCGATAACTGTGGTTAGATAGGTTTCTCCTTCACCATAATCTTGAGTAACAGCACCTGAAGGTCCCGTAATTTGATTGTCTCCTACGCTAGCAGAACCCGTACTAAGATCTGACAAAAATACTTCTATTATTGCTCCTGGTCTTGCCCAGCCAACAATTGTGAGTTGATTACCTGATATAGATGCCGATTCAAAAACTGGAAAATTCACATATTCGTTTGGCCCAGTATCACCATCTCCATTATCGTTTAGAGTGACTCCATCACCTGCATTATTTGGGCTTAGGTCAATACCAAGTTGGCCATTCGCATATATAGAATTTTGTGAGATTAAGTTGCCAGACGAAGCATTTTCTTCTATTACTATTCCGTCTTGTACATTATTGTGAATGATATTATTAATGATTTGAAAATTACTACCTCTTACTCGTATTCCTATATCATTGCAAGAGTTGGTGCTAATTCCATTGTTTGAAACTGTGTTTTCAGAAATTATCACCCCATCACTACCTGTTTCACTATCGATACCTACAGAAGCCGCATTTTGAATTAGGTTTCGACGGATTTGTATACCAGATCCAGCGGTAATTCGAATGTTATCATCGCAGTTTGCACTTCCTCCGCTACTAATTCCATTATCTATGATATGATTATTTTGTATCACTGTAGTTGTTCCGCCACTGATTCTAACTCCAGTTCTTTCATTGGCAGAAATGTAATTTGCTTCAACGGTCGCGGTACCTCCTGTAATAAGTACGCCGTCTAGAATATTTTGACCAGCCACAGCATTACCGGTGGCATCAACTCCGATTAAATTTTCAGTTATTGTAGCCGAACCAGATTCTATAGAAATTCCTGCTAGAGCATCTGTATATACTGCAATATTTCTTATCACGATATTATTTGCTTGTACAACCAATGCATTTCCATCATCTTGATGGACTTGAATTTCGGGTAAATTGTAATTAGGTAGTGCATTGGCAGATGTACCTACTGTTGTTCCTCCTGATCCTACGGTTCCTGGATTGGTATCTGTAGTAAATGCGGTTTGTGTTCGACCATCGATAATCGTATTGTTTGCCGTGATTGCCGAAAGTGCATTTCCGGTACCTATAGCTATATCAAAGTAAGAACCAGCTGTAAAACCAGAATCCGATGTTGGGATCATAAATATTGAAGTATCTTCTCCGGCTGCAGGATTCAAAGTACCATCATTTGGATGAACGGCAATATCTAATCCAGTTTCATCTAAATTATTAGAATTTACAATGAATTGTTCTAAAGAACCTTGGCCAGTTTGATTGGTATTTACAATCGTATTGAAGTTAAAGCCAAAATCAAGATCTACTGCTCCTTCACTAGTAATAGTAACATTAGATATGGTTTGAGCCCCAGTTAATGTGCCGGCACCAACTTCTTGTCCTGCCGGATTTGCTCCTCCTATTTCATTAGTAATTTCGGTAATACTGCTCCCCACATAATTTGATCTAAAAGTTTGTACAGGAATACACGTTGTGCAAGTAGAACCACCACCTCGTGTTGATCTTACTGTGGTGTTAATTACGCGAACACTATAATCTCCATTAACCATTCCTCCAAAAACATATTCACCAGAAGCATTTGTTGTGGTGGTTTCAACAAGATTGTTCGAATTGTCGTAGAGCTCAACTGTTACATTTGGAATCGGGATGCCAGAGGAGGTAGTAAGATTACGACCTGTTCCACCTGGGTAATTTATGTCTTCAAACACTGTACCTACTATCAGGTTTCCTGGTACTTTAAGTAATACTGTATTTAATATGGCGAGATCTTGTCCAACTCCTACATTGGTGGTGATTGAATTATCTCCAGGGCTCACAAAAGAAGCCACATTATAAGTGTCGAGATCCAGACCATAGGCTGTTGCATTATTTACAATTGGTGCAACGGTATTGTCAAATATTGTAGAATTAAATGGATTGGCACTTGGAGGACCTGTTGTATTATCTCCATCCCCAAGTAAATTAAAAGTACCGGTTCCAGTGGTTACTGTTAATGATTCATTATTGGCTAATCCTTGGTCACCTTCCCACGAGAGGATGGTAGTTTTGGATCCCGTAGAACCAATGGCAAAAAAACCATCCAATGTATAACTTGTGGTATTGTCTGATTGAGGATCAAAACCATTATACATAGATATACTAGCCGCAGGTAAAGAAGGGTCTGAATAGAAAATCATTAAACTCCATGCACCTAAGACGGTAGTGGTCGTACAATAACTATTATTTGTATCAGTATTGTCTATTACAAGATCGGTTAAGTCATATGTATTGTTAGAAGGATCTGAAATGCCTTGTATTATTGATGTTACATCACTAACCATTCCAAAGAAATTGAGACCTCCACTGGCAGCAACAAAACCTTGTGTTAATTCAGTTGCGGTAACATTTTGACCTTCAAAAGTTACATTTGTATCTTGTGTAAGCGAAGAATGTGCCCATAATAAATATGCTTTCTCTATAGTAGCTGTAGCGGGTATAGGTGATGTAAGTGTACCCGAAGAAGTAGTACTAATATTACAAGGACTGGTATCACTAGTTCTAAAAGTACCCCCTGCAACAGCATAGTCAACATACCCATTAAATTGATCAAAAAGTTCTAAGGGTTGGTTTAAAGGAATAATATCTGTAATGGTGCCTTCTCCTTGAGAATCGACTATAACTACAGATGGATCATTGGAACTTGGGAGATTTACAAAAAAAGATTCTGTTGGTTCTGAAATGATATCATCAAGTATGGGAATTGTAATGGTTCGCGTATCACCACTGGTTCCTGAAAATGTAAGAATTCCGCTTTGACTGGTATAATCTGTCCCACTGGTAGCAGTTCCGTTTACGGTTGTATAGCTTACTGTAAAGTCAGAACTTGCATCCTGTCCAGAATGAGTTACAGTGAAAGTCATAGTTCCAGCATCTTCGTTCACCGTAACATCATCTATAGTTATAACTGGGGCGTTAGCTGTAATAGAAATGTCATCAATACCTGCCTCCACGATATCCCCAGTACTGGGGCCATCTGCTGCTTGCATTCGTATTTGGAGATTGGATCCCGCAGGAATTGTAACACCTGGGCTTTGAGTCCATGCAGGATTGGAAGTGACATCTCCTATGGAAACAATAGAAGTAAAGTTGGTTCCACCGTCAACAGAATATTCTAATAAAAAGAAATCTCCGGTATCATCTCCAGCATCACGTTGTCCAAAGAAATACCACATAGATAAAGTAGATTCTACAGCAACACTATACACTGGGGATAGTAATATAGCTGTTCCACCATCGACATCATCGGTTCCATCGGCTCCTGTTGGATTGGCACCAGTAAACACCGCATTAACTCCGGTTGGAGTATGATCGTCTTCTAATTGCCAATTGGTACCTACAGGATTTCCAATTACATAATTACCAGCAGTTTGATTACCTGCTGTTGTCCAACCAGCGGCACCGGCTTCAAAATCTTCGAAAATATCTTGTGATCTTAATCCTGCACCTGTTAGAAGCAAAGCAAAGCCAAGTATTACATAAAATCGTATGTTATAATGAATTTTCATCAATACTTGTATCTTTTTACTTCACTACGAATACTACATTAATTATAGTATTGTCGTCGGTTGGTTGCCCTATAATATCATAGGTCATTACACCTAATTCAGTAATAGAGATATTTCTAAAAATAGTATCGTCTGCATAGGTTACATAATAATAGAGCTCATCGGCATCATAAACCGGTATTCTTGGCGGGGCTCCATTACTTACTGCAGATAATATTGTTCCCGGTGGGTTAAGTGAATATTGATCTAAATAAGCTTGATATAAATCTATTGTTTCTCCATTCACATTAACAGATGCGTCAATCTCAATAGATGGTGGGAAGAACACACGTCCGGCTTTTGATGTAATAGGGGCTATCGCTTGTATTACTTCCTGAACATCGGTTTCAGGTGCTGGGGTAATAAAAATAGGTGTTGTACCCGTACCGGCGGCAGAGTCATAATTTACATCAATTGTGGGGTCTCTAAGTTCTACTTCATCATCAAATTGATCGTCGGTTGCTATTTGCCATCCATTGGTAGTCCCAGTATATCTATAAATCTCTTCATCATCTAAATTAAATACTACTGAACCTATTTGGGGATTAAGAATATTATTTATTTCTGTCAAATCTGTAGCCTGAGGTAAACCCATTAAAGCGCCTGCATCATTGGGACCAATTTGTCCATGAATGTTTAAAGACAGAATGAAAATTGATATTATGAGGGGTAACTTTTTCATCTTAAATAACGTGTTTAAAGTACTATTTATTTATTACGGAAGTCTGATTACGGTAAACATAAACTCTAGATCGATATCATCTTTTTGAGTAGTTCCGTTATCACTATCTCCAATATTGACAAAGAATCCACCCGCCGTTTGAGAGTAATAGGTTATTCCTGGATCGTCATAATCTTGACCAGTATTTCCTGGACAATCTCCTGCACAGTCTGCAATGGTTAATTGAATAATATAATTAGAATTTGTCAAAGCAGGTAAATCTGTACCAAAGGTTATTTGATAATCTCCTTCGGTTCCACCACCAGAACCGCCATTATTTGTAGTAACCTTTGTGACAGTAGCATTGAATATAGCACCAGTATTAACAGTCCCATCTGCATTTACTTTTCCGGCCGCATAAATAGTTGGTACCGCTTGTAAATAGGCACCTCCGTTGGCACCAACTGTAATTTGGTTATCTGCTTCTGCAGCTACTACTTGAGCGGTGCTATCATTTCCATTTTCATCGGTATAGGTAATTTCTCCTGTTGTACTCGTATCATCTTGTGATAGAGAAGTTACAGTTTCATTTATGGTAACATCTGTTCCTGCTTCGTTTGTATACGTAGCGATAGTTCTTGCCGTTGTAGCTGTAACTTCAGTATCGGTATTATCAGTAGCTTGAGTTATACTTGTATTTTCATTAATATCAGCCAATGCAATCGCTACGGTGCTACCATCCGAATCGGTTAAGATTAAGTTGGTACCATCTTCAGTAAGACTAGCATTGGTAGTATTAGTATCAATATCAGCCAGAGCAATGGAAACCGTACTACCATCGGAATCAGTGATGATAAGGTTAGTTCCGTCTTCAGTTACACTTGCATTGGTAGTATTGGTGTCAATATCAGCAAGAGCAATAGAAACCGTACTACCATCAGAGTCAGTGATGATAAGGTTAGTTCCATCTTCAGTAAGACTAGCATTGGTAGTGTTGGTATCAATATCAGCCAGAGCAATAGAAACCGTACTACCATCGGAATCAGTGATGATAAGGTTAGTTCCATCTTCAGTTACACTTGCATTGGTAGTATTAGTATCAATATCAGCCAGAGCAATAGAAACTGTACTACCATCGGAATCAGTGATGATAAGGTTAGTTCCGTCTTCAGTAAGACTTGCATTGGTTGTATTGGTGTCAATATCAGCTAACGCAATCGCTACGGTGCTACCATCCGAATCGGTTAAGATCAAGTTGGTACCATCTTCAGTAAGACTTGCGTTCGTAGTGTTGGTATCAATATCAGCTAACGCAATCGCTACGGTGCTACCATCCGAATCGGTTAAGATCAAGTTGGTACCATCTTCAGTAAGACTTGCGTTCGTAGTGTTGGTATCAATATCAGCTAACGCAATCGCTACGGTGCTACCATCCGAATCGGTTAAGATTAAGTTGGTACCATCTTCAGTAAGACTTGCGTTCGTAGTGTTGGTGTCAATATCAGCCAGAGCAATGGAAACCGTACTACCATCAGAATCAGTGATGATAAGGTTAGTTCCATCTTCAGTTACACTTGCATTGGTAGTATTAGTATCAATATCAGCCAGAGCAATAGAAACTGTACTACCATCGGAATCAGTGATGATAAGGTTAGTTCCGTCTTCAGTAAGACTTGCATTGGTTGTATTGGTGTCAATATCAGCTAACGCAATCGCTACGGTGCTACCATCCGAATCGGTTAAGATCAAGTTGGTACCATCTTCAGTAAGACTTGCGTTCGTAGTGTTGGTATCAATATCAGCTAATGCAATCGCTACGGTGCTACCATCCGAATCGGTTAAGATTAAGTTGGTACCATCTTCAGTAAGACTTGCGTTCGTAGTGTTGGTATCAATATCAGCAAGAGCAATAGAAACCGTACTACCATCGGAATCAGTGATGATAAGGTTAGTTCCGTCTTCAGTAAGA